>JAMNYO010000022.1 GCA_023622765.1 Bacteroidota bacterium | reverse complement strand
GTGAACTTGTCTTCTGCCCGTTTGGCTTAACGAAACAGTTCACTAAAGTTAGACTATTTCTCGCCACGGCATAATCCAAGTGAACTTGTCTTCTGCCCGTTTGGCTTAACGAAATAGTTCACTTGAATTACCTATTCTTCCTAAACCGGGTAAACGGGATTTGCTTCTGCATCGCGTTGATAATGCAACTGGGGCGTTGCCCGTTCACGATCCACATTTCGATCCCGTGCTCCATGCAAATCTCCGCGGCGTGTACCTTGGATGACATCCCCCCGGAACCAAGGGTGGACTTCTTCTCTTCAATATAGGAGCGCACCTGTTCCAGGTCGTTCACCTCGTCGATGAGGTGAGCGTCGTGGTGGAGGTGAGGATTGCGATCGAAGATGCCATCAATATCGGAAATCAACACCAGCAAATCGGCCTCGGTGATAACGGCGACCAACGCCGAAAGCTTATCGTTGTCCCCTAACATGATCTCCTCGATGGCGACGGTGTCGTTCTCGTTCACGATGGGGATGTAATTCACCTGCCACAAGCGGCGGATGGTATTCCGGGTGTTCTCGTTGGCTTCCGGGTTTTCGAAATCGCGGTAGGTCAGCAATACCTGAGCGATGTTCAAGCCGAATGAGCTGAAGATGGTGTCGTAGATCTCCATCAGCTTGGTTTGACCTATAGCAGCCAACGCCTGCTTGGAGTCAACCTGCTTGTTGAACCCGTTGATCTCCACGAACTGGCGGGCCGTGGCGATGGCGCCCGACGAGACGATCACGATATCGTGATCTCTCTTTAGCTCTACGACTTGCCGCGCCAACGCCTCGATCACCGCGAACGATACGCGGTTGGTACCAGCCGTGAGCGTGGACGATCCAACTTTCAGAATCAGTTTCTTCTTCATATTATTATTCCCTGATTTGTCCGTTCCCATATACGAACCACTTATTGGTAACCAGCTCGTTCGCCCCCAGCGGGCCACGGAAGTGGAGCTTTTGCGTGCTGATGGCTATTTCCGCCCCCACGCCAAACTGTCCCCCATCGGTAAAACGTGATGAGGCATTGTGGTAGACGGCTGCGCAATCCACCTCCTGCATGAACCGATTGGCTTTCACGGCGTTGCTCGTGACGATGACCGCCGTGTGTCCTCCGGAGTACTGGTTGATCATCCCGATGGCTTCTCCCATGTCATCCACCAAGGCAAGGTACAGCTTGGGAGCCAGGTACTCTTCATAGAGCGTGGCCTCATTCTCTTCCACCTGGATACGCCCGTCAAACTGGACGACCTCGCGGTGACCCCACACCTCGATCCCTTTTTGGACAACTTGGTCGATCAGCCCGTTCAGTTTCACTTTTAGGTTGGGAAGATTCTTATGTAACAGCACCTTATCGATCGCGTTGCAGACGCTGATCCTGCTTTTCCCGTTCAGCACCAGTTGGATAGCCATCTCGAAATCGGAAGCTTCATCGATGTAAAGAAAGTTGTTGCCCCGTCCGCTCACAATCACGGGTACCGTGGCATTCTCCCGTACGAATCGGATCAACCCCTCCCCTCCCCGGGGGATAATCAAGTGAACCTTTCGCGTGTTCTCTTTAATCAATCGTTGCGTTTCAGCATGGGAGAGGCTCAGGTACTCCACCCAATGCTTATCTACTCCATTTTGTTGAAGTGCCTCTTGCCATAGTGCGGTCAGCAGGCTATTGGTGTAGAAAGCCTCCTTACCCCCCTTCAACAGGATCTTGTTCCCCGCCTTGAAAGCGGTGGCTCCCGCCTCGATGGTCACATCGGGTCGCGATTCGTAGATGATCAGGATGGTACCGAACGGCACGGTGCGGTTCAAGATCTGCAGCCCGTCTGGCCGCTCGAACTCGTAAAGGATCCTCCCCTCCGGGTCTGCCATCTTGGCCACCTCGTCAAGGGAGCGGATCATCCCGTCAATCTTGCGGTCGTCCACCTTCAGTCTATCTTTCATGGATGCGTCCATATCGGGAAACGCTAGAGCATCTGCCTCATTGGCCTCCATGATTTTTCCTCGGTTCGCCTCCAGCAATGCCGCGAGGGCAAACAGCACGTTATTTTTTATATCGTTATCCATACATACATAGAAAGAGAGTTATAGCTTTCGCCCATCGAGGAGGGTCATGCGATCAACTACCTGTAAGGTGTTAAAGTGAGTTGTTCGATTGTTTCATCTGTTTCAACTTAACCCCGATGTGGCTACGTTTCTATCGATTTTGGAAACCAATCCTCGAAGCACCTTTCCTGGACCCAATTCAATGAATTCCGTGGCACCATCGGCGATCATTCGTTGTATCGATTGGGTCCATTTTACCGGTGAGGTGAGTTGTGCTATTAGGTTGTTTTTGATCGTCTCCGGATCAGTCTCGTCGAGGCTCGACACGTTTTGGTAAACGGGGCAGGTGGGTGTACGGAACTCCAACTCTTCAATGGCCCTCCTTAATTCCTCCTGAGCTGGCTTCATCAGGGGTGAGTGAAAGGCACCACTCACGTTCAGCGGGATCGCCCGCCTTGCACCGGCATCTATCAGCTGTTCACATGCGCTGTCTACCCCGGTGTAGGTCCCGGAAATCACGACCTGACCCGGGCAGTTGTAGTTGGCGGGTACAACCACATCTTGAATTGACGCGCAGACCTCCTCCACCTTCTCGTCTTCCATGCCAAGGATCGCGGCCATGGTCGATGGGCGGGCTTCGCACGCTTTCTGCATGGCCAACGCGCGGATACGTACCAGGCGCAGTCCATCTTCAAACGACAGACTGCCGGCAGCCGTTATCGCGGAGAGTTCACCCAGCGAGTGGCCGGCTACCATATCGGGTTTAAACGCTTCGCCCAACGTCTTGGCCAGTATCACTGAATGGAGAAAAATGGCCGGTTGGGTCACCTTGGTTTGCTTGAGCGACTCGTCGGTACCGTGGAACATCTCGTCGGTAATCCGGAAACCCAAAAGGTCGTTCGCCTTCTCGAACCACTCTTTCGCTAGAGAAGAAGTTTCGTACAACTCTTGCCCCATGCCCACGTACTGGGCTCCTTGACCTGGAAATAGGTATGCTCGTTTCATACGATTTTTTTATTTTTGTTTACTTAATGCACTTTTCTCACGAATCTCCACGCGGCGAATCTTCCCGCTAATCGTTTTGGGAAGTTCATCCACGAACTCGATCACGCGGGGGTACTTGTAGGGTGCCGTCACCCGCTTCACGTGGTCTTGAATCTCTTTGGCCAGCTTATCACCCGCCTTCGACTTGTACTCCGCTCCAAGCACGATGGTCGCCTTGATAATTTGCCCCCTGATCTCGTCGGGAACCCCGGTGATGGCACACTCCACCACGGCCGGGTGCGTCATCACGGCGCTCTCCACCTCAAACGGGCCGATGCGGTAGCCGGAACTCTTGATCACGTCGTCGGTTCGCCCCACGAACCAGTAGTACCCATCCTCATCGCGCCACGCTATGTCGCCGGTGCGGTAAATATGGTTGTCGTACACCGAGCGGGTGAGTTCCTCGTCCCGGTAGTAGCCCTTGAATAGGCTCAGGGGTAACTCCTCGTCGGTGTGGAAGATAATCTCGCCCTGCTCACCATCTTCGGCCGAACGTCCATCGTGCGTCAACAGGTCCATCTTGTATAGCGGGTTGGGTACCCCCATCGCTCCCGGCTTGGGTTCGATCCAGGGGAAGGTGATGATGGTGGGGGCCGTTTCTGTTTGACCGAACGCTTCCATCATCTTGATGCCGGTCTTTTGCCGGAACGCCTCGAAAACCGAAGGATTGAGAGCCTCTCCGGCGGTGGTACAGTACTCCAGCGCCGACAGGTCGTACTGGCTCAGGTCTTCCCTTATCAGGAAACGGAAGATGGTGGGTGGGGCACAGAACGAGGTCACCCGGTACTTCGCCATCATGGTTAGTACATCACTTGGGATAAAACGCCCCTCGAAGTCATATACGAAGACGCAGGCACCCACGATCCACTGCCCGTAAAGTTTGCCCCATACTGCTTTAGCCCAACCCGTTTCGGCCAACGTCAGGTGAACGCTCTTCTCGTGCAGGTTGTGCCAATACTTGGCGGTGGTGATATGCCCCAACGGGTAGGTGAAGTCGTGCATCACCATCTTAGGTTGCGCCGTGGTACCGGACGTGAAGTAGATGAGCATGGTGTCGCTGTTGTCGTTTATCTGCTCCGGTCTCATGAACGGGGGGGCATCTTTCATCCCTTGTTGTAAACCGATCCACCCGGTGGGAACCGTGTCGCCGGTCACGATGCGGAGCGTCACGGTGGGGGAATCTTTCATGGCGCTGTTCACATGCTGGATGAGCAGCTCATCGTTAGCGGTCACGATTGCCTTCACGCCAGCCGCGTTGTTGCGGTAGACGATGTCCTTATCGGTCAGCAGGTTCGTGGCCGGGATGGTCACGGCACCTATTTTGTGGAGCGCCAAGATGGTTGGCCAGAACTCGATGTTTCGCTTCAGAATCAACATCACCCGATCACCCTTCTCGATCCCGATGGATAGGAAGAAGGCGGCCGTTCGGTCGGAAAGCTCCTTGAGCTCAACAAAAGTGAGGTCTCGGTGCGCCCCCTTGTCGTTAGTCCAGCAGAGCGCCCGTTTACCTGGTTCGGTCTTAGCCCACTCGTCCACCACATCGTACGCGAAGTTAAAGTTCTCGGGAACCTCGATGCGGTAGTTTTGCACGAAGTCTTTGTGGTCAGCGAACGATGTTCTCTTTACAAATCTTTTTATCATGATAACCTAATTGTTTCAAATAGTAGCAAAGGAATGCCGGAAAATGAGTACCGGTAGAGGATCACGGGTAAAGGATCACGGCCAGGAATTTTACCGGCTTGTTGTTCATCGCCTTCATCCCGTGGGGTAGCGATGAATCGAAGTAGATGCTGTCGCCTTGTCTCAGCACTAGATTCTTCCCGTTGATGTTCAGCACCATGCTCCCCTCCAGGATCATGTTAAATTCCTGTCCCGCGTGAATGTTCTTGTAGAAGTCCTCCTCCTCCGGTTTAGGCTCTACCGTTACCACGAACACTTCGGCCACGTTGTTGGTGAAGCCGGAGGTAAGCGATTGGTACTTGTAGGCCGATACCCGCTCCACGCTTACTCCCTTATCTTTTCGCGTGATGAAGTAGGCATTCATCCGTGGTTCTGTGCCAAACATCAGCGTGGATATATCCACGTGAAACTCACGTTCAATCCTTTGCAGGAACGAAACTGAAATGTCCTCATCCCCGCTCTCGAATCTCAGGTAATCCTCAAGATCCACTTCCAGCCTTTGGGCCATCTCCGCGGGGGTTAGGTCGATCGCGTCGCGCAACCCTTTAATCCGTTCCCCAATCTGTTTCAAGTCTGTTGTCATCTCTCTTCTTCGAGTTAGGTGTAATAATGAGTCAGTACCGCGAAGATACGTTTTTTTCGTTTCATAGGAACTGTTTCCCGCGGGTTATTTTATAATCGCAAAAACGAAATGCGAGTAAATTTAAAAACGAAATGCGATTTTTTAACATGTTTACTGGAATGTTTATGAAAACGAAATGCGATTTTTGTTTGTCATGACTATTAT
>JAMNYO010000144.1 GCA_023622765.1 Bacteroidota bacterium | reverse complement strand
CAGGTACTGGATATTAAAGGGTCCGCTAATGTTTAACTCTCTTGCAATCCGCTTCGAGATCCGCTTCACCCGCCGCAAGGTTTCAAAATAGACCTTCTGTGCCGGGAAGACCAGTGTCGCATCGCCCGAGTGAACCCCCGCGAACTCCACGTGCTCGGGACGTTCATGGCCGCACCCGATAGCACGTACGAGGGGCGTATCAGTACAGGAAAACCCACCTCGTTGATGAACGCGTCAATCTCCTCGAAACTGCTCATCTCCTTCCAGCGGGGTTGGTCGATCCCCAACTCATCCAGCATCGCCGAGAACTTATGCCGGTTCTCTGCACGGTCGATCGACACGGGCGAAGTACCCAGGATGGGGACATGCTGCCGGTGCAACTTCATCGCAAGGTTGTTGGGTATCTGCCCCCCTACCGATACGATGACCCCTTTCGGAGATTCAATGTCGACCACGTCAAGCACCCGCTCGAAGCTCAGCTCGTCAAAGTAGAGCCGGTCGCACATGTCGTAGTCGGTCGATACCGTCTCAGGGTTGTAATTGATCATCACCGACTCGTAACCCAGATCGCGAGCGGTATGTACCGCGTTCACCGAACACCAGTCGAACTCCACCGATGAGCCGATGCGGTAGGCACCGGAACCCAAAACCACCACCGCCTCTTTCTCTTTGTTTCGCTTAACCGGGTTCCCCACCCCCTCGCCGTAAGTGAAGTAGAGGTAGTTCGTCTCGTCAGGGCGATCGGAGGCCACCGTGTTGATCCGGCGCACGGTAGGAACCACGTTCAACCGTTTCCGATGCTCCCGTGCCCGGATAAGTGACTCATCCATGGGACCCTGGGGATTTTCCACGAACCGGGCAACCTGGAAATCGGAGAAGCCCAACCGCTTCGCCTCCCGAACCACCTCCTTGGGTAGCTCCTCTATCTTGCTGTACCCCTTAAGCACCCTCGTGAAAGCGTGTATATTTTCGAGCCTCTCCAGGAACCACCTGTCAATTTGGGTCAACTCCGCGATTCGCTGCACCGAGTACCCCTTGGCCAGCGCGTCGGCAATCGCGAAGATACGCAAGTCGGTCGGCTTCGACAGGGCGTCATCGAGGTCATCGAACGTAATGTTGTAATTACCCACGAAACCGTGCATCCCTTGGCCGATCATGCGGAGGCCCTTTTGAATGACCTCTTCAAACGATTGACCGATCGACATGATCTCGCCTACCGACTTCATGGAGGAGCCTATATGGTGGCTTACCCCGTAAAACTTGTTCAGGTCCCAGCGAGGTATCTTCACGATCATGTAGTCGATCTCCGGTGCCGCGTAGGCTGAGTTGGGGGTTCCCATCTCGCCAACCTGGTCCAAGGTATACCCCAGTGCCAGCTTGGTTGCCACGAAGGCGAGCGGGTAACCGGATGCCTTGGAGGCAAGCGCCGATGAACGGCTCAGCCGGGCATTGATCTCGATCACGCGGTAGTCATTGGTCTCGGCGTTAAAACCGTATTGTATATTGCACTCCCCAACGATGCCGATATGGCGCACCACGCGGCGAGCGATCTCTTCCAGCAGCGACACCTGCTCACGGCTCAAGGTGATGATGGGTGCCACCACGATGCTTTCACCCGTGTGGATCCCCAGCGGGTCGAAGTTCTCCATCGGGACTACCGTGAAGCAGTGGTCGTTCTTATCGCGGATCACCTCGAACTCGATCTCCTTCCACCCTTTCAGGCTCTCCTCTACCAAAATCTGATCGGAGAAGGAGAGTGCGCTTTCGCACAGCTCGGTAAACTCAGCCTCGTTGGTGCAGATGCCCGACCCCTGTCCCCCCAGCGCGTACGCCGAACGGACCATGACCGGGTAACCGATATCGCGAGCAGCCTGCAGCGCGTCTTCCAGGCTGTTCACAGCTCGCGATACCGGTGTCTTTACGTCGATCTCATCAAGCTTCTTCACGAACAGATCCCGATCCTCGGTAATCATGATCGCCTCCACCGAGGTACCCAACACCTGCACGCCGTACTTGTCAAGCGTACCATCCAAGTAGAGCTGGGCACCGCAATTGAGCGCGGTCTGACCGCCAAACGCCAAGAGGATACCATCCGGCCGTTCCTTCTCGATCACCTTCTCCACGAAGTAAGGGGTGATGGGCAGGAAGTAAACGGTATCAGCCACCCCCTCAGAGGTTTGTATGGTGGCGATATTGGGGTTGATAAGCACCGTTTCGATGCCCTCTTCTCGCATCGCTTTCAGCGCTTGCGAACCGGAGTAATCAAACTCACCCGCCTGCCCGATCTTGAGGGGCCAACGGGTTACAGACCCGCGAAGCATTCCCCTTTCTCAACGACCCGCCACAACAAGCGTCATAGACGGGTTAATAGAAAGACGTGTGAAATGGCAACTTAAAGTTTCCGTGCTCCATCTCTGATTACCACGTCGTACACTTTAGGCTCGTGACCATACTTGGCCTTGAACTGCGCCTTCGCGTCCTTGATAAACGAGTCGTACAGCTCATCCTTCACCAGGTTGATGGTACAGCCGCCAAAACCGCCTCCCATCACGCGCGAACCGGTCACACCATGTTCCCGGGCCACATCGTTCAGGAAGTCGAGCTCTTCGCAGCTCACCTCGTAAATCTTACTCATACCGTGGTGCGTTTCGTACATCTTTTGCCCAACGGTCTCGTAATCGCCCCGCTCCAGCGCGTCGCTCACATCCCGCACCCGTTGCGTCTCCTCGATCACGTAGGTCGCACGCTTGTAATCCTCCGCCGGCATATCGTCCTTCGCCTCGTTGAGCATCTCCATGGTGGCGTCCCTCAGGAACTCCACCTCGGGATGGCGCTTGGCGATGGTAGCCGCGGCATTTTCGCACGAATGGCGACGATCGTTATAGGCAGACGATGCCAGTTCGTGCTTCACCAGCGTATCGAGCAGCACCAGCTTGTACCCCTTGGGATCAAACGGGAAGTACGCGTACTCCATCGTCTTGGTGTCGAGGCGGATCAGGTGTCCCGCCTTCCCGAAAAGGGAGGCGAACTGGTCCATAATGCCGCACTTGACCCCCACGTAGTTGTGCTCGGTGGCTTGCCCGATGCGTGCCAACTCGAACTTGTCGATTCCCAAATCGAGCAGGTCGTTCAGGGCAAACGCGTAGGTGCTTTCGATCGCGGCCGAGGAGGACATCCCAGCGCCCAGTGGCACGTCGCCCGCGAAGGCGGTATCGAACCCCTTGAGGCTTTTCCCACGCTTGATGATCTCCCGGCAGACACCGAAAAGATACTTTGCCCACCCCTCTTTGGGCAGGTCCTCTTCGTTGAATCCAAACTCCGTGTACTCGTCCAGGTCAATGGCGTATGCCCTCACCTTATCGGTACCGTTAAAGCGAATGGCAGCGATCATCCCTTTATCAATCGCCCCCGGGAAGACAAAGCTCCCGTTATAATCGGTGTGCTCCCCGATGAGGTTTACACGCCCGGGGGACGTGTAAACTTCGGGAGTATAGTTACCAAACTTCTCTTGATATTTTTTAATTACTTCTTGTTTCGTCATACTTATCTACAAAATTTTTCAAGTTTACTAGCAACGTTCACGATTCATATTGTCGCTTCACGTTTTACAATCCACAACTTTCACCTTTGCCGTCAACTTACTCCTCGTCAGTCACCACAATATCGGTGTTCACGTTTTTCGATCCGATCAACGCGTAGTAAAGCAGGTAGGCGAGCCCGATGAGCGGTACGATGTAGGAGAGCATGTAGGTGGAATTGTCGGCCACCCAGTTCTGAACCAGCGGGAGAACCCCACCACCAACCACCATCATCATGAAGATGCCCGAGGCTGCCTCCGTGTATTTCCCGAGGCCTTCAACCGCCAGGTTAAATATACTTCCCCACATGATGGAGGTGCACAACCCGCACAACACCAATAGCAGTGCGCTGAGAGGCACCATGGTCATGGCAAACGACGAACCGGTAAATACCGGCATCAGGGTCGTGGTAGTCTTCGGTGCGATAATTGCCCCAATAATCAGCAACATCCCTATCGCCGAAACGGTAGTGAGCATTGCCTTGCTGGAGACCTTACCGCCGATCAAGCTCCCGATAAAACGACCAACCAACATGAGGAACCAGTAAGTTCCGGCCACGAAGCCCCCGATAGTGGCCGCGTTGGCAGGTGCATCTACCCAAGCTCCCATTTCGGTAGTGTTCGAGAGGTAAAAGTTGAGCGTGCCGGGAATCCCTACCTCGATACCCACGTAGACGAAGATAGCGATTGCCCCCAGCACGAAGTGACGGAAAGCCCATGGGCTTCTCTCGTATACCACCTTCTTGCCCGACTTGCTCTGCTCGGGGTCTTTAATAGGAATAAACGAGAGGATGATAAAAGCGCCCACGAAGACACCCATCGCGATGTATAGAACGGGGTTCACATTAGAGATGGCTGTATCTTTGGTAACGGTACCAATCAACGCACCCACCAGCATCGGGGTCAGCGTACCCGCGAGGGAGTTGAACGTACCACCCAATTGAATCAACTGGTTCCCCTTTTTGCCACCACCACCCAACAGGTTCAGCATGGGGTTGACCACCGTGTTCAGCATACAAACGGAGAAACCGGCTATAAAGGCACCCAACAGGTAAACGATGAAGTTCGCGGGCAGCGACAAGAAGATGCTGCTGGGATCTACCACGCCAGAGAGGTACTGAACGAAGACCCCTACAAAACCAACCGCGATAGCAACCAGCGCCGTTTTCTTGTAGCCTATCCTACTTAACAGCTTCCCGGCAGGGATACCCATAACCAGGTAGGCCGCGAAGTTCATCATGTTCCCAAGCATCCCCAACGTGTTGGAACCTTCGAACTTGCTACTCCAGATCACGCCAATAGGCGCCGCGAGATTCGTCACGAACGAGATCATGGCGAAAAGGAACATCATGGTGATAATGGCCACGATGTTTTTGTTCTGTTTCTTTGTCATATCAATACATGAATTAATTAGTTAGTTAATTATTTTAGTTAGTCTATAAAGCCTGTTTGTTTTCCCACTGTGTTTGTTTTCCCACTATGTTTGTTTTCCCACCTTCGAGGCGAACAGGAGGCGAACGGCATATGGTTCAAACCATGAGCCCGTTTTAAACCGAGAACTTGTAGCTGCTCCTCGATTTGAATATCTGGTTGGGTTGCAGCACGACCGAAGGGTAACCGGGTTGGTTGATGCTATCCGGGAAGTGCTGCATCTCGAAGCAGACGGCAGAGCGCTCGGGGTACCGGTTCCCGTTCTTCGCGATGTAGCTGCCCGACAGCCAGTTTCCCGAGTATAGCTGCACGCCCGGCTCGGTGGTATACATCTCCATCGTTATGCCCGTTTTCGGGGAGTAGCAGGAGCCCACGCGGCTATATTCACCCTCCTCGACCTTGTTGAGGAGGTAGGTATGATCGTACCCTTTCCCGAAATGGAGCTGCTGGAAATCGTCATCGATACGTGAACCGATCGGGTGAGCCTCCGTGAAGTCCATGGGCGTACCCTTCACGGGCTCCGCCGGACCGTACGGAATAGCCGTCTCATCGGTAGGCAGGTAGGTGTCGGCGTTCAACGTCAACAGGTGGTCACCTACGGAGGGATCTCCCTCGCCCGACAGGTTAAAGAAAGAGTGGTTGGTGAGGTTCAGGATGGTAGCCTTATCGGTAGCAGCCTCGTAGGTGATCTCCAACGCGTTGTCATCCGTTAGCGTATAGGTCACGGTTACCGACAGGTTACCGGGGTATCCCTCTTCACCGTCGGGCGACAGGTAAAAAAGCTCGATGCTGTTTTCGGTCACCTTCTTCACATCCCACACCACCGCGTTGAACCCCTTGATACCCCCGTGCAGCGCGTTGGGGCCGTTGTTCACCGCCAGCCGGTACTCCTTGCCTTCGAGGGTGAATCGCCCCTTGGCGATTCGGTTGGCCACACGGCCGCATACCGCCCCGAAGTAGGGTTCCGGAGAGGACAGGTAATCGTCTATGGAGGAGTGCCCCAGCACCACGTCGACCATCTTTCCCTTCTTGTCCGGTACTAAAATCGAGGCGATTATCGCCCCGTAATTCGTCACTGCCACCTCACTCCCGGAAGGGTTGGTGAGCACATACAATCCGGTTTGCTTTCCGTCTACCGTTTTCACAAAAGCATCGAACAACAAACCGGATTGACCACACAAATTGCCCATGTTGTTCTTGGTTTTTAAAAATAAGATAGCGATGAAGATTGATTCTTTAATAACATGTAAAATTAACACCGATTTTTGATGCTTCCTAATTATAAAATGTGTTTTATAACATACATCCTACCGTTCATCGATTATCTTATTCTCGTTCTATTTCATCTATCTGTTTTGTAATTAATACCTTATCTATTTTATTGCCATCCAGGTCCACGATCTCGAACAGCATATTCTCGTACTTGAACCGGTCGCCCGTACCGGGTATCTTGTTCATGCACGCAAAGACGAAGCCTGCAACTGTCGAGTAGTCAATCTTCTCGAAATCGACGATAAAATCATCGTTAAACTGGGTCAAAATCTCTATTGGGGCATCGCCACTCACCAGCGCCGAGTGTTCATCCCTCATGAAGAGCAACGGTTCCGTTCGTTCCCCTTCCGTCTCATCGGGGATTTCACCGACCAGGTTTTCAAAGATATCGTGGATGGTGATGATCCCGTCGAGGCTACCGTACTCGTCCACCACCACGGCCACGAACTTGTAGTTGTTTTTGAAGTAATCCAACACCCGTTGCGCACGAATGGTATTGGGCACGATGATCGGCTCAAGTATCAAATCCTCTATCTCGAACGGCTCATTTTTGTTCAATCGCAAGAGGAGGTCGCGCATCGAGATGATTCCCACGAAGTCATCAATTTTCTCCCGACAGGCCAACACCCTGCTATGTCGGGTGGCCAGCAGGTCATTGACCACCTCCTCCTTCGGCTTGCTGATGTCCACCCACTCCACGTCCGTGCGGTGGGTCATCAGGTGGAACGCCCGCTTATCGGAGAAGTAGAACACCTGCTCGTGGATGATGTTCTCCTCCGCACCGATGATCCCCTCGTGGGAAGCGGTCCTCAGCATAGCCCGTAGCTCCATCTCGGAAATTACCTCCTCCTTAGGCTTTAGCCCTATCAAATGGTTTATAAAACCGGTAGAGGCCGACAATATCTTCACGAACGGGTAGAAGATGATGCTCACCGCGTGGATGGTTGGTGCCACCGTCACCGCCATCTTCTCCGGGTTGCTTAACGCCATGGTCTTGGGTACCAGTTCGCCAATCACGATAGAGACGTAGGTGATAAGGACCACCACGATCACCATCGATATCGCATCGGCAAACGGCGCCAGCGATGGGAACTGCAAAAAGAACGGTACCAGGTAACCCGCGAACGCTTGTCCCCCGTACGCCCCGTTGATGATACCGATTAACGTGATCCCCACCTGTATGGAGGAGAGAAATTTATCAGGGTCGGATTGAAGCTTGAGTGCTCGGTTGGCCCCCCTCTTCCCCGCTTTCTGTTCCGCCTCCAGCTTTCGTTTCTTCGCGGATACAATCGCTATTTCCGACAACGCGAAGAAGCCGTTGAGCAGGATCAGGAGGAGAATAATGACGATATCAATCCACATGGCTTAATCGTTCGGGAAGTCGGTTACCACAGGGGTGACGGGTATTCTCCCTTGTCGACGAGTGCCTGCAGCTTCGCCACCACGCCTGGCCGATCATCCGCGTAAGTAACCCCAAACCATTTAGAGGAGCTATCAAGCACCTTCACCGACACCTTCCCGTTCACGATCAGGTGGTTGACCAATAGTGGTATAAAAAACTCTGCCTTGAGGTTCTCGGCGTTCTCCTTCAAGAAGGTCACGAAATAGTCGTCGGAGTAATCGAAGTAATCGGGGGTAAAGCCCCACAGGTTCATCGATACCGGGGTGTTATCGTCAATCGCCACCCATTGGTCTCCATCCTGGTAGCTCACCTTGCCGTCTACCCGCTTTACCTGGGTGCGTTCCACCACGCCGGTCAGGTTCCCCTCACTGTCGGTTTCACACACG
>JAMNYO010000147.1 GCA_023622765.1 Bacteroidota bacterium | reverse complement strand
TCCCAGGACTCCTCGCTCAACAAGCCGGTGGAAAAGTAGGCGGGTGGGCTCCAATCGCTCACGTTGCCGAAATTGTCCCATACGCGTACCCGCCAGAAGTAGGGGGTAGCGTCTTGCAAGGGGCAGTCCGGCTGGATGTGGAACTGCTCATCGGAGGGCTGCTGCCCCGATCTCCAGATATCGGCCTCCCCTTTGAGCAATAGCTTCTTACTCGATGCCACCTCTACCTCCCACGCGGTTTGTGCCGTTCCTTCGAGAGGGGAGGTGATCTTCCAGCTTAACAGAGGGTAGTCTATCCCCTCGGGGTTCGTGAGGTTGCGGCACTGCAGCGCATCAACCGAGAGTTTCCCACCCGAGTCAGCATCGCATGAGACGAGCAGGGCGGCGAGAAACACCGGGAAAAATAGGGTGAAAACTGCCGATAGAAACAGCTTTGGGGATACGAGGCACCACCGATCGCGGCGCGGGGTTTTATTCTTTTTATGCATCATTTTTCCTTAAATTGTTACCTGTAACCATTTGCCCGATAGGGCATCATCAATATTGAGGAGCAGTCGCTCACCTTTCACTTTCGAGGGAACGGTGCTGTCGCCTTGTTTTACCACGGGCGTTGTTCCCTTCTTCACGATGGGCAGCGCCACCTGTCCCGTCCCCGTGATCTGTATCTGGTAAACGGACTTCCCATCACTTTCGTCCGGGATAAAGACGATCTTTGGCAGGGGGTGTTCGGCGAACCTGTATTCACGGCTATCGATGGTGATCCCCCGGCAGTTGCTGCCGATAAAGGCGCTTAGCCGGTTGTCATCATTCACGCGGAAAGCCATCGAGAGCGTCCCGTTGTAGGTCACACGGTGGCCGTTGATCGCCATGTTGTCCAGCTCCAGCGTGTCGGGCGGCAGTGGGTTGAGTGCGAGCGCTTCCGCGTCTCTTTCGGCATCGCGTGAAAAACCGGCATGCCAGCTCTCTCGATGGGTACGGTAGTGGCGGACCACCATGTTGGTCTTGTTGGGGAACGTGGTGACGAAGTAGTCCGAGGTGCGGGACACCACCGTGGGGTTGTCGTTCACGTTCGCGATTTTCCCGGTGGCCGGGTAGGCATTGGCCGCGTGCAGCAGTTCGAACAGCGTGCGGCTTTCATAACCAAGGCTTCGTGACTGGTCGTCACGGGGACGGAACCCCAGGTAGTAGAAGGTGCCCTCTCCATGCTTTGTTTTCACTCCAACGGTTTTCCCATCGCAGAGCGCTATCACCTCGCCACCATTCGGCTGGGCAGGATAGATCCGGTCTACCAGGAAATCGGTAAGGATGGTTTGCGGCGGCACCCCTGAGAAGTTGCCGCTGAAGGTGACCTCTTTGCCGGCCGCGATTTCACCCATGTAGCCGTCGTGCTGATAGGTAACCCCTGCCAGTTGTTGCCACTGTTCAATGCACTCTTCTCCCTCCGAGTCGAGTAGGGGGGGCGTGCCAAACCACAACACCTTTCCGCCCTTCTCCATGAATTGTGCCAGCATATCGAGCAGCCCGCTTTCGGGGAACGGCTCGAAGGGGACGACCAACGTGCCGTACGTTTTTTCTTTCACTTTCAGGGTCCCGTTGGGCAACACCTCACCCAGCTCCATCAGCTTCTGGGCGGTTAGGTAGTTGGTGTAGCCATACTGGGTCATCCAGCTGCCGAAGCGCTCTTCAACGGCCACCAAGCTGAGCGGGTAGAGCGTGAGTACCTCCACGTCGCGGTGTACCCCTCCCGTGATCATCGAGATGTCGCGGGGTGGCTGCGCGCCAAACGCGTAGTTGATGGCCATTCGCCGTGTGAGTGCCTCGGCGGGGAAACCCCATGCCGCAGCGTACGCGTTGGGGTACTTGTTGATCACCCCGATGGAGGCAGCCATCGCTGCCCCGTAGTAGTTGCGGTCGCTCCAGCCACACTCCGCGAAATCGTTTCCCGTTGGCTGCAGGTAATCGCCCCACTTGAAGTAGTCGTAACAGGCAGCCGCCGCTTGGTGCACCGTGTTGCTCCAGACGAAATTAGAGGTGTATTCGTACTGTAAAGGGATTGAGGGCAGTTTCTCGGTGTTCCATAGGTCGATGGTGGGACTCTCTGCCCACGACGAGTGTGCGCTGGTTCGCAGTTCACGGTTAAAGAGCGACTCGGCGTACTTTTTCGCGTCGTTAAAAAGGTCTACCACGCCGTTGTTCAGCAACTTGTAGTACCGGTCGCGAAGCTGGTAGGTGCGGTGAATATCCATTGCGCCGGATCCCATCACGTACTGCACGTTCAGCACCGAATGCGCGAAGGGCTCAAAATGGGGTGCCCCGTAGGCGAAGTAGAGCAGGTATTTGTCCTCGAAAGGTTGACCGTACAGCCGGGTATAGGTCTCGGCCATGCTCTGGGTGAGGTAGAGCGAGTTGAACTGCCCGTTTTCATGGTGGCTGAAGTAACTCCAATCTTGCTGTATATGCATCTCGTCGGAGTAGAGCGCGGTGAGGTTTACCCCTTTATCGTGGTATTTCTTCATCAGCGCCTTCAGGAAAACGGGGGCATCCTCGTTAAAGTAGTCCATCTCCTGGGTTTCGTATTCAAGCATGACCATCACGCGGTCATGTTCCGTCAAGCCGGGCTCTTCGCCTGACACGTGTAACAGCCGCATCTCGATGCTCTGCCCGATGCCCTTGGCATCGTACCTCATGGTGTCAGTCGCCTCGTAGACCACGTTCGTGAGGGGGATGATATCTTCCGGTTTCACCACCCGGTGTGGAATGAACCCCCCGCTCTCTTTAAACGCGTAGGCTTTCACGTTTTTCAACTTGACCGGTGTCTTCCCCTTGTTGTGCGTCCAGTACAACTGATGCCAGATGGGGAGGTGGAACTTACCGCTCTTGGCGTCTCGGTAGCCTACCTTGTAAGCCAGCCAGCGTCCGCTATTCCCGGTCTGCTTTTTATAGGCCGGGCCCAACTCCAGGGGGCTGAGCAAGCTTAAGCAGAGCCCTAGGCCGTACTGCTCCGCGAAATCGCTTACCACCTTGATGTTCTTCACGTACTCATCGGTGTCGGGCGTGAGCTCTCTTTCATCACCCGTATCGTTGCGGTATTGACGGAAGAACTCGTCAAAAGCCACGACAAGCTCCTTGGAGCCTCGCTGCTTGCCCTCCTCGCATACCTGCCTCAAGCTCCGGATGTACTTGTTGTACCCGAGGGAGAGGTCCATCTCCTTGTCGGGATTGGTCAGGTCCCTCAGTTGTTGGTCGCTGGTAAGGATAATCGACTGTCCCTTTGCCGGCATCAACATGCCACAGGTACATCCTAACAGTAGAAAGAGAAGAAGTCTTTTTACATGCTTCATGATTAATTTGTTGATTGGTTGTTACTCTACTTCGCGCATGATTTCCGACCAGTCGTTGATGCCGATGATCGACTTATAGGGTTCAAACAGCTTATCCTCTTTCGGGGTGTCGGCCGCTTGGTAGAGGAACCATACCGGCTTTCTCCCGGCGGGGTCGGCTTCATCATCCGGGTATTTGCGCAACCCGATGCGTAGCCCGAACTCACCCCGTCCGTCCATCCAGTTGTGCCACTGGAACGCATCGATTCCGTCCAGCTCTTTCATCTTCTTCCAGGCGTAGGCGAATCCCGCCGCTTGCTCGGCCAGGTCTTGTTCCGAGTAGGATCGCGAGTTGGTGCCGTTTTCCGATAGCCATACGGTTCGTTTGCTTTCGCCCTTGTAGCTGTTCTCGGGCATTTTAGCCCACTTGTCCAGCACCTCGAGGTTCTTGAACGTGACCATGGGGGAGTTCATCGAGAAGGTAGCCGCCTGGTCGTTCCACGTTTTGGGCTCGTTGAGGTCTTCCGGGTAGGGGTGACACGCTAACCCCCATTGGAAGTCGCCCTCCACTGTCGAGTATTGGAGCAGCCCGTCCAGGAGGTCTAAGGTCGCGTAGTCCCCGTCCACGGGTACCGGATCGGCCCACGAGTGGGTGAACGAGGCGAACACCTCGCTGTTCTCATCGTAGTTGCGGGCGATGTTGTAGCAGAGGCGCATGGAGCGGTAGTAGGCGTCCAGGAAGACGTGCAGCGGGCGACCGTGACCCATGTTGGTCCAGACGTTCCCGGCATCCACCTCGTTGTGCATGATCCAGTGGTGGATGCGGCCGTGGCGGTTGTCTTCCCGGTTGTAGCGGTTGGCCAGGAAGTCGAGCGCGGCCGCGTAGCACTGGACGCTTTCGATGGAGCTCATGTTGGGCATGGTGTAAAATGCCCCTTCCGCTTCGAAGTGCTCATCCTCGAGCAGCTGCCCGACGAGTGGGTCGACCGACTGGTGCGCGGGGTTTACCAGTATGATAGCGGCTACCACGATGTCGTGCTTAAGGGCTTCCAGCATCGTCTGGTCGAACCCTTCCACCGCGTCCGCGTTGAAATAGTAGGTCTTGCCACCGTACTCGTGCGGGCTGGTGTTCTCTTGCTCTTCGAGGTACATCATGCGGGTTATCCCGATATTCACCGTGATGCTGGTCACCGGCAGCTCCACCAGGTCGGAACGGTGTCCCCGTTTAACGTGATACCCCCCGATACCCTTTCTCCCTTTCAGGATCCCTTTCGGCATGTTTCGTTCCGGCTTGATGTAATCGGCGTACCGGGCAGATGAGAGGAGTTCGCCATCTTTCGTTATTGCCCATTTAGATAAGGCGTGATCATATTGAAAGCCATCGATGTTTTCGTACCGCTCCATCTCAATGGAGAAAGGCGATGGGGGTAACGCTGCACCCTGGAACTGCTCAGGCCGGGTGATGTCGTCCCACGGCTTCACTGCGCAGATCATCGCTTTTTGATCGCCGGAGGTGTAGTTGCCCTCCACGCGTACCACGGAGTCGAGGACTTCAACATGGGTGACGAAAGAGCTGTAGGTGGTGGAGAGGTAGTTGGCGATTTGGTCGTTCGCCGCCCTATCCTGGTTCTTGAAATCTTCTTTCTCCCGGTAAAGGGCCTCTTCTTCCGCGTTGCGTTCGCGGAAACGGATATCACGTATGACGAACTCCACTCCCGGGCGATCGCCGAAGTCCAGCCGGATCCAATCGGCGGCCGAATCCCAGTTGAAGTTCTCGATGGATTCGCTCAGGTCCACGGAGTAGACCGTGAACTCTTCCGTAGCTTCCAGTCCAGGGTACTTTTGCATGCCCGCGACGTTGCCACCAAACGAGCCTGTCCCACTCGAAAGAAGGAAAAAGAGCTCCAGGAAGTTGACCCCTTCCGCTGCCGTGTATTCAAACGTGAGCACGGTCTGTTTTTCCCGTAGTGCTCTCTTTAAGCCCCTCAACGAGATGTAGGGGTCGACCCCGTTGGTGACCACGCGGTACTCGTGCGGTCCCAGGGAGTCTACTTCCATGTGGTTGGCCGTGGAGAGGTTGAAACTCATGGGTTCGCTGTCTCCCCGGCCACATCCTGTCGCTACCACGTAAGCGAGCAGCGGTAATAGAAGAAAAAATTTACTTTTCATGGTCATCGATGATGTTATTTAACTTTCGCATGTCGTTCACTGTTTCAACTTATTGCCTTTTATGTCGTCACTCGGCAAAGCTTGAGCGAGCTCAGCTCTGCTCTCGTTCCTAATAAAATTGAGCTTTCAGGGCGAAGACCTCGTAAATTTTGTGGGAACACATCCTGCTAAGATTACGTTAAAAAAGAAAAGCTGTTTGAGGCGTAAGTGAACTTTTGCGTTAAGCAAGACGAGCAGAAAACGAACTTGTTCGTGTTATGCCGTTGCGAGCAAAAGTGCAGCGAAGCTGAGTTCTTTTCTTTTAGCAATCAAGCAGTAGATGG
>JAMNYO010000112.1 GCA_023622765.1 Bacteroidota bacterium | reverse complement strand
GGGGGTTTTTCAAATCTATCTCGTTATAAAAAGTGGGATCCAAAATCTTCAGCTGCTGGCGGATGGGGTCGAGTCCCTCCCCGCGGTACAACGCCTGCAAGTCACGCCGCAACCGCTCATCGATGTTGGGTATTTCATCGATGCCATTACAGACCGCATCGATATACATCATGGAGCCACCCGCCATGATAACCACGGGGTGCTCTTGATGGAGTGTGGCGAGCAGCGACAACACCTCCCGCTCAAAATCGCTCGCGCTATAATAGTCGGTTGGGGCAAGAATCCCCACGAAGTGGTGTTGCACGCGCCGCATCTGCTCAAGGGTGGGTGCCGCGGTACCAATAGAGAGGCCACGGTACAACTGACGCGAATCGGCCGAGATAATGGGGCAATGCAATGCCTCGGCGATGGATCCATCGGCATCCAACTCATCTAAATTGAAACTCTCGTCACCGTACAGGCTCTCCTCGGTATCCAGGATGACGCTAATCGGCAGCACCTCTTCAGGCTCCTTAATCTGAACGGGGGCGTGACCCGTGGAGAGCGTACAGACGGGCGATTCAAGGTTCTTCCCCGTGATAATCTCAGAAAGCTCGATATAGAGGGCCCGTTCGTTGAGGTAGTCAAATACGAACATGAGCTTTTGTTTTTCATCCTCCAGGTAGTCGCTCAACACGGTGTTTTCCATCGTGTGTGCATCCTCATCGGAGTAGGTATCCATCTCCACAAGGGTAATCTCCAGCCTCTTACGCCACTTGTTATCGCACAGGTAAAACGAGGCCATCTCCTTGTCACTGAAACCGGTGCAGCCCAAAATCGCCTTGTAAAAGTCAAGGAAGGTGGCATCGGCATCCAGTTGAATAGCCCTTTTGAAGTCGTCCACCTCATCGGATAAAATCAAAAACTTGAATATCATCGTAACGGCTGTTTTAACTATTAAAATCCAAAGGTAACAAAAAGTTTTATATTTCACCCGCTTGGATATAGGGAGAAAATCACCTATTTTTGTTTTTGAATGGACAATCAATAAAAACGTATGGCGCTCAAGCAACAACAGGAATTAAAACAGGTCCAACGGCTATCTCCTTTGCAGATGCAGGTGATCAAGCTGGTGGAGTTAAACTCTGTTGAGGTTGAGGATCGCATCAAACAGGAGTTGGAGGATAACCCCGCGTTAGAGGATGCTGAATATGAACCTCGTGACGAGAACAACGAATCCTATGACGAAGAGGACGACAGAAACGAAAACGAGAGGGAGGCAATATCGGAGGAGGATATTATCCTAGGGGATTACTTCTCGGAGGATGATGTTCCCGACTACCGCCTCAACACGCCACGCGGCCGGACGAGCGAATCCAACTATATAGAAATAGGGAATTTCGATGAGAAGTCGCTCAGCGAATCACTCATGGAGCAGATTGGACTGCTCAAGCTTGACGCCCGAAAGCAGCTCATCGCCGAGTACATCATCGGGAGCCTCGATGAGAACGGCTACTTGGAGAGGGAGTTGCTAGCGATCTCGAATGACCTCCTGTTTCAACGGCAGTTGGAGGTATCACCCTTGCAACTGGAAGACGTGCTGTACGAGATCCAAGATCTGGATCCCGCGGGGGTGGGCGCACGCGACCTGAGGGAGTGCCTCCTCTTGCAGCTTCACCGGCTGAAGAGCACCCCGCCCGTCGAACACGCTATTGAGATGGTGACCGACTACTTTGATGAGTTCTCCCGGAAGCATTACGACAAGATCATGCGCCAGATGAATATCGGGGAAGAGGAGTTGCGTAAAGCCATCAAGGAGGTGATTTCCCTCAACCCCAAGCCGGGCAACGCGGTGGGTGGGAAGATGCAAGCCGCGTTGAACAAGATTACCCCCGACTTTCTCGTCGACTCTTACAACGGCGAGATCACCATACAGCTGAACAACAGCAACATCCCCTCGCTAAGGGTGAACCGCACCTTCTCGGAGATGTTGAAAGGGTACAGCGATAACAAGGAGAGCATGTCGTCCGACGATAAGCAGGCGATGCTCTTCATGAAGCAAAAAGTGGATTCGGCCAAATGGTTCATCGACGCGGTAAGGCAGCGACAAAACACCCTGCAACGCACCATGGAGGCGATCGTGAACATCCAGTACGACTTCTTCCTCACCGAGGATGAGGCCGATCTTAAGCCGATGATCTTGAAGGATGTGGCGGAACGTACCGGGTTCGATATTTCCACCATCTCAAGGGTAAGCAACAGCAAGTACGTGCAGACCAACGGCGGTGTCTACCCGTTAAAGTTTTTCTTCTCGGAAGCGATGCAAACGAGTGATGGAGAGGATATTTCATCGCGGGAAGTAAAGGCAGCGCTACGGGAGTTCGTGGAGGGAGAAGACCCGGGCAAACCCTATACGGACGAACAGCTTACCCAACTGCTAAACGATCGGGGGTATGTTATCGCCAGGCGCACGGTGGCCAAATATCGCGAACAATTAAGCATACCTGTCGCCCGTTTGAGAAAAAAAATATAACTTTGTATATTCATCGCGATGTTTACCGTGTAAGTCACTTAGAACTGTTTTTTCTAACCCCGGTTTTAGCGTTGCCAGTCATAAATAAGGATTAAAGCAGGATGAAACATTCGATAGCACGTTTAATCTCCACCGTTTTTCAGCCCCTCTTGATGCCCACTTACGGGGTGATGCTGCTTTTCGTGTACACCTACTTTGGCGTGATGTACGCCCACCGGTTTTGGTTGATAGTCGCTCCCGTCTTCCTTTTCTCGTTCCTCATCCCGGCCATCCTTATCATCATGCTTTATCGTATGGGACTGGTCTCCGACCTCTCCATTAAGGTGAGGCGACAACGGTTCATCCCTTACCTGATCACGCTGCTTTCATACGGTGCGATGCTTATTTTTTACTTCAGGATGCAGATGCCCACCTGGTTCCTGATGATGATCGCCGCCCCGATCGCCATCGTGATACTCGCCACGCTGATAACCTTGGTTTGGAAGATCAGCGCGCACATGTTTGGCATCGGGGGACTCATCGGTGGGGCCATGTCGGTAAGCTATTTCGTGGAGCGCTCCAACCCCTACTACCTGTTTATGGGGCTGTTCGTGTTGGCAGGGCTAATCGGTTCATCGCGCCTCCTCCTGAAACATCACAGCCTTTCGCAGGTGAACGCTGGTTTCCTACTCGGCTTTATTATCACGTTCGCATTCGTCTGGTTGGGGATTAAGTAGGGTAAAGGAAAATCAAGCCGTTCGATTTCTTCTGAAGGAACATCAGGCCATGGGTAAGATAAAGTAAGGGAAAGTAAAGCAGTAGCATTTTGACAAACGAGATTAAAGTTGTATTTTTACCACGTTGAACGGCGATGGAAGAGATAGGACAGTTGTTGCCGAAAACAGATAGATAAGGAGAACAAAACAGGATATGCCAATTTTAAAACTTGAATGAATATGAAATTTCCTGAGCACTTAAAGTATTCTTCCGATCACGAGTGGGTGAGAGTGGAAGGAAGTGAAGCGTACGTGGGCATTACCGATTTTGCCCAGGACGAGTTGGGTGATATCGTTTACGTTGACGTAAGCAGCGAAGGCGAAACCTTAGACAAGGGCGAGGTATTTGGAAGCATCGAGGCGGTGAAAACCGTGTCTGACCTGTTGATGCCGATCGGTGGGGAGGTGCTGGAGTTGAATGCCGAGCTTGACGATGCCCCCGATTTGGTCAACAAAGATCCGTATGGCGAAGGGTGGATCATCAAGGTAGCCATAGAGGATGCGGACGAGCTATCCGACCTGATGACGGCAGCAGCGTACAAGGAGTTCATCGGAAAGTAAACAACGCTCATGACGCCTGTAATTAGCATCATCATGGGCAGCACTTCGGATCTGCCCGTGATGGAGAAGGCTGCCCATTTCCTTAACGAGATGGAAGTGCCGTTCGAGATGAACGCACTTTCAGCACATCGTACCCCGGAAGAGGTGGAGCGGTTCGCGAAAAACGCCAAGGAGAGGGGTATCAAAGTGATTATCGCTGCCGCCGGGATGGCTGCCCACCTACCGGGAGTGATTGCCTCCATGACCCCACTTCCGGTGATCGGCGTACCGGTGAATGCATCGCTCGATGGCATGGACGCGCTGCTGGCGATCGTCCAGATGCCTCCAGGGATACCTGTGGCGACGGTCGGTATTAACGGTGCCCTCAACGCGGCCATTCTGGCGCTGCAGATGATCGCCACCGGCGACGAGGCCCTGCAGGTCAAGCTAAACAAGTATAAGGAGGAGTTAAAAACAAAGATAAAGCAAGCCAATGAGGAGCTTGCTTCCATCTCCTATCCTTACAAGACAAACTAAACTATCATAAAATAATTGTATGAAAAAGATACTCTGTATGTTAACAGCAGCTTTCACGCTGATGGCCTGCAATAACGCGGGCAAGCAAACACCCGTGGATGATGGGATCGATTACGCCACGTTCGAGTACAAGGTAGATCGATTTGCTGATATCGAAATTCTTCGCTACCCGGTACCGGGATTCAACGCCTTAACGCTTCAACAAAAGGAGCTGGTATACTACCTCTCGCAAGCTGCCCTCGAGGGACGCGACATCTTGTGGGACCAACATAACCGGTATAACCTCACCATCCGCCGCGTGTGCGAGGGACTGTACGAGAACTACATGGGCGATAAATCAACCGAGAACTGGAAGCTGTTCGAGACCTACCTGAAGCAGATATGGATGGCTAACGGTATTCATCACCACTACTCGGAAGACAAGATAATGCCGGGATTCCCCCAAGAGTACTTCGTCTCCCTCGTCATGAGCGTGGACCCGGGAAGGATGCCTTTCCGCGACGGGATGGCAGCCGACGAGACGCTGAAAGAGATACTGCCGGTGATGTTCGACCCCAACGTGATGCCCAAGCGGATGAACCAGGCAGCCGGTGCGGATATCGTGGCCACCTCTGCCGCGAACTTCTACGAGGGGGTTACCCAGAAAGAGGTGGAGGCATTCTACAACGCCATGAAAGATCCCAACGACAACACGCCGGTTTCCTACGGCCTCAACAGCAAGGTGGTGAAAGAAAACGGGCAGGTGACCGAACAGGTTTGGAAACTGGGTGGCATGTACGACAAGGCCATCGAACGGATCATCGGCTGGCTTGAGAAGGCGGAAGCAGTGGCCGAAAGCGACCAGCAGAAGGAGATTATCCGCGCGCTTATCAGCTTCTACCAGACGGGCGACCTGGAAACATTCGACGACTACTCGGTGAAGTGGGTAAAAGATACCGACTCACGAATTGACTTTATCAACGGGTTCATCGAAACCTACACCGATCCACTGGGTTTAAAGGGAACATGGGAAGCACTGGTGAACTTCAAGAGCCTGGAGGCCTCGGAGCGCACCCGTATCATCAGCGAGAACGCGCAGTGGTTCGAAGACAACTCGCCCATCGACGACCGCTTCAAGAAGGAGGAGGTGAAAGGGGTATCGGCCAAAGTGATCACCGCGGCCATCCTCGGGGGAGACACCTATCCCGCCACGCCCATCGGGATCAACTTGCCCAATGCCGACTGGATACGCCGGGATCACGGTTCCAAGTCGGTCACCATCGACAACATCACCTTCGCGTACGCCAAAGCGGCTGAAGGCAACGGCTTTAGAGAAGAGTTCATGTGGAGCGACATGGAACGGGAAAGGGCCAAGGAGTACGGCACGATTACCGACAACCTGCACACCGATCTACACGAGTGCCTCGGGCACGGTTCGGGCAAGCTCCTTCCCGGGGTAGATGGAGATGCGCTGAAAGCGTATGGCTCACCGCTGGAGGAGACGAGGGCCGACCTATTCGCACTCTACTACCTGGCAGACCCGAAGCTGGTAGAGCTGGGACTACTGCCTGACGAAGAGGCGTATAAAACAGAGTACTACTCCTACGTCATGAACGGCGCGATGACACAACTGACCCGCATACAGCCGGGGAAAGAGATCGAACAGGCACATATGCGTAACCGGGCGCTGATCTCCAACTGGGTAATCGAGAAAGGGGCGGCAGACAACGTGGTGGCAATGCAAAAACGGGACGATAAAACCTACGTGGTCGTCAACGATTACGAAAAGCTACGCCAGCTGTTCGGTGAACTGCTAACAGAGGTGCAACGTATCAAGTCGGAAGGTGACTACGAAGCCGGTAAAAACCTGGTGGAAACCTACGCGGTAAAGGTCGACCCGACCCTGCACCA
>JAMNYO010000015.1 GCA_023622765.1 Bacteroidota bacterium | reverse complement strand
ATGGAAATCGCGCTCTCAAAAGGCCACCGTCGCGGAGCTTAAAGGCCAGTTGCGCGCGTGAATAAGGCCACCGCCGCGCTCGAAGAAGGCCACCTCTCAATTTTCAATGTTGCTTAGGAGAAAATTGATCCCCTACCAAGTGAGATGACGCCATTGTGAAGTTCCTGGCTGTCCATCCGGCAGCTTCCAGCTCGGTTTATCCTTGACAAGCTAAGCAACGGACGCGCTAAAAGAATTCAAGACCGATTCCCTCTCCTATCTTTAGTCGACAACTTGTCGCATGGATTCGCGGCTTTCAATCGTAATCGTGTAGGCCTGTGCCGTCACCCGATCGGTAATCGCCTCAGCGGCCACCTGGATCGGCATCTGTCCGATCCATTCGTCGGGGCTGTACTGCGAGATCACTATGGTCGACCGTCGTGTCGACCGGCGATCGATGATCTGCAGTAAATCTTTGCACTCCTCTTCGTCAATCTTAAACATGAGCCATTCATCCAGAATAAGTAAGGGGACCTCGGTGTAGTGTTTTCGGATCTTGCTATATTTCTCGATGCCGTAGCTTCGCGCGATCTTAAGAGTGTCCAAAAGCTCAGGGAGCTGGATGTACCGGGTCGCAATACCCTGCCGGCAAGCCTGTTGACCCAGCGCCTGACCCAGATAACTCTTACCGGCGCCCGTCGCCCCGAAGATATTGACATTGCGCGCGTGGTGGATGTAGTTGCTTGTGGCAAGTTCCAAAATGAGCTGTTTATTGATCTTTCTTCTTGAACTGTAGTCAAGATCCTCAATACAGGCTTGTGAGTTTTGAAACTGTGCCTGTTTTAGGAGGCGTTGAATCTTGTTTTTTTTCTTTCGTGCGATCTCGCGATCCACCAATAATCCCAAGCGAGCCTCGAAGTCGAGTTCGTCAAAAGCAAAAGAACTGCCCTGTTCTTCGAAGGCCTCGGCCATCCCGTAGAGTCTTAATACTTTTAGTTTTTCGAGGGTGTCATGACGCGTAGCGCAAGGATAACTTGCGATCTAAGAGTGTCCGACAGGCTTGTTCCAGACGTTGCTCTGAGTATTTGTCCTTTAAGCCCAACACCCCAAAGCACGAACGGTAGGCGTGTTGCTCGATGACCGACTGTGCGAGGATTCCTTGGATTACCTTTTTGCAAGCGGGCCCGATTTTCCCCGCCCAAGCCACAAATCGTTTGGCATCCCAGTCCACAAAGAAAAGCTTTCCCGGGGGCATATGGTCGGCGACGGTCACGTATTGTTGCCGCCCTCGCTGACGCGGATGGGAGGCAACGCGCTCGTGGTGGTAGAATAGCTCTACAGTCCCTAGTGTGGCGCGGATGTCCACCCTTTCACCGACGTACTCGAAGGGGACCGAATAGTAATGGCCTTGGTACACCGCATGGCAATTGGTTTGTACTTTGGCCTGAGACCATTCAGCAAACACGTAGGGTTCTTGGGGGAGCGTGAGCAGGTAGTCTTTTTCTTCGTTGAGGAAGGCATCCCACCGGCTCACGTCTTTCCCTGTCAGTGGGGCCGCATTGATGGCTTCCAACGCTTTTGAGACCGCATCTTGTAGCTCAAAGAAGTTTTGAAACCGATGATGCCTTAAGTTTCCTAAGATGCGCTGTGAAGCGATTTTGACCGCGTTTTCGACGGCCCCCTTGTCTTGGGGCTTTCGCACACGCGCGGGCAGGATAACGGTGCCGTAGTGCTCAGCCAATTCCTGGTAAGTGCGATTGATGACAGGCTCAAAGAAGATTGCTTTGTCGACCCCTGTCTTGAGATTGTCGGGCACAAGTGTTTTAGGAACTCCGCCGAAGTAGCGAAAAGCGCGATTATGCGCGGCAATCCAGCTAGGCATTTTCTCGTCACGAAAAACGTCCGCAAAGATGAGTTGGCTTGCGGGCAAGACCGCAACAAAAAGATGGGCTTCACTTAATTCACCCATGTGTCTCCATGTAGTAACGCTGCCCTGTGTGGATACAGCGCTCAACATATTCCTCCCACAGCATCCTTAATGTGACGTGTTCATGCGCCAATTCTTGGTGGACGATTTCATAGTCCGGCATGACGTAGGACAGATCCCGATTCCCGCCGATGTTTTTCTTCCTCAGTACCGCTGGCTCTAGGTCAATTTCTCGGACGTTGTCGAGATCCTCCAAATCTTTCCACCCTTGACTGTCTGCGTAACGGACGAGCACGGCGACGGTGTCTCGTGACACGCCAAGGGCTTTGGCCACTTGTCGTTGACTGACGCCGCCCAAGACCATTCGCAAAACTCGTAAATTGTTTGAGCTCATGTCAAACCTCCCCAAAAATAGATTTGCCGCTGTCGCGGCAAGTTCATTTTACGGGAGTTAGATACGTTTCGGTATGAGGTGGCCTTCTTCGAGCGCGGCGGTGGTCTTATTCGTCCGCGACGCTGGCCTTATTCACGCGCGACGGTGGCCTTGAGCGGGCGCGATTTCCA
>JAMNYO010000146.1 GCA_023622765.1 Bacteroidota bacterium | reverse complement strand
CCACATCCGCGCCCCCTTGATATCGATGCCGATGAAGTTTTTCCCGGGGTAGGTACGGGCCAGTCCCACGGTATATTCCCCTTTACCGCACCCCAACTCCAGGGTGATGGGGTGTTCGTTTTTAAAGTGAGTGCTCCACCTTCCCTGCAGGGGGAATCCCTCTCTCTTTAGCGTTTCAAAGTCGTATTGAAACACGTTGCTGTAGGTGGCCATATCTGCAAACTTGGCCAGTTTGTTTTTTGCCATGTAACCTTTTCGCTATCGCCCGCCTTCACGTGGGATGGATGTGAGAAGTCCAACGCGAAAGTAACATTTAAATGGCAAAGAGAGAAATTTTTGAGGAATAGCTGCGTTCTGCTGAAATAATCTTATCTTTGTAGGTCGGGTATAGATCACTGGATATAGTGAATATAAGAGATATAAAGATAAAACACGTATGAAAGTAAATGACATTATGGCGCGCCTTGAGGAACGGCACCCGGGCGAGGCTGAGTTTCATCAAGCCGTTAGAGAGGTATTGACTTCGATTGAAGAGGTGTACAATCAACACCCCGAATTTAAGCAGGCTGCCATTGTGGAGCGTATCGTGGAGCCAGACCGCATATTCACGTTTCGCGTCCCATGGATGGACGATAATGGACAGGTACACGTTAACATCGGGTACCGTGTTCAGTTTAACGGGGCCATTGGTCCCTACAAAGGAGGTATTCGCTTCCACCCTTCGGTGACACTCTCTACCCTGAAGTTCCTGGGTTTCGAGCAGACGTTTAAAAATGCGTTGACCACCCTGCCTATGGGGGGTGGTAAGGGAGGATCTGATTTCTCACCCAAAGGCCGCTCGGATGCGGAGATCATGCGTTTCTGCCAGGCATTCATTACGGAGTTGTGGCGTGACTTGGGACCTGATACCGACGTGCCGGCAGGTGATATCGGTGTGGGTGCCCGTGAGGTGGGCTACATGTACGGCATGTATAAGAAGTTGGCCCGCGAACATACCGGCTCCTTTACCGGCAATTCGTTCAGAAGATGTGTTCAGTCCATGGGATTGAGCTACAAGGGAAAACGGTGGCTGTTTCCGGCTTCGGGAACGTGGCATGGGGTGCCGTTACTAAGGCTACCGAGTTGGGTGCCAAGGTGGTGGCCATTTCCGGCCCCGATGGGTATGTTTACGATAAAACGGGAGTGAACACCCCCGAAAAGATCGCCTATATGCTGGAGCTGCGTGGTTCTGGGAACGACGTGGTGGCTCCTTACGCCGAGCGCTTCCCCGAGGCGGTCTTTTACCCGGGGCGCAAGCCGTGGGAGTTGAAGGTAGACGTTGCACTGCCATGTGCGATTCAAAACGAGCTCAACCTGGAGGATGCCAAGCAGCTGAAAGCGAACGGGGTAACTCTCGTTGCGGAGGTGTCCAACATGGGATGTACTGCCGAGGCGGTCGAGTTTTTCCTTGAGAACAAGATGCTTTTCGCACCCGGTAAGGCTGTCAACGCCGGTGGCGTGGCCTGCTCGGGACTGGAGATGACGCAAAACGCGATGCACCTCTCCTGGAGTAACGAGGAGGTAGACGAGCGGCTGCATCAGATTATGAGCGACATTCACGAGCAGTGTGTAACCCACGGGAAAGAGGGTGACTACATCAACTACGTGAAAGGGGCCAACATCGCCGGCTTTATGAAGGTTGCCAACGCGATGCTGGCGCAAGGGGTGATTTAACGATCAGCGAGCGGTTAACAGACGGTGAACGCACGATCACCGAATAGTTAAAACAGCAGATACGGTAAACGAGCGATTAACGGGGTGGCTACCTTTTTTCAACGGTGAGCACCCCGTTGTTGTTCCCAGCTGAAAGGTCGATCGTGAAAAGATAGGTGGAACCCGCTTCCAGCGTCTCCCCGGCAACAATGCCCAGGTTCCCGTTATCGCGGCCGTTAGCACCATCACCCACGAACACGATATCACTTTCGGTGTGGAGGGTTGCACTACCGAATTCTCCTCCCCAACCCTTTTGATGGAAGAATTTGAAATTGATCTCCAGCGGGTTGACCGTTTCTCCGGCGACCAGGGTTAATCGATATTTTTTCCCACCTATGGGTGCCATACATAATGCTTTGGAGGTATCCCATCCCACCTCGTTGGTGCTGTAGGAGGGTTTGCCCACGTGGCTCCCGATTACCCAGACCGCACCGCTGCCATCGGGCTGTAGTGTTGCCACGTCGTC
>JAMNYO010000052.1 GCA_023622765.1 Bacteroidota bacterium | reverse complement strand
GTGAAATTTCGTGTGTCATCAGGTGAAGATGAGATATTGGCCGATGAATTGGTCGGGTATTCCCAGTCCATATCGATACCATCCAAACCAAACTGTTCCACTACCCGCCCACAATCCGCGGCAAATGATTGGCGGTTAATGTCATCGGCCGCCATTTCACTAAAACGACCGCTGCCCCATCCACCTATTGAAAGCAGGACCTTTAATGATGGGGACTCTCTTTTCAATGCAACAATCGACTTAAGTCGTTCTTCATTATCAATGCGAACGCCGTTAAACCCATCGTTTACATGTCCAAACGCGTAGTTAACGTGCGTAACATACGCCGGATCGGGCATGATTTGACTCCAAGAAGTGACGTACGCCAGCACCACCCTGTTGGAGTCCATCTCCGCATTTTCATTCTCTCGGGCGGAACACCCCAAGAGGGTGGTCAAAACGACGAAAATCGACAACCAGTTTTTCATATTATCTTTATAACACTATCTTACCTGCCTCACAGGCCTCCAAAATGATTTTCACCCGTTTGCTTTAATAAAAATAGGCATTATTTCCCGGCTTGCAACAGTTCTGCCATAAAAGTTTCATTTTTATTTTTATCCCGTTTTACAATTATTTTCTGTAATATTGCACCCACTTCTTGATCCCACCCTCACGTTTTATTGCATTCGCAAGGTTATCTTTCTCCGGGTGAGCAGCTAAAACAGTAACAATATGAGCAATAAAAAAACCGCCTTTGCGGCCAATTTCATCGGGATTTTCCTTTTCGGGATCTCCATGGTCATCATCGGTGCAACGCTTCCACTGTTGAAGGAAAAGTTCGGCATGACCGATATTGAAGCCGGTAGCCTTTTCTCTATCCTTCCCGTTGGGGTCCTTATCGGTTCCGTCGCGTTTGGCCCCATTGCCGATAAGCATGGCTATCGCTGGGTGCTTTTCACCGCGAGCCTGTTTTTGGGGTTTGGGTTTTCCGGGATCGCCCACGCCCACACCTTGAACCTGTTGCACCTCTGCATTTTTATTTTTGGCGTGGGTGGCGGCGTCATGAACGGCGCCACATGCGCCCTGGTTTCCGATTTAAGCGAGAGTCGCCATAAGATCGGGAATCTCAACTGGCTGGGTGCTTTTTACGGCCTTGGCGCCCTCTCCATGCCCATGGCCATGACGCTGATTGATAGCGCGCATTACACCACGCTAATCAATATTACCTGCGGTTTAAGTATCCTGGTTGCCGTGCTGTTTGCCGTGATCAGCTACCCGATCACGGTTGAAAAGGAAAAGATATCGTTGAAGCTGATTCCCGTTTTCATGAAGCACAAGATGTTCCTCGCGATCTGTTTTTACCTGTTCTTTCAATCGGCTTTCGAGGCGATCGTGAACAACTGGTCGGTATCGTTTTTCATGGACAGCATAGGCGTGGTACAAGAAAAAGCGTTAATGGCGTTATCGTTTTCGGTACTGGGTATGATCGTGATGCGCGTGCTCACCGGAAGTGCTTTAAAAAATCTGCCTTACAACCGGTTGATCCAGATAGCGCTCACGATGCTCGCACTTGGACTTGTTTGCCTGGTTCTTCCCGCTCCCTACTTCGTACGCGTTGCCGGGTTGTTTTTCCTTGGAGCCGGATTGTCTCCCGGTTTCCCGGTGATGTTAGGCGTGATAGGCGAACTCTTCAAAAACGTCTCTGCCACTGCGTTTAGTTTCGCTATGCTTATCGCCCTCACAGGGAATACCTTAATCAATTACTTGACAGGGATTCTCGTGGATTCCTTTGGAACCGGTGTGTACCTGTACGTGATCATGTTCGAGATTATCGCGATGGCGATCGTATTTGTGCTGATACGCGCAAGCGAGAAGAAAACGACAGTGGTATAAAGACAGCGGTATAAAGGATATTTTCACTATCTTTGCACGCGGGCTCATGGGAAAAGAGTCCGCGGTACGTTTCATATCATATGCCCTAGCTTGGATAGATTACATCGAAGGTATAAAAAGGGTAAAAGTTACAACAACACTATGTTTGATAATTTAAGTGAAAGGTTAGAAAGGTCCTTCAAAATATTAAAGGGTCAAGGGAGGATTACCGAGATCAACGTGGCCGAAACGTTGAAAGAGGTAAGACGGGCCTTGCTGGATGCCGACGTGAACTACAAGACGGCCAAGGAGTTCACGGAAACCGTGAAGGCGAAGGCGATGGGTCAAGACGTGCTCAACGCCGTGAGGCCGGAGCAGATGATGGTGAAGATCGTCCACGACGAGCTGGCCCTCCTGATGGGTGGCACCGCATCGGAGATCAACATTAAGGGCAGTCCCGCCGTCATCCTCATGTCGGGTCTTCAAGGGTCTGGTAAGACCACCTTCGCCGGTAAGCTGGCCAACATGCTCAAGAGCAAGCGGGGCAAGAACCCGTTGCTGGTCGCAGCCGACGTCTACCGCCCCGCGGCCATCGAGCAGTTGAAGGTGCTGGGTGAACAAATCGGCGTACCCGTTTACGCGGAGGAGGAGAACAAAGACCCGGTCAAGATCGCTCGTAACGCCGTTCAGCATGCCCGGACCTACGGCAGGGACCTGGTCATCATTGACACCGCCGGTCGTCTCGCGATCGACGAGGAGATGATGAACGAGATCGAGTCAATCAAGAAGGCGGTCAACCCCCAAGAGACGCTTTTCGTGGTGGATGCCATGACCGGTCAAGACGCGGTGAACACGGCCAAGGAGTTCAATCAGCGGCTTGACTTCGACGGGGTGGTGCTGACCAAGCTCGATGGTGACACCCGTGGTGGGGCAGCACTCTCCATCCGTTCAGTCGTCAACAAACCCATCAAGTTCGTAGGGACGGGCGAGAAGCTGGACGCCATCGATGTGTTCCACCCCGAGCGGATGGCCGACCGCATCCTGGGCATGGGCGACATCGTTTCGCTCGTGGAGAAGGCCCAGGAACAGTACGATGAAGAGGAGGCTAGGCGCTTGCAGAAGAAGATCGCCAAGAACCAGTTCGACTTCAACGACTTCTACACGCAGATACAACAGGTGAAAAAAATGGGAAACCTGAAAGACCTGGCCTCGATGATTCCCGGGGTGGGTAAGCAGATCAAGGACCTCGATATTGATGACGACGCGTTCAAGGGGATAGAGGCGATTATTCGTTCTATGACCCCACAGGAGCGTGGCAATCCGGAGATTATCAACGGGAGCCGGCGCGCCCGCATCGCCAAGGGTAGCGGCACTACCGTGCAAGAGGTGAACAAGCTCTTAAAGCAGTTCGACGAAACCCGCAAGATGATGCGGATGATGACCACCGGTGGGGCCCGTCAAGCCATGAGAAAAGCCAGGCGGGGAAGGTAAATACCGATAAAAACAGATATAGAATAGCAACCCATAATTGAAAACCAACATGAAAATCATTGACGGAAGGGCCATATCCGCCCAGATAAAAAAGGAGATTGCAGAGGAGGTCGCCCGAATAAAGGAGGCCGGCGGCAAAACGCCGCACCTGGCGGCTATATTAGTGGGACACGATGGTGGTAGCGAGACCTACGTGGCCAACAAGGTAAAATCGTGCGAGGAGGTGGGTTTTAACTCCACCCTTATCCGCTACGAAGATGATGTTGCCGAAGAGGAGCTGTTAGACCGGGTGAACCAACTGAACCACGATCCCGACATCGACGGGTTCATCGTCCAGTTGCCTCTCCCCAAGCATATTTCGGAAACCAAGATCACCGAGGCGATCGATTACCGCAAGGACGTGGATGGCTTTCACCCCGTGAACGTAGGCCGTATGTCACTGGGCATGCCCTGCTTCCTTTCGGCCACCCCGTCCGGCATCATGGAGCTACTCAAGCGATACGAGATCGAGACCCGCGGGAAGCACTGCGTCATTTTGGGCCGTAGCAATATCGTGGGCAAGCCGGCCGCCATGCTGATGATGCAGAAAGCCTACCCGGGCGACTGCACGGTGACCGTTTGTCACAGCCGCACGCCCAACATCAAGGAGATCACGTTGCAAGCCGACATCATTATCGCGGCCCTCGGCGTGCCCGAGTTTTTAACGGGCGACATGGTGAAGGAGGGCGTGGTGGTTATCGACGTGGGCACCACCCGCGTACCGAGCGACAAGACGAAGTCGGGCTTCAAGCTGACCGGCGACGTGAAGTTCGATGAGGTGGCGCCCAAGTGCTCCTACATCACCCCCGTCCCCGGTGGCATAGGTCCCATGACTATCGTCTCGTTATTGAAGAACACGTTGCTCGCGGGGAAAAAGGAGATTTATCAATAATTCTGCTTTCACCCTTATTATTACTTTCGAACTCAACTGACGCAAATTTCACTCCCTAGATATTTGCTCGCCCTGAGACTTTGTCCGCTTCACTGCTTAGTTGACACGGCCGGTAAAAGCGTCGGCACGGGCGTTGTCAATGGCATATTCGAAGAATTTTTCCTCCGCCTCCAAACGGGCCGAATCCCAGGGGCGCGGCTCGCCACAGAGCTGCACAGCCCACAGCTTCAGCTCTTTGCGGTGCCAGTTGACCATGCAGTTGGTGCCCCACGCGCCACCATGCCCGAACCATGAGTCCTCCGTATCTTCTTCCGGCGCGGTAAGTCCGAGCGAATAACCGCCCATCCCTTTCGGGCGCGTTGATTTCGCGAGTAACTCCTTGACGGTCTCCTCCTTAAGAATCCTCACGCCGTTCTCTCCCAGGCCGAGGTTCATGAGCATCTTGTAGAATTTGAGCTGGTCGTTCGCGGTCGTCCAGAGCCCCGCGCCCGCCGATGCGAAGACATGGGCATCGTTGTAGGGTCGCTGCTGCATTTCGTTCTCCAAGCGGTACTTCGCGGGCGCATCCTTCACGCAGTCGTACATCTCCACCTGTGTCTCAAGCTGCTTGTCTGTCGGCCAGAACGAGCTGGATGTCATGCCGAGCGGATCGAGAACACGCTCCTTGAGGAAGTCTTCCCAACGCATACCGGTCACCACCTCCACGATGGCCGCACCGATATCTATACCGGTATTAGAATACAGCTCCTTCGTGCCGGGTTCGAAATGCAGCGGAGACGCCGCCGCGATGGCCGCCGTCTGCCGAAGCGGCGCGCCACCGGACCATCCGCCACCCTTGATGTTCCCCTGCTTTGCACTAATCTCGAACGGGAAACCGCCGGTGTGGTTCATGACCATGCGGATGGTGAGCGCGTTCTTCGCCTTAACAAGTGTCTTCACGCTATCCGTGGTAGATTCGAGTACCCAGAGCTCCTTGAATTCCGGCAGATACTTCGCAACGGAATCGTCAAGCGCGATCTTACCTTCCTCGATGAGCATGGCGATAGTTACGCCGCAGAAGCCCTTTGTCTGCGAGCACTGCATATAGACGTCGTTCATCGTGATCGGACGCTTCGCCGCGACGTCGGCATAACCAACGCAGGCAATCTCCTCCAAGCCGTCCTTGTAAAAGACGTTAATCGCACCCGGAAGCTGTCCGCTTTCAATGAAAGGCGCGAGCGCGTCCTTCGCGAACGTCGTTCCTGAGCCTTCCGGCTTGTTGCTGACCGTGCTACATCCCAGGACAATCGCCATACTGGCGAAGAGCATAATCAGTTTTTTAGAAACTGCCGTGATCCTCTTACATCTATCACACGCTACCGTGTAACGGGTGTTTCTCGTGCCTCTTTCATCAGCCTTCATACGATTCTTTTATTTCAAGTTTATTTCAAGTTTATTCAGCAAAAACATCCATTTCTTTTGATTTTAACTCCACCCTCATCCGCCACGAAGAAGATGTTACCATAGTCGTTTTGTTTTTCCTTCCCGGTGTCGGTGAAAAACAACTTGAAAAACACGGAGGCCATATCTTTTTTCGCCGATATCATACCCAGGCAATGGGTGTAGTTGTCTCGATACGGGACATCCAGCGGGATATCGTAGAAAAAAAGCGTGTCGGCATTGAACATTTCCCGGGGCATTTTTCCGGTCACAACCGTCACATACTCGTCAAAATGGAACCGGAACAGGGAGTCCATCTGTTCTTTCAACGGGAGTTGTAAAGCGGTGTTCAATTCTTTCCGAATTTGATCTCTGGGAATCCGGTCGTTTGAATACTCCTTGAACTCACCCACGGAGTCGCGACCGTGAAATTTTTGATTAAGCTGATGCGCCATCTTGGCCATTTCACGCTCTTTCTTCATGTAGCGCCAAGGGATACCGACCAAGGCCATGCAGTCCTTATCAACAGACTGAAACACTGGATTGTACATCCAAAACTGTTTTTCACCTTGACGAATGTAAAAATATTCAGCTGTTGCTTTTGGACCATTCAGCAAGCTAGTAAATTGAGCCGGCTCGTTAAGGATAATATCAAACTCTTTCAATATACGACTGGCATGCTCTTTAAAATCGTACGGTCGTTCCGTTTTTTGAGCGTTCACCATTGGCGTTACGGCTAAACAAAGTAACGCGAGCAGAAAATAAAATCCCTTGTTTCGCATAGTTTTCATTGATGTATTGTTTTAAATGGGAGCATTTTATCATTAATTTCTAATACCCCGAA
>JAMNYO010000080.1 GCA_023622765.1 Bacteroidota bacterium | reverse complement strand
GCGCCGCGTGGTAAAAGGGTGGCATGAGCTACTGGGCGAAGGGGTCTCTAGCTACACCCGTTCCATCTACTTCAAGCATGGCGTACTCTACGTGCAACTCGCATCATCGGTCCTGCGCGCCGAACTGCAAATGAACAAGGAAAACTTGATTAAAATGCTGAACGAGCATGCCGGTATTCCGCTCCTCCGCGATATTGTATTACGATAGTATTTGCAGGTGCGTGTATACCAGAACGCGAATGATGGTGCAGCAGGTTGGCCGTTAACTTCGCGGGCAGTATGCTTTCGTTACGTGTCGCGGCTTTTATTCCGTGGGAGCCTCTTCCCCGGGTGTTTGAACGGGAGTAGAGGGAATGGGAAGCCCTGGGGTCACGTCGGGTGCGGTGCTCGGGCTAAGCGGAGCGGGCTGCTGTACCTCGATCTCCGACTGGCGGGCGTCTCCGCGTGATGCCGTGAACTTGGCCGTGAGGATGCTCAGCACGATGACCACGGCCGCGAGCGTCCAAGTGAACTTCTCTAGAAAGTCGGTCGTCTTCCGTACACCCATGATCTGGTTAGATGAGGCGAAACCGCTGGCCAAGCCGCCACCTTTAGACTTCTGGATTAGCACGACGAAAATCATCAGAAGGGACGCCAAAAGGATAAGAATGGTAATGAATATATACATGACTGCTGTCTGTTTTTATTTTTTGTTCTTCTCGTTAATAATCAAATATTCCAAAAAACGAATTTGGTCGGCAAAGTAAGCACTTTTTTTTGGAAAATTCAAGCTTATCCGCTTAATAATTGCGAGGGCTTGTTCATATTTTTGCTGCTTAATGTAAATTTTCGCGAGCGTTTCGGTCAGGAATTCGCCCTCACCCTCTTCCGGTTCCCCTTTGCTGGTCTCGCTTCGCTCTGCCGGGAGGGAGGGTCGGATGTTGTCGTTGTTGGCTTTTTCAATGAAGGCGTCGATGATGTCTTGGTGTTGAAGCCGATGCTGCTCGCGTCCTTCTAACGATATCCCTTCACCTACTGCCTCCAGGTACGCGAAGTAGTCGACCGAGGCGGCATGTTCTTCGCCTAAGGTGACAGGTGGCGCATCATCCTTCACCTTCTCCTCGAACGACTGTAGGTAGGAGTTTAACAGGATCTCGGTTCGATCCTTCTCCGATAACGCATCGCTCCCGGGCATGTTCAGTAATTGCGCGTACCTCTCCGCGTGGATCAGGTAAAAAAGCTTCGAACGGTCAGCACAAAAAATCGCGGTTTTACCCAGCTCGTCGTTGTACCGCGGATCTCCTGTTGCATGCAGGTTTTGGGTATAGAGCAGGCGCACCGTTTGGAAGTAGGGGAACTCCTCGATCATCTGACCGAACTCTTCTACCGTGATCTTGTCCAGTGATCCCGGTTGTTCCACGCAGTTGTATAGCCGTTCCTGTTCCATTACCAATTCGACATGGTAGCGTTGAAAATTTGGTCCACGATCTCTTCGATGAGTTCCTCTATTAGTTGATCCTGCACGTTGTCAAACATCGTGTTGCTGGAAAACGTTCGGTTGGCCGAGATCCGTTCATCCAACTCCGGATCATCAGTTTTGTTGTTGCGAAACCGCATCCGCACGGTCATGGTCAGCTTCGTCTCGGAAGCGAACGCGTCCTCCTGCACGGCGAGTGGGGTGAGCTCGTACCCCACGATCTCCCCCTCTATCTCCATGTCACCGTTTTGGTTGACCAGTTGCAAACGGGTGTTCCGGGTGAAGTAGTCTTTCATCTCCTCGTTAAAACGCTGTTCCAGAGGGGGATAGACCAAAGGGGCTTGGTTCACGAAATGCCCTATGTAGAGCGTTTTGGTGAGGTCGTAGTTGATGGAAGCCGTTCGGAAGGAGTAAGATATTCGGCATGAGCTCGTCACGAACAACAACAACAGGAAGAGAATGCTTCTTTTCATCGCGGCAGTATTATTGGCCAAGGGAACCCCTTCAACGATTATAGGCCGTACTCTTTTATTTTTCTATACAACGTTCGTTCCGAAATCCCCAGGTCGCTCGCGGCCGACTTTCGTTTGCCGTTGTGGCGTGCCAATGCCTTGGCGATCATCTCTTTTTCCACCTCGCTGATCGACTTCGTACTCTCTTCATACTCGGTGGCATCTTGGATGTCGTGCACCTTGTTGTCACCAATCGTGAGGGTAGGCTGGAATTCCTCGTATTTCGCTGGGACAGATACCCGCGTGTGATCACCCGAGATAATGGTCGGGGTAGACGAATGGGCAACCGGATGGTCAGCAGGGGAGACGGTAGGGTGTACAGACGCGTGGGCGGGTGCTCCCTCTATGATATTCTTCACCACCTGCTTGAGGTCGGAAATATCTTTTTTCATATCGAAGAGAACCTGGTAGAGGATCTCCCGTTCGTTTGCAAACGACCTGTAGTCGGCCTCCTTCAGCTTGGATACCGAAACGGGAAGCATGCGTCCCTCGTTATAGGGGATGTACTTTTGAAGGATCTCTGGGGTGATGGTTCGCTCCCTCTCGATGACCGATACCTGCTCGGTAATATTCTTGAGTTGCCGCACGTTGCCCGGCCAATGGTAGCTCACGAGCATCGCCCGGGCGTCATCGGTGAGCGTGATGGGGGGCATCATGTATTTCTCGGCGCAATCACCGGCAAACTTGCGGAACAGGAGGGGAATATCCTCCTGCCGGTCTCGGAGCGGCGGCACCCTGATGGGCACGGTGTTCAGCCGGTAGTAGAGATCTTCCCGAAATTTTCCCTTCTCGATGGCTTGCACCATGTCGAGGTTGGTAGCCGCCACCACTCGTACATCGCTCTTTTCGACCTTTGATGAGCCGACCTTGATGAATTCACCGGTCTCCAGCACACGCAGCAACCGAGCTTGTGTGGAGAGGGGTAACTCGCCCACCTCGTCGAGGAACAGCGTGCCCCCGTTGGCCACCTCGAAGTATCCTTTCCGCGCTCCGGTGGCGCCTGTGAATGATCCCTTCTCATGGCCGAACAGCTCGGAGTCGATCGTTCCCTCGGGGATAGAGCCGCAATTGATCGCGAAGTAGGGTCCGTGTTTCCGCCTGCTGTACTGATGGATGATCTGTGGGAAGCTCTCCTTTCCGGCGCCGCTCTCCCCGGTAATCAGCACGGAGAGGTCGGTGGGTGCCACCTGCAAGGCAACATCAATGGCTCGGTCCAGCTCTTGAGCCGAACCGATGATTCCAAAACGCTGTTTAATTTGCTGTATCGATTGCTTCGCCATAGGTGTCAAAGGTAATCAATTATTTACATTTCTCCTAAAGCGTACGTGGTGCGTCGCAGGTAATCCCCCAGTCGACCGGTATCTTTCCCGAAAGACTTCACCTGCTGTGGCGTGATCGGATCTCCAAAGGTGAGCACCATCTCTTTGCCTCGCTTGTTATGCAACTCGTGGCAGAGCCTCATCGTGCGGATTCTCCACCCTAGGATGCGGGAGAGGTAGTAGGAGCGGCTATTGTAACCGGAGATATGGATTGGGATAACCGGCATTTTCGCTTTTTGGATGATCCTAAGTACAGCTTCCTGCCAGGGGCGGTCCTCGATGACGAACTTTCCCTTTCGCAGGTATAGGTTTGATACCGCACCCGAGGGGAAGAACCCCATCGGGTTGCCCGTCCGCAGGTGGGCGATACACTCCCGCAGCCCGGCGGTCGTGATACTGCCTTTATCTTTGTCCTTCATCGGGTCGACCGTGACGAAGTTTTCAGCCATCGTGTCGATCATGCCCAAGATGAAATTGACCATCACCTTGAAGTTGGGTACGCGTCCACCTACCTGCTCGATGATCGCGATCCCGTCGATATGGCCATACGGGTGGTTGGATATAGAGATAAACGGTTCGCCCCCCAGTCGTTCGAGCACCTCCACGTTACGTGGCACGCGGACGATGCCCAGTTTATCGAGTGCATCCTTGCAAAAAGCGGGGCCGGTTAAGTGCTTCGACCGGTCGTATACCGCATTCGCGTGGCGCAACCCGGCCAGCTTCATCCCGAGGTCGATGATTATGTCGCCAAGCTTACCTTCGAGCAGGGGATGTAACCCCTTGAAGTCCGAGCGGCTTACCAGCTTCTCCTTCATTGAATCTTGCTTAACGGCTTACCCGATGTGGTGTCAACAGGACGAGGCGGATACAAGGCGGATAATCTGCTTCCCGATCTCCTCGGCCTCTAGTGCCGTCCTTGCCTCGGAGTAAACACGGATGATGGGCTCGGTATTCGATTTGCGGAGGTGTACCCACTTGTCAGGGAAGTCGATTTTGACACCGTCAATATCGGTCACCTCTTGGTCGCTGAACCGCTCTTTCATCGCTTGCAGTATCGCGTCGGTATTCATGCCCGGTTCAAGCTCCACTTTCTGTTTCGATATGAAGTAGGCGGGGTAGGATTCCCTTAACTCCGACGGGCTTTTGCCTGAGCGGGCCAGGTAAGATAAGAAGAGCGCGATACCCACGAGAGCGTCTCGGCCGTAGTGCCAGGCGGGGTAAATAACACCTCCGTTCCCTTCACCGCCAATCACGGCGTTCACCTCTTTCATCTTGGTTACCACGTTTACCTCTCCCACCGCGGCCGCGTAGTACTCACCCCCTCGTTGCCGGGTGATATCCCTTAGCGCACGGGTAGAGCTCAGGTTGGAGACCGTGTTGCCGGGCGTGTGTTGGAGCACGTAGTCAGACACCGCCACCAGCGTGTACTCTTCACCGAAGGGTATTCCATCTTCGCTGAAGATGGCCAGCCGGTCCACGTCAGGATCTACGGCGAAGCCAACGGTGGCCCGGGAGTCCCGGGTGAGTGAGGCTAACTCGGTGAGATGCTCAGGGAGGGGTTCAGGGTTATGCGAAAAGTTCCCGTGCGGGGCGCAGTGCAGTTTGAACACCTTTTTAACACCTAGGGCGTAGAGCAACTCGGGGATAGCTATTCCACCTACCGAGTTCACACAGTCGATAGCCACTTGGAAGTTGGCCGCCTTGATCGCCTCCGCGTCCACCAGGTCAAGCGACAAGATACTCTGAACGTGCTCTTGCAGGTAGTTTTTTTGGGTGATCGTACCTAGCTCGTCAACGGGTGAGAAGAGGAAAGCTTCCTCTTCGGCCAAGGCGAGGATGCACGCACCATCCTTGGCATTCAGAAACTCCCCCTTGTGGTTTAATAATTTCAACGCGTTCCACTGCTTCGGGTTGTGGCTGGCCGTAATGATAATACCCCCTTGCGCGTTCTCCTTGACCACGGCGATCTCGGTGGTGGGGGTGGTGGCCATGCCAATATCGGTCACGTCACACCCCATGCCAATCAGGCTGCCGGTAAGCACGCGGTGCACCATCTCTCCCGAGAGGCGCGCATCACGGCCAACGACAATCCTAGGGCGTTTTACTTGGGACAGCTCTTTGATAAACGTGGCGTACGCGGCCGTGAACTTCACGATGTCGAGCGGAGTGAGGTTCTCCCCTATGGCGCCACCTATGGTACCTCTAATGCCAGAGATGGATTTAATTAACGTCATATTCTTTACTTTATGAACACCTTCGGTAGGGTCTGTTTAACGTGCATCTTTCTCTAAAGGGACTTGAGTTGCTTATTAATAAAAACCTTCAAAACGGTACTCCACGTGATCGTAGTAGGTGGGCTGGTAATTGGATTGATCGTACGATGACCCCATCTCGAAGGGGACGATCATTTTCACCACGGCCTTGTGTCCGATAGCAGGAACGGGAACCATCCATCCCGCCGTGGAGTAGTGACTCTTGGTGTTGCTATTGACTTTTCCCCGGTACACCAGCGTTTGGGGGAAGGGACTCCGGATAGGGTCCAGGTTGTTGTACTTGGTAGTGTCATCCGTCATAAAGTAGTATAACCCCTTGAACCGGATATAGACTTCGTCGCCCAACGAGGCCTTCTGTTGCTCATTGCCGTACTCCACGATGTTATAATAAACGCCGGTCGAGGCATCCTTGTAGAATTGGTTGCTTTTGAACTGGCCGTCTGACGGCAACTTCTCCAG
>JAMNYO010000065.1 GCA_023622765.1 Bacteroidota bacterium | reverse complement strand
TTCAGTGGACAGGTTGATTCAGTTTGAATATGAAAGATATAAAGGTAATAGCCCGACAAGCAAAATCATTCTGGAAGAAGATAAAACAAGCCCTAATGCAAGGATTCTTAACATCACCCAATCCACGGGAATACAATTTAAGGGTAAGTGGTATATTTACTTTCAAAATGATATCGGCTATGTCATTGCCTTTATGGCGACACCGGGTACCTACGAGAAGAACTTGAATGTATTCGAAGAGTTTCATGAAAACGTGGAGCTCTATTGACGATGTAAATATATGTCTTTAACAACGATGATGGCAAGATTAATACACTTTGATAGTAAAATCCCATGAAACCAATCAATCTCGCAATCACGTTATTCTCTCTGTTTTTTAACGAGCACTATGCTGGGGCAGACTACAAGCCCAGCTCCCAAGTTGACAGGAGATAGATTTATTTATCGTATCAAATAAAAACGTATAAGTTTGGCAAAAATGTCGAGAATATGCCGAACTTATACTTAAGTTTATTATCTTTGCATAATATAAGTATGCAATATTTCAAACTAAAAGAAAATATAGGTTCTATTTTTCAAGGAAACGATATGCTTTCCAAGAAACAGTTAGTCAGCGAAATCCGGGATTTTTTTCCCGATTTAGCCGATAATACCATTACTATATATTTATCAAAGTTGAAAAAGGAGGGGATACTTTATTCAGCTTCAAGAGGGATTTACAAAAATGAAAGTACAAAACAGTTTCAACCTTTCCTGTCAAAGTTCCTCAAACAAACCTATAAAAAAATAAGTGAAGCATTTCCTTATATCAATTTCTGTGTGGGCGATACAGCTTGGTTAAATGATTTTATGGTTCATCAACCCTTTAAAAATTATATGTATGTTGAAATTGAGAAAGATGCGACCGAGAGTGTATTTAATTTTTTGAACGAACGGTTTAAAATTACTACTTTTTTGTACTCAGACAAAGATTTGTTTGACAGGTACTTGAATAACGAAAAGGATATATTAATAGTAAAAAATTTAGTTTCGGAAGCACCCTTAATGCATATAGGCAACGTAACTGTTCCATCACTAGAGAAGCTACTTGTTATACAAAATGCACTTACAACGTTTACAGTGAATAAATCAAAAATGTTAAGATACGCTCAAAGGAGAAACAGAAGAAAAGAATTAAGCGATTTAATGAGTATAAGTTTGGCAAAACAAGAATAATTTAGCAACCCCTTGGAAATTAAAGATGGTTTGATTGAAAATCCCTTATACAACAAATTGAATAAATTGAGAAAAAGCAATCCGGAAGCTTTCTTCTATTGGTATAAGAGTTTTTTGCTGTGACGGTATAATCGGTATGAACTGAAAGATTTGCAGAATATTTAGCCTTTTTTTGCGTTATTTGAAGACAGCTTGTCGGTTTTAGAAAATCAGTTCAGCCGTAAAAAGCCTATATTTGTAACGTGCGGTGACGTTATCGTATGAAAGTAAGTTGAACTACAATTAATTCACCAAATATTAAAGAATGATGATTGCAAAAACCTATTTTTCGGGATTTGATGGCGCCATTGAAACGTACAATGCTATTTCTGAGGCGAGTGATGGACGAATCTATTACGTGTTGTGTTCCACGAAGCATGACGTGGCGGCGCAACTCTACGTCTACGACCCCAAAACAGACGCTACCGAGTTTTTAGCAGACCTGTCAGAAGCGGTCGGCGAGAAACAGCTTAACTACATCTCGCAAGGGAAGAGCCACACCGAGTTTTACGAAGCGGACCAGAAGCTTTACTTCGCCACGCACGTGGGCTTTTACGAAATGATTGACGGTGCACAGACCATGCCGGTGAATGCCCCGGAAGGATACAAGCTCTACCCCGGTGGGCATTTCGTCTACTACGACATGAAGACCAAAGAGGTGAAGAGCATGGCCAAAGATCCAAATGCGGAAGGGATATTGGCGATGACCATGGACGTTGACAGGAAGCAGATGTATGCCATTACCTGGCCCACGGGTCACCTCCTCCACTACGATGTGGAAAAGGATCTGCTGAAAGACTTGGGACCGGTAAGCGGCCCGGGTGAAGCCGGCAAGAGGGGAGATGATTACAGGGTATTGTGCCGTTCGCTACTGGTCAACCCGAATAACGGCCTCGTCTACTACTCGACGTCGGATGGGAATATATTCGAGTACGATCCCTCCACGGGAGCGGCTCCCAGGATGCTGACAGAAGTGAACCTGAGGTTGGACTACTTCGGTAAGTTCGACCCGAGAGACGCAGGCAGCATGGGCTACAACTGGAGGAAGATCCAGTGGTACGGCCCCGAAAACAAGGCGTACGGCGTACATGGAAATTCGGGGTACCTGTTCACGTTCGACCCGGAGAACGAGAAGATAGAGATAGTGGATCGCATCACTTCGGAACCCTCCAAGAAGAGCGGGATGAACGACCAGTTTAGCTACGGCTACCTGGGCTACAAGATCAAGGGCGACACCATTTACTACCTCACCGGGGCACCCATCTACAAGGATGGTAAGCGGGTGGCAGGCGTTGAAAAAATCAACATGGGTGCACCAAAGGGACTGGAGCACTTGCACCTGGTCACGTTCCATATCCCCACGAGGACGTACAAGGATCTTGGCGCCGTTTTCTACGAGGACGGGAGCTTCCCGACCTACGTGAACTCGATCGCAGTGGGCGATGATAACGATGTATATACAGTCGCCCGGTTCCAGCACGAGGGGAAAACGATTGATGACTTGATTAAGATCAAGATCAAGTGAGCGCCATGGTGAGTGTCTTGGGGAGTGCCCCGGAGAACACCCTAAGTGGTGCATTTGTATAGGAGTAGGAATAACTGCTTGGTTATCTAAATATTAACCAGGCAGTTATCCTCTTTTAAGCGTGGGGGTTAATAGCCAACGGTTAAAAGAGGCCGGTGATTTAAGATAATTAACGCTTTAATAGTTAGCGAAAGTTAAAAACCAATGTAAAAGAGGCCGTTTGCTGAAAAACGGAAATTATATTACCCAATAAACGTTCATTATAGTATGTCTCGCTTTACATCCCTTTTTTTAAGCCTTTTGTGTGGTCTTGCCATGACAACGCGTCTCTCCGCGCAACCCGGTGGGCAAGACATCGTTATCGAGAATGACGAGGTAAGGTTAACGCTAACTGCCGACGGCAAGGCCCGCGGCTTGCTGCATAAACCCACGGGCCAGGAGTGTCTGGTGCAAGGCTCTAGCGCGCCTGTTTTCGCGTTGACCGAGTACCGCCCGTATGATCCCGAGAACATGTTGACCTACGTGGCGAAAAGCACCACGTTTCCCGCCAACAGGGTGGTGCGGGAAGGCGATACCCTGTTCGTGAACTTCGACCGCCTCGACTACACGGCGGTGATCGCTTTGAATATCACCCCGCGCTATATCGGGTTCACCCTGGCGAGGCTCGACTACACGCTGGAGGATATCTCCCAGTTTAAACGGGTTACCGAGATCGATGAGTTCACGCTGCTGCAACTGCCCGTGAAGAAAAGAACCACGTTCGGCGAGTGGTTGAACGTGGTGTGGGATGATGAGATCGCAGTGAACGTGGTGGGCACCGATCCCTACACCAAGGTAGATAGCGAAGTGCGGGACGACCACATACTGTTGTCGGCGGGCATGGAGAGTATCATCAAGTTGCTTGACGTGGGCGCGGCGCTGATCACGACGACCAAGGATAACTTCCTGGACTACCTGTCCGTTCTGGAACACGACTTCAACCTCCCCCCTGGAGTAGATAGCCGGAGGCTGGATGAGTACGGTTACTCCTACTACGAGATGCGCGGGTTGACGAAGGAGAATGTCGATGAACATATCGCTTATGCCAAGATGGGTGGTTTCAAGATGATGGTGCTCTACTGGAAAGATTTCGCCACCTCGTTAGGTCATTTCCCCTGGAAAAAGGAGTACCCGAACGGTATGGCCGACCTGCAGGAGGTCACGCGGAAGATCAGGGAGGCGGGCATCATCCCCGGCTTTCATATCCATTTCAACAAGGCCACCCGAAACGACAAGTACGTGACGCCCGTACCCGATCCCCGGTTGAACCTGACGGAGATATTTACCCTGTCGCAGCCCATTGATGAGGCGAGCACCGAGATTTTCGTCGAGGAGAACCCCCAGAACTGTACGATGGAGCGTAATCGGAAGATCCTGAAAATTAACACCGAGCTGATCGAGTACGAGGGATTCACGGTAACACGCCCGTACAAGTTTACCGGGTGCAAGCGGGGACACTTGAACAGCACGCCCCAAAGCGCCGATAGAGGGGCGAAGTTTGGCCTGCTGGATGTGGACACCTCGCCCCAGTACGTGCGGTTCGACCAACGTACCACCATTCAGGAAGAGATGGCGGAGCGTATGGCCAACATTATCGATGAGGCGGGTTTTGACTTCCTCTACTTCGATGGGGGAGAGGATGTGCACCCCCCGTACTGGTACTACGGTTCTAAAGCGCAGTTGGACATTTACAACGCGCCGAAACGGAAGCCGCTCTTCTCGGAGGGGGCCTTGAAAACCCACTTCGGCTGGCATATCCTCACCCGGGCCAACGCGTACGACACGTTTAAACCCGAGAGGTTCCGGGCCGGGGTGCGTAAGTACATGTTGAACGGCGCACGCTACATGGCGGAAAACTTCACGGCGGTCAACTTCGGGTGGAATATTTACCAGGCGCCCTCCGAAACTTCCCACGGCTACCAGCCGGATATGTACGAGTTCGTTTGTAGCCGGGGCGCGGCGTGGGATTCACCCATTTCGCTGATGGTCGTCTCGCTGGATGATATGGACAACCACCCCCGCACCGAAGATAACTTGCGGGTGATGAAAAAGTGGGAAGAGGCACGGCTGGCGGGTCTCTTCACGGATGAGCAAAAGGAGATGCTGAAAGACCCGTTCCAAGAGCATATCCTCTTGAACGTGAACGGTAACCACGAGTTGCTGCCCTATGAGCGGGTGGAGAACTTCGCGAACAACCACCCGGATGGATCCGCCTTCCTGTTTACCAGGAACGGTAAGACCTGGGTGGTCTTTTGGCACCAACGGGGTGCCGGGAAACTCACCCTCCCCGTATCCCACAATGCCATCAAGGTGTATAACCGGGATATGAAGTTGGAGAGGAAGCACGTGAAACGGGGAGAGCTCCAAACCATCCCCATCGATAACCAAAGGTTCATCGAATTCAATTTGCCCGAAAGTCAGGTGATCGAACTGCTGAAACGGGCGGAAATCGTGACGGTCCCGTAAGGTGTTGTTGCGTCGAATAGTGAGGGGAAAGAGGAGTAAAGAGCCGTTCCCGCCTAACCTAAATCCAGTTTTGCGGAAACGAGAGCTCTTGAGAATTTTGGAATCACGGGGGAACATTTGTAAACACTTGGGTGTTTTGTAACATAAAGGGATATCGATATCCCGTGGGAATATGTAATAGGAGTAAATAAGGAGAGCGTGAAACCGATAGGTTCATTAAAATAGACTATTTCTCGCCGCGGCACAGTCCAAGTGAACTTGTCCTATGCTCGTTTGGCTTATCGAAATAGTTCACTAAAGTTAGACTATTCCTCGCCATGGCCTTGTCCAAGTAAACTTGACCAATGCTCATTTGGCATAACGGAATAGTTCCATACACCGAAATGTAAAAATTAAAATAATCGTATGAAAATGAATAGGAGGAATTTCATTAAAAAGGGAATCGTCGGGGGAACCTCCATGCTGGCGGTTTCAAAAAGCAACGCGGCGAATATATGGGTGAAGTCGGCCGAAAGCAGCGACAAGCCGGCCATACTGGGGGGACCCAAAGCGCACGCGGGAACCTGGCCAAAATGGCCGGAGTGGAATTCGGCAACCGATGAAAAGAGGTTGTTAGAGGTGATGAGAAGCGGTGTTTGGTCCAGAAGCAAGGTGACCGATGAGTTCGAGAAGAAGTGGGCAGAGATGATTGGCGCGAAACGGGCGCTGGCGGTCGTGAATGGGACCAACGCCCTGAACGCCTCGTTGGCGCAACTGGAGGTAGGGTGGGGCGACGAGGTGCTGGTGACCCCCTACACCTTTATCGCTTCTGTATCTTGCATCTTGCTGAATGGTGCCATACCGGTATTCGTGGATATTGATCCGGAGACTTTCCAGATGGATCCCGATAACATCGAGAAGAAGATCACCCCGCGGACCAGGGCCATCATACCGGTGCACATCCTCGGTTTGCCGTGCGATATGCAGCGCATCATGGCCATCGCGAAAAAACATGACCTCCTGGTCGTAGAAGACGCGTGCCAAGCTTGGCTGGCGGAGATCAACGGGAAGAAAGTGGGTACCTTCGGGAACGCCGGGTGCTTCAGTTTCCAAAACTCTAAGAATATGCCTATCGGTGAGGGGGGTGCCATCGTGAGTGATGATGATGAGTTCATGGACAGGTGCTACTCCTACCACAACTATGGCAACCCGTTCGGTTCAACCGCGGGCCAATATCAGGCCGGCACGGTGATGATCGGGACCAAGTTGCGGCTTACCGAGTATCAGGCCGCCATCGGCTTAGCCCAGATGGAGCGTCTGGAGCAACAGACGGAGGTACGCAACGAGAACGCGACCTACCTCAAGTCGCTCATTGGTGAAATCCCGGGAATCGTGCCCTACAGGCTCTACGATGACGTCACCAAAGCGGCGTTTCACCTCTTCCCGTTCACCTACCATGCGGGGGACTTCAAGGGAATGCCCAGGGCCAAGTTCCTGGAAGCACTTCGTGCCGAGGGGGTACCCTGCTCGAACGGGTATTCCGAGCTCAACAAGATGCCATTCTTGAAAAATGCCTTTGAAAGCAAGTATTTCAAGAAGTTTTATTCAGCGGCGGATCTCGATTACGAGCGGTATATGGAGGAGAACGCCTGCCCCAAGAATGAGAAGCTGTGCAACGAGCAGGCGGTCTGGTTCGGTCAAAACCTTTTGTTGGCCCCTAAAGAGGATATGCGGAACATCGCGACGGCCATCCGTAAAATCCAGGAGAACGCTGAAGCGATCATGAAAAAGTAGCTTAACTTTCGCGTGATGGGTCGTGAAATGAGCTTCAGTTGAATATTTTCGATAAGTGAGCACAGAGCCAAGTTTACTTGAGCTAT
>JAMNYO010000029.1 GCA_023622765.1 Bacteroidota bacterium | reverse complement strand
GATATGCTGTTTCGGGGAGCGTGAGCTTCATCACTTCGCCCGTCTTGTGGCAAGCGTCGCAGATGCAAAACTCACTCTCGCTTATTGTTGATTTGAACTCGACTTCTGCGAACTGCCAGCCATCATCGGCTGTGTGTATCGTTGTACCCATACTCACTCGCTCCTTTCCGGCTTTTCCGTGGTGTTATGCTACCCGGACCAGCGTCTGTAACACGTCAGGGGTTGTCACGGGTCGGAACGTGTTCCGGATAAACCGGTTCTCGAACCGGGTGTCGGATTTTCCGGTCGGCTCCCGGTGGGTAATGAAGTCCGAATAGGCGTTAATCATCCCCCATGCGGTCCCCCTAAATTCGGTGTTGTCGTCTTGGTTGTATGCTTCAAGGAACGCGCTCCGGGCCTCTTGGTTGCGGTGAGCGGCATACGCGTTGGTGTCTTCGTTCACCGGGAACAGCCGGTCGAGGGCTTCTTCCTCGTACCCCTTAGGCAGGGGTGTTGTCGCGTAACGCTCCGCGTTCTTCTGTAATGTTTCTATCACTCCGGCTTGTAGTTGTAACAGCTCCTGCGCCTCCCGCATTTTGGACTGAACGTCCCCCACGTGTAACACGCGGACCTGATTGGTCGCTTCGCGGAATGCGTGGTTGAACTGATTCTGGCACACCACCCGCAGGGGTATAATGGCCGCAGTGATTTTAGTATTCCCCGCGAACCCATTCCGCAGAATGACGTGGGTCCGGAACCGGTCACCCAGCACGTCCACCTCTTCCATTGCGGCAATAACCCAGACCATACCCGAAGCGGTCTCCCCAGCCTTCAGGAATTCGACCCGGTCCGCTATGTGGTCGATGAATTCGAACGCTTCGCGGTTCTGGACTACCGAGTACCGGTCGGACACGATATCATACACGTGCCCATCGGTCTTACGGACGGTGGCGAACCGATTGGGCACCACCACCCCGGATTCGAGTTGGACGGGTCGTTTCTCGACCTCGTAGTCCAACCCGGATTTTTGTAATACAGTCTCCATGCTCCGGGCTCCGGTCACATCGTGCCCCAACTGCTCCCATGTAGCCTCTCTAATGTTAGTCATGATTCACTCCTCTCGTCTTTCTGGACTCCCCCCTTTCCGCAAATGCCGTCGCGTCCTTCCCGCCTTTGGCGTTTCTGCCATCCTCATGGCATCCTTTGCAAGTTGCGATATAGACGGCTTTCCCACCGTAACGGGTACGGCTCAACCTCGCTCGCCCATATCGGCTTAATGCCGTTCAGCACTCCGGCGAGAGGGAAACCGCCGCTACCGTCAAACAGACTGCCTAATGTTTTTGCGCCGTGTTCAGCTATACCGCATAGCACATATTCCGCGTTTGGTAATGCAATTCCATTTCCCCACATTTTGTACTCTGCGCTGTCCGTATGTAGCTTCTCGTACCATTTCTTTATATCCTTGACGGGCTTGTACTTCTTGCCGTTTATCCCTGCATGGGTCTTGCGTACATCTTCCCAAAATTCAGCGTCTGCGGGGTCGTATGGGGCAAGCGTAGACCACCAGTCAGGAAAACCTTGTAATCTGGCACATTCGGTAGGTGTAAGGCGGCGAATTATGTAGCGGCGTGGTGGCTTGTCTTTATAACAGACAGATTGTGGTTCTTTCCAATCGTTTGCCCCGAGCGTGTTTGCCATATTTTCGGAGGCCGCGAGGGATTGTTGCTTCCCGCTTATTGCTAATGTTTTCTGCACCGCCACCGCCGTATAGTCCGTTATCCTGTTCTGGTGATCGCCTGTTATAGTGCAAGCCGTTTCGCCGTCACCGTTTCCTCTTGCGTCGTAGCACACCCCACTCGGGCCCCTCGCTACAACCGTACTGGCAACACCTTCCTCTGACACCTCAAAATCGTACTGTGCGTTTATACCCTGATTGAATGTTGCCCTGTCAAAGCACACCGCGTGAGGGTGGTTCGCTTGCAATGTATAGGCTGGATCGCCATCTTCACCTGCGCCGAATCCCGTGTTTCTCCCCAACGCTCCGTGTCGCAATATAATCTGTTCGTTAAGCGGATAGCACACCGCGTGCCTATCAACTGTATTCAGCGTGTAGCTTTCATTCTCTCGCCAACCTGCACCGTTACACCCTGCTGTATCAGCTCGGTCTATGCCGTTGGCTTGGAGGGCGATAACAGGCTGATTATTTCCACTCATTCCTGCCGCAGCCGTAATAGTCGGGCACAGGTTTTCGGCTACTTCCGCACCGCCTTGTTGAGTTGCCATTGCGACAACAGGCTCATGCTGATGGCTGTTTGCTCTAAGCGTAGGGCTTGTTTCTTCACTTTCTACATTTATAGATGAGCCGCCTTGGTCGTTGAGCACGACCACCGCCACACCGCCTTGATTCTTGCTTGGGTCCGGATATGTAGTGTCAATACACTTCGCCACATCTACCGCTCGGCAACCGCTGAACGGATTGCTTGATTTCATGCTGTTGGAG
>JAMNYO010000013.1 GCA_023622765.1 Bacteroidota bacterium | reverse complement strand
GTTCATTAACCCGGAATCGGCTACCACGACAAAGTCTTCTAATTCATATTTCTTGATAAAGCTCTCTATCATCGGTAACATGGTATGACCCTCGTATTTATTGCCCTCATGAATGCAATACGCCAGGGGATAACCATCGAGGCTCACCAGTAAACCTAACAGGATTTGAGGATTACTGTGCTTACCTTCCTTAGAAAAACCTCTCTTTCGTAAAACATCTTCATAGTCGGTTTCAAAATACAAAGTGGTAACATCATAGAAGAGTATGCCTATGTTTCCTCCAAATAGTTTAAGAGTGTGCTTAACACTGATGTCTTGTACTATGTTATGCTGATTGTCTGCCAATTTATCTTGTTTATTAAGCAATTATAAAAATGAGTGTTTTGGAGTGGCGAAGTCAGGTGATTACAGGTTTTAGAGTCTATAAAAGTTCTGAAAACCAATCGGATAATATTATTGCGTTAGGAATATCATTAGGACTAATTACCTACTTCGTTCACGGCTTTTTAAACAACTTTCTTGACACCGACAAACTGAGCGTTCCGTTTTGGTCGTTGATATCTATTTTGGTCGCGTTGGACATCAAGAGAAAATCAGAAATTAGAAGTTAGAAGCCTTTAGCTGTTAGCCGTTGGCAATTAGCTTTTTTGTGATTGGCTTTTTTGTGATTGGTGATGAGTGATAGGTATGAGTGATGTGTTTGTTAGCTTTTGGCTCTTGGTTGTTGGCTGAGTATAGCCAAAGGCTAATGGCTAAAAGCCCCGAAACACGCAACACGTAACCCGTAACTCATAGCTCAATTAAACATGAAAATTCATCTTCTTCCACACATAAGCAATATACGCCACAACAAAAGGTATAAACAACGACACAACGCTCATTGTTTTTAGCGTGAATAAGCTAGATGACGAATTAGCTATGGTAAGTGATGAATTTGGATCGCTTAGCGAAGGATAATATGCCGAACCGTTGAAACCAGCCGTTAATAATACTATCAGCACTACCAAAACCGTACCAGTGCCGGCAAACCAAAAGCCTCTGCGATTTTTTTTGCATAAAGCTCCCAAAACAAAGCCATATAGTACACCAACTACTCCTACCAACAAAATCACAATCATCCACCAATTTGCAAAAAGAGTGTTCAGATACTTATACTCCTCTACCACTACGGAATAGTTTGTTTGTCCTGTCCAGCCATCTTTTAAAAGTAAGCGTACAAGGTAAGGTAAAAAGAAAATCAAAAAAGCTACAGCATTGATAAGCACATGTTTGCGAGCCCTACTCTCTATCTCTTCGTTGCGTATAGTGTTGATAAAATACAAAGCTCCGAGTACTCGAACAAGAAAGAATATAGCCAAACCTAAAACTACATTCCAGAGGTGAAACCCACCGGGTAGCGTGCTTCCCCATATAGCTTCCAAGCCGTGCCAATTTGTGTTCCACTGAGAAATGATGGGGTTGTCGAAATCGGTAATATTACATCTGTTTACTGTAAATTCGGCTCCAAAAAAGAAGGTAGACACCGTAACACCTATGAGTATTGGCGCAACCAGACCATTAGTAAAAAGAAATGCCTTGTATGTTTTTTTACCAAGCAAATTGCCTTTTTTGTGAATAAACTCAAAAGAAACAGCTTGTATAACGAAACTTAAAAGTATCAGAATCCACATCCAATAAGCTCCGCCAAAACTTGTAGAGTAAAACAGCGGAAAGGATGCGAAAAATGCACCGCCAAAGGTAACCAAGGTGGTAAACGTAAGCTCCCATTTTTTACCCAAAGCATCAAGCATGAGCTTTAGCTCGTTATCTGTTTTGCCTAATCTGTATATGAGTGATTGCCCGCCCTGAACGAACATTAAAAACAGTAGTAATGCCCCTAAGAGCGAAATTAAAAACCACCAATAATGTTGAAAAAATCCGTAATCCATATTATTATTCTATTTTTATAGTTATACGAAAATTAATAGCCCTTGCTCTCGTCAACAGCTTCGGGTCCTTTTCTGATAGTGTTTATCATAATACCTATATCGGCAATGAGAAAGATTGTAAATATACCAAGGAATATGAAGAATGTTGTCTTTACGTTGGCAACCGGAATGTTTGACACCGAGTGAGACAAAGGCAACACATCTTGAATGCTCCAAGGCTGACGACCTACTTCGGCAACAATCCAACCCGACTGCGAAGTTATGTAGGCCAATGGAATTGAGATTACCCCAAGCCACAGCAGCCATTTTACCTTTTGCAAAGTGCCTTTTTTGTTCAAATACCACACAATTGCAAAAAATGCTATAAAAAACAAACCAAGCGCTACCATTATATGGAATGTGTAAAAGGTAAGAGCCACAGGCGGAATGGTCTCTTCGGGACTGTTGAAAAATCCGTAACCGAAGTATTTTATATTTTCGTCTAAAACAGCCTTATTGATAATTTTGGCTTCTTCGTCGTTGTCTTTCATTGCCTGGCGATAATCGCGGAGAGCCTGCTGAGCTAATTTGCCCTGTGCTGCTTTCTCTTCGTATGATGGATAGACTGTCCCGTCTGATAGTGTGTAACCGTCAATAATGTCTTGGATTCCGGGCACAAACGAGTTAAAATTGTCGAAAGACATAAAGGATAAAAATCCGGGTATTGGAACATCAATCTTAAATACAAACGGATCTTTACCATCGTTGTACACCTTATCGGACTTAAGAACGCCGAAACCCACTATGTCGGCTTTGTTTTTGCCGTTATATAAGCCTTCCATTGCAGCTAGTTTCATAGGCTGATGTCTAGCCACTTTTTGTCCTGAATAGTGTCCTGTAAGCGCTGTCAGAACTGTAGCAGTCAGACCGACAATGGCAGCAATTTTTATAGAGCGAATGCTAAAATCAATATGCCTTTTTCGGAGCAAGTACCAACTGCTAAGACCGACTACAAATGCAGAGCCAAGCACCCAGCACGAAAGCACGGTGTGCAAAAATTTGTTTATTGCCACAGGCGAAAAAGCTACGGCTATGAAGTCGTTCATTTCGTTGCGTGCGGTTTCAGGATTAAAATGCATACCCACAGGATACTGCATCCATGAGTTGGCAACAAGTATCCACCATGCCGACAATGTTGCTCCAAAAACGGCAATCCAAGTAGATGCAAGGTGAAATTTCTTGCTGACCCTATCCCAACCGAAAAATACAACAGCGAAGAAAGTTGCTTCTAGAAAGAAGGCTACAATACCTTCAATAGCAAGCGGAGCACCAAAGATATCGCCAACAAAGTAAGAGTAATTGCTCCAATTTGTGCCGAATTCAAATTCCAAAATCAAACCTGTAGCAATACCAACTGCAAAGTTTATTGCAAATAATTTTTGCCAAAACCTTGTTGTAGATTTCCATTTCTCATCACCGGTTTTGTAGTAGTAGGTTGAGTAGATACACATAAGTAATCCTAAACCCAAGGTAAGAGGAACAAATACCCAATGATACATAGCTGTTAGAGCAAATTGCGCTCTCGACCAACCAATTAATGCAACGTCCATAATAAAGATTTTTTTTGTGGTAGATAGATGCTAATCTTGGATAAGCTTTTCAATAACGTATTCCGCCTTCTCTTCCTCTGTAGAAGCAACCGAATTTAAGAAGTTCGGAAAGAAAAACACCTTGAGTATGGCAAACATAATAAATAGTTTTACCAAGATGATTACCCACAACAACTTCGATGTCTTCGACATGGTTTTAAATCCATCTACATACATCATGAAAAAGTCTTTAACCGTGCTGATTTTAGCCATGATTAGTACCTATTTTCCCCGATTTTGAATCAACTAATTTTTAATTTAGTAAAAGTATATTATTTCTTCAATTAATTGCAACAAAATTATATATATTTATTTATATATGTTGAAATAATAAAAAATTTATACATTATTTAAGTTAGAAGTCGGAAGATAGTGATTAACTCTTTATAGCGACCTTAGTATTTTTCAGCAACAATTACTCCGATATTGCCTGAAGGATATTTTTTCTACGTACAAACATTTGTTTCTTCTATCGTTTCACCCAAAATCGGGTGACAAAAAGGTACAAATATCTGTGTTTAAATTAATTATAAAAACAGGCTTTTTTGAGTGACAAAGTCAGAAAAATCATCGAGAAAGAGAAAACCGAGCAGTGAAAGAAGTTACGCGAAGAGCGTCAGAAAACGTTCCGTGACGCCAACCGCCAGGGGCGACGGGATACGCCTCAGCGCCGTTAATAATTGAGTGCCAATCAAAGTGAAGTGTTGACTGACTGAAAGCGTTAACCAACGGCACCGTAATACTTTTCATGGAGCCGTTGGAACGCTTTCGTCTCTCTAAAGCGGGTAAGCCAGCTATTCAAACTATCTAACAGCACAGGCGATCCTGCCCGCACTGCCCACGACTCCAATTGAGTGAAACTGATATCGGTTTCGGTATCGATCTCGGGAAGGGTATGGATTAACTGCAACGCCACTTTCTCATCGCAGACGGTGAAATCAATATCGCCAGCAGCCACCATCATCACTAACTGCTCCACCTCATAGGTGGGATCTTCCACGATGAAAATGGTATCCCCAATCTCGTGAGACAGGTTATCGAGCCGGAGTATGGCTGGCGAGTTGCTGGCCACGTGTATCACCTTTTTCGCCAGGTTCAAGTGTTGGCGAATCGGCTCTACCCCCTCGTTAAATTCGGCTTTTCGCTGAACCAGTACCTGCTTGTTGAGGGTGATAGGGATGGTGAAAGCGACCTGCTCCCGCAGTTCCGTGTTCACCGGGATACTCCGCGCGATCAGGTCGTACCGCTGCTCGTGGAGTCCATTCACGTTATCCTCCAGGCTGTTTTCTAAAAACAGGTTTACCCGTATTCCCCACTCGCTCTCCAGCGCTTGCATCATCTCCAGTTGAAAACCTTGAACCGTATCGCCCGACACGAAGTAACCAATGCTGTTGTAATCGGTAACCACGTTGAGCTCACCCGAAGCTAAAATCTCCGACAAATCCCTTTCCTCGAGCGGTTCCCCCCCGGAACGAATCGTATAGTTCCTGAGCCACACCATGGCAGCGATGGCTATCAACAAAAGCACGCTATACGTAACCAGCCTTCTGGAAACCTTCATCGTATACGAATTAATTATTCAGGTTCACGGAAACCCCCATTTTGAAGAGGAAGGGGTTGACCGGGTAATTGGGTAACGAGAAATACTCCGTGGGCTTTAACAATTGCGATGCCACGTTGTAAAACATCACGAAGAAACGGGTCTGTTGTAGGTGAAAATTCGCGTAGATGGTGGAGATCGGGTAATTACCGATCTCTTTCTCGTCCTGGTTGTAGAATTGCAGCAATGCCGGCTCGTAGCCTGGAACATGGTACTTGGTGTGCCAATGTGCGTCAATACCGACCTGCATCGTCAGCACTTTCACGATCAGGGCTTTTAAGTAGAGGTTCGAGTAGACGCTCAGGGTGGGAACGGGAATCACCTCCTGGTTGCTCGACGCTTGATAGACCACCCTGTTATCCCAGTTGAAGACGCCCAACCGGATATCCTGGTCCACCCGCACCGTCAAAAGTTGCACGTTATCCCCCTCCTGCGAGAGCATCCTGTCTCGATTATAGTAGATGAAGTTCTGCAGGTTCTCCACACCCGCGCTCACGGTACTGTTGGTGAACGGGATATGCAATTTACCTCCCAGGTAGACCCGACGCGTATCACCCAATTCTTTGTTCCACTTGAAGTACTTTGAGAAGTAGTTCTCCTGCAAATACTTTGGCCTTAAGTTCTTGATATACGCCTCGGCAGAAAGCGTGGTACGTCGACCGGCGATATCGAAGCCAGTCTGCACGTCACCCATCGCCCTGAACTCGCCTAGGTTGACCCCCAATACACCCAGGTCGGCACGAATATTAAACAGCAGGTTCTCTCCCTGCTGCTTGTTCAGCACCCCCCCGAGGGTAACGGCGCTCTCCCGATGTTTAACATACCCCATGCCCACCGTGTCCCGCATGGAGTAATTGCGTAGGTCATACTCGAGGAAAGCGGTCAAGCCGAACTTGACCCACTTTTTAAATCCCTCCCTGAGGCTTAACGCCACGCAGTTCTTGAAAGAGGAGAAGTGCACGCTATCATCAACCGCACCCTCGTAGTATCGATGCGGGTAAAACTTATCGATCCGCTGCATGGGAACACCCTCCACGTTCACTAGAATGGTATCGTGGGACAAGAAACGGCGAAATTGATCGGTGTAAGAGGATGAGAAGCTGAGGCTGGCCACTGGCACGAAATCACCGCGCTGTACCATGAGCGAATCGCTCCCTTCAACCTCATAATACCCCAGGTTATACCTACCGGACAGGAAAAAACGGTTGTTCCCCAGCGTGTTCCAGGTGTTCGTGAATTTTACCGGGATATCTCTCGGGTTAAACTGCTGCCGAATCGCATCGGGGTCGGTTATAAACAGGTCGTCTGTAATCCCCCCGTTCTCAAAATGACTTATCTTACCCAGGTTCATGTACATGTGGGCCTCGATCCGTTCGGACAGGTAGTTGCCAAACAGCGAGAAGTTATTGTGACGAGTCGACTGCGAATTGTAGTGTCCCCTAGCGTTGATGAGGTCCACATCGAGCCCCACGTTCAAACTTTTCCCGAAGTTGGAGGTGAGCCTCGCGTTAAAGCGATCCTCCCGCGTTTGGTTATTGCCGGAGCGGTAATAGTTAAGCCTGGAATAAGGCACGCGGGTATTCAAGAAAAGCAGCTCATCCGGCTTCCTCAAGAAGGGGAAATACGCGTTGTTAAAGATGAACGTCTCGGTTTCACCCCGATCCGAAAATATTTTCGATATTACCGGTGAGCCCAACGTCCCTAAATGGCCCATCGCCACGGAATAGCCATCGGCCAGCGTGGAGTGCTGAAAGTTGTGAACTACGGTATCCGATTCCGTGGGAATCCGATCACCCGTCCTCGGGTTTAGCTTCCAATGAAACATCCTGGGCGCTTCTTGAAGCGAATCCCCTTCCGTCCCGTGATCGTCCTGCAAGTGTCCAGGCCGCGACAACTGTCCACCAAGGCTATCCGGTAACGAATCAACACCTAGCCTTTCAGGCACCTGCCGGGGAAGCAGTTTCAACGAATCGGGGTTCGTCGTTATCTTCGACGAATCAGGCAAAATGACCCGAGCCTGCGGCCACGCTGTGGCCACGTGCAGCAAGCAAACCAGCAACAAGACAAACAGCTTCTCTTTCATCGGGATTTCACATGTACATTAAACCGTAAGGCTGCTCTTACACCGTGCAAATGTACATAAAAAAGAAATTAAAAGAAATACCCGACCGAGAGAGAAGCGATCCACATCCGCGTTTCGGGCTGCATGATTGTGCCTAAGTAACGAACGCCAGACATGTTATTGAGTACATGTTTAAAGCCGACACCCACGGTCATACGGTCATTGACCTCTACCCCGGCTTCTGCAGCGAGTCCCGCGTTCCACCGTTGCATCATGTACACGTTATCCGACTCTTCATCCAGGATACGAATCTTCGGTTCGTACAAGCTCCATTTCGTCTTCAGGTACTCCCCCTCGTACGTCTGCTTGATATGCTGGTGGGCTGAAGGAGAGAAAGAGGCCACGCCACCACCCATCACGTAGAGCTTGGTGTTTTCAAAGAGCCTGAATTTCGTTTTCAGGTAGAGGGGTAGATGGAACACGTGTCGGCTGACGTACCCTTCCAGGGAAAGACCCTCCGGAACATCCAGCCCCTGTGTGTACCTCGCGGCATTGATGTTCGCCCCGCAGAACACATAATTCAACTCGGCCTGCAGTCCAAAGTGGGTCGAAAACATGTACTCCCCCATCAATCCTCCATGTACACCGAAGCGGGGTTCGTGAATATCGAGCTCTACACCTCCTATATTCATGTTCATGCTGGAGATGTTCCCCCCACCCTTCACACCCGCTCGGAACTGCGCGAACGAAGGCACTGCCATTAGCAGCAACACCATAAACCATACGGTTTTTTTCACCATAACAGATAGTATTAAAGTATTAAAAAAAGTCAAGTTTGACGGTATAGGATTACCAAGATCGGAAGCTGATGAATGCCGTGAGCATCACGTTAGAGAGGTTAAACGCCTCATCCAATTCTACCTTTTGCCCTTCCACCTTCAAGGAATTCACACTACCAACGGTAGAAGATAGCTTAAGCCCAACTCCCGTGGTCGCGTTCACCTTGTACTCCCCAGAGAATCCCAGGTTAAGCCCCGTGGCCAAGGCGTTACTGTTAACGACCACACCATCAAACGTAGCCGGATTCATGTAAAACAGCGGGCCAATAGCGACAGACGAAACCAAAAGAAACTTCTCCGATTGACTCCGTGTCGCGTACGATGGTCCCACGAACAGGATGTTCTGCGACTCCTTGTAGCTATTGGCCGTACGATCTAAGTCGGCAAAGTAGAGGTCGTTACCCGAAATGGTGGTAGTGCAATAATTCACGTTCACACCAAGCCCCCAATCCGGACGGAAGAAGTATTGGGCATCAGCATCCACGGTTAATCCGTGGCGCAACTTCTTGCTCACCTTATCCCAATTATCGTCACCTGTCTTTGCGATCTTACCCAAGCGAAGCGCGTACCCTCCACCTATAGCAAAACGAAAATCCCTGTAGCTTGGCACCACCGGTTGTTCCTTTTCGTTAGAAGCACCCCGCTGTGCAGTCGCGGATGTTAAGGCCAACACGGAAAATATGGCAGCCAAAAGCACAATTGAACAAAAACGTTTCATAACAGAACTTTTAATAGTATTTGTAAATGATTGAATGGTTAGCACTTCTGGCCTCCAGGATTTCAACTTAACGCGTTGTGGTTTCCCTAGTTACCTCTACACTTCACGCTCGTTACCCTGAAGGCTTCCAATAAAACAGCGCAAAGGTAGCAATAATATCAAAAAAAACAGCCATTCCAGGCTTGGTTTTAAATAATTCCATTATCTTTGTGGGGTAAAAACAAGTAAAAAGATGAAAGCAAACGGGTTCCATCACCACCATTTTCACACTTGCAATCAGGCGAGGTGAGGTTGACGTGTACGAACTCGCGAGACACAAGCATACCAGCCCGTCTGATTCCTGTCAGGCGGGTTTTTTTTGGTTGCTTGAAAGCAAGTAACAAAAACAAAATCGCATTACACGAGAACAAAGTAAAAAAATAAGTTAGGAGTGAAAAAGTTCAAGACGATGGAAAAACTAAAAATAGCCATTCAAAAAAGCGGCCGGTTGAGCGAAAAGTCGATCGAACTGTTACAGGAGTGCGGGATTAAGGTCTCTAACGGCGACCGGAAGCTTAAGACCAGCGCGAGCAATTTCCCCATGGAGATCCTTTTCCTGCGGGACGATGATATCCCCCAGTACGTGGAGCAAGGGGTGGCCGATATAGGCATCCTCGGCGAGAACGAGGTATGGGAGAAGGAGAAGAACGTGAAAGTGGTCGAAAAACTGGGATTCGCCCATTGCCGGCTCTCACTTGCGATACCCAAAGACGAGGAATACACGGGATTAACCTATTTCAACGGCAAACGCGTGGCAACCAGCTACCCAAGGATACTGGGCAAGTTTTTCAAAGAAAAGGGGATAGACGTGAGGATTGAGGAGCTGGGCGGAAGCGTGGAGATCGCCACCGGCATCGGGTTGGCCGACGGTATCTTCGACATCGTAAGCACGGGCAGTACCCTGATCATGAACGGGCTGAAAGAGGCGGAGGCGATCATGAGGAGCGAGGCGGTGATGATTAGCAACCAGAATCTGTCGCCCCGAAAAACCGAGCTCCTCGAACAACTGCTCTTCCGCGTGAAGGCGTACAAAAACGGGCAGGGCAGGAAATACGTGCTGCTCAACGCACCGAATGAAGCCATCCCACGCATCGTGAAGCTATTGCCCGGGATGCGCTCCCCTAGTATCCTCCCCCTGGCGGACAAAGGGTGGAGCAGCGTACACTCGGTCATCAACGACGACGATTTCTGGGAGGTCATCGATGAACTGAAAAACCTGGGGGCAGAGGGAATCCTAGTGGTTCCCATCGAAAAGATGATTCTTTAAAACAATTCATTATAAAGACGATACGCCTACTCGGTTGATAGGTAACAATCATACAACTCCTTTAAAAACAACAGGTAATGAAGACGATATCCAACCCCACGCGAAACAAATGGGAAAAACTCGCGCAACGACCCTTGATCAAGCAGCAACGACTGATGAAGCTGGTGGAGAAGATGTTCTACAATATCCACCGGAAGGGCGACAAGGCGGTCTTGGAGTACAGCCGGAAGCATGACTTCGCCGGGCAAACATCGCTCGAAGTGGATCGGGAAACCATCGCCCAAGCTGCCGATCAGGTGCCGCAACAACTGAAGCAGGCCATCGAACTGGCGGTGAAAAACGTCACCACGTTCCATCTCTCCCAACAGGAAGAGGTGCGGAAGGTGGAGACCTCACCGGGAGTGACCTGCTGGAGAGAATCCCGCCCCATCGAACGGGTGGGTATCTACATACCGGGTGGTACCGCCCCCCTCTTCTCTACCGTGGTGATGCTGGGGGTACCGGCCAAACTAGCCGGATGTCAAGATATTATCCTCTGCACGCCTCCAAACAAGGAGGGAGTGATCCATCCTGCCATCCTCTACGCGGCCAACCTGGTGGGTGTGACCCGCGTATTCGCCGTAGGGGGCATCCAGGCTATTGGGGCCATGACCTTCGGCACGGAGAGCATCCCCAAGGTGAACAAGATTTTCGGACCGGGCAACCAGTACGTGATGGCAGCCAAGCGAAAGGCACCCTATTACGGCGTGGCCTTCGATATGCCAGCCGGGCCCAGCGAGTTGCTGGTGATTGCCGATTGGTCGTGCAATCCCTCTTTCGTGGCAGCCGATCTGCTGTCACAAGCGGAGCATGGAACCGACAGCCAGGTCATCCTCTTATCGGATGACAAACGGGTAATCAAGGAGGTAACCAAGGAGATCGACCTGCAAATCGAACGGTTGCCACGAAAAGAACTGGCCAAACAGGCGATGAAAAACAGCAAGGCCATCCTGTTCAAGACCCTTGAAGAGTGCATGAGCTTCAGCAACTTCTACGCACCTGAGCACCTCATCCTGGCGACCGAGTTCCCCACACTGCTGGGACGGGAAGTGGTCAGCGCGGGATCGGTTTTCCTTGGGAACTATAGCCCCGAAAGCGCGGGGGACTACGCGAGCGGAACCAACCACACGCTGCCAACCAGCGGACATGCAAAGGCCTACAGCGGGGTATCGCTGGACAGTTTCGTGAAGAAGATCACGTTCCAGTACCTTACCGAAGAGGGAATCAAGAGCATAGGAACAGCCGTGGAAACAATGGCCGAGGCGGAGGAGCTACACGGGCACAAGAACGCGATGACATTGCGGTTGGCATCCATTACGAAAGGAAGTCCAACAGACGACGGTGCCGATTCTTTACTGGAAAAGGAAACACTATCCAATAATAGCACCAATCCCTCGCTAGAAGTGGCCGAAAACGATCAAAATGAAACTGAATGAAAACAACAAACGTTCAAATAAGTCCCCAAAACATGGATGTCAAATCGCTGGTACGGCCAAACATCCTGGCGCTAAAACCCTACTCGAGCGCGAGGGATGAGTTCACCGGCAAGGAGGGCATCTTCCTTGACGCGAATGAGAACCCTTACGGGAAGTGGAACCGATACCCTGATCCCCACCAACGGGAACTGAAAAAGGCGTTGTCGGAACGAAACGGCATCCCCGTGGAAAATATATTCATCGGGAACGGGAGCGACGAGGTGATTGACACGATCTACCGGGTTTTCTGCGAGCCATCGCACGACCGGGTGATTGTCTGTCCCCCCACCTATGGTATGTACGAGGTATCGGCCCATATCCACGACGTGGAGCTAGTGAAGGTGCCACTCACCGAGCAGTTCGAGTTGAACGTGGACGAGATCCTCGCCCACCCCGCCAAACTGCTCTTTGTCTGCTCACCCAACAACCCTACCGGCAACCGGCTACAGAACGTTGAGCGGCTGCTCCACGAGTTCCGGGGCATCATGGTGGTGGATGAGGCGTACATCGACTTTTGCGACCACCCTGGCTTTGCCGAGAAGGTACAGGATCGGCCTAACCTGATCGTCCAAACCGCGTCAGTTTGAACAGCGACTCGCCACTATCCTCAAGCAACGCACGCTGCTAAAAGAGGAGCTGATGAAGCTGCCCATCGTGAGAAAGATATACCCCTCCCACGCCAACTTCCTGCTGGTGGAGGTGGACAATGCCAACAACGTGTACCAACACCTGGTGGAAGAGAAGGTGATCGTGCGTAACCGCCATTCGGTCGTTCCCAATTGCATCCGCATCACGGTAGGGATGCCCGAGGAGAACCGTGCCTTGTTGCAAGCGCTAACCCGATACTGCTCCAAAGTATAAGGAACATGAATTGCCCGTTACACGGGAAGGTTACAAGCAGAAATAAACTATTGCCGTAACCTACAAGGAAGGAGTATACCGGTTACACGGAAAAATTGCAAAGCAGAAACAAACTAAAAATTATGAAGAAAGTACTGTTTATCGATAGGGACGGCACCCTGATCATCGAACCGGAAGACGAACAGATTGACTCGTTCGAGAAACTGGAGTTTTACCCCGGTGTATTTCAATACCTCGCACGAATAGCGAAGGAACTGGAGTACGAGCTGGTGATGGTGACCAACCAAGATGGGTTAGGAACCTCCTCCTTCCCGGAAGAGACCTTCTGGCCGGTACACAACATGATACTGAAAGCGTTCGAGAACGAGGGGGTGCGGTTTAGCGAGGTGCTGATAGACCGATCGTTCCCGCGAGAAAACCTGCCGACGCGGAAACCGGGAACGGGAATGGTGACCCACTACATGAAAGGGAACTACGACCTGAAAAACTCGTTCGTGATAGGTGATAGGATGACCGACGTGCAGCTGGCGAAAAATATGGGGTGCCAATCAATCCTCTTGAGCGACCCGCAACAAACGAAAGTGGTGGAGGCAACCAACGAAACAGGGGCAACGGAGGCAGCAGCAACGACAAAAGCATCGGGAACAACGGAGTCTCCCAAGCAGACAAAGACACCCGAAACGACAGAGATACTGGAAGCCACGCTAACAACAACCGACTGGGGTGAGATTTACCGCTTCCTGAAAGCGGAACCCAGGAAGTCCAGGGTCACCCGCTCAACCAGCGAAACCAACATCACGGTAGAGGTGAACCTCGATGGTAGTGGAAAAAGTAACATCTCCACGGGGCTGGGCTTCTTTGATCATATGCTGGAGCAGATTGCCCGCCATGGGAACATCGACCTGTCCGTTCTTGCCGAGGGTGACCTGCACGTGGATGAACACCACACCATAGAGGATGTGGGCATCGCGCTGGGAGAGGCGTTCAGCAAAGCCTTGGGCAAAAAGAAAGGGGTGGAACGATACGGCTTCCTACTCCCCATGGACGACTGTCTGGCACAGGTGGCCATCGATTTTGGTGGACGTCCCTGGCTGGTATGGAACGTAATGTTCAAACGGGAGTTCATCGGCGATATGCCCACCGAGATGTGCATGCACTTCTTCAAGTCGTTCAGCGACAACGCCCGCTGTAACCTCAATATCGAGGCCCAGGGGGAGAACGAGCACCACAAGATGGAAGCGATCTTCAAAGCCTTTGCACGGGCCATCCGAATGGCGGTGAAAAAAAGCCACCCGGGAGAAATCCCTAGCACCAAGGGTGTACTGTAACGGGCAAGCACTCATTGCTAATTGTTCATTGCTAATTGCTAATTGTTTAAGTAACATGCGAATCATACCCGCCATAGACCTCATCAACGGACAATGCGTGCGCCTCACCAAGGGCGATTACAGCACCCGGAAAACCTACAGCGATAACCCGCTGGAGGTAGCTAAGGAGTTCGAGGAGCACGGGATCAAGTACCTGCACCTGGTGGACCTCGATGGGGCCAAATCGAACCACGTGGTCAACCACCGCGTGCTACGCGAGATCGCCACCCACACCACGTTGAAGGTTGATTTCGGCGGCGGGATCAAATCGGACAACGATGTCCGTATCGCCTTCGAAAACGGGGCGCACCAGATTACCGGGGGGAGCATAGCGGCGAAAGAACCGGAGCTGTTCCTCAAGTGGCTGAACCACTACGGGAGCGATAAGATTATCCTGGGAGCGGATAGCCACCAACGAAAAATAGCCATCAACGGGTGGCAACAGCAGTTGGGACTGGACGTGGTGAAATTTATCGAGGAATACGCACGAAAAGGGGTACGATACGTGATTTGCACCGATATCGCGAAGGATGGCATGCTCCAAGGCCCTTCGGTGGACCTCTACAAAGAGATCCTCAGAAACACCAACGTGCAACTGATAGCCAGTGGGGGTGTCACCTCGGTGGACGATCTGCATCTACTCAAGGAGATCGGGTGCGAGGGTGCCATCATCGGCAAAGCGATTTACGAGGGGCAATTATCCCTAAAGGAACTAATGCAGTTCAACGGTTAATTTGCCAACGCACCTTTTCTATCGTCGCTCAACATAGTTCATTACTCATTAATCATTGCACATTGCTAATTGCTAATTGCTAATTGAAAATTGCTAATTGAAATATAACATGCAAACGAAACGAATTATTCCCTGCCTCGACATCAAGGAGGGGCGGACGGTAAAAGGGGTCAACTTCGTGGGCCTCCGTGACGCGGGCGATGCCGTGGAGCTCGCCAAGCGGTACGAGAAAGAGGGAGCCGATGAACTGGTCTTCCTCGATATCACCGCAACGGTGGAGAATCGGGGCACGCTGACTGATTTAGTAAAAAGGGTATCTCAAGTAATCCGTATTCCCCTTACCGTGGGAGGCGGCATTCGATCGGTGAGCGATGCAGAAACAATTATCCAAGCGGGAGCAGATAAGGTGAGCATTAGCAGTGCGGCGGTGGACCGCCCGGCACTGATCACCGAGCTAGCCGACCGGTTCGGGAGCCACCGCGTGGTGGTAGCCATCGACACCAAACATATTGATGACGACTGGATAGTATACGTACATGGGGGACGGACGGCAACCAATAGGCACACGATTGAATGGGCAAGAGAGGTGGAACAACTTGGCGCGGGCGAAATACTGCTCACCTCCATGAACCATGATGGCACCAAAAACGGCTTCGCCATCGATATCACTGGGGAGGTGTGCGAGGCGATCAACATCCCCGTCATCGCGTCGGGCGGTGCAGGTACCCCCTTCCACTTCCTGGAGCTGTTCCAGCAGACCAAAGCAAGCGCCGCGCTGGGCGCATCGGTGTTCCACTTCGGGGAGATATCCATCCCCGTGCTCAAAGAGTTCTTAAACGACCAAAACATACCTGTACGATGACCGTAGATTTTGACAAGTCCGGGGGATTGGTCCCGGCAATCATTCAACATGCCAGCACCTTACAAGTATTGATGCTGGGATACATGAACGAGGAGGCGCTTGAGAAAACCAAGGCCGAGGGGAAAGTCACCTTTTTCAGCCGGTCTAAAAACCGGCTGTGGACCAAGGGGGAAGAGTCGAAGCACTACCTGCTGGTAGACGAAATTCTCGTGGATTGCGACAACGACACGCTCTTAATCAAAGCCTTTCCTCAAGGCCCCACCTGCCACACGGGCAGCACCTCCTGCTTCAAGGAGGAGACGGCCAAGGGGTTCCTGTACAAACTGGAAAAGGTCATCGAAGATCGTATCGCGGGAGGCTCCGAGAACTCCTACACCGCCCGGTTATTCAGCCAAGGGGTCAACAAGGTCGCCCAGAAAGTGGGGGAAGAGGCGGTAGAGCTGGTGATTGAATCGAAAGACGACAACCTCGAACTGTTCGCGAACGAGGCCGCCGACCTGCTGTACCATTTCCTCATACTGCTAAAGACGAAAAAAGTAAAGCTGCAGGATATCGAGCAAGTTTTGAAAGGAAGGCATAAGTGAGTATTTAGATGAATTATGTCACGGTCAATGAAATGTTTAACACTGTTGTTGCTTCTAACAGCATCCTGTTTTGTTTCGGGCAACCTGAATGCCCAATCAACTTTCCTGCGCTCAAGGGGAGCCATCGGTATCACCTATTCAGGACTGGGGGAAAATGATGCTTTCCATTTTGAACCTATTTGTGGTGCGGGCATGTATGAAGGGAAAGGGTACTATTCCCTAGGTATTGCCTACCTATACCCCCTAACGAAACAGCTGGATCTTGAAACGGGAATTTCCTGCGGTCAATATAAATACCGGTTTAGCAATGCGTCGCTCGGACCAGATGCACCGGCCCCCTACAAAGTGACAAATAGGGTATTTGATATACCGGTAACGGTTAGATGGAGATTTCTCAATTATTTCTTTTTGAACGGGGGTATCTCCCTGGGGATAGATACGGGAAAAGAGAATCATTTAGACAGCCAAACGGGTATAGGTGCCATGCTCGGCCTGGGGGTAAAATACGACTTTAAAAAAGCCCCCGTGGGCCTGTTTGCCAATCCCTACCTGAAAATTCATAGCTTGATCCCGCTATCAATGGAAAAGTATCATCTACGTACGTCAGAAAGCGGATTTCGCTTCGGCATTGTTTATTATATGCCTTGAACCCATCTTCTGCCTTCCCTGAATGAAAAAACAACCTGCTCGTTACCGGGCAGGTTGCTCACCAATACAATATTTTACGGTTTATTTATTTTCCAATATCCACCTCTATCACCACCAACACGTTCAAGAATACCTATATCTTTCAATTTTTGAATATCTCTTTCAATAGTTCTATCAGAAATTTGCAATAAATTTGATATTTTCATTGCTGAAATTCTATTATCCCCCTTAATATAGTTTAAAATTAAATTCTGTCTTTTTGTTATTTCTTCTCCGACACTTCTCCGACACTTCTCCGACACTTCTCCGACATTTCTCCGACATTCACTTCTGTATCATCAATTCTATTATCTGTATCATTTACTGCTTCACTTGTATCTCCGACATTCTTCTCCGACATTTCTCCGACATTCACTCCCATATCATTTTCTGTTGTTTCATATGCACTCATAACAACAACTTTGAAAGTGGCAATATCATCGAACTTAAACACCGCCAAACCATTTTTATTTGCTACCAATTCCTCTTGAACAGTTTCAATACCTCTGCCAAATTGGTTAACATAACCAAGGGTTTTCATTGCGACAGCTATTACCGGATTGAGATAATCGGTTTTGAACAACTCTAAATCCAAATCATCAATAGTAGAGTGTAAGCACGGAGTTGTATCAAATGTGGGCGATTTCACCTCACTTTTTTCACGCAGAATTCTTTCTTCTTCTTCATTGGCTATACTTTTCCTTGCGCCAATACGAACATAAGTTACACCTTTGTATTTTACAGGAGTATTTTTACTCGGTTGAACTTCTATTACTGCCAAATCGCCATCAGGGAAAGATACCTTTTCCACCATCAAGGCAGGAGTAGGCTGAATATTTCCATCGGAACGTAATCCTGCTAAATTTCTCAACAGCTCATCCGTAACCTTTAATCCACTTAAAGTACCATCATCAAGAGCACCGATAAAAAGATAACCCGGCAAATTTTTATTAGGCAAATCGTTGGCAAAAGCACAAACCGCCATAGCGAACTTATCGGTATTCGTGGTAGATATTGTTCTTTCTACACGCTCGTTTTCGATATCTTCAAGCAAAACTTCTATTTCTTCTTTGATTATCATCGTGTTCCAATATTTATCACAAAAGTACAGATTTATTCCAACAATCCGATAATTTATTCTTTATAACGAAATAGACTGATATTTAGCTCAATATTAAACTATGCAATCATATGAACCCTAAAAATTTAGCTTAAACCTATTTCATTAACTTCTTGTAATACCTATTTCTCTGTTTGAACATTTTATCAAAATATTCTATTTTTGAGTCTCTATAATCAAAAATCACTGGAGGTCTACCGGAGCGTTGAATACGCCCAATATATTGGATTAATTTGCCTTCAAAAGCAAATGGATAAACAATAAAAAGACACTCTAAGTTGCTGACATCTACTCCTTCTCCGAAATACTGTCCTGTTGAAATAACAATTTGGAAATGCCCTTGTTCAATTTGTTCAAATTTGCTTTTTCGACTGGCTTCAGAGTCCTCTCCCGTTATTGAGATAGTTTCGTATTTGTCTTTTAGATATAAATTGAGGATATTCACGTGAGCTTTCCTTTCAGTTAAAATCAATATTGACTTAAAGCGAGGCAGGTTTTCTTCTATATCTTTAATAATAAGATTGTTTCTAGTAGTGTCGAACACCAATACCTGAGAGATAGTTTCATAATGGTCTATTTTGTAGTCGAATGGCACAAACAAATTTGTTTCCCTTATATTTATCTCAACTTTATTATCCTGTTCAATTAAAAACTCTTTTTGAGTTATTTCATGAATGATGTTGCCTATGTATACATAAATCAACTTTTCATCGTTGTTCTTCCGTTTAGGCGTAGCCGTTAATCCGTATATATAATAACAGTTTAATTTTTTGATTACTTCCCTGAAAGATTTTGCAGGAATATGATGACATTCATCAACGATAATCATTCCGAATCGATTTGACAATTCAGACAAATCTCTTCTACTTAACGATTGAATAGTTGCAATTGTAATCTCTTTTCCAATCTTTTCTTTTTGATTGCCAATTTGACCAATTTTATTTTTAGGGATAGACAAAAAGTTCTGTATCCTGTCTGTCCATTGGTCAAGCAACTGTCTTCTGTGTACTATGATAAGCGTGGGTTGCTTTTTGCGTGCTATCAGCTCCAATGCCATTATAGTCTTTCCCGAACCGGGAGGCGAAACTAAAACACCAAAATCTTTTGTGTCTGTAATCCTAAGTGCATCCTCTTGGTGCAAAAGCAAATTTATATTGGAAGTTACTTTAATCTCAGGATGTTTACATCTTTTATCAATGATTTTATAAGATATATTTTCGGAATTGCAAAACTTAATCAAAGATGACACAAATCCTCTTGGAACAATAACTCCTTCGGGGGTTTCTTCGATTAATTTAAAGTATTTATCAATGTTATAAACACTTTTTCCTAATTTTTTTCTCACAAAGTAATCGGAGTTTAGGATATTCAAATTATCCCTAATAAACTCAATCATTTTTTGATTTAACTCTACTCGTTTGAGATACACTTCGCTGTTTATTACAATTTCCAAATCAAACGCTGAATCTTCTGTGTTTTTTGAAGAGAAAGTTTCGTTTATGTTCCCACATAACTGCAAGTAAATCCCGTCAATTTTTTGTTTTGATATTTTTTGAACATTTTGAAGAAAGCGCCAATAATCCGTTATGGGTTCTAAGGTTGTTGGATTAAGAAAACAAGAGTTATTATTTTGTAAAGATGTTCCTTGCAACGGTAAAGCGATAAGGTTTCCGATTGCCTTTCCAGAGTGCGTATCTTGATTTGGGAAAAGTCGATCAAAACTTGGCTCTTTCTCAAACTTAGAAACTATACCTGCCTGTAACAGCAATTCAAACATTATTTTTCTACTTTGAAAAGCGGGAATATTTTCTTCAAAAAACAGCCACAGATGTCCACCATTTCCTGAACGAGATCGCTCGATTATTGCCGGAAGTTCATAATCCACACAAGCTTGATACAGCTTTTGTATAGAAACATCCCAATCGCTTTCATCAAAATCAACAACAATAAAATAAGAGGTATTATCCGATAGAAGAGGATAAATACCAACGGTTGTTTTTCCTAATAAATGGTCTTTAATAACAGAATCCGTTATTTGCAGAAATTCTTTCTTGTTGTAATTGGAAAAAGTTCCTCCATTGGCTTTGTGTTGATTATAGTCAATCCAGTCTATTTTATACGCGGGCATATAACCACTTCTTCCTTCTTTTTCCCAACGAACAGCGTAAACATCTTCTCGGCCTTTGAAAAAAGACTTGAAAAGGTTTACATGTGATTGAGATATGGTCATAAAGCTTTTTTTCTATATATAAGTTATAATTTTCCCTGCATCTCATACTTGCAGAATTGCATTGGATTTGTTGCATCATTAGGATGTCCTCTGTTGACTTCTCACTACTCGTTGTTACTACAGATGACAGATCGCTAGTGAGACCTCACGGGATAAGTCATACCAAAAAAACAACCTGCTCGTTACCGGGCAGGTTGCTCACCAATACAATATTTTACGGTTCCAGTTCCGTTTTTACCGGGACATAGGCATAATATTTACGCCTCTGCTTCCGCGAACGGCTGTACCGATACGAACGAGCGGTTGTTCTTACGTTTACGGAAAACCACTGTCCCATCGATCAAGGCATACAGGGTATGGTCTTTCCCCATACCCACGTTATTGCCCGGGTGATGCTGCGTACCGCGCTGGCGAACGAGAATGTTACCAGCCTTTACCGACTCACCACCATATATTTTCACGCCCAATCGTTTGCTTTCCGATTCGCGACCGTTCTTGGAACTACCTACACCTTTTTTATGTGCCATTTTCCTGTATTTTTTTAATGCACTATTTCGTTAAGCCAAATGAGCAGAAGACAAGTTTACTTGGATTATGCCGTGGCGAGAAATAGTCTAATTTTGATGAACAATCTCCTTTACTTGTACTTCAGAAAACTGTTGACGATGACCGTTCAACTTCTGATGCCCTTTCCTTCTCTTCTTCTTGAAAACGAGAACCTTGTCGCCTTTCACGTGAGAGAGAACCTCTACCACCACTTTGGCCCCATCAACCAACGGAGCACCTACGGTTACCTTTTCCCCATCATCCACCAGCATCACCTTCTCGAACTCGAGTTCGCTACCCAGTTCGGCAGTAATCCTGTGGACAAACAATTTTTGGCCCTGAGATACTTTAAACTGCTGGCCCTGAATGTCTACAATGACGTACATACTAAAAATAACTTTACGTTACCAGCCTGAGGCGAGCCGCGTAACACGACTTCTTGTTGAGCCTATTGGCGAAATGAGGTGCAAAAGTACAAACTTTATTCGTAAAATACAAACAAAATGGCTTTTTATCGGTTTTGGGCGGATTTAGCAACATGGGTAATGTATCAACCCCATCGAAAACAGGTGAAAGCACTTGAGGCAAAAGGTTACTTTTTCAAGAAGCTATCGATAAAACGGTACGCCTCCTCCCTCACTTCGGGTGGAAAATCGTGTTCGGCATCGGGGTAGGCCATCACCACGTTTTCCGAAGCGCCCATGAAGTCATACACCCGCTTCACGCGGCTAATCCCTTTCCTCACCCCCTCGATCGAGAAATTCAAATCGCCAACGGGGGAGTTGGAGAAGAAGGGCCTGGGGGCCAACGACGCGATGACCTCATCGAAGTCGAAGGGGACTTTTTTCGAGTCCAGCCCATACTTATCCCTTATCAATGGCATGTACCTATCTTGCGCCCAGGGTCCCAAGCGCCCGCCGTAATGCTTGGTGTTTCGCTCTCCCGCATTGTAATAGTCCATCAAGGTCCACCCGCAACTGGTGACGACAACCTGCAAACGGGGGTCGAACGCGGCAACGAAAATCGCGTTGTGCCCGCCCAGGGAGTGTCCTATCACCCCTATCTTCTCCTTTTCCACGTATGGCAGTTTCTGAAGCAAGTCCACGCAAGCGATATGGTTAAAGATTCCCAGCATAGTGGCTGAGGCGTACCGGTCGCTTGCAAAATCATGCCCTTTCAACTCACCCATACTCGGGTAATCGGGCGCTATCACCACGTACCCCCGCTCGGCCAGCTCCTTCGCGTACGCCATGTTCGGCTTACCCGTGTCCCCATCGCTGATCCTCTTTCCCCCGGGTCCTGTCTCGTGCAGCGCCAGCATGGCCGGGTAGCGCTTGGCATCACCCTTCGGTTGGTACAGGTACGCGTAAATCGTCTCCCCGGGGGCGGCTTGGAAGTTGATGCCGTAGCGGGTATAGCCGGGGAACTCCTCCGTTTCGGTGTAGTTCACCTTGAAGCTCCGCTTACCACGGGGAAGGGGTCCCATCACCTCCTGCATGTTTTTCAATACCTCTTCCCGCTTCCTGTTCCATTCTTTCGCCGTGGTAACGAGCAAGCGTTCCCCTTTCGAGCCGGTGTAGTTGAGCAGATCCTGCTCCTCATCACAGGGCTCCATACTCCGGTTCAAGAGGGATTGGATGTTCTGCAGGATTACCTCCTCCGATTCGGCGGTTACCGGGCTTACCTGTACCTCGTATCCCCCCTCGTCGTACGCCTCCTTTGTACCGATGTAAGAGGGGCCGAATTCGCCGTAAGCCGCCATGGCCACGAAGTGGTCGGGAGCCATCTCCTTTGCCGCTAACTGGTACTCCACGAAGAGTTCTCCCGGCATGAACAGCACGCGGGCGTCACCCACCCGTAAGCACGCGGTCTCGATTCCCTTTCCGGCCACCCTTCGCTTATACCAAGCGATGCGGTTCGCCACCAAACGGTTACTGTCCGCTGGCATTGCCTTTTCAAATTCGGTTATTTTTTCTTCATCGTAAGGGAGGAACAGGTACTCGGTATTCCAACCCAAGTCCTTGGAGCGGATATCGTACCTTTTCGTGTCCCGCCATGCGCGTTCCATCCCGTCGGCTAACCGCTCTGCCAGGTGAAGGCGGGTCACGTGACTCCCGTCGTTATACTTCCCGGCCGCGATGTTTCCCCCCGCCCCGTTAAAGTAGACTTGTAGCGCCTCGGGAACGGCAAGTTGCCGAATGTAACGGGCTATCCCCGGGAAGTCGGGATGGGTTATCGCCATACGATAATAGCTTTGGGGGTGGCACGCGTAAAAGTTCAACGCCGCCACGGGGGTGTCATTTTCCCAGAAGCTCACGATGGAGAGCTCGGGATCGATCAATCCCTCCGGCATGGCACGTAGTTGTGGATTCCTGCAAGAGGAGAAGCGTATGGACAACACGCGGCCATCTTTCTTGTTGATCCTCCGGTTAGAGGCCACCTCGAACACCTCTGCGCTTCCCAGGCCGACGTGCGTGACCCTCTTGACCCGCTGAAGCGATTGACGAATGGCCGCTTGCAGGCGAGTGATCAGCTCCCTATCGAAGGTGCCGTCGAAACTGCCGGGCGGGAGGTTGTTATCAATCATCATCCGCTCCGCCGTGAAGTCGCTTACCGGGGCATCATGCTGGTGAACCGTGTGTACTACCACCCGGTTGGGGATGGTGCCGGCCGCCTCGGCCAGCGCTTCCTTGAAGACATCTTGCGACCCGTTGGAGATCCCGATCCAGTCGATCGCGCACAACACGATGGGCTCGGCATCCCCCAAAAGGACAACGCCCCTGGCCCTCAGCGACATCTCCCCCGAGTTCTCCATCACCTGGTACCTGAGTTTACTGCCCGCCGGGGGGGTGGCGTCCACATCAAAAACGGCGATACCTATACCACCGGTTTCTGCTATTTCAACGGCTTCTACCGCAACTGCTTGAACCTTAACACAAGGCAGCGCCATCATCAGGAACAGCAAGGGGATAATCCAATAACGCTTCATTTTTAACATGTATGCATCTAATTTTAACGTGAGTACCATCATTGCATCAAACCAGCCCAGGATGGCCCTTTTCTAAGAACGCGTAAGTGCTCCCGATACCATCGATGATATCGGAGGCGATGAAGGCACGTTCATGTATACAGCCGGTCGCCAGGTTGGCCGTCAACCCGTGCAGGTAAACACCCAGCCTCGCGGCATCCAGAGGCGGGTACCCCTGGGCAAGCAGGCCGGTTATCATCCCGGTGAGGACGTCGCCACTGCCCGCCGTTGCCAGGGCAGGCGAACCGCTGCTATTCACATGGATGGTTTCCGCGTCGATAACCAACGAGTAGGCCCCCTTGAGCACCACGATAACCCCATACTCACGGGCAAATGCTCGGGTCTTTTGGATCTTATCGAAATCATCGTTCCACTCCCCTATCAGCCGACTCAACTCTTTTGGATGTGGCGTAAGGATGGTTCCCGGGGGTAACAACGAAAGCCATTCGGGATGTTTAGAGAGGATGTTCAACCCATCCGCATCTACCACCAGGGGAACACCATTTTCAAGCCCGTGAATTTTCTTCAGGAAACGGTGCAACGCTTGTGCCGTATCCTCATGTTGCCCCATCCCTATCCCGATGCCAATAGCATTGGGTTTCAAGCCATACTCGATGGCGGTAATACGGCTGCCGTGCGCATCCCCTATCGCCATCGCCTCGGGGAAATGACCCTGAATAATGGGAACACCCGAATGAGGAAGGTAAGCCGTAACAAGCCCGCATCCCGACCTTAGGGCTGCTTTCGAGGCCAGACATACCGAGCCCATCATCCCTAGACTGCCACCAATCACCAACGCATGCCCCAACGTCCCTTTATGGGCGAACCTGGGTAGCGGCTTTAACCACCTCCTGGCATCCTCACCACGGGTAAAGAAGGTGTCGGTATCTGCTTCGGCGATCGCCGCCTCGTTCAACCCTATCTCCACACGCCACACCTCCCCGCAGTAGCGCTGGTTATCGGGTAGGTAAAGCGCCAACTTGGGAATTTGAAACGTCACCGTTTCCGTGGCCTCAACGGCAAAGGTGGTCTCCCGACCCAAAAAGAGGCCGCTGGGGACGTCAATGCTGATAATCCTCTTGCCGCTCTCGTTCATTCGAGCGATCACCTCACGGGCCAGCCCGCTCACCTCACGGTTAAGCCCTGTCCCGAAGAGGCCATCAATAAGCAGGTCATATTCGTTAAACGGGGGTAAATCGCTAAGAGATAGTTCAGGCATGCTTGATGCGACATGCGGCTTATGAAAATCACCTTGGGAAAGATCGCTCGCAGAATCGATTCTCGTGCAGGAAACACCCGCCGCCTCGGCCCGGCGAAGGTTGTGCAGACAGTCATCCGAATAGGATGAACTGTACTCCACTACAAGCACTTTCACGGGATAACCCGTTCCATGAAGCATCCAGGCGACCGCCAAGGCGTCACCGCCATTGTTGCCGACACCCGCGAAAACAAGTATCGAGGTATCCTCACGGGTATATTGTTCAATAAACCAGTGGAAAAAGGCGGTGGCAGCACGTTCCATTAAATCCAGCGATGAAATTCGCTCGCGTAAGACGGTTTGAGCATCGATCTCGCGAATCTGCTCAGAGGTTAAAATCTTCATGACAACAAGATGGTTTGGATGTCGTCGTAAGGTCTGTTCGTGCGCAGGATGAGACTCGAACTCACATGCCGGAACCGGCACTACCCCCTCAAAGTAGCGTGTATACCAATTTCACCACCTGCGCGAGGGTGCCCAGAACAGGGGTCGAACCTGCACGTTGTTGCCAACACTAGTCCCTGAAACTAGCGCGTCTACCAATTCCGCCATCTGGGCATTCCACAATATGTCATTTCGCGATCCACTTTTCGTATTTCGCGGATGCAAAGATACGAGTTTTTTGGAAACAAAAGAACATTTGCCCGTTTTATTTTACCACCGCATCCGTTTGCGGGACATACCATACGGAATCCCGTTTTTATACTCATCAAACGCATCGCTCACCTCGATGGTTTTCCCGGCGGGAACCAATATCTCCACCTTGACACCTTGATTTCGGAATCCCTGCTCAACAGGGACAGACAAGAATTCTGGAAGGAAAAGCACGGAGTCGTTTTGGGTAATCGGGTAGCTGAATTGCGCCACCACGGCCTCCACATTACACTGGGCAGGGCCACGCCCGGTGGCGACTGTCAACACGTGAAAGAGCGAGTCATAACTAGGACGCACCTCAAGATTGATGTTGGTAAAAAGAAGCGAATCCTTGTTGGCCGTGAAATAAGGCAAAACGAAATGATCGTCGAACTCATCAAAGAACCGTAGCGTGCTGATATCACGGCCAAAAAAACCCTTTGCTGGAAACGTTACAAAATCGTTACCGTAGGGCTTCATCTCCACGTACATCTTATTGGCGCTAACGGGGGCAATCTCCACATATTTTCCACTGGAGTACTCCAATTTGAACTTATTGGCTACTTGCGTTGCCAACATAGCGGCGCTTACCAGCCCGCCCAACCAAAATACCGTAGCCACAATCCCTATAAAAGGACGCGACTTGGCTTTCATCACCCGCCGAATAAGCCAAGTTACAAGGGCAACAAGGGGAACTCCAAAAAGCAAGCAAAACGAGACAATCAACAAATGGGACTCGTAGCCCGGGTCTAAAAAGAGTGGTTTGAAGGGTATCCATTGCACACGGGCGAACAAGAATCCGACTAGGAGGCTGAACAACACCAAGGTGAACAGACCGACGAACAGGAATAGAACGATTTTTCCCGATAGGATAAGGGCGTTCAAGCAACCTGAACGTGCCGGTGCTGGTGAAGGCGCAGATATGTGTGCAGACGTAGACCTATGCGCGGATGTTTGGATGGATGGGGCTTCAGAATTCGATGAAAAGGGCTCTCTCACTATAGGACGAGAGCCAGGATGAGAAGTGTAAGCGGTCGGCCCGGAAACGGGAGGTTCCGGGGGCATCCCCTCCATTGAAGGAGTGGTCGAAAGATCAGTCATGGGTGAAAAAGCGTAGCCAGAAGTAGAACCAGGCGTGAAACCAGTCGAAGTATCGCTTTCGGGATGGATTTTACTACCCGTCATGTTATCACTGACCCGATCTCTTATGGACTGAATGTACTCTTCCTCGCCCATCATCTCTAACTTCTGCTTTACCGTCTTCGCCTCGGGGATAATAATCCATAACACGATATACAACAACAATATGCCCGAGTTGATATTCAAATTGAAACCAACATGGTCAAACAACCTGTTCAAGGGAAAGATAGAGATTACACCCATCACGTTTAAGATCAACGGCAAGAGAAATAGGACCCTAGGAATCCACGAATCGATCTTGAAGTAAGCAGCCAATCCACCGCAAACACCGCCTAATAGCTTGTCGTTAGGGTTCCTGTAAAACCGCTTGGCAACGTTTGATCCCAAGGGCATCGCCTTCAGCACGATCCACAATACAATGTAAACCCAAAAAAGAACACCGAACAAGATCACGAAAAGAAGGCGGATCCAAGCGGGGTCGACCTTTAAATAATGAGCCAAACCACTGCAGACCCCGCCGATGATCTTGTCACTGGAGTTGCGGTACAGCTTGCGAGGCTCCTCCCTGCTTGCTGCTTCCCGTGAATTCCCCGGCGCACTCTGAGCTTCGCCTTGATTCTGAGATGTTTTCCTGGTCGTCTCCTCGTAATCGGCATCGAAATCACTGGGTCGACCGATACTCGCGATAATCGCCTCCACATCTTCAACAGTGATGCAGGGAATCCCATGCTTCAACCGATTACCAAAAAGCTCTGCGATACGGAATTCGATATCACTCACGATTTCATCGCCACCCTCTTCTTGCGAAAAATAGACCTTAAGGCTATCGATGTAGTGCTTTAATACCTCGTAGGCATCCTCCTCGATAGCGATGATCTGCCCTTGAAAATTAATGTTGATTACTTTCTTCATGTACGTTACGTGTGATAGTGATTCTAATGTCAATAAACTTTACTTCTCCGCGGTCAACACCTCTACCCCCGATGTCAATTCGTTCCAAGTAGACTCAAGAAGAACGTAAAACCGCTCCCCCTTCTCTGTTAACCGGAAATATTTGCGGGGCGGGCCCGACGTGCTTTCAACCCAGCGATAAGAGAGAAACCCACCGTTCTTCAGCCGATTAAGCAAAGGATACAGGGTTCCCTCCAACATCTGCAAGCCCGCACCTTTCATCTCGTCGACAATATCCCCGGGGTACGCCTCGTTCCTGCGGATGATGGAAAGGATGCAATACTCCAAAACACCCTTTCGCATTTGACTTTGCGTGTTCTCTATATTCATCTTTTTCTATTTAACGGCACAAAGATACATTAAGCAAGGTATTATGCAATACAAAGTACTAAGCATTTTCGAGCTTTAAATTTATTTAACTTAAAAAGGAGATAGATGTATGGGGTAACAAGGGATAAAATTACTGAAACGGTGATCGTTACTTTACGAACGCTTACATAAAAACTATCCGAATATGAGAAATTGTTTTACCGAAATTGGCGTTACCTAACAATAAATAGAAAATGGCTATATTCGCGTACTGTAAATAAATCGGAAAATATAACGTCGTAATGAGAATATTTCGCTTTGTCCTCGTCTGCTTGCTCGGTATTATTACCCCCTTATTCGCCCATTCACAACAGTATCTTTACCCCCTAAGCATCCCCCCCGCCTTAAGCGCCAACTTCGGCGAGCTCCGTAGTAACCACTTCCACTCTGGCCTCGACTTTAAAACGCAGCAGGTGACCAACAAACCTATCGTCGCTATCGAGGATGGCTACGTTTCGCGTATCAGCGTATCCCCTGGTGGGTACGGATTGGCGCTCTACATTGATCACCCATCCACCGGTCATACCAGCGTCTACGCCCATTTAAACAGTTTTTCCGACACGATCGCCCGGTGGGTCATCGAAAAGCAATACGAGTTGGAAAACTTTCAAGTGAACCTCTACCCTAGTGAAGGCACCCTTCCGGTGAAACGGGGGGATCAGATTGCCCTGAGCGGGAACACCGGTAGCTCGGGCGGACCGCACCTCCATTTCGAGATCAGGGATACCCACACGCAAGAACCGTTGGATGCCCTGGAGTTCTTACCGAAGATAAGTGACACACGTAAACCCGACCTAAGGGGTATCGCATTCTACCCGGTCACCGGTAAAGGGGTGGTGAACGGTAGCCAGGAGCCGTTAAGGTTAACGATTGGAAGCGACGGAGCGGGCAACCCTTCGGGGCTGGGACAAACCATTAACGCCTGGGGGCAACTGGGCGTGGGGGTGAAAGCGTACGACCGGATGGACGGTCAAAGCAATATCTACGGCGTGAAGCACGTTCGGTTGTTCGTGGATGATGAACTGATCTTCAGCAGCACGATAAACCGCTTCTCATTCGCTGACACCCGGATGCTCAACTCGTTTACCGATTTCGAGGAGTGGAGAAATAACCGCTCGTTCTACATGAAGTCGTTCGTTGAGCCGGGTAACAGGCTCCCGTTGTACGAGACCAAGAACAGGGGGTATATCGATATCAGCGAGGAGAGACCGTACCTATTCAAGTACGAGTTGGAAGATCACTCGGGGAACCGGCTTACCTATCGCTTCACGGTAAATGGACAGGAGCAAGCCATCCCGTTGGAACCTCCCTGTAAACAGTGGATGGCATGGAAATTCCCGAACGCCTACATGGAGCCGGGATTCACCCTTCGAATCCCTGACGGCAACCTGTACGACGATATCTGCTTCACGCACTCGGCCACCGAGAACAGGAAGTATTATTCCAACCTGCACCAGGTAAACGATTGTCCCGTGCCTCTACATGGCCAAGGGGAGATGTGGATCGGGTTGCACACCGATACACTCCTCGAGAAGAGGAATTACGGTGTTGTGCAAATCAATAAAAACGGCTCGGAGAGCTGGATGGGCGGCGAGTACGCCCGCGGTGGAATACGTTTGTCAATCAGCGAGCTGGGAGGCCGCTACGCGGTGGCGGCCGACACGGTACCACCAACGATCACACCCGTGGAGTCGGGCAACTGGGTCAATCAGCGCCGTATCCGAATCAGGTTAAGGGATGACAAGAGCGGCATCGCCTCGTTCCGGGGAGAGATAAACGGACGGTTTGTACTGTTCACCCACGACTCGAAGTCGACCCTCTACACCTATCGATTCGACGATAGCCGGTTGACCAAGGGGGAGCAGCAAGAGTTCCTGTTCACGGCGACCGACGGGGCAGGCAACCGGAGTGAGTACCGGTTTAGTTTCACCTATTAAATCATCTCCTCGATATTCCAGACGAAGGCCCGCAGGCCAAGGTGAATCGACCTCTTATCCTCCTCCTTCAGGTAGTTCAACAGAAGGGGCACCCGGTCATCCTCCACCACTGTGAGGATAGCGTTATTGATGGAGGGCCAGGCGTGCGTACCGTAATGCGGTATCCCATCCTGGCTCCCCTTACCGTATACCTCTTTCCATGAGGTGAAACCCCGGATATTGAGGGAGGCCAAGTCTTGCACCACCTGGTCATAATGCGCCTGGTCCATCACTATCATTACTGCTTTCATACGATTAAAACTATTATTTTCATTAAAATTAGACTATTTCGTATGGAACTCGCTTTAATCATCGTCAGGGGTGTAAATGATTTACATGCTCGTTTCATATGATTATTCTCTATGTATATTAAAATTCATCTCCGCGCCAACAGCTTCCTACGGTGAGCGCGGCGACTCCTACGCATGCCGGAACCGGCCATCATGGTGTAAATGGCGGGTATCAGCACCAGCGTGATGATCGTGGAAAATGTCATCCCACCGATAATGGAGATGCCCAGCGATTTCCACATCTCCGAACCCTGTCCCGTCCCAATCGCGAGGGGAACCATCCCCAGGATGGTCGTAAGGGAGGTCATCAACACGGGGCGAAGCCTTGAGCGACCCCCATGCACCACGGCGGTAATGATGGACATGCCCCTCTCCCGGTTCAAGTTGATGTAGTCAATCAACACGATACCGTTCTTGACCACCATCCCCACGAGCATAATCACCCCCACGAGCCCCATGATACCCAACGGTTGCCCCGTGATCGCGAGCAACAAAAGCGACCCGGTGAATGCGAACGGTATGGTAAGGATAATCATGAACGGGTAGATAAGCGACTCGAACTGGGAAGCCAGCACGATGTAAACCAACAAGGTAACGACCACCAACAGGAATCCCAACTCCTGGAAAGCCTCCTGTTGATCCTCCAGTGACCCGGACATTTCCACCTGCACACCCTCCGGGAGGGTGATTTCGGTCAGCAGTTCATTCACATCACCCACCACCTCGCTCAACGCGCGCCCGTAAATGGTACCGGCAACCGTTACGATACGCTGTCGGTCTTGCCTGTTTATCTTGGGCAAAGAGGAACTCTCCACTACCGTGCCAAGGTCACGTACCCGAACGCCTACCCCCATCGGGTTATAAATCAATATATTTTCTATATCCTCAATGGACTGCCGGTACTGTTCATCAAAACGAACACGGATATCATACTCCTCTCCCTCTTCACGGTAACGAGACATGGTGAGCCCGTTAACCCGGTTCCTCACCGCGTTGGCAGCCGTGTACATGGTCAAGCCATTCAGCGAGAGCTTTTCCCGGTCGAACTGAATCTGGTACTCCAACCGGTAATCCTCCCTGGAGATGGTAATATCCCGTAACCCATCCACCCCCTCCATGAGTTGTCTCAACTCGGCGGCCACCCGGTCGGTCGTGGTCAAGTCATACCCGTAGATGTCGAGTTCAACATTACTCCCAGCTGTCATCCCCATGCCACCGCCCGGTTGAACCCGGTAACGTTGCAATTCCGGTATTTTCGACAGATCGACCCGAATCTCTTCCGAGATATCGTAAATGGTTTTACCCCTGTTCTTCGCCTCAGTTAGCCGCATCGTGAACGAAACGATATGGGAAGCAGTGCTCTGCATAGCCGCGAAAACGTTACTCTCGCTCGCCGTACCCGCGTTAAACGAGATGATCTCGATCTCGGGATACTTAGCCTCCAAGGCTCGTGCTATCCGGTGCCCCATGTCACGGGCCACCTCCATACGGGTACCGGTGGGCAACTCCAAGGTCATGGAGATGGCGTTATTGTCAGAGGCCGGCATAAACTCGGTCTTCAAGGTAAGGATACTAATCACCAGACTAACGATAAAGATCAACACCACCATTCCGAAGGCCATCCCCCGCTTCCTCGACACCTTGTTCACCAACTTAGAATACCAGTGGTCTAGCCCATCAAGAAGCGGCAAGATACGCTTTCTGTACCAACGGTCGAAACGATTTACCTTCATCTCTTCTGACGAGCGCATCATGAAAGCGCTCATCATGGGGGTTAGCGACAGCGAAATGATCAGTGACAGGGTGATGATGATAGAAACCATCCAGCCCAACTGCTTGAACATCACACCGGCGAAACCGCCCACCATGGTCATCGGCAAGAAGACGGCAATGATGGTCAACGTGGAAGCGATAACCGAAAGGGAAACCTCTTCCGTTCCGTAGATGGCCGCCTGCCTCGGGCGGCTCCCCCGCTCGAGGTGCGTGGCTATATTCTCCAGTACCACGATGGCATCGTCCACCACCAGCCCGATGGTGATCGAGAGTGCCGACAGTGAGATGATGTTGATGGTGTTGCCGGTGAGGTAAAGGTAGATAAACGACCCGATAAGCGAGATGGGGATAGCCACCATGATAATAATGGTCGCACGCCACCTCCCCAGGAAGAAGAGCACCACCAACCCCACGATGATTAGCGCCAGTAATATGGTCTCTAACAGGCTATCGATCGACACCCGAATGTAGTCCGACGAGTCCATCACCGCCACTATTTCGATATCGGGCGGCAGGTTCTTCTGCAACTCGGGGAGCTGCTTCTTTACCGTATTCGCGATGTCTACCGTGTTGGCACCCGACTGCTTTTGAATGACAATACTGGCGCTCCGCCTCCCGTTCGTGTAGTTCTCCTGCACCCGGGACTCCAGGGTGTCGACCACCGTGGCCACGTCGCGGAGGTAGACCGCCTTGCCCCGGCTATTCCCGACGATGATATCATTCAAGTCACGGCTCTCCCTGAACTCCCCTTCGAGTCGCAACATGTAGGTCTGCGTCCCGATATCGAAGTCCCCCGCCGGCACGTTCACGTTCTCGGTCGCGATCACCTGTGCGATTTGCTCCAACGAGATGTTGTACGCCTCCAGCTTGGCGGGCACCACGTTCACCTGTATCTCCCGCTGGGGAGCTCCCCCTACCGACACGGTTCCCACACCACTAATCCGGTTGAGGGGGTTGGCCACCTGCTCGTCTAAGATTTTATAGAGTGCCCCGGAGCTCTGCTCGGCCGTGGCAGACAGCACCATCACCGGGACCATATCGGAACTAAACTTCATGATCATGGGATCCTCCGTGCCATCGGGCAGGAAACCCGCTATGAGGCCCACCTTGTCACGCACGTCATTCATGACAGCGTTCATATCGGTACCAAAATCGAACTCCAATATAATCATCGACACCCCGTCTTTCGAGGTCGAGTAAATTTCCTTTAGCTTCTCGGTAGAGTTCAACACGTCTTCCAGGGGGCGCGTCACGTTCTCTTCCACGTCTTCCGCACCCGCGCCCGAGTAAGAGGTCATCACGGTAACGATTTATTTTACCTTTATTTTTCGGTGTATGGAACCTTTGATATTTAAAATAATCATTCCCAAGGATGTTTAATGATTATTTTAAACATGTCGGTTTCATACGATTATTTTATTGAACAACTTCCACTTCATCTCCATCAATCAACCCCGTGTTCCCATGAACGATTACCTTATCGCCCGGCTGCAACCCGGAGATTATCTCGTACTTATCGTCCAGGCGTATCCCCAGCTCCACCGCTGTATAGATAGCTTTTCCCTCCTTCTCCACGAAGACGTAGCGGTCGTTGGACCCCAGTTGCTTCAACACCGCGTAGTCAGGCAACAGCGGGCGTTCGTTAGTCCCGAAGTTCATCCAAACCCGGGCAAACATACCGGGACGCAACAGTTGCTCGCTATTGGCCACCGATACCTCCACGGTGAACGTGTGTGATACGGGGTCGATGGTGGGATGAATCAAGGAAACACTACCCTGAAACAACGCATCGCCCAGTGCGTCTGCCTTTACCTCCACCGGCATACCCTTGGTCACCCGGTTATAATAGGATTCGGACACGTTCACCTTAACCTTCACGGGATGAATGCTCTCGATGGTGAGTATGGGAATTTGCATGGCCACGTCACCAGGGTCGTAGTTCCGTGCAGTAACGATACCACTGATGGGAGCCGTGAGGGTGGTATTCTCGTCGAGGCTGCTCAACGCGTACTCAGCCACATCCAGTTGCGCTTTGATCTGGTCGATCTGCTGCTTGGAAATACCCCCTACCTCGTACAACTCCTTGTACCGCTCGTAATCGCGGCGCAAGGTGGCCACCTGCGTCTGTTGTTGCGACAGGGTAGCTTGATCCATCTTTACCAGAACTTGTCCCTTGCTCACCCGGCTACCCACGTCTACTTTGATCTCACGGATTCTCCCACCCATCGCGGGAGTGATGTTGTTCACCTTATCGGCTTCAACCGTGGCCGTGAACGTGGTCACCTCATCTACCGGCACCAGCCGTACCTCTTCCACCCGCACCTTTGATTTTTCTACAACCTCTCCCTGAGCCTCCTGCCCGGAACGTTTGGTGCGACTCATCTCACCGCAAGAAACCAGCAACAAGGCTGCCAAAAGCGGGGTAATCGTTAACACGCTGTATCGTCTCATATAATTCGTTATATAGTTTATTTGCATTTCTGTCGACCAGTTATTGGTTATTTATCGCTATACCCTATCTTTCTATATTTCTTTTTATCGCTGTTACGTACTCCATTACAGATGATCACTCATCGAAATTAACCGGTTCGATATCGTATCCCAGCACCTTTTCTAAATCGGCTTTAGCAGCCAGGTAGTCGTATATCGCATTCCTGTACTGCAACTCGGCACTGACGACCGCCAAGGCCGCCGCGTTCACCTCCACGATAGTACCCATACCGGTTTCATAGCGCTTGAGCGTGATCTCTTGCCCTTTGCGGGCTTGTGCCACGGACGACTCGGTAGCCACGATCTGCTCGATATTCTTGTTGATCAAGTTATAATTGTTCTTGATAGCCAGCTTCAGTCCCCGCTCCACCTCTTTGCGCTGCTCATCCAGTTGCCAAAGCTGCATTTGCGACTGCTTCACGTTGTGGTACCGTTTTCCACCGCTAAAAATGGGTATCTGCAGGGTGAATCCCAGCATGGAATAGGGATCCCAGCGGTAATCCCGGAAGCGGAAATCGTTGTTCTGGCTCATGTAGGTCCAGTTGAACGAGGAGACCAGTGACGGCGCGTACTGCAACTTCTGCAGCTCGTGAACGTTCTGCAGCTGCTTGGCCTGCAGATCGAACTGCTTGATATCGCTGTTATTCACGAGTGACGTGTCCGCAGGGATCACGGCATTGAACAGGGTACTCCTGTACTGGTCAAGCGACCCCTCCACCTTGATCGGTACTTCCGAATCGATTCCCATCAGCATCTTCAGCTGCAGGTCGGCAATCTTCATCATGTTCTCCGACTGAAGTATATTGGGAATCAGGCTCTTTAGTCGCACATCGGCCGTGATCACGTCATACTCTGCTACCACCCCTTGGTCATAGCGGTTGCGAATGTTCACGAGGTTTATCGAGTCGGTCTCGTAGGTCTGCTTGAAGACGCGGTAGCTATCCTGTGCCAGCAAGAGGCTATAGAATGCCTTCTTCACTTGATTCACCAGGTTGATCCGCGACCCGCGGGCCTGTTCCATGGCGATATGGATATCCACCTCGCTCATTTGAATGTTCTTCCAGAGGGAGGGAACCACGAGGGGGAGGCTCACGTTCATACCGGCCGACCAGACGTTAAAGCGGCCCATCTGAATCCCCTCGGACGATGAACCCTTGTCACCGCCACCGCCCATCATCTTACCCAGCACCTGCATGACCTGCAACTCCTCGGGGGTGTACTGGGTGGGATCGATGTCGCCACCACCAAAGCCGAAGCCTTCGTCGAAATAAACGGTCTGCCGCTCGATGGCGCGCTGGTAGAGCCCTATCAGGTCCACCTGGGGCATCAAACTGCCATAAGCCACTTTCTTCGCGTACTGCTTCTTCTCGATCTCCATATCGGCCACCTTCACCGTGGGGTTCTCGCTCAGCGCGATCTCAAGCGCTGTCTTCAGGTCGATTACCAAGCTATCGGCCGTCTGCACGAGGACGGTAGACGCGTTGGTGAATCCATCCGCGGAAGGTCTGTTGGAAAAAGCGAGTGCTGTAGGCGTATTGCCATACGCTGTGGGCGTACCACTAAAGCCGAGCAGCAAGGCAGCGCCCAATGCCCATTTTCCAAATAATCTCAAGTTGGGTTCTTTCATCGGTTCCATTACTTATTGGTTTTGTTCCTTTTTTTTGCCAAGTAGTCATCAATTATCTCGATTCCTTTCGTGGTAGAGATACCCCGTAAAAAGTTGATCATCATCGTGTAAAACAGTTCGTGGTAGGAGAACTTCGGCCTTTTCCGCTGATTGGCGAAGGCGTAGGTAAACGTGCTCTCCTCCACGAGAAAAGCAGCTACCTTTACATTCAGGTCATCACGCACGTACCCCTGTTTAATACCATTCTTCAAAAATGAGCGGAGTTTCCGGTTATTCTCCTTGTTCAGATCATGGATAAATCGGGATACCCTAGGGTAATAACGGTGAATTTCATCGTAGAACCTGTCGCAACACGCGGGAACCGTTTGATGAATCTCGATGATCGCAATAAACACCTCTATCACGTTACTTGCATCGGATACCAACGACTCGAAATCGGCCTTTCGCTGCGCTTTCATCGCGGAAATAACCGATAAAAGGATCTCTTCCTTATCCTTAAAGGTCTCGTAAATAGTGCGTTTGGATATATTTAAAGAGGAAGCCAACTCATCCATCGAAACGCTTCTAATGCCATATTGGTAAAAAAGTTCCGAGGCTTTTCGTATGATTCGTTCTTTTGTCTCCATAACTTGTCCGTAAGAAGCTGCGAAGATAGCACGGAAAACTTGAAAACCCAATACGGTTTTCATAGTCTTAACATACTTTACAAGATACCTTGTATGGTTTTTCGCGTTTCGATGAACTGAGCGAGCGTAGGATAAGTTCACTTGCACAATGCTGGAGAAAGAAATACGGTAATGTTTATTAAGGAACGTTTGCTCATGTACGTTATAATCTGTCGGAAATATTTTATACTTTTGCACGAATTATTGGTTATCTCGCACGAATTCGATCAAAATGACAAAAGATAAACGGCGTAACGAATTCAACTCATATTAAATATAAAACTCTAAGAAACTTTAATTTCAAACAACAAATGATGATGGAAAAAAGAAAAAAATTCTTGCTCTCAGAGGCCGATATACCCACCCAGTGGTATAATATAACGGCCGAGATGAAAAACAAACCGCTCCCCATGATCCACCCGGGGACGAAAGAGCCAATCAAGGCGGAGGATCTTTTCCCTATATTTTCCGAAGAGCTCTCCCGCCAGGAAGTAAACCAAACCGACACGTGGATTGACATCCCCGAAGTGGTGAGGGAGAAGTACAAGATATACCGCCCCACCCCGTTGGTACGGGCCACTGATCTTGAGAAGGCACTGGATACACCAGCACGTATCTACTTCAAGAACGAGAGCGTGAGCCCGGTAGGGTCGCATAAGCTTAACACGGCATTGCCACAGGCCTACTACAATAAGATTGAAGGGGTCACCAACCTGACCACTGAGACGGGAGCAGGCCAGTGGGGTACCGCCTTGGCTTTTGCCGCAAAGACATTCGGGATAGAACTGGCCGTATACATGGTAAAGATCAGCTACGAGCAAAAGCCGTACCGTCGCTCGCTCATGCAGACCTGGGGGGCGCAGGTGATTGCCTCGCCCAGCATGTCGACCAAAACGGGACGCAAGATTATTACCGATACGCCCAACTACCAAGGCAGCTTGGGTACCGCCATTTCGGAAGCGATTGAGCTGGCCATACAGACGCCCAACTGCAAGTACGCGCTAGGCAGCGTACTCAACCACGTGTCTCTACACCAAACCGTTATCGGACTGGAAGCGGAAAAGCAAATGGAGATGGCCGGGGTCTATCCCGACGTGGTCATCGGCTGCTTCGGTGGAGGATCCAACTTTTCCGGTATCTCCTTCCCGTTCCTGCGCCATAAGATCGCGGGCAAGAATAACTGCCGATTCCTGGCTGTTGAACCGGCATCATGCCCTAAACTGACCCGGGGAGAGTTCAGGTACGACTTTGGCGATGAGACCGGCTTCACCCCTCTCATCCCAATGTACACGTTGGGGCATAAGTTCGCACCGGCCAACATCCACGCGGGTGGGTTGCGCTACCACGGTGCCGGGAGTATCGTGAGCCAGCTACTGAAAGATGGGCTGATCGAGGCTGTTAGCGTGAAGCAGTTGGAGTCGTTCGAGGCGGGCATACTCTTTGCCCAGACCGAGGGGATCGTTCCCGCACCGGAGTCTACGCACGCGATCGCCGTAGCTATTCGCGAGGCGCTGAAAGCCAAAGAAGAGGGACAATCCAAAACCATCCTGTTCAACCTCTCCGGCCATGGGCTGGTGGATATGAGCGCGTACGACCAGTACCTGGCCGGCGACCTTACCGACCATGAGGTGAGCGACGAGGATATTCAACGGTTCCTTGCAGCGGAATAACAACCCAACAGCAGAACAATAAAGGGCGAGATTCTTGCCACATGGTCTCTAAGAAACCTCGCCACGTACTCTTGGAAGCCTAGCCGCATTGGCTAGGCTTCTTTTTATGACCCGATAACAGCCTGTTAACAAGAGGAGTTTGTTAAAACGTACCGTTTAACGGTAAAAAAGCGGTTTAAGGGCAAAAAAAAAGTGAAAATTATTTGGTCGTTTCGTTTTTACACCCTATCTTTGACAATAGAAAAAGCGAGTGAATGAGTTATTGCCGCATTGGTCGATTGGGAAACTCATCAATAACATTTTCGAAACCGAGAAACGTTTTTGGTATTAATGGCGGGCCGCATCCTTCGGGATTTCGATGTATCGGAACAGCGGATTACAGAGATACCAAGACACTCAAATCCTGTCATAGGGAGTTTCGGCTTATTCCACCGATGCGGCTTCTTATAAAAGCAGATTGCCAATAGATACCCTCTTTTGCAATCTGCTTTTTCTATTGTCCAAAACATGTGAAGATGAGCGGGATAAAACATTGTTGGGAACTTTTCCTGCTGTTTTTTAAAATCGGAGCGTTCACGTTTGGTGGGGGTTACGCCATGATTCCCATCATCCGTACGGAGGTGGTCCACAAAAAGGGGTGGCTGATCGATGATGAGTTCATGGACATGCTGGCACTGGCTCAGTCTATGCCCGGCCCCATCGCATTGAACACGGCCGTCTTCGTGGGACGCAAGCGGATGGGTTTCAAAGGCAGCCTTTCTACCGCCGCAGGCATCATCCTCCCCTCCTTCATCGTGATTCTCCTTATCGCCATGGTATTCACCCAGTTCAAGGATAACCCCGTGGTTGAAAGCGTGTTCAAGGGCATCCGCCCGGCGGTGGTAGCCCTTATTGCTGCCCCGCTCTTGGGCCTGGGCAAGTCGGCCGGGGTGAAGCGTTCAACCCTGTGGATTCCCGTAGCCGTCGCGTTATCGGTATGGCTCCTTAAGGTTTCCCCAGTCATTATCGTGCTGGTGGCCATCCTCCTGGGAATTCTTCACTTCGTTTACTTGAAACGAATCACTGGAAAGAGAGATGGAACTGATTGATCTATACCTGGCCCTTTTCCTGTCGTTCTTCAAAATCGGACTGTTCGGCTTCGGGGGCGGCTATGCCATGCTGCCGCTGATCCAGCGTGAAGTGGTGAACTTGCACGGTTGGCTTTCAATCAACGACTTTACCGATATTGTGGCCATCTCGCAGGCCACACCGGGTCCCATCGCGTTCAATTCGGCCACGTACGTGGGGTACACGGCCGTCGCAGGCATGGGCTACTCCCCGGGATACGCCGTCCTGGGCTCCGCCATCTGCACCCTCTCGGTGAGTATCCCCTCGTTCATCCTAATGACGATCGTCACCGTATCGTTTTTCCGCTTGAAGAACAACCCGTGGATGCGGGCGTCCCTATCGGTACTCAAGCCGGCCATCATCGGGCTCATTGCCTCAGCTGCCTTGATGCTGATGAACGGGCACAACTTCGTTGATTACAAGAGTTGGATTATCTTCGCGGTGGTGTTTGTGGCGTCGTTTAAAAAGGTGGATCCCATCCTGCTCATCGTGCTGGCGGGTATCGCGGGTTTCTTCCTCTATTACCCCTTTTGAATAACCTGACAAGGATTTATGTTCCCTAACGGGGATTTAATTCCAGTAGCAAATCTGAACAAGTAGCATATCCGAATCCTTGATCCTGATCACTACACCCTAAATCCCCAACAAGAGCAAACATCTATTTTTTGGTTTTTTTTGCCGCTCTCTTTCCTGTGGTTGATTTCCCTGCAGTTGATTTCCCTGCAGTCTTTCCCTTGGCCGCTTTTTTCCCAGAAGTGGTTTTTTTTGTGGTGGTTTTCCCTGTAGTCGCTCTCCTGGACGTCGCTCTTTTGGTCGGTTTACTTCTGTCCGAATCCTCGATGATCTTCATGCACTCCTCTACAGTAAGGGCGTGAGGATCCACCGTCTTCGGGATCTTATAGTTCGATTTCTTATACACGATGTAGGGGCCGTATCGTCCGTTCAACACTTGCAGTTCGGGCTCCTCGTCGAAAGTCCGTATGATCCTCTCCAGGTCCTTCTTCTCTTTCGCTTCGATTAAGCCGATAGCCTCGTCCAACTCAATCTCGTGCGGATCCATCCCTTTCGGAAGTGATACGAACTTACCAGCGTGACGCACGTAGGGACCAAACCGTCCCACCCCGATTACCACTTCTTTCCCCCGAAACTCGCCCACAATTCGGGGCAACTCGAACAGCTTCAGCGTCTCTTCTAGGGTAATGGTCTCGATTGACTGCGATTTCTGCAACGAGGCAAAGAGGGGTTTCTCCTCCTCGTCCTGCGTACCTATCTGCGCCATAGGGCCATAACGGCCGATTTTCACCGACACCTGCCGTCCCGTCTTGGGATCGGTGCCCAGCACCCGTTCACCCACCTTGTGCTCGGTGCGCATCTGGGAAATCTCCTCCACCTTAGGGTGGAAGAAGTCGTAAAATTCGGCGATCGACTCGTTCCATCGCGCTTTCCCTTCGGCAATCTTATCAAAATTCTTCTCGACCCGGGCGGTAAAGTTGTAATCTACGATCGATGGGAAGTACTCCACCAAGAAATCATTCACCACCACACCTATGTCAGTGGGGAACAACTTGTTCTTATCGACACCGACCATCTCCTTCTTATTCACCTCCTTGATCGTCCCCTTTTTAAGTGTGAGGACGTTGTAGGCACGCTCCACCCCTTCGATGTTCCCTTTATCCACGTATTCGCGGGTGATGATGGTAGAGATGGTAGGTGCGTACGTGGAGGGGCGGCCTATGCCCAGCTCCTCCATCTTACGCACCAACGCGGCTTCCGTGTATCTAGGAGGTCGTTGTGTGAAACGCTCCGTGGCTGTCGTCTCCTGCATGGCCAAGGCCTCTCCCTTTTTGATTGGCGGGAGTACCCCCTCCTCTTTCTCCACGTTCTCATCGTCCGTCCCCTCAAGGTAGACACGCAAGAAACCGTCGAACTTGATCACCTCACCGTTGGCCACGAATTTGCCCTCTTCATTTGATATACCGATATAGGCGGTCGTCCGTTCCAACTCCGCATCCGCCATCTGCGAGGCGATGGTACGCTTCCAGATCAGCTCGTAAAGCCGTTTCTCCTGTGCCGTTCCGCTCACCTGATGTTGACTCATGTAGGTAGGCCGTATCGCCTCGTGTGCCTCCTGAGCACCCTTCGACTGGGTCGCGTAGCGGCGTGCCTTATGGTACTTCTCTCCATACTGCTCCACGATCTCGCTTCTGGCAGTACCGATGGCCAAACCCGACAGGTTCACCGAGTCAGTACGCATATAGGTGATCTTTCCCGACTCGTATAGCCGCTGAGCCACCATCATGGTCTGCCCCACCGAGAAGCCCAGCTTACGCGAGGCTTCCTGTTGCAGGGTAGATGTGGTAAACGGTGCGGCCGGTGTTTTCTTGGCCGGCCGTGTATGGATCTCCTCCACGTTGAACGTGGAGGTTTTCAACTTTTCCAGTAAAGCAAAGGCTTCCTCCTTGGTTTTTAAGCGCTTGTTGTACTCCGCACGCACCTCGTGCCACTGCCCATCCTCCTCCTTCGTGAAGATGGCCACGATACGGTAGGCTGCTTCCGGTTGGAACTGCTGTATCTCCCTCTCCCGCTCCACGATGAGCCGCACCGCGACCGATTGTACCCGCCCCGCGGATAGGGCCGGCTTGATTTTCCTCCAGAGCACGGGCGACAGTTCGAAACCCACGATACGGTCCAGCACCCTCCGCGCCTGTTGCGCATCCACCAGATTCTGATCGATGGAGCGGGGGTTCTTCACAGCCTCTTGAATGGCATTCTTGGTTATCTCGTGAAAAACGATTCGCTTGGTATTCTCCTCTTTTAAATCCAGTTCGTCAAACAGGTGCCACGAAATAGCTTCCCCCTCCCTGTCCTCGTCCGAGGCGAGCCAAACCGTATCGGCTTTCTGGGCAGCAGCCTTCAACTCGGCCACCACCTTCTTCTTATCGGCCGGAACCTCGTAGATGGGCATGAAATCGTTTTCAATATCAATGCTGAAATCTTTTTTCTTGAGGTCACGTATATGACCATAGCTTGACATAACGTGAAAGTCTGTCCCAAGAAATTTTTCAATGGTCCTCGCTTTCGCGGGCGACTCGACGATAACCAGGTTTTTTTCCATTCAAATGCTCTTCCTTTTATATTACGGTTAATACTTTAAAGGTGTGGTTTACGCCATTCCCTCGTATTCCAACGGTGTGGTATAAGCCGTTCACATGTTCATTTAACGGTACGGCATACACCTTTCCTACAGTAATCCCCCCGTATTCTACATGAAACTGGAAATTCGCTGCAAAAGTAGTCATTTTGGATTAGGAACGACAATGTTTTAGGAAATTCCGCGTTTATTAAGATTTTTTGGCGATTAAGTGAGCAGCTGCTCGTTTGGCAAATTCCAATACGTGAGGGTAATAAAACGATCCTGGCCAGTAATCATCAACTCCGGGGTTAATTCACGGTTAACGTGACCCCATGGATGGCCGACAGCATCCCCTGCAGTTGCTCTGACAACGATCGGCGCACCTGCAATCGCATGCGGCAGCTCTCTTTGAAATCCTGCGTCCACTGCACCTCGTCGAACTGTTTCAGTATCCGCATCACCTCGTTGAGCAAGGGGTATTCAAAATGAATGTCGATTGAATCGTCCACCGTCTTCTCCACCACCTCCGCGTTAGCAATGGCGTCAGCCGCCGCCTCCTTGTACGCTTTAATCAATCCTCCTGTTCCCAGCAGGGTTCCCCCGAAGTAGCGTACCACGGCGATCAGCACATCTGTGAGCTCGGCCGAGTTGATCTGTCCCAGGATAGGTCGTCCCGCCGTACCCGACGGCTCCCCGTCGTCGTTTGCCCGGAACTCCTCCCTCTCCCAGCCCAACATGTAAGCCCAGCAGACGTGACGTGCATCATAGTACTTCGTGCGCAGTTCCTTTACCCGCTCCAAGGCCTCATCGGCGCTCTTCACCGGGTAAATGAACGAAAAGAATTTACTCTTCTTCTCGTTGATGTACCCCTCCGCGGGGTTATCCACCGTTTTATAGATGTCGTCCATATCGCGAATGTACGAAAAATTTGCAGTAGTTAAACCATTTTTAAACGTATCATCGGCAGTGCATTTATGGAGAAAACATGTTGCAAAACATATGAATATATTTTTGATTAATCGTTTAACCTATTATTTTTGTTTTAATTAATGGTAAATATATTATCAGTTTGAAAAGAGTTTCCCTAAAAGATATTGCCACAGAGTTGGGTGTTTCTACTGCAACCGTATCCCTTGTTCTAAATGGTAAAAACGAGAAAGGGCGGGTCAGTAAGAAAATGACACAAAAAATCTTGGACAAGGCCGCGGAGTTAAACTATGTTCCAAACACCTTAGCCAAGGGTTTGAAAATGGGCAAATCCCGAACCATAGGCTTAATTGTTGCTGATGTTTCCAACCTCTTTTTTGGTACGCTTGCCTTATATATACAAATTTTTGCCGAAGAAAAAGGGTATAGTGTGATTATAGGGAACACCAATGAGCAACTCAAGGCAATGGAAAATGCCATCAACTTTTTGTATGCCCGGCAAGTGGAAGGACTTATTATAACGGCTACTGAAAAAAGTCAACATCTTTTACAAAAATTAACAAACACAAAGATGCCCTTTGTTTTGGTTGACAGAAGTTTTCCGGAATTATCGGTTACTTCGGTGTTGATCAATAATTACGAGATATCATATAGGTCTACCGAACAGCTCATTCAAAAAGGGTGTAAACGAATTGGTTTGGTCACGTATAAGCAAGATCATTACCATATTAATGAGCGAAGAAGGGGTTGTGAAGATGCTTTGAAGCATGCGGGTATGTATGATCCGGACATTATGGAAGAGGTAAGGTACGATTTTTTGGAAAGCGATACTCGCAGGGCTATTGGAAACTTAATGTCAAAAAAAGATAAGATCGACGGCGTTTTTTTCACGACCAATTCCATTTCCATCAATGGGGTTAAGGAGTTGATCAAGAAAAATATCAATATCCAGAAAGATATCCAAATCATGTGCTTTGATGAAAATGATGCCTTCTATATTTTACCCTATGCCGTGCCTTTTATTAAACAGCCCATCAAAGAGATGGCAAAAAACGCGGTAGAACTGTTAATTGATCATATTGAAATGAAAAGCGAAGAAACAAAACAGGTAGTGTTAGAGGCAGAGTTAGTTTTGAACGAAAACAGGAGATACCTGTGAAACAACGTTTGACTCAATTATAAAAATATGTATATATGAAACAAAGTTATCCAAAAATCGGTATTCGTCCCATTATAGATGGCAGGAGAAGGGGAATTAGAGAGTCATTAGAAGAGACTACGATGGGTTTGGCAAAAAGCGTGGAGGCTTTATATAAGAAGCATTTGCGTTACCCTGATGGATCTCCCGTGGAGTGTGTAATCGCCGATACCTGTATCGGTGGAGTTAAAGAGGCAGCCCTTTGTGCCGAAAAGTTTGATAAAGAGAACGTGGGGCTATCTGTCTCGGTAACCCCATGTTGGTGTTACGGTTCTGAGACGATGGATATGACCCCGTTAATTCCCAAAGCGGTTTGGGGATTTAACGGTACGGAAAGGCCGGGAGCGGTCTATTTGGCAGCGGTGTTGGCAGCACACACGCAAAAAGGGCTTCCGGCTTTTGGTATCTACGGACAAGATGTTCAAGATATGGGCGATACCCGCATACCTGAAGAGGTTCAGGAGAAGTTGCTTCGCTTTGCACGTGCAGGGTTAGCTGTTGCCTACATGAGGGGACAATCCTATTTGTCTATAGGTTCCGTCTCTATGGGAATTGCCGGTTCCATGGTGAACCCCGAGTTCTTACAGGAGTATTTGGGGATGCGTACGGAACAGGTAGATAGTTCTGAAATAATCCGTCGTATAGAGCAGGAGATATACGATAAAGAGGAGTATAAAAAAGCTTTAGAATGGGTCAGCAAGCATTGCAAACCCAATGAATTGCCTGACCACAACCCGACACACCTGATCAAAAGCCGAAAAGAGAAGGATGAAGATTGGGAGTACGTGGTGAAAATGACCCTGATCATGCGTGACCTGATGATTGGAAACAAGAAGCTTGACGAGATGGGGTTCAAAGAGGAGGCGATGGGTCACAACGCCATCGCGGGCGGTTTTCAGGGGCAACGTCAATGGACCGACTTCTTACCGAACGGCGATTTTTCCGAAGCTATCCTGAACTCCTCTTTCGATTGGAACGGGATACGTGCACCGTTTATTTTCGCTACCGAAAACGATCACTTGAACGGGGTGTCGATGTTGTTCGGTAACCTGTTAACCAACACGGCGCAGATTTTCGCGGACGTAAGAACGTACTGGAGCCCCGACGCGATAGAAAGGGTATCTGGATGGAAACCTGAAGGAATACTGAAAGATGGCGTTATTCACCTGATTAACTCTGGGGCTTGTACGCTTGACGCTACCGGTGAACAGACCAAAAACGGGGCACCGGTCATGAAACCTCATTGGGAAATAACGGAACAAGAAGTAGACGCGATGTTGAAAGCCACCCGCTGGGGACCCTCTTCCCTCGAGTATTTCAGGGGTGGGGGTTACTCCTCCAAGCTGTTGAGCAAGGCGAGCATGCCGGTTACCATGTGCCGTTTAAATCTCGCGAAGGGGTTGGGTCCTGTTCTTCAAATCGCCGAAGGTTGGACGGCAAGGTTTCCCGACGAAGTGTTTGACATCATCGATAAGCGTACCGATAAAACGTGGCCTTCCACCTTCTTCGTTCCACGCTTAACCGGAAAGGGCAGGTTCACCGATGTCTACTCGGTGATGCACTATTGGGGAGCTAACCACGGTGCTATCAGCTACGGTCATATCGGCGCTGACCTGATCACCTTGGCCTCTGCCCTATCCATCCCGGTGAATATGCATAACGTGGATGATAAGATGATATTCCGTCCCAGCGCTTGGGCCTCTTTCGGATCCGATAACGAGGGAGCCGATTTTAGGGCTTGCGCCGCGTATGGACCTCTATACAAGTAGATGAAAAATTCATTTAATGACATGATAACATGAAGAAAAAGCAGATTATTCTTTTGGGAGTTTTCCTTTCAGGGATGGCCTTCGTTTTTCCCCTCTTCCCTCAAGCGGGATCGCAAGGTGAGTTGATGGAACTGGCGAAGGTCAAATCGGGTATTAAGAACAAGAGGATATCCAGCACCGATCCAACGGGAGGGAATCGCGACCACCTGGAGCCTTTCGAGCCGGGTGAAAAGAGGAGCATCGCGCAAATCAACGGTACCGGGATAATCAACCATATCTGGATTACCATCTCACCTCCTCCCGGAGAGTTAAGCCGCAATGACATCATCTTGCGTATCTATTGGGATGGGAACGACTACCCATCCGTGGAATCGCCCATCGGTCCCTTTTTTGGACAAGGTTGGGATGAACGGTATAATTACGCGTCGCTCCCCTTGGCAGCCGGCCCCGAAAACGGGACATCGTTGGTGAGCTACTTCGCGATGCCCTTTGAAAAGGGTGCGCGGGTAGAGATAGAGAACCAAACCGATAAGAACATCAACGCCTTCTATTTCTATGTCGATTATTTTGAGATGGAACAACTGCCCGAGGGGATGGGCCGCTTCCACGCGTGGTATAACCATAATCTGACGGAAGCGTTGCCTGAAGGGGAAACCGAATGGGCGCTCACGGGTGAATGGAAACCTAACACCCAAAGAGAGCGGAACTACGTGATGATCAACACCAAGGGGAAAGGGCACTTCGTGGGTGTCAATTACTACGTCCATTCCCCCACCCCCATGTGGTATGGTGAAGGAGATGACATGTGGTTTATCGATGGTGAAAAAACCCCCTCTTTAATAGGCACGGGTACCGAGGACTTCTTTAACACCTCCTGGTGTCCCAAAGAGCCATTTTCACACCCTTATTTCGGGTATCCAAGGGTGAATAACGATATCGGATGGTTGGGAAGAACCCACGTCTACCGCTTCTTTATTAGCGACCCCATCTACTTTGAGAAGGAAATAAAGGGGACGATTGAGACGGGACACAACAATAACCTCACCCTTGACCTGGCCACCGTGGCTTACTGGTACCAAGACGAGGCGGTAAGCCTTCCACCGGCTCCCACCAAAGAGATGCGACAACCCAAACCGTTTATCAACTTCATCGACATGCACCGGTGGAGAGACGCGTGGAGAAAAGCGAAGGGTAACGACCCGCGGTTGTGGGGAAACGAATAATGACTGGTTAAATAATGACGATCGTATGAAATTTTGCTGGAATATTATAATAGTAGTACTTTGGCTATTGCTGCCCCTGAACGGTTTCGCGCAAGTAAGCCCCTCAACAAACCCAAGTTCCGTAACCGACACAGTTTTCCCGCTGATGGCATGGGATTACGTGAACACGGAGAAGGTTCTGGATGATATGCAGCAGTGCGGCATCAACTTGGTCGCTTTCGTGGAACCCGAATTTTTAGATGCCTGCCATAAGTACGGCATCAGAGGGGTTATTTATGACGAAGAGCTCTCGGGGGTAATCTTTTCAAGCTACAATTCATCGACGGCAAACCCGGTTATTGAAAGGTTGATAGCTACCTATAACGATCACCCCGCCCTGTACGGTTATCATTTGAAAGATGAGCCACAAACCGAAGAGCTTCCCGAACTGGCCAAATCTATCGAGTTGGTCAAGAAGCTGGCACCCGGGAAGTGGCCATACGTGAACCTTTTTCCTACCCAGGTTTTCGGTGATAATTACGAGTCCTATTTGGATCGATTTGGCAATATTTGTAGGCCTACGGCCTACTCCTATGACAATTACGTGGAGGATTACGTCGTGGGTGACGGGCAGAATTCGTTTTTCTGGAAAAACCTGGAACAGGTCAGGAACGCTTCGTTAAAGTATGAACTCCCCTTCTGGAACTGCATACTTACCGCCCCTCACTGGGATTACAGCTTGGTAACCGACGCCAACCTTCGAATAAGAATTTTCGCATCGTTGGTTTACGGTGCTAAAGGTCTCTCTTATTACAAGTTTATATCCGCTTCCCTCCCCATCCTTTCCGCTCCTGATCTGGGTAATTTCAGGGGCGGCCCGCTGGATCAATTTGGAGAGCGCACGCCGACCTGGGATCTGTTGCGCAATATGAACAGGCAGATCCAGAATATTGGAAAAACCTTATTGAAACTGCGTTCCGTCGAAGTGTACCATTTCGGCTCGATTCCCGAAGGGTGCAGGGGAGTAATGGACCACTGCCTGCTAAAGAATGTCCCCTACGGCGAATTCGTGGTGGGCGACTTCATTCATGAAGATGGTTCAAGTTGGGTGATGATCGTCAATAAAAGTTTGGATAGATCGCATCCCGTGATGCCCGAGTTAAGAGACGGGACAAAAAAAATCAAGATGCAGTCGGCGTGGAAAGGAGAGCTTGAAGATTTCAACAACTATTTCTGGCTGGCCCCGGGACAAGGTGTTTTGTTGAAGTTGGAATAATAGCCCCGACCGGCTTCTTTGCATACCTATTAAGAAGGGGTCTAGACAAAACTCGATAAACGGGTAAATGAAGTAAAGTAACTCATTATGAAGACAATACTAAAACAGATCTGTAGCACTTTATTGCCTATCGCACTGGGAAGCTTGATCTTGCTCTCATGCGTGGGTAACAGTAAAAAATCATCGGATAATATGGCAAAGATGTATGAAAAAGGAACGTTCGGATACGATCTGAATTATCTGTCCGAAAAAGATTCCGGGTTGATCGTGCTGAAATCAGACGACGAAAAAGCGCAACTGATCCTCTCGGCAAAATACCAGGCTAAAGTGTTCACCTCCACGACCAATGGGCTGGAAGGGAATAGCCACGGGTTCGTGAATTACCGATTTTTCGATGTGGGAGTGGTGGATGAGCATATGAACGGGTTCGGTGGTGAGAATCGCTTATGGTTGGGACCCGAGGGCGGGCAATACTCCATATACTTCGCACCCGGGAAAGAGCAGGTATATGATAACTGGCATACGCCAAAAACTATCGATATAGAAGAGTGGACGGTGGAAAGCATCTCCGAGAGTTCTGTCCTGTTTAGCAAAACGATGGAACTGAATAATTATCAGGGTTCTGTGTTAAACATGACCGTGGAGCGTAAAGTGTCGTTGTTATCCGATGCCGACATAGCCAAAATGCTGGGTTTGGCGTTACCTCAGGATGTGGATGTGGTAGCCTACGCCACTGAGAATATCATTACCAACAACAATGATTTTGAATGGACGCGAAAAACTGGGACAGTCTGTATCTGGATGCTCGATATGTTCAACCCTTCGGATTCGGCAGTGACCATGGTCCCATATAACCAAGGGGACGAAAAAGAGCTCGGACGGGTAGTTACCTCCGATTATTTCGGTGAAATCCCCGCTGACCGACTGCTGGATGACAACAATGGCACGCTCTTCTTCAAAACCGATGGAAAGATGCGCGGGAAATTGGGAATGAATGCCAAACGAACGAAAGCCATCGCGGGCAATTACGACCCGATCTCCAGAAGACTCACGGTAGTTACCTTTGACATTGATCCCTCTGCCGTCTATCTCAACCAGGAATGGAATCCCGAGCGAGATCCGCTTATAGGAGATGCCTTGAACGCGTACAACGATGGACCGCTGGAGGACGGCAGCATCATGGGCCCCTTCCTGGAACTGGAAAGCTGCTCGCCGGCAGCATTTTTGAAACCGGGCGAATCATTGTCGCACCTGCATAATGTTTATCACTTTGTAGGTGACGAAGTGGTCTTATCGCCTATTTGTGAAAAACTGCTCGGTGTAAGTCTCCAACAAGTAAAACAGGTTTTCTAAACAACGAGAGGGTGCATAGCGACCCTGTAAATATCAAAAAAACGTATGAACAGTAGCGTAGAAAAACAACGTTTAGTGCCCCCGGGGATTGTGTTCCCGTTTATCCTGCTCACCTCCCTATTTTTTATTTGGGCGGTTCCCAACAACATGACCGACACCATGCTGGCTGCCTTCAAGCGGATCATGAGCTTGTCGGATACGCAAACAGCCTGGATCCAGGTGGTTTGTTATTTGCTGGGTTACGGGTGCTTCGCCCTTCCGGGTGCCATTTTCATTAAAAAACATACCTATAAGTCGGGTGTTTTGCTGGGTTTGGGGTTATGCATTACTGGCGGGATACTCTTTTACCCGGCCATGTTGGCAAACAACATCAGTTCGCCACTCAGTTTCGCGACTTATCTGCTGGCCATTTTCGTGCTGTTCGCCGGCTTATCGGTGTTGGAAACCGCCGCCAACTCTTACGTTTACGCGTTGGGCGACCCGCGTACGGCTACACGACGACTCAATTTTTCACAGTCGTTCAATCCTTTCGGTGCCTTGACCGGTGTTTTGGTGAGTCAGATTTTCGTTCTCTCGCAATTAAACACCATGAGCGCAACCGAACGGGCAGCATTGGACGAAGTGCATCTGGTAAACATCCAAAACAGTGAACTCAAGGCGGTCACCATGGCGTACATGATATTGGGCCTGGTCATGCTCGTGCTTTTCCTGTTGATACTGTTCACCAGAATGCCGAAAGCGCAGGACGATGACAAAACGCTTAACCTGAAAGCCACCTTTGGTCGTTTAAAAAGAAACAAAAACTACGTTTGGGGGGTAGTGGCACAATTTTTCTACGTGGGAGCGCAAATTGCCGTTTGGTCGTTTATCATTCGCTACGCGATGCAGCAACTTCAATTCGATGACGTGATTGCCGGATTGGGAAGCAACGCCTCCCAAGAATCCATCATTGCTGCTTTGCGAAACGTGGAACCGATCGCGGGCGGATTTTACAACTTGACGGAGTCGTTGGGTATTGACGCTTTGCTGCCACGCACCGCGGAACAGGCCGGTGCCACCTATTATATCTTGTCGCTAGTCCTTTTTGTCATCGGACGTTTCGTCTGTACCTTCCTGATGAAATGGATTAAACCGGTGAATTTACTTTCCGCCTTGGCGGTACTTGGCGTTGCTTGCTGTTTGATAACCATTTATGGACAAGGCTTCATCGGCGTTTACGCTTTGATGGGAATCTCGGGCTGTATGTCGCTGATGTTTCCCACTATCTATGGCATTGGGATGAAAGGCTTGGGAGAAGACACCAAGATCGCGGGATCGGGCATGGTGATGGCCATCGCGGGTGCCGCGGTATTGACACAACTGCAGGGCATTCTCTCCGACCAGTCAGGGAGCATCAAATTTGCCTATTGGGTACCCGCGATTGCCTTCATGATCATCACCTATTATAGCTTTACAGTTGCCCGCAGCAAAAAATATCATCAATAGAAATGGGAAAATTGGTTATAGGAATTGATTACGGAACGGATTCCTGCCGGGCGTTAATTGTTGATGCCGTTTCGGGAAAGGAGGTGGCTGCGCATATTGCCGTTTATCCCCGGTGGAAAAATGGCCTTTATTGCGATGCCTCCAAAAATCAGTACCGCCAGCACCCGCTAGATTATATCGATACGCTGGAAGAGTCCGTGAAAGGGGCATTGGCACAACTTCCGGCGAACACGGCCCGGTAAGTCGTCGGCATCGGTGACGTATATGCCTGGTTACGGGATTTCCTTTCGTGGAGCTTTTTGGTTTTGCCGGTAAGCGACGTTGAGAAGGCCACCGGGAATATTCTTCAGAAGCTGACGGAAGAGGCGCGGTCCGCTATGGGACAAGGCGTACGGGCTGACTATTTGCCAAATGAAGAGCGTAAAGCTCATTATGGCAGGAATATGGGAATTATTGGTGAATGAATTGAAAATGAATTCAAATCTATTAATAATAGTAAAGTAAAGATTTTATGAAAACACGTTATTTGCACTTTGCCCCCCTCTTACTGGGCATGATGGCCCTCTTTTTCCCATCGTGTTCCAGTGAAGATACTGGGGATGACTTACCGCTTTCCGCCCTGATTTTCCACAGTATAGATGGGAAACAGGCCGCATTCACAGCGCTTACCCACAGTGCGGTAAGCTGGGAGTGGGATTTTGGGGATGGAAACAGTAGCAATGAGAAAAACCCCGTACACGTGTACGACGAGGGGGGGTATTATGTCGCTACATTAACGGCAAAAGACAAGAGTGGTAATTCAGTAACCGCCCAGGTAAATTTAGCCGTTGCCCTTACGCCGTATGCCCTATTAACGGGAGATCATACCGCTGAAGGGTATAAGGGCAAGACTTGGAAGCTCACGACAAATCACTCTTCGGCAGGAGATTATCTTGCTAATGCCGACGCGGGGTTGAGTGTCGTAAGCGGAACACCCAGACCGCTCCCCGACGGAATATTCACTTCTGAATTTGTAATGGGAGACGTTTACAAAGACGAGTTTACTTTTCACTACGATGGTAGTTACAGGCATGATGTTAAAGAAGATGGAGGAGCTTTAACTGGACTGGTTTATGAAATGATGGGCAGTGGAGGAGCCGGTATTATCAATGCAAACGGACAACAATACGGTTTGTGTATTGCAAAGTACACCCCACAAGCTGGGGCCACTTTCACCTTTAAAGAAAAGGATAATTTTACCGTCTCGTCTGTCTATGCTCCGCCGACTTACTCGATTGTATTCAATAACGTAATGACGTTGGATTTTTCCGGCACAGAGTTTATCGGTCTTCGAGATTTTCAACGCAAAGTGATGGTAAAATCTATTACCGACACACGTATGCAATTGGTCCTGTTTATGGCGGCAGGCACAAGTCCAGCTCAAATTATCGGGATAAACACACATGCCTTAGTGCTTAGTTTTGAGGTTGTTAAGTAAATAATCATTGAACTTTATTCAGCATGAAGACGAAAAGAATTCTAAATAAATATCCTAAGCGCTTTCACATCTTTGTTTTGTTAACAGGGATATGCATTACTCTGTTTTCTGTGAAATCTGCTGCTCAAGAGAGAATCGAGGTTACAGGTACAGTAACCTCGGCAACCGACAACACACCCCTTTCAGGGGTCAGCATCGTGGTAAAGGGAACTTTTATCGGTACGGTTACAGACATAGATGGGAAATACAATATTGAGGTAGTTGACAACGCCACGTTGCATTTTTCATTCATTGGTTTCCAATCTCAAGAAGTAGACGTCCAAGGTAGAAGAATACTCAACGTGGCGATGGAGGAGAGCATGGAACACCTTGATGAAGTGATAGTAACAGCCCTGGGTATCAAGCGTGAAGAAAAATCACTGGGTTTCTCCGTCGGTAAGGTGGGAGGAGAAGAGTTGACGCGGATCGCTCAGGAAAACCTGTTGAATTCAATGTCAGGAAAAGTTTCAGGGGTAACCATAAGCTCCACGGGCGGGGCCGGTTCATCGGTAAGTATGATTATCCGGGGGGCATCTTCCATGAGTTCCGACAACCAACCGTTATTCGTGGTTGACGGTGTTCCCATGTCAAACTCCATCAATAACGTCGGGGGATTTGGTTCGGACAACCGTGTCGACTACGGCAACGCCATCGCTGACATCGACCCCGAGAGCATAGAAAGTGTCTCAATCCTGAAAGGTGCGAATGCCGCTGCACTTTACGGGACACGTGCCGGTAACGGTGTGGTTCTTATCACTACCAAGAAGGCGAGAGAAAAACAAAAAATGAAAGTGACGATCACCTCCAATACGGTTTTTGATCTCCCGGTTCGGTACCTGAAAACCCATCATCGGTTTGCTACCGGTTACTTCTCCTATCGCCCCGAAGATGTCGGCGGGGGTATATTACCGATCGTTACTCCCGACCAAAAATCTTTTGCAGGCCCTGAGCTTGACAAAGGCTACTGGGCTGTCCAGTGGGATGCACCACTAGACGCCAACGGTGTGGCGGTACCCACTGAACTGGTTTCATATCCCAATAATATAAAGGACTTTGTAAAGGATTATGCATTTACCACTACCAACAGCGCCACCATTTCTAGCGGAGAGGGGTTAGTTAATTTTCGTCTCGGCTTGACCAATATGACGCACTCCGGGCTGATACCCAACTCCGACCTGAATAAAAACAGCCTGTCGCTGTCAGCCTCCTCAAAAGCAACCAAAAACTTGACGGTGAACACCAACATTAACTTCTCCGATAATTGGGCTGACAACAGGCCTTCGTCAAATAGAGGTACAAACCCTCTCCAATGGGTTTACGCACATCCCGCGAATATCGATATCAACAAATTACGCGACTATAAAATAGGAAGTGGTGATATCAAACGAGTATCCAATGCCCATGAGAACCCGTGGTTCCTGGCCTATGATGTAAACAATAGCTTCAGGAGATACCTCCTTTTCGGGAATGTGGCCGTTAGTTGGGATATTCTTGATAATCTGAATATCACGGGGAGGTATTCGCTCAACAAGTTGGATGAAGTACGGGAAACCAAGATAGCTCCCGGGTATACTCAGGAGGCCAATAATGGGGCTTATGGAATCTATAATGGAAACAATGTTGAAAGAAACATCGACGCGTTAGCCACCTGGAAAAAAAATTGGAATGACTTTTCACTTATCCTTTCCGGTGGGGGCAATGTGAGGTATTCAAAATCATCCGGTATAAGTACCTCCTCAAAACCCGGCGCCGGTTTGGTTGTTCCTAACGTGTATACAATCAGGAACATCAGTTCGGGTGCGCTGAACTATTCCAATGCGAGGTATGAAAAACAGATCAATAGTGTATACGGCATGATGAATTGGGGATGGAAAGATATAGCCTATGTCGATTTGACTGCCCGCAACGATTGGTCGAGTGCGCTACCAAAACAAAACCGCTCCTACTTCTATCCCTCGGCATCACTAAGTTTGATGTTCGATAAAATCATTAACATGGGGAAGAAGGTCGACATGTTCAAACTCAGAGGCGGATGGGCACAAGTGGGTAATGACACCTCACCTTACAGACTGCTTGCCACCTATGGAAATTCAGGACAATGGGGGGAGGCCACGAGGTTATCAAAATCTGGAGGTTTGCTAGCCCCTGAATTGAAGCCGGAATTGATTACCTCCTACGAATTGGGCACCGACATTCGTCTGTTTTCTAATCGCCTGAGATTCGAAGGAACTTACTATCAAAATAAGAACGAAAACCAGATGTTTTCGGTACCCCTGGCTGTATCAACCGGATTCAGTAGCGTCTTCGTCAATGCGGGACTGATCCAAAGCAAAGGCGTTGAATTCATGTTGGGATTCACTCCCGTTAAAACAAACGACTGGCAATGGGATGTAAACATCAATTTCACCAAAAACAAAACCACCATACTCGAGCTCGCCGAAGGTATAGACTTCATTGAAGCGTGGAACGAAGGTAGGGTAAAAAGTATTGCATACGCCAAAAGTGCTGCTGAAGGTCGTGATGGGCTGGTAGGCGATCTCTATTCGCAGAAGGTAAAACGGGTAACGGATAAAAATTCCAAATACTACGGTTATCCGCTCCTGTCGGAAACCCAACTCGCGTGGCAGCATGAAGAAGAGTTTACAAAGGTAGGGAATTACAATCCCAATTTTATTATGGGGATGCAAACTTCGCTTTCCTGGAAGAGATTCACCTTAAACATGACTGTCGATTGGCGTTCTGGCGGACAGTATGTCTCACAAACATGGAGGTATTTATCGGAAGACAAGGAGAATGGAGCATGGCTCGATCAAATTGTAAATCCCGGCCCGCTGGGAGGTAAGGCAAGCAACGAGTTGCGCGACTGGGTTATAGCCAATGCCGATAAATTACTGTTTATCAACCGACCGGTACCGGTTGGCGGTCATACTCCGGAGGAAGGGGGATTCCCCGAGTCTTACAGCGGTACCATCGTGTATGATGGCTTTTTTGCACCGGGGGTTATGGGAGAGTATGATGAAAACGGCAATTTTATCTTGAGGCGGGAAAATCTTGGTGCCGAAGGTACTCTTTTCCTTCCCTCCGCGCTGAATTACCCGTGGGAAATTGGTGAATCGAACCTATTCAACGCCGATTATATCAAACTGAGAGAGATATCGTTAGGCTACCAGTTGCCAGGTAAGATAGCGCGACAATGGGGCTTAAGTGATGTGAATGTTTCAGTGTATAGCCGTAACATCATTTTATGGACTAAGTCTTCTGAATTGGGTGTGGATCCGGAAAGGGCGTTCCAAGCAGAAGGTGGCGGACACTTCAGTCAGGGTGTTGAGCGGTATAATGTTGACCCTTGGGTTGTTCCCATTGGATTTAAATTAAATTTCTCTTTCTAACGAATTAATCATTGCCATCATGAAAAAGATAAATAACAGCTTTATTTTTATCCTAATATTGGTTTTTACTACCCTCGTTTCATGTAAAGACCTTACCGAGTTAAACATCAATCCCAATGATATCGCACCTGAAGTTGCCGATCTTAACCTGTTGCTGCCAACTGTTATCACCGGGATTGGACAAACGGTAGTGGGCCTAGGGTTCGGCGATATTGCCGGGGTCATGCAACATACCCAAAAAGATGGATGGTCAGACGGACACAACAGCTATGAATGGACTAACTTAAGTCAAAGCTGGTCAGGGTATTATGGAATCTTGCGAAATGCCGATGAATACTATAATAAAGCGGTAGCAGGTGGGTACGAATTTCACCAGGGAGTCGGACTCATTCTAAAAGCATATACTTTTGGCCTGATAACCGATCTATGGGGAGATGCACCCTACACCGATGCCTTAAAGGCGGAACAGGGTTCAGAGTTTTTCAAACCGGCTTTTGATGCACAGCAAGACATTTACCACGGCATCATTAACGACCTCGATACGGCCAATCTGCTTCTTTCCAAAAATGTTGCCGAATACAAAAACATCAATTCAACCCAAGATGTACTTTACAACGGCGATGTTGCCAAATGGAGAAAGCTGGCCAATTCGTTGGCGCTCCGTTATTATATGCGTCTGTCGTTGAAAGAGCCAAGTTACGCGAAAGAGGGTATCAGGAAAATTACTTCAGACAGTAACAAGTACCCATTGATAACCTCTTCAAATGACGATGCAAACGTGGGATACATCGGGTCGGCATCCGGTGATTCATGGCCTACCAATACCGTATACGACATCTCACCGAGCGGAAGCTATATGCGGTTAAAACTTTGTTCTACTTTGGTAGAAACCCTTCAGGACCTAAAAGATCCTAGGCTTGCCGTTTGGGCAAATAAAATAGAAACCCCTTACGTATTGGTTAGCGGCACCAATATTGACCGTGTTGTGAACGGGAAACGGGAAATTTCTCAGGATGTGGCCGATGCCTATCTGGCGGCAAATGGCGTGAGCATCGATTTTGACCAGGAATATGTGGGCATACCTCCGGGATGCAGAATAGCCCAGATTTACAACAAGAAGCCCGACGCCGGCCAGGGGACCTACAATCCCCATGTTTCTCAACTGAACAACATTTACAAGGCAACCAAAGGTAACCTGTTGCAAATGAGACTCATGTCGGCATCCGAAATCAACTTCATCCTTGCCGAAGCCGCTTTATATGGCTGGGCCCCAGGAACTCCCGAAGAACATTACGCCAATGGGATAAAAGAATCCTTTAAAGTCTGGGGGGTTGACAATTCATTCAACAATTACATGATGGGAGCTCCTTATTCGGGCCTCGAGAGTATAATGACTCAGAAGTGGATCGCCAGTTGGTCAGCAGCCGCCGAAGCGTGGTTCGACTGGCGAAGGACCGGCCTACCGGAACTAAAGGCTGGAGAAGTAGCCAAAAGGGAGAAGCTTCCACTTCGTTTCTATTACCATTTAACCAGTGAAATAGAGAAAAACAGGGAAAATGCCGAGGCTGCGATCGGGAAGTTGGAGGCTACACAATACTTAGGCGATGAAACAAGCAAGAACAGTGCCTGGTCGAAAATGTGGCTCCTTCAGGGAACAGGGAAACCCTATTGATTGACAAACATTGCAAAGAATAATCAAAATAATTCTGATGAAAAAAATTATTGTCATCGCCCTATTATTACCTTTTTTGCTTGCATGCGGGTCTACCGGAAACGGTAGACCCGATGCACTGGTAAAAGACGAACCATACATTACTCCCGTTTCGGTAAAATACACGGTATCACCCAAATGGGATGGTGCAGAGCTGAAAAAAGTAGTGATTAACGGAGATAACAGCCTGTTTATACTGACCGACAAGGGAGTATTCAGGGATTTCCCCGGGGAGGTAATTGCCAAAGACCTTATGTATAGCTCTCTTGCCGACAAAATCCCGGTAGACATAACTATCCAGGAAGAGACGGGTTACCTGTACTACCTCTATGCCGACCGGTTCCTTACCAACAGGCATGCAGGAAAGATTTGCGGGCAGTTTCCCGAAAATCAATACACCCGTTTGGCGGTCAACAAGAGCGATGAGGTGCTCCTGCTGGGAGATAAGGCATCTGCTTTGTACCATGGCGACGACAAGCTGTTGGACATAGAGTTACCCGATGACCATTTTATTGATTTGCAAGTAGGTACCGGTAAGTTTTACCTGTTGTCGCCAACCTCCGTCTACCGGTTAGATAACCACCAATGGAGTAAAATCCACGAGGGAGATGGTTTAACCGCTATGGCCATTGCCGAAGAGAGGATTGTTCTGGGAACTGCTGACGGATATTACGAAACCGACGAAAAGGGTTCCGTGGTATTGGAAAAGAGCAACCGGTTACCCGTGCCGGGAATCAAAAAGTTGCTATCGGTCAACGGTCGACATTGGTTTGCAACTGACTTTGGCGCGTATTACAAAGACAGGGAAGGCATCCGTTACTTTACCGCCGACCGTTGGCTGGACCAAAATAACGTGATCGACATGACGCTGGATCAACTGGGCAATGCCTATCTGCTTACCCCCACCGGGTTAAACAAAATCCATTTCAAAAAGGAGACGTTGGCCGAGAAAGCAACCTACCTACAGGAGAACCTCCGAAAGTACCACTTAAGGTTCGGCTTTTCTGCCGAAGCCCGGTTATTGGACCCAGAGGATCCCACAACAATCCGTCTGGAGGATAGCGATAACGATGGTCTCTGGACATCTTTTTACCTGGGGAGTCAGGCCTTCCGTTACGCGGTGACGAAAGAGGAAGCCGCTAAGCAGTATGTCTGGGAATCGTTCGAACCCTACGAGCGCTTGATAGTTATCCATCCCATCACGGGATTCTCGGGCAGGAGCTTTGAGCGAACAGGATACATCGCCAATGACATCGTCGCGTGGCGTCCTGCCATCGATCCGGATTGGTGGTGGAAGGGAACAACCAGCACCGATGAGTTTGTAGGATATATTTTCGTGGCATCCGTTATCGATCAGTTTATCGCGGAAAACCCGGAAGAGAAGCAAAGGGTTGCCGATTATATCGATGCCATCGTGACGCATATTATAACCAACGATTATTACTTCATCGATTACGATGGCCAGCCCACCTTGTGGGGTAGATGGAATCCAGACTATGTGAACTCTTATGCTGACACGCAGTTTGACAGGAAATTAAACAGTACCCTGACCATCGCGGGACTACAATTGGCGTATAAGCTGACCGGCAAGGAGATATACAAAACAGAAGCGTACCGCATGATGGAGGAACATGGTTACCTGAAGAACATGCAGGTATCGATGAAAAACATTCGGTTTACACCCGGTTTTAAGCATCAGGGAATAACCCTGGGAGAAGACTGGAATCACTCCGATGACGAGATGGCGTTTCTTACCTATTGGGTATTGTATCATTACGCTTTTGATGACACCCTTAGGGAAGAGTACAGAAAGATAATCAACGATCACTGGGAAATAGAAAAGCCGGAAAGAAACGCGTTATGGAACTTGCTAACTTACGGAACCTCGGGAGAAATCGACCTGGAGTCTGTAGTTTGGTATTTGCGAGAATTCCCCGCTGATACCCGCAGGTACATGGTGCAAAATTCCCACCGTAAAGATATAGAGTTTTTACCAAAAGACTCCATCAACAATTTCAGGGAACAATCTACCCGGGAGTTACTCCCCAAGGGGGAACGCCCTATGAACCGGCACAATACCAATGAGTTCCAGCTGGACAACAACAGGAAAAGCGACAGGATTTTAGCCGGGGATGAATACCTGCTGCCTTACTGGATGGCCCGTTACTTACGCGTTTTGGAATGAGGGGGTTGCCATTACCATTTTAATTAATCAACATCGGAAAAATGAAAAAAATAGTCTCTGTAATCTCTATCCTGCTTTTGTCGTTGGTAGGTTTTGCTCAACAGGGCGTGACACCTGAAACAGCGTTAATGCATTACCTGAATAACAACGATTACACCAACGCGTGGGAGGTGCGTGAAACTTATCCGGTTAATCAAGCTCAAGCTTACTCGGTTTTGTTTATCTCGCAAAAGTGGCAACAAATCTTGTGGAAACATGTTTCCCAACGTGATGGGGAAAAACGATGAAACAGCGTCATTCATGGCCGATTTAGCGCATAGAAACCAGGCGGTTACCGTTATACTTCGCCAGGTGCCCAATCAACCCCTGTATGACGGATTAACGGAAGATGCCTTGATATCCTACACGTTAAACGAGTTTAAAAAAGATACCAATTATGCTTGGCCACTGCTTTTCCCGATGACTAAACCGCTTTGTCGTGTCAGGAGCTTCAAAACGGGGATGGACCACGTGGCTATCAGCCGCGACGGAAGATAAACGGATCATAGCCATTGCTCCCATGGTCATCGACATGTTGAACATGCCCGCGACACTGGAGTATCAAAAGGAGATGTATGGAGAATACAGTAAAGAGATCCATGATTACGTGGAGCTCGAAATACCACAGGCACTACATAGTGACTTTGGAAGTGCCGTGGTAAAGATGATAGACCCCTACTCCTACAGGAATAAGCTTCAGTTGCCAAAAATGATTATACTGGGCACCAATGATCCTTACTGGACGGTTGATGCCGTGAAGCACTACATCAACGAGATTCCCGGGCACAACTTGCTGCATTACGTGGCAAATGCGGGTCACAACCTGGGAGATAAAAAACAGGCCGTGGCCGCCCTGAGTGCCTTTTTTGCTTTGAATCTGACCAATAGCCCTATACCGGAATGTTCATGGGCCCTTAACGAAAGGAGGCGAAATATTGACCTTGAGGTCAAAGCAAGTTCCGGTGAGTTAATAGGTGCCAGGTTGTGGACCTCCTCTTCAGATAGTCGCGATTTTCGTCAATCTACCTGGACAAGTCAAGCAATAAAACTGGATTCAAAAGAAGGGCCCACCGTAAAGGTTCGTTTAAAATATCCAAAAAATGGCTACACCGCTTTCTACGTTGATTTAATCTATCCTGACCCCAACGGTGGAGAATATTCGGTCAGCACGCGTACTTTCGTCGCGGACAAAAAGCAGGTATTCGTGAAATAGTTAATCCACCTGTATCACCGAAACAATATGAAGAAAACGGCTTTTATTTTAATGATCCTTATCTGTTCCTGCATGAACGTACATAGTCAGACCCTCGCCGAAAGACTAGGATTTACACGAAACGACAGGATCTTGATCATTAACAACGATGATGCCGGCATGTGCCATGCGGCTAACAAAGCCACGATAGAGGGAATGGAAAATGGGATGATCAGCTCAGCGACCATAATGACGCCCTGTCCCTGGTACAATGAAATTGCCTCATATGCCGCGGCTAATCCCAGCAAAAGTTTTGGGGTACATCTGACACTAACCTCGGAATGGAAATATTACCGATGGGGCACCGTAGCACCTCGCGATAAAGTACCTGGGCTGTATGACGAACAAGGGTACATGTGGAAAGGAGTTACGGAAATATACGTTCACGCATCAGCTGAAGGAGAAGAGATTCGC
>JAMNYO010000086.1 GCA_023622765.1 Bacteroidota bacterium | reverse complement strand
AGGTAGAGGATAAAGGAGAACCAGAGGCCGTTATTCCCCCATACGGGTGTCAATGCGAAGTAAGCGGCGAAGAAGAGGAGCGACGACAACAGCATCGCGTCGCGCATCTCCCTCGACGCGGTGGCCCCGATGAAGATGCCGTCCCAGAGGAATGCCGCGAACCCCGTGATGGGGATAAGCAACGTCCAGAACATGTACCCCTTGGCGTGGTCGATAATCGAGAGGTCGTTGGTCATCACGCGAAGGATAAGATCGGGGAAGAGCGCGTAGATCAACACCGCGGCAAGGCTCACCACCGTCCCCCAAAAGAAAATCCGACGAATCATCCAGCGTAGGTACTCCCCGTTCTTGGCACCCACGTACCTACCGGTGAGCGCTTCGCCCGCGTAGGCGAACCCGTCCATGAAGTAGGAGAAGAGCATGAAGAACTGCATGAGCAAGGCGTTCACAGCGAGGATGGTTTCACCCATTGCCGAAGAGGCAAATGTAAAGAAGGTGGTCACCAGGGAGAGCAGGAGGGTGCGCACGAAGATATCGCTGTTCACGCGGAAGTAATTGCGCATGGCCCGTTTATTCCAGATGGACTCTACACGAAGGTACTTCAACAACCGGCGGTAATACCTCCACCAGAACGCGGCGGCTACCAGGAATGAGACCCACTGCGACAGCATGGTCCCCAGCGCGATACCATCGATCTTCATCCCGATGCCATAGACGAAGAGAAGGCTCAGCACGATGTTGAGCACGTTGTTAAAGATGGCGATAACCATGGGGGTACGGGCGTTCTGCATACCGATAAACCACCCCTTGAACGCGTACATACCCAGCACCGCCGGCGCCCCCCACACCACGTAGCGGAAGTAGGTCTTCACATGTTGAATCGACTCGGGACCCGACTGCACCAGCTTGAACGCGAGGGCACCGATGGGGTACTGCAGCAAGATAATCGCGACCCCGCTACCCAGGCCAATGAGAAGCGAACGGGCGAACACGTTCATCACCTCCTGTAGGTCTCTCGCGCCATACGCTTGAGCGGCAAACCCGCTGGAACTCATCCTAAGGAAGCCGAAGTTCCAGTAGATCACGTTAAAAATACTGGAACCCAGTGCAATGGCACCGATATAGACTGGCGAGCCCAACCGCCCCGCGATAGCGATATCGATAATCCCCAGCAACGGGACCGTTACGTTGGTGATGATATTGGGCAGGGCCAGCCTAAAGATCCGTTTGTCCATAGGAGGAGATGCAGCAAAAACAGTGCCACACGTGGGAACAAGCCCGTTTTGCTTATCGCTGTCGCGAAAGAGCTCCCCTTTATCTCCCCCCTCCCACTACTGACGATCGAGGCCGATATCGCGCATCGAGGCGGGATCTTCTATCGGCTCCAGGTGCGTCTGCACGGTCACCGGCCCATCGAACATATTCACGATGGCCTCCTCAATGCGGTCTGCGTAGTCATGCCCTTTTTGCACGCTCCACTCTCCCGGGACAAGCAGGTGCAACGAGATAAACCTCCGCTGTCCCGCCATCCGGGTTAGCAGGGAGTGATACTCGAGCTGCTCCGGTTTCAGGGAGTCCAGGTAAGCCTTGATGCGCGCCATCTCCTCCTCGGGGATGGCGGCATCCATCAGCTTGTTGGCCGATCGGCTAATCAGTTTGTAGCCCGCGTAAAGGATATAGATGGCGACAGCAATGGCGATGATCGGGTCGATGATGTACCAGCCGGTGTAGTTCACGACCACGACCCCCACGACCACTCCCACGGTGGTGAGCACATCGGTGAGCAGGTGTCTCCCATCCGCTTCCAGGAGCAACGAGTTCCGTCGCTTCCCATTCCTCACCAGGATAGCCCCCACAAGCAGGTTGACCCCCGCGGCAGCGAGCGAGTAGAGTAGCCCCACGTTCACGTTTTCAATGGGTCGCGGGTCAATCAACCTCGGGGCGGCCGTCCAGATAATGGAGAAGGCGGCGATAAGAATCAACGCCCCCTCCGTCGCGCTGGAAAAATACTCCGCCTTGCCGTGGCCAAACGCGTGTTTCTTATCGGCCGGTTTCCTCGACAGGTTGAGCATGATCAGCGCGAAGATAGCCGCGAACAGGTTCACGAGCGACTCCAGGGCATCCGACAGCAACCCCATGGAGCCGGTCACGCGGTATGCCTGAAACTTGAGCAGGATGGTAACCACCGCCGCCCCGATGGAGAGGTAAATAAACGAGTGAAGGGGTCTCGCTTTCATTGCATCTCGTTTTTCAAACAGCACACAAAGGCACCCATTTTAGGCTTCTAATCATTCCCGTTTTTAGATGCCGTTGGAGAAGCTGTAACTGCCCGCGGCAACCTTAAACAGGGTATACCCTGCCGTTTCGCCCTCGGCTATAGTGTGTCCCGATGTCTCCATCACCTTCCTTCCCTCTTCCGCGGGGAAGTAGACGGTCGCCTCGCAGTTGGGCGGCACTGTCACCTCCAGCTCCAGCGCCCCATTCTCTCTCCTCCAAGAGGTATGGATAGGGCCAGCCGGTGAGTCGTAAGAGGCTTTCACCCAGTCGATGGAATTTTCCGGCAGGCGGGGCACCCGTATGTCGAACGACTTGAATCCCGGAGCTGTTCGGCGTATGCCAGCCACACCGTCTATATACCATGCGCCCGGGTAGAGGTACGAGCTATGCAGGAGGGAGTGTCCCGGCAGGTCCTTCTCCCACATCTCCCATATGGTGGTCGCCCCGCTCTCGCGCATCAACCCCCAGCTCGGGTAGGTTGTTTGCGACGTCATGGCGTAGATCAGGTCGTCACGCCCCTCCTCTCGCAACACCTTGAAGAGCATCGCACCACCGGTAATCCCCACGTCGATATGCCCATTCTTGTTCACGAGTATCTCTTCCGCCAACCGGTCCAACACCTTGCCCCGCAGCTCCAGCGGCATCACGTCGCCGTAGAGCGCCGCGGCCAAGCTCCGCATCGATTGGTCGGAGTAGTTGTTATCCTCCTCGTGCCAGTAGCGGGCATGGATTGCCTGGGAGGAGCGGTTTGCCTGCCCTTCCCACTTCTCGGCCAGCGCGGTTTCACCCAGCACGTGGGCAATCTTCGCTGCCGTCCTTAGGTTATAGACCCGGTAACAGTTGTTAAAGAAGATCGTCTCGTCGGAGTAGTTATTCATCCCCTGGGCGGTTGCTCCCGGCCAAAGCCAGTCGCCCAAGAAATCCCACACCCCGCCGTACCGCTTCAGCAGGTCGTCTTCCACGTGGCTATCCAGGAACTCCAGCCACCCCGTTATCATTGACAAGTTCTCACGGAGAACCCGGGTATCGCCGTAATACTCATATAGGAACCAGGGGAGCGTCACCACGATCCCACCCCAAGGGGGTCCACCACCCCCGTGATAGGTCGGCGCGGTTTGGGGCAACACGCCGCCACCCATGTAGCGTCCGCTTCCCTCATGCTTTCGTGCCCATCCCGGGTCGTTCATATTCCCCACCATCGGCTCCGTTCCCTGCACATCCCTCCAGTCCTCCAACCACTTGGTATAGAAGGCACCCAGCTTGTAGTTCAACAATCCCGTCTCGGAGGTCGCGTGCGCGTCACCACCGTAACCAAAGCGCTCCCGTTGGGGGCAGTCCACGATAAACCCACCGAGTGCCAGGTTCTCGAACGTCCATTTCACGGTGTTGTAGATCCAGTTCTGCAGCGGATCAGAGCACTCGAAGCGGGAGGCATCCGCGAAATCGGTCCGCACCAGCCACCCCTTGATGGCGCTCTTCTCGGGCACGGCCGTCGCCCCTTTCACGGTAATCCATCTCCCCGAGCTGTAGTTGAACCGGTTTTCGAAGACCCCCTCGCCGGTGGGTCCCACCACGTATTCATTCCACAAACCGAACGTCATCTCGTCTTGTTCCCTCTCCGAGAAAAGGAAGCGGACGGTATCGCCAGGGTTCGCCTTGACCGGTACGCGTGTCCACCCCGCGAAGTTCACCCCCATATCCACCCGGTAGCTTCCATCGGGTCGCGTCTCAATAGCTACGGGTGTTATCTCGTCTAACAGCGCGTTGGTTTCCACCCTTTGTCCCGACACGGTCAGGTTAGGGTTGTAGCTCGATGCATCCTTCCAGTCACTGTCATCAAGGGCAGCCAAGTTCCAGCCTTTAACTTCCCGGTTGGCATCCCATATCTCACCCCCGTAGCCGCCTACGCCGAAGCCCCAGTTACCCATCAGCCGGTTGGGACTCGGGTGCGTCTTCCACGATCCGTCGGTCACCACTCGCGTAAGCAATTCACCACCCTTATCGTATATATTCGCTTGCGCGGCCACCAGCGGCGTTCGCGGCTTATCGGGCGTCGCGTAAGGGGCGAAGATAGACCACGAGGTTCCCAGCCAGAGGGCGATCACGTTTTTGCCCCGCGTCAGCGCAGGAGCGATATCGTAAGCGATGTAGCGTGCCCTTTGCGTATGGTCCGTCACTGCCGGTGCCAGCACGTGGTCATCTATTCTTTTCCCGTTCACGTACACCTCGTGGTACCCCACCGAAGCGACGAACAGGGTGGCTCTACCCGGTTTCTTATCCAGGTCGAAGGTCTTTCTAAACCACGGGTCCTGCATTTTATTGGGACCTTCCGCCGGGTTATACGCTTCATCCGTACCAATCCACGTAGCGATCCACTCATCGCCCGAAAAAAGGCCGGTGCTCCACTTCGCCACCTCGCTAAAGCGGGAGACGTTGCCCGCCTCGTCCTTCACGGCCACCATCCAGAAGTAATCCCTATCGGATTGCAGCGGCTCCCCGCCGTACTCGATCAACCGCATCTGGTCAGACTCGACCCAACCGGAATCCCACACGTCGCCCACCTCGCCGCGCAGCTCCTTCAGAGAATGGCTCACCAGCACCCGGTAAGCGGTCTGCCGCTGCCCAAACGCCTTGGGGTTGGTTGCGGTCAATGTCCAACTGAACCGGGGAGTTGCCACATCAAGCCCCGTTGGGTTCACCAGGTACTCGCAGGTCAGATTTTCAGGCAGTACCGACGCCTTTTCCGACGTGCAGCTTGAAAAGCTCACCTGAAACGCCGCGAGGAGGGCTATCACGAAAAATGCGGCCTTAGAAAGGCCGCACTGGAAAAGGGTCATTCTTCTACTTGACATAGCCCACCGATTGCGTTAACAGTACTTCCTGGTTAGAGGGCAACCCTAACAGTTGGCTCAGCACCTCCTTGTCGAACGATCCCCGGGCCACCGTACCCAATCCTTCCGACGCGCAGTAGAGGTAGATGTTCTGCGACACGTAGCCGCAATCGATTAACGCGTAGCGTTGACTCGATGCCTTCTCCGAATCGGAAACGAAGAGCAGGTTCAGCGCCGCATCGGGCACGAACTCCTGCATCCCCGTTTGGGCACGATAATCCCCCTTCTTCACCTCCTTCAAGAGGTGGTTCTTCGCGTCGTAAAAGTAGACACCCTCCTTCGTCACCGCGTACAGCTCCAGCTCTTGCCGGTTATTCGCCGTGGGAACCGTCCTTTTATCGTCGCGGTTAAACCCGTTGGCCGCCCACAGCAGGTTCGACAGCTGCTGAACAGTCAGCGGCTTATCCTGGAAAGAGCGGTTGGATTGGCGCTCGTTAAGTGCTTGCATCAAAGGTTTCCCCCCGGCTCGATCGGGGGCAGGCAGTTGGATATCCTGTCCGGAGACCCACGATGCCATCAAAGAAATTGAAAGTAACATAATAAATCGATTCATAATAATTAGTTTATACCGTTATAACTACGAATGTAAGCAAAAAAAAGCATTTTATCAAATTAATCCCCATCTCGCGGATCGCCGGTCACCCCTTTATACACCGCCTTTCGCAACGTCCCCTGCTCATCATCACCGTTGTAATCCCAGTACATGGCACCCAGCATCCCCTTTTCGCGTAAAAACGCGCATTTATAGGCAATCGACCGAGGAGTCTCATACGTGCATACAAAGGTATCGTCATTATCGGTCAAGTAAGGTGCTTTGGCCACATCGTCCCAATGGGGCGTGTAGTCGGTTAACTCTATAATATCCTTATAGTCCATAAAGTTGGGTATCCCATCGCTCCCCCGGCCATAAAAAGGGATACCCAGGACAAGCTTATTTGCCGGAATACCCGCGTTCACGTGTAGATCTACCGACTCCTCCACAGAATGGTGTTGAGTGAATGGTGAACGATAAAGAGCCGCGTGATGAAACGGGGGGTGAGCCATATCGTACGTCATGATATTCACGAAATCCACGTAAGGCTCAACCGCCTTGAAATCAACGTAAAAGGCGTTAGCGGCAGATGCGAAGGTCAATAGCTTCTCCGGGCCAATCACCTTGCGAATATCCTGCATCAGCAGGGTGAAATTTCGTGTGTCATC
>JAMNYO010000049.1 GCA_023622765.1 Bacteroidota bacterium | reverse complement strand
GCTTCGGCAAGGATTGTAATGGCTTTCGGAATAATTGGCAGATTAAATGAAACCCCTGTAAATCAAATCTATTACCATATTCTTCCGCATCTCACTTTTTTGTTATAACTTTATTCATAATAATTACTTGTTTTACATTTATGATTTCATTCATGAAACATCACCATCCCCATGTCTGAACCAAATTTCGATTAATCCTCAAATCATCAAGGCTGATGGGCCATAGGTAATCTTTTACAGAAACCTTGCGGGGCTCTCGCATCCTGACGATGGTGTAATAATCCTCGGCCGTCCTTCCCCTGTTATTCCAGTTCAGGCTGGGAGTAGTCCAGAATTCGTGGATCCTTTTCCATCGCCTCACATCCCAGAAACGCTGACCTTCGAATGAAAGTTCAATCATGCGTTCTTGTTGAATTATTTTTCGCATCTCGTTTTTGTCAAAGGGACGATTGGGATAGGTCGACTCTTCCCAGGATTCAACCACCCCTTTTAATCCGGTTACCGCCCTCACCTGATCGATCCATTTATAAACTTCCGCGTTGGGGCTGTCATATACCTCGTTAAGTGCTTCGCTGTAAAGGAGGTAAAGGTCAGCCAACCTGATAAGGGGAAACAGGTAAGAGTGCATCGCGTATTGTCCCGCGGCGTTTGAACCAGATTCGAACGCAACGAGTTTTTTGGCATAATATCCCAGCGGATCACCATAATTGGTGATTTCACCATTCCGCGCCTTCAAGAAGGTGGTGAATGATTTACCGCGATTTTCCGTTAGGTTTGAAAGTTCAAAGTAACCCCTATCGAAGCCCAGGTTGGCATAAAATCGCGGTTCCCGGTCAAAGTGAAGTGCCACCGTTTTTTCATTGAGTGGAATATAATAGTCGTTTTTTGCCTCACGGGTTGAAACCCTCAATTGATATCGACCCTCATAATTCCAATCCGGGTCCTCATCAATAGGAATACCCTTATTGGTGTAGAACAGCTCCGCCATACCAAACGATGCATGAAAAATGGCCACGATATATCCAATATCAGAAGCTTTTATCACCGGTAAGGCACGAACTTGTAAATCCCATATTCCCCGTGTATCTGTCCATATTACACCCCGGTTCCACTTGTCGGTAATGGCTTTTCTAACATGCATCTGTTTAACCAAAGAGTCGTTCATCGCACCTGTGTTTGGCGAGGACATTTTATCATAATAGTAGAGTTCAAATCCCGCCTCATGGCTCGAATCAATGGCCGATTTCAAAGCTGCTGCCGCTTTCTCCCATTTCTCCTTGCTGTAGGTGGGGGAGACAAGCTGCATACCCCTTGAATCCACCCAGTTCTTGTAGTCCGGGTTGCCATTAAAGAGCGGACTGGCGGCAAGCGTTAGCACTTTCGCTTTCACAGCCAGCGCAATGGGCCTCGTAATTCTTCCATCCTCTTCAATGGGATTGGTGATTGTCATGGGTAAATTTGGAGCGGCCTCATCGAGTAGTTCAACGATATAATCCACACACTCATCAACCGGTTCCCTAAAGAGCCATGTATCCTCGGGAGGAGCCGATAAAGGTATATTCTCTTTTACCAATGGTATCGGACCGTAAAGCTGTAACAGGAAAAAGTGATAGTAGGCCTTCAGGAAGGTAACCTCAGCAATCCATCGAACCCTCTCTTCCTCTTCAAGATCCTGTGGTTTATGGATCTCCTCCAAGAAAATATTGCATTGGCGGATGGCTTGAAAGAGATTTCGTCCCCCGTTACCACCCGACCAGTAATTTTGTTGTGGATTGTTGCTATTTTGTCCACCTCGACTAATAATACCGGCAGAGGTTGCCTGAAAATGATTGAATAAATAGGTCGAAGCATCCAGTTCATCATTGCTGTTTAAAATAGCCGGGTAATTGTACTGATCAGCAATATCTGGCAAAAACGAGTAGCATGAAAACAGGAATCTCTCTGCCATTTCCCGATTTGCAAAAGCGTGTTGCAGATTAGGAACATTGTTGGGAACGATGTCCAAATAATCACTGCAGGTGCTGGTGCTAAAAATGACAACTATAAGTAGAAAATATTTTACAATTGCGCTTTTCATATTCGTTGAATTTAAAAAATTACATTTACCCCCAGGTTATACACTCTCTGTACCGGATACCCCAATCCATTACCGGCCATTTCGGGATCCCAGAGTTTAAACTTAGACCATACCCAAAGATTTACGCCACTCACGTAGAAACGCAAGGAGGTTATTTTGAACCTTCCCGAGAGTTTTTCCGGCAGCGTGTAGCCAATCTCCGCGGTTTTAAAGCGAAGGAAACTGCCATCTTGCAACCAGTAGGTGCTGTTTTGGGCATTGTTGTTGATCACGTTATCAGCTAACCGTGGCCAAAACGGTTTAAAGGCACGGTTGTTTTCAGACCAGTGATCATCGGCAATATATTTCAATAAGCCCCTTTGACCGTTATTGATAAAGGGTGATATAGCGCCGATGTCCAACATGAAGGAGGACCTGGCTGATCCCTGGAAGAAAGCGGAAACGTCAAACTGGTTTATACCAAAGGAAAAACCGGTACCATAAATAATTTCAGGCGTAGTGGGATAACCCAGCGGGAGCAAATCGTCGCTGTTGATCACGCCATCATCGTTTATATCTTTATACTTGATATCACCGGCCATCGTAGGGGTAGCATCCCCGAAATTTTGTATCGGCGCATTGCTAACCTCCTCCTCATCTATGAACAAGCGTTCGGCGATGTATCCTTCCATCATGTTTAATTTCCGCCCGACCAAAGATCTCCAGGGAGTGTCAGAGTAATCGGGTTCTTCCACTTTCACGTACCTGCTGGTTGCATAAGTGAAGTTCCCATTGAGTACCAACCACATATTGTTGCGGAACGACTTCTGATACTTGACTTCTACTTCAAACCCTTTTCCTTCCGCGATACCTAAGTTGGTCTGAGGAATAGTAACCAACCCCATGGAACTGGGTACGTTTTGACGTGTCTGCAAAATATTTTCACGTCTCTCTTCAAAATAGTCCGCCAAAATGGTTAAATCATCAAACAACCCCAACTCGACCCCCAAGTTCTTTTTCTTGGCAATTTCCCAGGTAACCAAATCGTTGGGATACCTTGAAATGGATATACCCGGTTTCATGTAATTGGATTCGGTACCGAAAACGAACCCGTAGTATGGATCTTCCACGTTTACCTGCGACATGTAAAAGAATCGGTCGTTCAGGGAACCGATTTGATCATTTCCCACCAAACCGTAGGTGGCTTTAAATTTCAGGTTGGTAACCACATCTCTTAGCGGCTCCATAAACGACTCGTTGACCGCGAGCCAACCCAGACCAAAGGAGGGAAAAAAACCGAAGCGATTGTTTTTTGCAAAACGTTCACTACCGTTATACCCGAAATTAAATTCAGCTAAATAGCGTGAATCATACCCGTAGGCGAATCGTCCAGCGGTAGAAATGTTACGTTGAGGTAATGATTGTTGGATAGAAGTCACTTCCGTATTGGTTGTCTCTTGAAAGGAGGAGACCAGGAGGATATTCAAATCGTGCCTATCAGCCAATTTTTTATCATACCCAAGACGAATTTCCCCATACATACTTGCCAACACACTTTTCGAGCCAAAATCATAAGATAGATACTCGGAACCGGTGGAGGGATTAAAGTTTAACAATTTATACGAACCATCCGAAGTGGTTGCCGGCGCGTAATAAAATGGCCGGTAGGATCGGTTTAAATCGTAGTAAGAGTCCCGCTTTAGGTTAAATAGCCCTTTGATGAACAGCCCCTCGAGTTTATTGGCAAACTTGTGTTCCAGTTCCATTTGCGTGAGCATCATGGACCTTCTGGACTCCCTATATCCACTGATAATCTCTGCTAAAGGATTCACAAAATAGTGATCAGGAGCAATTAAAGAGGTACCAAATAGGATGTGATTGGTATACAAATTGTCCTCATCTTTGGGGTAGGTGGGTAAAAATCTCACGGGTGACGCGTTTCTAGCCAACTGGAATACCTGCGTCCCCCCCTGCTTAGGCCCATGTGAATCGTCAAAAGTACCGTAGAAACGAACCATACCCGTGGTTTGTGGGGTAACCTTAATGGTGACGTTCGACCTGAGTTGGAATCTTTTCAAGTCGATATTACTGCTAATGCTGTTTTCGGGTAGGTCTTTCAATATACCGGTATCGTGCTGGAAATTACCCGCCACGTAATATTGCACCATTTTACCCCCACCGGAAGCGTTAATATTTAGCCGCTGGTTGTACGTTCGATCTTTCGTGTGATATATTTTTTCCGGTGAATAAACATAGTCAAGTCTTCCGGTCCTGGTTATTCTCGCCTCGTTGTGCAATTTCATATAGGTGATGGGGTCTGCCAGTTCAACCAGAGAGGAGTTAGCCGAACTTGATAACTCCGTCCTTATATTCACACTCAGCTTTTCGGCAACCCCCTCTTTGGTCGTTACCAATATCACCCCATTCGCACCACGTGCACCGTATAACGCGGCTGAATTAGCATCTTTCATTACCGAAAAAGAGGCTATATCGTCAGGGTTCACCCTGGCCAGATCGGAAGAGTTCATCTCTATTCCGTCGATTAATATTAACGGGTTCTTTTTCCCCGCCGCGCTAAAGGAGGTAATCCCGCGAATAAAAAACTCGGCGTTATCTAATCCAGGTTCACCTGAGCGTTGGTAAGCGATTACTCCTGCCAGTTTCCCCGCCAAGGCGGTAGTCATGTTGCTTGAGGCCACCCTGAGCTCTTTTGGATTGATGGTCGTTATAGAGCTCACCACGCTCTCTTTCTTCTGTTTTCCAAAGGCAACCACTTGCACTTCCTCTAAGGTGATGATATCTTGCTGGAGGGTTACCGTTACCTGATTCACCTCGCTTGCCTTCTCTTCCAGGCTGGTAAAACCGATAAATGAAAAAACCAGAGTCTCATTACTGTTACACTTAATGGTATATTTTCCATCAATATCTGTAACTACACCAACCCCTTTCCGTTCTTTAACGGCAACTTGCACGCCGGGCATTGGAAAACCATCTTGATCAACCACCCTACCCGAAACCACGATCTCTTGTTGAGTAGACTGTAGCTCATCATCCCCGAATGACATGCCAGTAATCACGATTCCTTGGCTAGCGGCAAACTCATGGTCAGACTTATCGGTAGCTTTTCCAATTTCATCCCTTTCTGTCATAGTCAACGGATTTACTAAAAATCCTTTTTCAACTATAGAAATATTCCCTCCCGCGATACTACAGGTACAGAAGAAAAACAAAAGGAGAGTCGGCATTTTTAGTTTTTTCCGTTCTTTGCTGCATTGTAATACAGTCAAATTTGGTTTAATTTTTTCTTTCATACATCACTGTTGATATTAAACTACATAACAAAAAATAGATTACTGTAAACTCGTTTAAATCTTTATTCAATGGGGTGCAATTTGATGAATCAGCTACTAATCACCTATTTACCCCTAAGGAAAAGATCATTCTCTGATATAATACAATTAGCTGTATTGCAAAGGTCATTCATGATTAAATTAAAGAAAAGAGACTTATCCAATTAAGGATATTCAAAAGTAATTAGAACCATTTAAATCAACATCACCTATATATCCTAACTCTTAACTTATTTTGTCAAACCTGCACCTACCAAAACCGCCAATAGATAAAGAACCAAGCCAACGCGTACAAAGCGAACCAGAATTTCACTTGCCTATACCATGGCCTTCTCTTTCCATCATCCAACTGCTTGATCCACGAAGGTTTCCAAACATAGGCATCAATCTGGGACTCCCGTGGTGGTTCACTTCGCAACGAGACCACGATAATCAGGAGAATCGTAAAGACCTCGGCTATTGCACCCACGTATAACCAATGCAGCTTGATCTGTAAAACGGCTAAAATCAGCGCAACCGCGAGTTGAATGATCACACCACCAATGAGTCCATACACACCGGCTTTATAGGTAGTTCTCTTCCACAATATTCCCATCAAGATCACCGAGATAAACGGAGTGGCCACGTAGGTAACGCCAATTTGAAAGTACTTGAAAAGACCAACCGTACCCACGAAAGGGCATACCAAGGCTGCCAGTAACAATGCTACACCACCAGACAGACGCCCCACCCCGATTAAACTCTTGTCGGTTGCTTTCCGGTTGATATAACCTTGATAGATATTCAGGGAAAAGATGGTAGAGATGGAGTTGACCAGGGAGCTGATCGCGGCCATGATGGCAGCCAGCAATCCCGCCATGATGATGCCCCTAAGGCCTGATGGAGCAAAGGTTTCCAAGGCAACTGAAAAGGCCTTATCGGCATCATTTGGAAGCAGTGATGGACCCATCTGCATCACATCTAACCAATGAAAAACGATTAAACCCAATAAACAGGTGACCAAGGGGCGAATCAAGTTCACGAAACCGGCGAAAATGATTCCCATCATTCCATCCCAAATTGAACGTGCAGAAAGGATTCGTTGTATCATCACCTGATTGGAAGATTGATAAAAGAGAAACACGCCAAAAGAGGCAACCACAAGTCCCAGGAAGGGTGCAACCGGATCGGATGGCGGGTAATAGAGGTGATATCTATCGGGGGTAGCCTCCATCATGGCATTCCATCCACCGGGTATATGATCCAGTGCTACAAAGAAGAAGATGACCCCCCCGCCAATCAGAAAAATCAATTGGATAGCATCCGTCCACATCACTGCCGTGAGACCACCTATCAAGGTGTAACTGGCCGTAAGAATCACGATACCGGCAATCACGTGATAGACGTTCCACCCGGTCAACGCGGCAAACGTGATGCTGCCCCCCCAAATGATTGGCGGGAGAAAGACAAACACGTAGGCAAACAGCATGACCAACGTGTAGATATTCGCGCAGGCAGGACCATACCGATTCTGTAGAAAATCGGGTACCGTGGATATTCTGTTCCGCAGGTACATGGGGATAAAAAAGATCAGGGTCAACGTGTAGGTGGGCAACGTCCACCATTCCCAATTGACCAAGCCCAACCCCCCGGAATAGGTGGCCCCGATAGAGCCAACGATAGCTTCACTACCAACGCTGGTGGATACAAAGGCAGCCCCGATTAAATACCACGGCATTTTACCGGCCGCCAAAAAGTAGCCTTTGGAGGTCTTCTTGGAGTGCTTCGCGGCTTTGAATCCTACGAACACCACAAATAATGTCATCCCTAAAATGATGCTAACATCAAGAAGGGAAAGATGGAAGTCATTCAATCGCGATCATTTTGTGGGTTACGTGTTAAGGTAGAACGCGCCGGGTTAATCCACGCTGATAGGCATCTAATCGGGTAAAACCCTCAGCATATTTGCACCCGGCGGCCATCCCCCGGAACCTGGACTGTATCTCTATCATATCCAGCATATTGGTGTTCGCCATATCCTCCATGGCCACAAACTGGCTTTTGTGACATAGCAACATCTCTCTCTTAATGGCAAAAGTTTCAGTGATATCCACGTACTCTGTAGGTTGAAACCCTATCCCACAAAGGGTATCCATGTAATAAAGCTGTGCATGCGCGAAGCGACAGGCAGGCCTCTTCTGGCCTGGCATAAAGGGCAAGCCTTTTTGAAAATAGGAGTCAAAAACCAGTTGACCCGTATACCTATGGTCTGGATGATAATCATTGGGTGAGTGCGTGAAAATGATATCCGGATCGGCCTCCCTTAGGATATCAATCATGAGATGTCTTGAGTCCAGATCTGTATACGCCAGCTCATCGGTTATCCCTCCCCAGATAAAGTTGGCACCGATAACAGCCGCGGCATCCCTGGCTTCTTTTTCACGCATGGCCGCCAGTTTGTCGGGTTCAACTATCAGGTCTCCTCTGCTCCCATCCGTGAAGATGGCAATGGTAACATTATGCCCATCCCTGGCGTAACGCGCCAATGTGCCTGCGCAAAGCAGTTCGGTATCATCCGGGTGGGCAGCAACACAAACAACATTCATTATAAGAGGTATTAAAACAACAAGAAAATTGGCAAAACAAGCTACAAGACACCATATCTCGAATAAACGGTTTTTAGAGAATCACCGTTTAACAGATCCCTTCTGGATTGATCCTCCTTCGTGATTTTTTCATACGCTTTTTGAAGTACCTCATCCTCCACGCATTTCGGTACCACAACAATCCCGTCGAAATCGGCAAAAATAAGATCACCCGGGTGAACAAGAACATCGCCACATCGTACTGGCACATCATATGCCATCACTTTAGCCCTTCCCAGGCTATCCACCGGACGGATTCCCTTGTAAAAAACGGGGAAACCCATTTTTATCATGCGTTTACAATCTCTGATCATGCTGTCGCAAATGGCCCCCACGGCTCCATTCCTTTGAGCGATGGTGGTCATCAGTTCACCCCAGGGAGCATTGGTACACGCGTGATCTTCCGAATGGACTACCACGTCATTGGGCTTTAAAGAGTCGATAGCATCAATTTCGATGCCATAGGCATCCTCTTCTATGTAGTCGGTTTCCATCCACCGTAACGTTCTCGCTCTACCGGCTATGATACAGTTATCCGCATCTAATGGTCGCAATCGTTGATGCATCACATTATGGCGATAACCCAATATATCCAGGATATCAGAAACTACCGGTACGTAAAGATTACTCTTCATCCAGTTGAATTTCTCCGTGTCACAAGAGAAGCTTGTAGCCATTGAATTCATGTATAAAAAAATTAAAAGTTATAATGAGACAATATCAAATTACCATACAAAAGGGTCCATCCTTTCAAGAATCACACAGGCATCACCCATACCTTGTTGCATACAAAACCATTTGAAAACTTCAGGATTTTCTGCATTGAAAGCCATAAGGTCGTAATGATTCGGTATCACGAACTTGGGTTGTATACATTTGGCAAACTGTACCGCGTTATCCGGATTCGGATTGCCCCACTTACCATTGATCGCCACGAACATCACCTCCGGCTTCTTGGGGGCAGCGGCAACGACTATCGGGTGAAATTCCGTATCACTGGTATGATATAGGCTTCTTCCATTATCGAACCGAATCAAATAGCCTATGGTATCCAGGACATCCGCGCTCGTGGCAAGGGCATAGACAGCGGTCACCTCTACTGATTGGTGGCGATACGATTCCCCCGGATGAAGAACGGTCACCATATCCTCCTGTATACCCAGGGATATCAGCTTCTTGGCAGCCAATCGTGGCGCAATGAAGCGGGTTGTCGTTTTATTTTTATAGGCCCGTATTGTAACCGGGTCCAGATGATCCAGATGATCGTGGGTGACTAGAAACAGGGAGACATCAAGTGCCTCCGGGGCTATCGGGGGCGGGTAAAGCCTTGTAAACTCAGGCGCACCTTCAGCAGCCGCGTCAGAAAGGTACGGGTCGAGGGCAATGACCAAGTCCATCGACTTGATAATATATCCTGCCTGCCCCAACCACCATATTGCAGCTTGCTGGGGTAATAAATGATGATGAATGATTTTTTCCATAAAGCTCACTTGTTACTTGTTTATACAAAACTTCCTTACCGCTTCCTCATTGATGTTAATCCCCAAGCCTGGTCCTTGAGGTATCGCTATATAGCCATCTTTATCCATCTTCACCGGGTTTTCAATCACCTCTCTCAGCATTGGGTTATCACTCACGTTGTATTCAAGGAAAAGAGAACGGCGCAGTATCGCGTTCGTGTGAAGGCTTGCAGCCGTGTTTAGATCGGTAAGCCATGCATGTGGACAAACATCCACACCGGCATATTCTGCTTCCCATATGATTTTTCGGACTTGGGTAAACCCGCCACAACGGGTAAGGTCAGGCTGTACGATATCAATACCCCCTTCCTGAATTAGTCGGCGGAAACCCCAAGCCGTCGCCTCATGTTCACCAGCCGCCAAGCGTGTTTTCACCCCGGCCGCTTTCACCTTCGCGTAACCCTGGTAACACTCTGGGAACATAAAGTCTTCCAAAAAATAGATATTGTAAGGTTCAAGTGCCCTACATAGTTCAATCACATCCTGGGCACTGCGACTTACAAACCATCCCGGGTCTACCATCAAGTCCACATCGGGACCAATTGCCTCCCGTGCCGCGGCAACCAGTGCAATATCTCGTTTAAAATTTTCACCAAAAACACCAAATCCAAACTTGATCGCGGTGAAACCCCTCTCAAGATAATAGGCACAAGCCTCTTTTATCGCTTCCGGGGTTGGTCTAAACAGGGTAGATGCATAGGCCCTCACGCGATCTCTTCTAGCTCCACCTAAAATCGTGTGAACCGGTTTATTGATAGCCTTGCCAATAATGTCATGACAAGCGATATCAAAGGCAGACATCATCTGCATAGCCACACCTCTTCGGCCGTAGTAAATAGAGCCCTGGTATACCTTATCCCACAAACGCTCTACATGAAAAGGATCTTCTCCTATGGCGATGGTGCGTAAACCTTCAAACCATCCGGCACCACTATCGGGTGCATTCACGGCCGCTTCAGCTACATGAGAGGCTGTTTCAGTGTCAGACCAGCCGACAATTCCCTCATCGGTACTTACTTTTAATAAAAAGCAGTGTTTTACCCCCCTCGCTTCTTCACTACCTTCGGGAGCAGTGTTCTCATATGGCGACTCAAGTATGAACGCTTCTATATCTGTAATTTTCATATTAATTGTTATGGTTAGTTGATTAATCAAATATAATGGAAACCTTTAATGCTTTGCGACTTCTGTCTTTAGTTAAGGCAAAAGCATCTTCCCAGTTTTCAAAAGAAACCTGATGGGTAATTATTTCTGAAAGATTAAGCGCTGGATCGCTAAGACATGCCAACGCTTGATCGATTTTAAACTCATCGTTACAGCAGCCTACGATCTCCAACTCTGCCACATGCAGACGAAATAGGTCAAGAGCGACTGGTTTTTCCACCAGGCTAAAAACAACTAACCTCCCCCGTTTCCTTAAAGCGGCCATGCATGACCTTACCGCATCAGCCGAACTAACAGCCAAAAAAGCGACGTCCACCGATTTCTCGGGAATCTCAGTAACAGCCTCAGCTCCGGGAATCATATCTAAACGATATTGATGCCTACCGGCAACCATTACCTTTGCGGCACCGGCTCTCATGGCTAGGCGTGCGATGATATTGCCAAAGGGACCATCACCTATTACCAACACCTTTTTAAACGCGAGATTGCCTGCTCGGTCAATAGCTTGCAGACAGTTGGCAACTGGCTCTAAGAGCGATCCCAATGGAAACGACATCTCATCCGGTATTTGGCGGACACGATCTTCCCGTTGGATGAAATACTCCGCGTAAGTTCCCTGCCTATCAATTCCAAAGTGACCCATATTGTCACAGAGATGTTCAAATCCTCGCCCACACGCTTCACAAATGCCACAGGGTACCACAGGGTGTGCAGCGACACGCATCCCGAGAGTGAAGTTTTTCACTCCTTTGCCACACGCGACGATCACTCCGGCACCTTCATGTCCCAGGACTGTAGGCAGTTTTATATTAAAAGGGTTGGTATCTATATCATGTAGGTCGGAAGTACAAATGGTAGCCGCTTTCGTCTTAATTAACAGCTCATTTGCTTTAGGTTTGGGGGTTGGCAATTCAGTAAGAACCATTTTTCCAGGCTCTATTAATTGAACGGCTTTCATATTCGAAGGAAGTTGATGCATATCAGCGTAATTTTGGATTGGGAAGTCCCAGCAAGTTCAACGTGTCTCTGTTAATGATGCCTTCTATCACCTCCTCGGGGATGGGTGGCAATCCGCTTTTACCTATTACAGCGTTCACTCCCCTTATCCCGTCCAGTGATCCCTCGGTCGTCGTGAATGGCGCATCTGAACCGAAAAGGAGCTTGTGGTCTGCTCGATATTCGGTGACCAATCTCATGGAGTTATAAAACTGCCACGGCCGAGTATATAGAGCGGATATATCGGCATAGACATTGGCGTGCCTCCTGATTACCGAAATAGTCTCTCCCTCCCACGGATGTCCCAAATGGGCAAGTACCATGCACAAATCGGGGAAATCTACAGCCACAGCATCAAAATGGATGGGTCTCGAATAATCCAAAGGAACATTTGCCGTAAAAGAGGTGCCCGTATGAAAGAGAATGGGTAAATTGTACTTCACGCAATACCTGTAAATAGGGTAACACCTCGAATCGGTAGGATACACATTTTGGTATAAAGGGGCCATTTTCACGCCTACGGCACCCAGTTCGAAATGACATTTTTCCAACTCCTCCAAACAGTCTGGCTGCATCGGATCAATAGAGGCGAAAAAGAGAAGACGATGCCTCGCCTTCGCTACATGAGCAGCCACCTCCTCGTTGGGAACATGCCAACCGGTAGCAGATGCTTGCAAACCGAAAACAACCGACACATCAGCAGCAAGGGTGTTTTTCAAATGATCCCCTTTCACATCCCCCCAAACTGATGGGTCTATACCACAGCGGAGCAGATCTGCATGCAATTGGGGGCTAAAATCTGTTTTAGGGTCAAAAACATGGGTATGGATATCAACAATCATACATCGTAATGAGTGAATTGTAAACAGCTACTCTTTGTGATTTCTTAACAAAAGTTTTAGCAAAGGTAAACCTCTTAGATAAGATTCTTCTATGCAATATTGCCGAATCCATATCTTATTTTGCTTTTCTTTACCTATTTCTACCCGAGTTTTCTATTAACCCTAAGATAAAATGGATGTTTACGCACGGTTTAGGGAATATCGACTCAACTCGAAAGACAATTAGCTATATAGTCCTGTCGATTCTACAGCTGTCAGGTGACTAGAAATAGTGAAGAAAGGGACAATCAATATTCAAGTGAACGCTTTCTTGTAGTTTTCTCTAAACTCTCGGGGCGAACAGCCTTTAATTTTCTTAAACTGCCTGTTAAAATACGGAATGCTCTCATAGCCAACATCAAAACAGATCTCGCTAACCGCTTTTTCCGTTTCAATAAGCTGTTTACAGGCTTGACTTATTCTGTACTCGTTTAAAAATTCAAAAAAAGGTTTTTTCATTTTATGGCTGAAAAAACGTGAAAAATAACCGGCACTCATGTAAACCCCCTCAGCTACATCATTCAAAGATATTTTCTTCTTGTAATTTTTCTCAATGTACCTGTAAATAGCATTTATTCGCTCACTGTTCAATGAATTCAATTCACCAGAATAGGGTTGTTTGCATAATAACCGGTAATCCGCTTGGGTTAGTTCACTAAGATCTTGTAAAATATCAACCAAGCAGGTGAGTTTCTTTACCGGATGTAAAGTTGTTAACGTTAGACATTTCTCTCTGAATCGCTGGGATGTTTCCAAGTTATATTTTATCCCTTTTTTAGACAGATCAAGTAAACTTTTTATTGACTCAAATTCAGAGCTATTAAACCACGATCCTTCAAAGAAATCTTCTTTAATATAGACGATAAAAGGACAAGCTCATCTGACGTGAAGGTTTCTACATTGTTCCCTACATATCGTTGACCATGACCGTTGAAAATATAGGTCAGTTCGCACTCATTGTGAAAATGCCAGGGGTAGGCAAACTCCTCCTTCGTAGTCTGAATACAGACATTGAGTAAATTTGATTCATCGGGAGCCATGGGCTTACTGGTCGTCTTCATATCATTAATTAAAATGAGGAATGCCTTAAAACACTCAGATTATCATTGTACTTGTCAAGTAAGGTATGAGCATTTAAAGGTTATAAAAATACCCGTCACTCGACATGCTCAAATCAAAGATACAAAAAAATGTTACTCACGGTACGTTCGGTAAAAAAAAGTTTAGTAAGGAACGGCACGCCCATATATTTTTTTTATTCTCAGACGTGGGTTCGAATCCCGCCCGGATCACTCTAGCAACAAACTATAAACAGCGACACGTAGACAAATCGCTATTTTGGTCGTTTCATAAAAGCGACTTTTGAGAGAAGGAAAATCAAAAATAGTTGGTGTAAATGGACTCGATTTATTTGGTGATTGTTATTATACTCCTGGGTCTTGCTGTTCTGGACTTGATAGTGGGAGTATCGAATGACGCGGTGAATTTCCTAAACTCGAGCGTCGGTTCAAAAGTGGCCCCCCTGTGGGTCATTTTCATGATGGCCTCGATTGGCGTGATGGTTGGCACCCTGTTTTCAAGCGGGATGATGGAGATAGCCCGAAGTGGGGTGTTTTACCCGGATAAGTTCACCTTCCCTACCATCATGATACTTTTCTTGACGGTCATGCTAACCGACGTGGTGCTTTTGGACCTATTTAACACCTTAGGCCTACCCACCTCCACCACCGTATCGTTGGTGTTCGAACTGTTGGGGGCAGCTGTAGCCGTCTCGCTGTTCACGGTATGGACTTCCGGTTCGGGAGAAAGCCTGGGTGAATATATTAACAGTGGGAAAGCGTTGGCCATTATCGGGGGTATTTTTATCTCCATCGCCATCGCGTTTGTCCTGGGTACCATCATCATGTACCTATCCCGCCTCATCTTTTCGTTCAATTACGCCAAACCCTTTAAGTACCTTGGTGCCTTGTGGGGAGGTATCGCACTTACCACGATCACCTATTTCGCCGTTTTTAAAGGTCTGAAAGGTAGCGTGTTGGTTACCGAAGAGTTCCTTTCGTACCTTGAACACAACATGGGTAACGCCCTCCTCTACACCTTGATCGGGTGGACGTTGCTGATGGCCCTCCTGCAGCACCTCTTCCGGGTAAACATCCTTAGGGTAATCGTCTTAGCCGGCACGGCCGCCCTGGCGATGGCTTTCGCGGGGAACGACCTGGTGAACTTTATCGGGGTCTTCATGGCCGGTTTCGACTCGTTCCAAATCGCTCAAGGTGTTGCCGCGGCGGGTGGGGATATCAACGAGCTATACATGGGCAAACTCTCCGAGCCGGTAGTAGCACACTTTGGCTGGCTGTTAGGGGCAGGGATTATCATGGTGTTGGCCCTATGCTTCTCTAAAAAATCACGTACGGTGACGCAAACGGAGGTGAACCTAGCGCGGAAAGGGGAGGGTATCGAGCGCTTTTCATCCTCGCCGCTCTCCCGCTCCATCGTGAGGGGTAGCATCGCCATCGGCAAGCCGATTGGCAAGCTTATCCCGAAAACGGTCAAGGAGTTTATCAACAAACGATTTGCACCAGTACCGCTTAAGAACAACGCATCGTTCGACTTGATACGCGCATCGGTCAATCTCACCATCGCGGCGCTCCTCATCTCACTCGGTACATCGTTAAAGCTTCCGTTATCCACCACATTTGTCACCTTTATGGTGGCCATGGGTACGTCACTCGCCGACCGAGCCTGGGGGCGTGAAAGTGCCGTTTACCGGGTTAACGGGGTGCTGACCGTGATATCAGGTTGGTTGTTGACGGCGTTCGTGGCGTTTACCGCGGCCTTCTTGGTGGGATTGTTCCTGATGTGGGGCGGCAAGATCGCGATCGCGATCATGGTACTGCTCGTGGTTTTCATGCTGTACAAATCGAGCCGACTGCACACCCGGTTAAAGGACAGAGAGGAAAGGCAACAACAGTTTTTGTCAACTGAAACTGAATTCATTACTGAAACCAACAAAGAGTTGCACCGGGTGATGGAAAAAACGTTGTCGATCTACAAAAGAAACATAGAAGGTTTGAAGAATGAGGACAGGAGGGTGATGAGGAAGGCGCAGAAAGAGGCCAACGAGCTCTATGAACGCCTTAAGGATAAACGAAAGTACGAAGTGGTACCCACGTTAGAAAACATACAGCTAAACGCGCTCGACGTGGAACAGGAATACGTGCAACTCGTGGATTACTCGTACGAGATCAGCAAAGCACTAAAGGCCATGACGGAAGCCACGTTCGAGTATATCGACAACAACCATACCGCCTTCTCAACAGAGCAGATCGACGACCTAACAAACACCTACGAAACACTATCGAAGGTGTACACCAGCTACGCCGCGATGGAAAAAACAGGCGACTATTCACAGTTCGGCACGGTGACTAGCTTACGAGAGACTATTCTCGATCTAATACCGAAAATGACCAAACGGCAGATCAGGCGAGTTAAAGCGGGCGAATCGACTACCCGAAGCAGCATCCTCTTCCTGGATATCGTGAATGAATCGAAAATTATCACCCTGCAATCAGGTAACTTGATGAAATCGCATCGGAACTTTAGGGTACAGTACGACCAGGTGAAAAAAATGGAGGTCAAGCCGAAAAACCTTCACTCCATCGCTAATTTTTAGCCATCGTCTGCTCGCCAATTTAAGCTCGCCCTACTATTGTCACCTTGCCAGTTATTCCTTCCCGCACGAGTGAACTTGTACCGTGCGGACATGAACGAGAGAGAGGTGGATTACTTTTGCAACAGCTTGATCGTTATCGTTCGATCCTTGCTGCCATCGACCTCTATCGACACCGGTTCGTAAGAGATCAGCTCAACAATCAGTTCTTGTTTACCAGGCTTAATATGAGGAATAGTAAACTTACCCTCCAGGTCGGAATAATACTTCTCACCGTTCACTATAATTGAAGCTCCGGCAAGCGTCTCGTTGTTTTCAGCGTCCACGATGGTTCCAAGCAATTGTAACGCCTTCACACCTTCGTTAACAACTACAGGACTTGACTCAGCACCTTTTTTCACGTCACCCTTTTCAGTATCCGCATGCAGCGATATAGATATCAGGAAAACGGCCACGAGCAAGAATATAGGTTTTATATGACGCATGATCGTTTGTTTTTTAAAGGGTTTTCAATCACGCGAAGATACGCGTGCGATAAGAAATTTCCGGTTACGTTTTGGTGAAGTTTTCCTCCAATTGCCCACCTTCTTACCGTCACGGTAGTTCATCTCGTAACGGAGGTTCCCCAGCTCATCCCATATTCGCCACGTGCCGTGCTTTAGCCCGTTTCGGTACTCGGCCTCGGAAATAAGCTGCCCCGATGGGTCGTAGCTTCTCCATAGACCATGCAGTTTGCCCTCTTTATAGGAGCGTACCTCTTTCGGCTTCCGATTTTCAAAGTAGACGATATAGGTTCCTTCCGGCTGCCCGTTACGTATCTGCATCTCTAGCTTAAGGGTACCATTATCATGATACTCCCTGTACTCACCCGTGTAGAGCTGGGTCTGTGCCTTGTCGATATAATAGAGGCGTTTGGACTGGAACAACTGGGGGCTTCCTTTGTAAGGTTCACCGGTATTTTCCTCCGGTTTTTGCGCCAGTAGAGTAACAGCGAAGAGGAAAGCGGATAAGAAAGGGATGATCCAGATCTTTTTCCGGTTGTAATATATTTCCATACGATAGCAATAATAATTAAAGCGACTGGTTAATCAACGTCAAAGAAGTACCTCGATACGGTTCGAGGCACTTCTTTCCACCGATCGCGAGGAGTCCCTCATGAAAGAATCCCCTTCTATTTAAACTTGTATCCTGTCCAGTCAAATAGATTGGTTGGGCAACCGGTGTTGCCTGGTTCGACCTTGACATCGGGGTAGCTGCTACCCTCGGGGGTATTGATCTCCTTGCCGATGATTTTGCTGGTCAAAGCGTTGGTCAAGCTAATCTTCGCGCGGGTATCGCCGGCACCCTTGCCATCGGTCACGTCCACCAGGTCTTTCGCGGTGCCCACACCTTTCACCAACGCGTTGGTAATGGTAGCGTTAGCCCCGCGACGCAACTTGATCACGTCGTGCATGTACTTGTAAGGTGCTGCTGTCGCCGCTGCCTCCGCATCGCTCACGGCAGCCAGCTTGAGCTCGATGGTCATGTTCTTGACCGTGAAGTTGGATTGGTTGGGATGGTCCTTGAATTTGCCGTCGAGGTTCCCGTCCGCCTCTATACCGCGGGGGTCTGATTCAGAACTCTCGTAACCTACTTCCCAAACACCATACGCGTTCTCCAAGGTACCGTTATAGCCCTGCGTGAAGTCAAACATATCGTCATCGGAATTGACGACCAGGAGATTCTTCACGTTGACCGAACCTCCAAAGAACTCGATTCCATCGTCCGCCCCATCGTAAATGTAGAGGTTCTCGATCTTCGTACCGTTACCCACGCCATTCAATGTAAGCCCGTTATGCTCCACGTCGGCACTTGAGCGTGCACCCGTGTTCCCCAAAACGAGGTATGTGATCACGCCCGAGTTGTCGGAAGGGTTGTTCCCACCGTACGTGTACGCTGAATTCACCTCAGTACTTCCCTTTTCCGCAGGATCGGCCAAGGGTGCCTTCCCGTTAATGACAAGGCCGCCCCAGTAACCTTCGCCGGCATTCTCCTTATCGCCGATCATCTTGATAGGTTTTTCCGCGGTTCCTCGTGCGTTAATCTTCCCGCCTTGCAGCACCAAGATATACTTGCTAAAGCCCTTTTGAGCCTTGATAACCGTTCCTGCCGGGATTTCCAGCACGCCACCCTCTTCCACGATAAGGGGACCGGTCAATTGATACTCAATATCCGCGGACAGCTGCATGGTACCCGTGACCGAGCCGGACAACAGGTTATTTTCCTTTTTATCGGGGTCTACATTGTTCCCGTTACCGTTCTCATCATCACATGAAACAAACGTGAAAGCAGCCGCTAAGGTTGCCAACACGACAATACGTAAAAGCTTTTTCATTTTAAAAACAATTTAATTAATATGGTTATAACTCGTAGCTTATACCTAAGCTCAGGTTCATTCCTTTTTTATATTCGTTGAGAACCACCTTCTCTCCCTTGTCGGAACCGCTCCGTTCGCGTGTCAACCGGTAGGGAGGGTTCAACAAGTTAGTTGCCTTAAACTTCACGGTGAAGTGGTTTGTAAACCGGTAGGAAGTGACGAAGTCGAGCGTACCCACTCCCTCTCCAACGATATCCTTGAAACCGAGCATGCCAATGGTGTGTATCCGGCGACTGAAATAGGTAAAGATCAATGAAACGATGGCATTTCGCTCGTTGTTCATCACATTATAGGAGAGATCGAGGTTCCCAATAAAGGGCGATGCCCCTTCCAACTGGCTCTTGCGGGTGCTGTTCTGGATATAATCGATCTCCATCTCAGTGAAAATATAGGAGCCGTTCAGCCCAAACGAAAGACGGTTCACCTTGCCCGATGCCGTATGCGATCGGTCAAAAAGGGTTTTCCTTACCTCCAGTTCGATCCCCACCACGTTTGCAAAATCGCTTATATTATCATATTTAAGCACTCCTGCCGAATTTCCCACCTCCAACCGCGCGATGGGGTTAAGCACCCGTTTGTAGAAGAGGTTCGACGAAATCAACTCCGAGGGACTCAAATAGCAATCCCACTTCAGGTCGGCGTTATAATTGTCGGAAGGTTTCAAATCGGCGTTCCCTTGGCTTGCGAAGCCGATATTCACGTAGCGATAAGGCGATATCTCTTTCGATTGTGGCAAGGTGTAGGTCTTGCTGGCGCCAAAGCGGAGACTGTTCTTGGGATTGAAATCATACTTCAGGTTCAAGCTGGGCAAGCCATATAGCTTCTTGTCAAGCGTCGAACTACCAGGTGACGCGTGATCAACCACGTACTCCACCGTCATATCCACGTGATCTAGCCTAAAGCCGATATTCGCCGTGAGGTGGTGCGCCAGTTGATAAGCACCTTCCGCGTATCCCGAGTGGATATACTTCCTCACCTGATAGGTATTGGGCTCGCCCAGCGTCATCCGGAAACCCCCGTCGGCATAAGTGGACGGGTTATATACCTCATCAAGCCTCACCTCGTTAAGCTGAAAGGGGGCAGGGTTATACGGGTCGTAATTGTACTCGATCGATTCAAAGGCATCATCCACGAAACGACCGTCATAACCGATGGTGATCGAGGAGTTTTCGGAACCGAACCGGTCGCGCAACCGGTAAGTCAAGCTTACCTTCACGTTGATATCGCTCTCCTTCAACTCCGAGAAGAACCGCTTCTGACGGTTGCTGCCCATGAGCGCGTAGAAACCTTCGGGCGTGAGGTAAAGGTAGTTTTCCCGCCGATCAGGTTCCAAACCCCTTATGTGATTATAGGATACCCCCGCCTTCAAAGTAAGGTTGTCCGACAGCGCCCAATCCGACGCGAGTTGGTTCGTGAGCAACAGGTTATCGTTAATCTGCTGCCGTCTGAAATGGACGCCAAAAGGGGGGTCTTGGTTCTTTTCGGTGTCTCGCCCGTTGTATTCCCCCGTGTACTCGTTGGTCGCGTGTACCATCATAAAGTTGTACGCGAGGACATGGGTTCGGTTAATATCGTAACGCACATTGGCCAACGCCAGTTGGCTGGTCTTACGTGAATGTTTGCTCCCTACCTGATCTTGGTACGGATCCTCGTTACCCGTGGTGATGCTTCGCACGATCTCCTCGGTAAAGGAGTGTTCGGACGAGTGAGAGGCTACCGCGAAAAAAGTGAGCGGGTCGCCATTCGCACCCACTCGAAATCGAGTGCCGCCGGAGAGGGCAAAACCATGGTTCAGTGGCAAGCTCACCTCAAGGGGATCGAGGCGGTTGGAGAAATTGAACGTTCCCTCGGCAGGATGAGCCGTCCTTGCAAACCCCAACAGGTTGCTGCCATCAACCCGTAGAAAATCCACCCGCACCGCCTCGCTGTTCAACCCCCCGGAAGCCTCGGCGCTAAAGGCTCGATCACCGATTAGCTCTTTGGAGTTGATGTTGATGATGGCACCACCCACGTCGCTGGAGTTCTTTCCGCTAAACACCTTGTTTACATCAATATTCTGAATAATGTCGGTTCCGAAGAACTCAAGGGCGATGTTCTTGTATTCCGGGTCTTCCGATGGGATGGGAAACCCGTTCAGCAGGGTGGCGTTGTAGCGATCGCCCAACCCCCTGACGAACACGTTCTTCACCCCCTCTTGCCGCGATACACCCGACACGTTCGCTACCGCCGCTAGGGCGTCACTTATTCCCTTGCGAGAAAGTTCACGTGCGCCCATCGATTGGGTGGCCACCAAGGCTTGCCGTCGATCCATCAATAGAATATTTTCGCTCTCACGATTAGCCCGAGCGATAACCTCCACCTCTCGTAAATCGATATCATCTGGAAGCAACGAGATTTGAACGATGGTTTCTTCGTTCGCGCCCACCTTAATCCCCTCTATGATATCCGTTAGGTAGGCCACGTAGGAGGCGATAAGGGTGTGTTCCCCCGGGGGTATATCGCGTATCATAAAGTTGCCATCCAGGTCGGCGGCAGCTCCAATGGTGGTTCCTTCTATTACGACCGAAGCCCCAATCAACGGCTCATCGGTTTTCGCATCCACTATCTTCCCTTTGATAACGCCGGTTTGGGCAAACGATCCTGCAGAAAAGGATAGGAACAGGATCAAGGGAATCATTAACATTAGAAATCTCTGTGTCACAAATAATAAAATTATTTACGCCACAAAGGTCTTTCTAAAATGTTACAAGCCAGTTACAGTCTCGTTAATTTTTGGTTAAGAATCTCGACTATCAGGTATTAATTTATTGTTTGTTGCTTGAAAGCGAAAAACATACCCACGAAAACCAGGTTAGAAGATAGGGCTTATTATCGGTATTTTCGTTGGCTTGCTCGTGGTTTTTTTCGTTTACCCCGATCGTCTTTCTCCTTTCGCATGCCCCCCTTCGGCTTCTCGCCGTCCAATCGGACCACCAGCTTCCTATCCTCTAGGTACATCCCTGTAAACGATTTCAACACCTTGCCAACGACCTCTTCCGGCACTTCAAAGAGGGAGAAGCTGTTCATCACGTCGATCTTCCCTACCGGCACTTTACTCTTCACGTGGTCGTTGATAAAGCCCATCAAGATGGACGGGTTAACCCCGTCAACCTTCCCCACGTTGATGAAAAGGCGGGTATAGCCACTCTCGGGCTGCCGATTGCCTTTCATCTCTTTCGATTTGCGGGAGAAAAGACCCTTCTCCTTGCGGGAAGGAGAGTCGGAGGGTTCATGAATCTCATCGGCCTGCTGGTAATAATCGATGAGCCGGTTGAACTCGAGCGACACCACCCGTTTGATAATATCCTCCTTTTCCAACCACTCCAACTTCCGAAAGATGGAAGGCAACAAGCGCTCGATCTCCGCCTCGTTGACTTTCACCTTCTCGATCTTATCCACGAAGTTAAACAACTGCTTCTCGCAAATAATGTCGCCAGAAGGGATCGGACGTTTTTCGAACGTTTTGTTAATCGCTTTCTCAATGCGGGCAATCTTTCCTTTATCCTTCAGGTGAACCAACGAGATGGAAGTACCTGTTTTACCAGCCCTTCCCGTCCGACCACTTCGGTGGGTGTAGATATCGTTGTCTTCCGGCAACCCGTAATTGATGATATGCGATATACTCTCCACGTCAAGTCCCCGTGCGGCCACATCGGTCGCCACCAGCAGTTGCAGGTTACGGTTCCTGAACTTGTTCATCACGTGATCGCGCTGTGCTTGAGAAAGGTCACCGTGCAACGAGTCGGCATTGTACCCATCCTTCATCAGGTTATCCGCGATCTCTTGGGTTTCTTTTCGGGTCCTGCAAAAAACGATGCCGTAAATATTGGGATAATAATCCACCACTCTCTTTAGAGCCAAATACTTATCCTTTGGATGCACCATGTAATAGATATGGCGTACGTTGGTGGCACCCTCGTTCTTTCTCCCGATGGTGATTTCAACCGGGTCATTCATGTAGTTCCGCGTGATCTTGGCGATCTCCTGGGGCATCGTGGCTGAAAAGAGCAACATACCGCGTTCATCGGGTACATTTGATAATATCTCGTCGATATCCTCTGCGAAACCCATGTTGAGCATCTCATCCGCTTCGTCAAGAACCACGGTTCGCACGTTTTCAAGAGACGCGGTCCCCCGTTTAATCAGATCAATAAGCCTTCCCGGCGTTGCCACGATGATATGCACCCCACGTGTAAGTGCCCTAATTTGGCTTTCAATACTGGAACCACCATACACCGGCAAAATTTTTATCCCTTCCACGTAAACCGACAGGTCGCTCAGGTCGCCTGCAATCTGGAGACACAACTCCCGGGTAGGACACAGTATCAACGTTTGCGGAACCCGGTTAGTCGTGTCTGTTTTTTGGATGATAGGGATACCAAATGCTGCGGTCTTACCGGTTCCCGTTTGAGCCAACGCGATAATATCCCGCGTATCGCCTAGTAAATGAGGGATTACCTCACTTTGGACCGGCATGGGTTGTTGAAAGCCCAATTCGTTGACGGCTTTCAGTATCTGGGGCATAATCCCCAGCTCTTCAAATGTTTTCATTTTACGAAAAAAAGATAACCTAAACGTTTAAATTGGCCGCAAAGGTATGAAAATAAATTGGATATAAGACCCTTAAAAAGGGTAAAGAAGGTATTTTCGCAATAAGCTTCGCTTTCCTGGGGTTACCCGCAACTCATTCTCCAGGTAATTGTCTACCGAACCGTATGTTTTAATGATATGATCGATCGCATAATTCAGATAAGCCCGATTAACTGAAAGCATGGCCGTTACCGCTTCTTGCATTGGCTCCGAAAGGTTAGTGGCATCAATTTTTTCAGTAGCGGGATCGATGCACTGGTTAGACAACATGTAATCTTGCTCCAATACAACGGGTGAAACGCCCAAAACATATAAGATAAGGTAACTGACCAATCCCACGCCATCCTTCCCCAATGACTCTGTTAAAAGAACCGGGTAATTGCTATCATTCGCTAGCAGATTGAAAAGTTCACCAAATTCCTCCTTGTGGTTTTCAAGGATATCCACGTATGCATCTTGCATGTAACGTATCGCATCGCTGCGGTCAAAATCACCTTTATTAAGCAGTTCATCAAGTTTAGCCGCATCCATAGGTGCAAGTGGAAGCGATACCTTCCGAATAGAAGAATGAAGAAGAATAGGGTATCGGTTCGCAGTTTTCTCTGAACGAAAATCGATGACCGTTTTAATATTCAATCTACGTATCTTGTCATGATCCTGTAAATTAGCGCTGCTTAAGTCGGCCGAACGATACATTTCACCCCACCTTACTTGATAGTTGTCAACCGTGAAATAACCACCTAGATCCCTGAAATTTTTGATGTTATCCATATCGATAAGCCTATTGGATACTACACCGGAATGGACACCCGCGGTTCGCAAAACAAAAAATTCCCTTACCCCTGTACCGGAAGGATTGACACGTATTACCTGATCAGCCACATTAGCCGATGCGAGAGGCATGAAATTTTCAAGGGCACTATCGGTTGAAGAAGAATAAATCTCAATTACCCCCTCCCTATCAGGACTCACCTCCCACTTCAACAAAAAATCTCCTTCCGGCTCTTTCTCAACGACAGAAGAGATTTTAATGGTTGAAGCGCAACCACTTATAAAAGCGGACAGCGAGAAAAGAAAAAAAAGTTGGTGTAATCCCTTAACCATTGTTATATTTGTAATAAAATACAACGTTTCGCAAAACACATTTTATTTACTCTACTTATTATAGGCTATAAAGCCAAATGCATGCTTAATGCGGTTCCATATGCACAAAAGTACAAAAAAGTTTGTTTCATATAAAGGGAGTAAAAGCAAGAATGTACCTATATTTTAGATATTTAAAATGTTTTTACCAATGGTTCTTTATTTGTTGATAAGTTGTGCATGAACTGTGCATAGAATTTGAAAAATAAATTTTGAAATTTAAAAAAGTTGCACGGTATAAAAATAACAGAGACCTCCAAATCAATTTACCCTTTTTTGTCCCTCTGCTATCTTCGGATTATCCACAAGCAACTTGTAACAGAAACGAAATAAATTATTAACTTTGCTGCTTGTGAACAACGTATGATAACTTTCATAATCAATTGAATTTCAATAAATGATACTTTTACTGCCTGTTAATAAATCAAGAAGATCTCCATTATATTTTTAATAACGAATAATCAAAGTGATTCGAGTAATTTTAATCAACAGTTTCAACAGGCCATCATCACCATCATTAGTGATTTAAAAATTTTAAGAAGAAAATAATAAGCATGTTGAAAAAAGAGGAAATAATAAAAAATATAGCCAGACTAAAAAGAGAGAAGAAGGCAATCAGCTTGGCGCACTATTATCAAGAGTCTGAGGTTCAAGATATAGCTGATTTCGTTGGCGACAGCCTCGTGTTGGCTCAGTGGGCAGCGAAGACTACGGCTGATGTGATCGTGCTTTGCGGGGTACACTTCATGGGGGAAACAGCGAAGATATTGAGTCCCGAAAAAAGGGTGTTTATTCCCGATATGGAGGCTGGTTGTTCGTTAGCCGATAGTTGTCCTGCCGATGCATTTGAAGCGTTTGTAAAGGCGCATCCCGATTATACCGTTATTTCGTACGTCAATACCACCGCTGCTGTAAAAGCGTTGACCGATATAGTGGTTACTTCTTCTAACGCCAAGCTGATCGTGGATTCTCTACCCAGGGATGAAAAAATAATTTTTGGGCCCGATAAGAATTTAGGTGGGTATATCAATCGGCTTACCGGAAGGAATATGTTGTTGTGGGATGGTGGCTGCCACGTTCACGAGCGGTTCTCTGTTGAACGTCTAGTGGATTTAAAAAAGATGCACCCATCGGCGTTGGTATTGGCCCACCCCGAGTGTCCCGGTAACCTGTTGCAGATGGCCGATCATGTGGGTTCCACTTCCTCTATACTTCAATTTGCTACCCGTTCTAAAAATGAAAAGTTTATCGTGGTTACTGAACCGGGTATCTTGCATCAAATGCGACTAGCTAATCCTGGAAAGGTGTTTATACCGGCTCGTCCCGTGGATTCCGATACCAATTGTAACGAATGTTCTTACATGAAATTAAACACGTTGGAGAAAGTGTACCTCTGTCTTGAAAACGAAAGGCCAGAAATTTTTATTGATGAGGCACTTCGGGTAAAGGCGGTGAAACCGATTGAACGAATGTTGGAAATCTCCGCTAAGCACGGGTTGTAATATTAATTTTATTACCTTTGCCAACGCGAAAAAATCATTTTTTGGTTTGTTTTTCATGTAATTCTAACTACAGTCGGTTGAAATTTTAGATGACATGTCTCTTAAATGTGGTATAGTGGGACTTCCAAACGTGGGGAAGTCCACTCTTTTTAACTGTTTATCCAACGCGAAAGCGCAAGCGGCTAATTTCCCGTTCTGTACTATCGAACCCAATGTAGGTGTTATTACTGTACCGGATGAGCGGCTATATCTTTTAGCTGAATTGGTTAAACCACAGAAGGTTGTACCCGCAACGGTAGAGATCGTGGATATTGCCGGTCTGGTGAAAGGAGCCAGTAAAGGAGAAGGATTGGGTAATAAATTCCTCGCCAATATACGGGAAACCAATGCGATTTTACATATTCTGCGCTGTTTTGAAGATGAGAACGTGACGCATGTCGATGGCTCGATTAATCCGGTACGGGATAAGGAGATTATTGATGCCGAGTTGCAATTGAAAGACCTTGAAACTATTGAGGCTCGAATCGAAAAAGTGGAGAAAAGGGCTATTACGGGTGGTGATAAGGAGGCCAAGGTGGCATTTAATGCTTATTCTAAAGTACGTGAAGTTTTATTGCGGGGTGAATCGGCAAGAACGGTTGTATTTGATAACAAAGATGAACAAAAAGCGGTTGATGATCTTTATCTTCTCACTTTAAAGCCTGTTCTTTACGTGTGTAACGTGGATGAGAGTAGTGTTGTTAAAGGGAATCACCATGTTGAGGCGGTGAGGGAAGCGATAAAAAATGAAAACGCCGAAATTCTAGTGGTCGCTGCGAAGATTGAATCGGAAATCGCCGAACTCGATACCTATGAGGAGAGGCAAGAGTTTCTTAATGAGTTGGGTTTAACGGAATCAGGTATGAATCGTTTGATTACCTCTGCTTATCGTTTGTTGAATCTCCAGACTTTTTTTACTACCGGACCTCAGGAAGTACACGCCTGGACTTTTAAAAAGGGATGTAAGGCACCACAATGCGCTGGTTTAATTCATACCGATTTCGAGCGAGGGTTTATCAGGGCAGAAGTGATCAAGTATGATGATTTCATCATGTACGGCACCGAACATGCCGTTAAAGAGGCCGGAAAAATGGCCGTTGAAGGAAAAGAATATATTGTACAAGATGGTGATATCATCTATTTTAGGTTTAACGTCTGACTTGTTCATTTCAGTCACATTAAAAAATCTTAACATAAAATCAACAGATCATTTCATAAGAAATTCACTTAATAAATGAACCAACATGATTAACCGAAGAGAATTTATTAAACGGGCAGCGATTGGATCCACTCTGTTTACCGTACCTAATTCCATCCTCTACTCACGAAATCGGGTGGCGTCTTTTAATTCTAATATTCAGATTGCCTTGATAGGTGCTGGTGGAATGGGTACGTCAGATACGAACACCGCGTTATCGATTGATGGGATAAAGCTGGTGGGTGTATGTGATTTATATGACAAGCGTTTGGAAGATGCGAAAAAGCGGTGGGGCAACCACCTCTTCACTGCAAAGGATTATCGGGAAATTTTAGCACTTAACGACGTGGATGTCGTAATTATCGCTACCCCGGATCATTGGCACCATGCTATAGCTATGGATGCGATGAAAGCGGGTAAGCATGTATATTGCGAAAAGCCGATAATTCATAAGTTACATGAAGGACAAGAGCTTATAGACGCTCAACGGCAAAACAAAACCTTTTTTCAGATAGGTAGCCAAGGAATGGCTTCGGTAGGTAATAAGATTGCGAAGGTCATTGTTCAGAGTGGGCTTATTGGTAAGGTGAATCGGGTCGATGGACAGTTCACGGGCGCACCCGGTTCGTTAAAGCCTTATAGTCCGCCTGCCGATGCGAGCCCAGAGTCTATCTGGTGGAAACAGTTTTTAGGGAATGCTCCCGATATACCATTTGACGCTCAGAAATTTTTCGCCTGGAGAAACTGGAAGGATTACGGTACAACCATTGCCGGTGACCTATTCGTACATGTGATAGCTAGTGTCCACTATATCATGGATGCGATTGGTCCCGATAAGGTTTACACTACAGGTGGTATTCACCATTACACGAACGGATCGAGGGATACACCGGATATTATGTTGGGATACTTGGATTACCCCGATCGGAACGACTTGGGTGCGTTTACGCTTTCGATGGGCGCTAACTACGTGGATGGAATATCCAAAAAGTGGGGGAGCACCGGTTTTGATATCATCGGTTCAAGGGGAGCCCTGCAGGTGGGATGGAATGAGGTGACCCTAAAGACCACGTATGACCTGGATGAGCGCCAAGTACAGATTGGGGATCAAGTGGGTCCTTATTTCGGAGTTGTAACAAAGGTCTCTCCCAGGGAATATGTGTTCCACGCTGTGGAAGGGTATCGAGGAGGCCATTATCACCATTTCCTCAACTTTTTTGACGGGATACGTAACAACAAACCCATCGTAGCGGATGTTAATTTTGGCGTTCGTTCGTCTGCGCCCGCGCTGTTATGTTTCGAGAGCTATTCGAGGGGAGAAGCCGTTAAATGGGATTCAAATAGGTTAACCCTTATTTGAATGGTTTCTTTATGCACGGTTTAGCAATCGGGCAATTTTCAACCGTGGAGTTCAAGAAGATAATTTACTGGCTGCTCTTTATCATTCCCTTTTATTGGGCATGTGATAGGGATGAACTCCCACTTCCGGAGAAAGGTGACGAGGAGGTGATAATTGGTTGGCAAGCTGCCGCGAACGCGAGCAGCAGGGCTTTAATTACCCAGTTCTGGAACAGGGATGGAAGTTACTTCAATACCGATAACAACGGGAACTTTTTTTTCCAATATTGGCCTAACGCGCATGCGTTGGACGTGATGATTGACGCCTATGAACGAACCGGTGATACTGCCTACCGATATTATATGGATCAGTGGTTCCAAGGGGTAAAGAAAAAAAATGGGAACAACTGGAACAACGAGTTTTACGATGACATGGAGTGGATCGCGCTCGCTCAGCTTCGATCCTACAAAGCTACTGGCGATGTGAAGTATAAAAACGCGGTATTGGAGATCTGGGAATATATCAAGAAGGGGTGGAATGAGAATGCTGGCGGTGGTATAGCGTGGAGGAGAAGCCAAAGTTGGAGTAAAAACGCTTGTTCTAACGGTCCGGCGGCCATATTGGCCGCTCGTCTTTATAAAGAATTTGGAGAAGAAGAGAACAGGCAATGGGCTGTCAAGATTTACGAATGGTTGAAATCAACCCTGGTAAATCCTATTAATGGTGCCGTGTGGGACAACGTAGATTCACGTACCGGGTTTATCAAAAAAGATTGGATTTTCACCTACAATCAAGGAACCTTTATCGGGGCAGCGGTTGAACTGCATCAACTGTTCCATGAACAATCTTACCTGGATGATGCGATCCTGGCTGCCAATTACACGATCAGCAGCTTGGTTGAAAACTCCATCTTAAAAAATGAAGGTGGAGATGATGGGGGATTATTTAAGGGCATTTTTGTAAGGTATTTTACCCTGCTTGTCCAGCAAAAACGGTTGGATGTTTCTATGCAACGTCGCTTTCTTCAATTTATAGAGCTCAATGCCGAGACCTTGTGGACGCAAGGGACAACTCTTCCTACTGTTCTTTTTAGCCCAAATTGGCGACAAAAGCCGGGTAACACCACTGGATTGACTGAACAGCTAAGCGGATGCATGCTTATCGAGAGCGTGGCACACCTTGACAAAAATGGTTTTTTGAAGAATTAGGTCAACACGCGCTAGGAATATTACCCTAAAATTTTGATATTTGCCTTTTAAAATTATCTTGACGCTTGATATTTTTGTATTAATATTTAGGTTATGAAACGAATTCAATTGTCACTTATCCTTCTTGTATCAATCTTGTTTTGTCAATGCACTTCAGATCAAAAATCGAAGGTACAAGAAGAAAAACTGCAAGTTAAAAATGTAATCCTCATGATTGGCGATGGCATGGGGGTAAGCCAGGTTTACGCCGGTATGACGGCTAATAAAGGGTCGCTTTACCTTGAACGGAGCCAATTCGTAGGGCTTTCGAAAACGTACTCAGCCAATAGCTATATCACCGATTCGGCAGCCGGTGGTACAGCCATCGCTACGGGAACAAAAACGAACAACGGGGCTATCGGTGTTGATCCTGATGGTAACCCGGTAAAATCGATTCTCGAGTACGCGGCCGAAAATGGTCTCTCTACTGGTGTGATAGCCAGTTGCGCGATCACGCACGCCACGCCGGCATCGTTCGTTGCACACCAGCCCAAGCGCGGTATGCAGGAGGAGATCGCCGTCGACTTTCTTAATTCCGATATCACTCTTTTTATCGGGGGTGGTAAGCGCTATTTCAACAACCGTTCAGATAGTGTAGACCTATTGCCGAAACTTGCCGAGAAGGGGTTTCAACTGGCTTTCACGATGGATGAAGTTAAGGAGGTGGCAGAAGGAAGATTAGCGGCACTCGTGGCGGATGAGCATCCGGCATCTTACCCAGAGAGGGGTGAGTTTCTTCCCGAAAGCGTGGAGTCCGCGATCAACTTGCTAAAGGGAAACGATAAAGGCTTTTTTTTAATGGTGGAAGGATCGCAAATTGATTGGGCGGGTCACGGGAACGATACTGAAGCCGTTGTGAACGAGATGCTCGACTTCGATCGGGCGATCAAGGTAGCATTCGATTATGCGGACCAAGACCCAAACACGCTGGTCGTTATCACAGCGGATCACGAAACGGGAGGTATGGCGCTTACCGGTGGTGATTTGTCGACTGGTGAGGTGGAAGGTACCTTCGCGACCACCGGGCATACTTCCGTTATGGTTCCCGTGTTCGCGTACGGGGCCGGGGCAGAGCAGTTCGCGGGACTATACGAGAACACGGAGATCTTCGCCAAACTGTTGGCGCTGTATGGTTTTTAATTTCTTACCTATGCAAGGTGCTAAAAACCTTGCATAGGCACGTACTGTTCTCTTCAATTACAAATTCAAACGAATCTTAGCTTGCAGAATATGAAAACTAATACCTGGTTTATTATATTTCACCCCTAATTTTCCCTGAATAACGCGTGTTTTTTTAACTTTGGTGTTACAAGAAACAAAAACAGTAAAATATGAAAAACTTTATCTTTCAGAATCCCACCAAACTTGTTTTCGGAAAAGGGCAAATATCCAAATTAACCGAGTTAATTCCGACCGATGTGAATTTAATGATTACGTTCGGCGGTGGAAGCGTGAAAAAGAACGGTGTTTACAAACAAGTTACAGCATCACTTGAAGGACGCGAATACATTGAGTTTTGGGGAATTGAAGCCAACCCGAAAGTGGAAACTTTGAGAAAAGCCATTGTGTTGGGAAAAGAAAAAAACATCAATTTCCTGCTTGCCGTCGGTGGCGGCTCGGTGTTGGACGGGACCAAGCTTGTAGCGGCCGGCATAGCATCAGGTAAAGACGCGTGGGATATTGTCTTGAGCGGCATTGCTGAAACACAAATTCCGTTTGCCTCCGTGATGACTGTCCCCGCGACGGGTTCCGAAATGAATGGCGGAGCGGTCATTTCTCGTGGCGAAACACAAGAGAAATATTCGTTTGGTGGCGATTACCCCAGGTTTTCAATTTTAGACCCCGAAGTAACCTATTCGCTTTCAGAACATCAAATTGCTTGTGGATTGGCAGATGCCTATTCGCACGTTTTGGAGCAATATTTAACCACGCCTGGACAGTCTCGAATAATGGATCGTTGGGCGGAAGGCTTGATGCTTTCGATTATTGAAATTGCTCCAAAAATTAAAGAAAATCTCCAAGATTACGATTTGATGGCTGACTATATGCTCGCCGCCACACTGGCTCTCAATGATTTTATCCGTATGGGAATCACGCAAGATTGGGCAACGCATCAAATCGGACACGAGTTAACCGCGCTACACGGTGTTACTCATGGGCATTCACTCGCGATTGTTTTCCCGGCAACATTACGCGTGCTTCGGGAACAGAAACAGGCCAAATTGGTGCAATATGCCGAACGAATTTTCAATATAACCGAAGGTAGCGATCAGGCACGCGCAGAGAAAGCGATTGAAAAAACCGAACAGTTTTATCGTTCGTTGGGCTTGACAACCCGTTTATCGGAACTAAATATCGGGAACGAGACCATCGAAATCATCGCTAAAAGGTTTAACGAAAGAGGTGTTGCCTTTGGCGAAAACCGAAATGTAACGGGCGACGTGGCAAGAGAGATTCTAAAAAATTGTCTTTAAATTCTTCATCGCGAATTTACCGTTCCTTTTCTTTGTTTGCCCACTTTGTCATGAATGGGCTTGTATGGTTTTTAGCACCTTACCTGGGTACGTAACCGCTCTCCGCGATGATCGTTTTCGCCTTATCGGAGCAAAGAAGCCGGTATAACTTGTATGCGTTGGTGTTTTTTCCCGTATCGGCGCGAATTGCCGTGTAAACCTCGGTTGTATAGGGATAGATTCGGTCCCTGATGGCTTGTGGCGTGGGTACGATCCCATCGACGGCCAGTTGTTTGACAAGGTCGGGTTGCATGAAAAAGCGGTTGTAATAGTAAAGCGAGTAACATATCCCGCTTTCATCGGTTCGTAGCCGCTCGAACGGGCCTCCCATTCCAAGTAAAGGGGTAAATTGTTAAAAAACTGTACGTAAAAAAATAATTGCCAAAAGAAAGATGTATTTTGCCAACCAGTTGATATTACCCTGTTTTCTGCTTTGTATGATGAATGTAATTGATGCAATGCATAAAATAAAGGTGCCAATATTTTTGATTGAAAAATCAGAAAATCTAAATATGGCATACAAACTTATCATTGTGCCAAACAATAACCATGCAATAAATATATTGGAATAGAAAAATCTATCAAAAATATTAACCTTGTTCATAATATTTAGTTTGTTAGCATACAATAGGTAAATTCTGCTGCCATTAGAGCTAGACCTATTCCACCTAAAGTTCGTCCACCTATTCTTGCTGCAGCTTTAATAATTGCTTTTGTACCTGCTCTTCCAATTGCTTTTCCAGATAGAGCTCCAATTATTGCAACTCCCGCCGCAATTCCTGTAGCTTCAAGAAAACAGTCGGCTACGCTACTGCTTCGTAAGTTCATGCCATCTAATGATATGCCATTTGCCACACAAAAGGAGTGATAAAATAAGGCAAGCCCTGCAATATCCTCTTTAGATAGTTCATTGATTGAAACGCTTTTCCCGTAAATTAACTCTATATCCTCTTTAGAAATTGAAAGTTCTTTCAAAAAAGTGATAGATTCTTCATAAATATTGTCAGATAAAGAAGACATGATTGAAATCTGATTTTCAGTATATTCTTGATTACTTCCAGATCTTAAGTTTTCTCCAATTAAAAGTTTGTGTAAGTTTTCTTCTTGAGAAACAATGGCATTACTCAAGTTTGAAAATGATTTGTTAAAACTTTCTATTGAAGTTTCATTTGAGTTTTCAATGTTAATTAGACTTTCTTCGTTATTGCTACAAGAGACTATCAATATAGATAATACAGTGATTAAAAATGGAATACTTTTTTTCATGATTTTTTAATATTAAAGTGACACTAAATTGTTAACAATGCTCCATAATAAAAAAAACAATAACAAACAAATATTTTATGAATAATAAACAAATATTTTATGTTGATAAGGGGTGGACTATGTTGTAAAATATATTATAACGTGGGTTCGATGTAAGAAAACCAGCTGAATATTAGGGATATAACAGATCACCAGCAACATTCAAGGTCTGAATAATAAAGATTAACTACTGCTCGTCAGCCACGTTTGCGTAACTACCCCGCGACGTTGGTTTTTATTCCCAATTGTTCTACCCGTTCGGCGATTTTCTGTAGTTCGTCGTACGGGACCTTTTCAAGCCCTTTCACGGGCGTTTCACGGGCGAAGGTGTAGATCATCACTTCGCGTGGGTTAAGCGCTCTCACGAGCTCTAACCACGCCGAAATCTCCTCTTCGGTGGCGTTGTCCACCTTCTTCCCTTCAAAGGTGCCTCTTAAGAACAGGGTCTGAAGGATATAATTGTTCCCGAACCGTTGGTAAAGCTCTACCTGTCGTGCCACGCTGTAATTGGGTGAATTGGGGCGGTTAATCAGTCGTACGGTCTCATCGAAAGCCGAATCGAGCTTCAATATGGGGTTTTCGACCCTTTTTAGCGCGTTGAACACCTCGGTTTTATTCAAGTGCATCCCGTTGGAAAGTACGCTGATCTCCGTCTTGGGGTAGTAAACGTCACGCAGCGCGATGGTGTCGTCAATAATCCCTTCAAATTCCGGATGTATGGTAGGCTCCCCGTTTCCGGCAAAGGTGATCACGTCTAAGTCAACTTTTTCTTTCAGGAGCGACTTGAATCTATCCTCCAGCGCGGCACGTATACTTACACGGTCGGGCAACTGGGTTCGTGTCCGGAAATCCTTGTTGAGCCCGCACTCGCAATAGATGCAGTCGAACGAGCAGAGCTTGCCATCGTACGGCAGTAGGTTCATGCCCAAGGAGGTACCCATCCGGCGGCTGTGTACCGGTCCAAAAACAATCTCGTTAAATAGTATCGTTGTCATGTTGTTGATTTTGTTAATGGGCGACCAGCCAGTTCTCTCCCACCCCGAAATCGGTTTTCAGCGGTACCGATAACCGGCAGGCGTTCTCCATCTCCTCTACCACGATCTTACGTACCCGCTCCAGCTCATCCGGAATCACGTTGAAATCGAGTTCGTCGTGAACTTGAAGGATCATCTTGGAACGCAATTTTTCCTTTTCGAATCGATTTGCGATGCGTATCATGGCTACCTTGATAATGTCGGCGGCGCTTCCCTGGATGGGTGCGTTGATGGCGTTTCGTTCCGCGTAACCCCGCACGGTAGCGTTGCGGGAGTTGATATCGGGCAAAAACCGTTTCCGCCCAAGCAAGGTCTCCACGTAGCCTTTCTCCCGGGCCACGGCGATACTCTCGTCCATGTAGCTCTTCACCCCGGGGAAGGTGGTGAAGTACTCATCAATCAAGTCTCTCGCCTCTCCCCTGGGTATATTGAGCCGCTCAGACAGGCCAAACGGCGTGATGCCGTATATAATACCGAAGTTGGCGGTTTTGGCCTTGCCCCGCATTTCATTGCTGACCTTCTCAAGAGGTACCTTGAAAATTTTTGACGCGGTCGCTGCATGGATATCCTGCTCCTCGTTGAAGGCTTCCACCATGTTGGCGTCACCGCTCAGGTGCGCCATAATCCGTAGCTCGATCTGCGAGTAGTCCGATGAGGCGAATAGCGCCCCTTCGTCAGGAATAAACAGCTTGCGCAACTCGCGCCCCCGTTCGTCCCGTATCGGGATATTTTGAAGGTTCGGATCACTGCTGCTCAGCCGCCCCGTGGCCGCCACCGTTTGGTTGAACGAGGTGTGTATCTTTCCCGTATTTGGGTTAACCAGCAGAGGGAAGGCGTCGATGTAGGTTCCTAACAGCTTCTTCAATCCCCGCTGTTCCAGTATCTTGTCGACGATGGGGTGGAGCCTCCTTATTTTCATCAGCTCCTCCTCGTTGGTCCGGTATTGCCCCGTTTTGGTCTTCTTGGGGTTGCTGGATATCTTCATGTGATCGAACAGTACCTCGCCGGTCTGCTTGGGCGAGTTCACGTTGAAATCGACCCCCGCCATCTCGATGATCTCCCGTTCCACCTTTTCCAGCTCTCCCGTGTAGAGGGTCGACAGCTCGTCGAGCGCCTTGAGGTCGAGCCTCACACCGCTCCACTCCATATCGGCCAACACCCTTGTTAGGGGCATCTCCACCTCATGAAACAGCTGGTTTAGTCCATTATCACGGATCTCTTTCTCGAGGATATTTTTTAGCCGTAAGGTGATGTCGGCATCCTCCGCCGCGTAATCTTTCACAACATCGGGATCCACGTCGCGCATCGACCGTTGATCCTTTCCTTTCGGGCCTATCAGCTCCTCGATGCGTATCGTCCGGTAGTTCAGGTAGGTTTCCGCCATGTAGTCCATGCCGTGGCGAATCTCCGGGTTCAGTAGGTAGTGAGCGATCATGGTGTCGAAGAGGGGACCTTTCACCTCAATTTGATACCGGCGCAAGACCAGTAGGTCGTACTTGATATTTTGTCCCACCTTTTCTATCGTTTCAGCCTCGAAAAAGGACTTGAAAAGGGATACTTGCCGATGCGCTTCCTCCTGATTGGGCGATATGGGCACGTAAAACGCCTCCCCTTCTGTATAGGCGAACGAAAGACCCACCAGCTCGCACTGAAGGGGATCCAAGTTGGTGGTTTCGGTATCGAAACAGACGCTGTTTTGCTTCAGCAACCGCTTGGTTAGCGAGACCATCTCCTCCTCCGTTTGCACGAGGGAGTAGTCGTGAGGGGTACTTTCGAGGGTAGCCATACTGGTAGGCATCTTCTCAACTGACAGCTCTATATCCTTATTCTTAGCTTTAGTTGCCCCTATGTTCCCTGTCCCTTTGGCTTCAACTGTTCTTTCTGTTTCTCTTGTTCTTCCCGCTCCACCCGTTACTTCTGCAATGTCTACTCCTCCAGTACTTTCTGTTCCACCCTTGTTCCCCATAAAACCGAACAGCTCCCCTTGTACCGGTCCTTTCCTCTCGCTCGCCACTATATTTTCAGCGGGTGGCTCCTGTTTTAATACTCGGGTGAGCAGGGTGCGGAATTCAAGCTCCTCGAATATCTCCCTTATTTTATCCAGGTCCTTTTCCCTCAAGATAAGGTCGTCGGCGGTTTGATCTACCGGGACATCGGTCTTGATGGTGGCCAAGAACTTCGAGAAGAGAATCTGCTCCCGGTTCTCTTCCACCCTTTTTTTAAGTGCACCTTTCAGCTTGTCCGTGTTCGACAACAGGTTCTCGATCGTATCGAACTCGTTCAACAGCTTAACCGCTGTCTTTTCGCCCACGCCGGGACATCCCGGGATATTGTCCGAGGCATCACCCATCAATCCCAACAGGTCGATTACCTGCGACGGGCGCTCGATATCGTATTTCTCGACCACCTTTTGGTCGTCCAAAATTTCGTAATCGCTGCTCCCGTATTTAGGTCGGTACATGAAGATGTGCGGTTCGGTGAGTTGCCCGTAATCTTTGTCGGAGGTCATCATGTAGACATCGAACCGGCTTTTATCTGCCTGTTTGGCAAGGGTTCCGATCACGTCATCGGCTTCGTACCCGGGCACCTCCAGCATTTGAATGTTGTACGCGCGGATAATCTCCTTAATAATGGGAACCGACAACTTGATCACCTCGGGTGTAGCCTCTCGCTGTGCCTTGTAATCCTCGAACTCTTTGTGGCGGAAGGTGGGTCCCTCGGGGTCGAAGGCCACCGCGATGTGCGTGGGCTCCTCTTTTCGGAGCACCTCTTCCAGCGTGTTCACGAAGCCGAAGATAGCCGACGTGTTTCGCCCCTTTGAATCGATTCTCGGAAATTTGATGAACGCGTAGTAGGAGCGATAAATCAACGCGTACGCATCCAGAAGAAAAAGTCTATTTTTGTGCATAGGTCACTTTAAAAACCATTTAGGGGAGGTAAAGTTACAAATATTTGTTGCTATCCAGAGAATTATTTCTACTTTTGTAGGTCTAATGGTTTTTATTATGAACCAAAGTGAGGTGATAAAAGGATACCTTCGGGATGAGTTAGCGCTTTTCGAACGGTACTTGTGTGCGTCGCTCAAGAGCGATAATGAACGCTTATCCGAAATGATCGCCTACGTGTTTGATACCAATGGTAAACGGTTACGGCCAACCCTCGTTTTGTTGACCGCGAAGGCTTGCGGGAGTATCGTTCCTGAGACGTACCATGGGGCGGTTGCCGTGGAGCTGCTCCATACGGCTACCTTGATACACGATGACCTAATTGACAAATCCGATATTCGCCGGGGTAAAAGCGCGCTGCATGTCGTGTACGATGATACAAATGCCGTGTTGGTAGGCGACTACCTACTTTCATCGTCGTTATCGGAGATCGTGAAGACGGACAACTTGGAAATTATTCGTATTTTCTCAGAGCAGGGAAAAGAGTTGGCCGTGGGCGAAATCGATCAACATACCTTGGCAGAAGAGGCTATCATTGATGAGGGGGCCTACTTCAATATGATTGACAAGAAAACCGCCTCGTTGATGCGTACGAGCATCGCCATAGGAGCCATTACCGGAGGGGCAGGCGAGGAACTGGTCGCTCAATTCCAGCGCATAGGGAGCATCTTGGGAACCTGCTTCCAGATACGTGACGATATATTCGATTATTACAACAACGACGTGGGGAAACCTACCGGTAATGATATCAAAGAAGGTAAAATCACGCTTCCACTGATTTATGCCCTGAAGAATGCGCCCGCCTGTGAAAGCGATGAGATGAAACGGCTGATCGACTCGCAAGAGTACAGCGATGAAAACATCGACCGGTTGCTTCAGTTTGCTAAAGAGCAGGGCGGGATTGACTACGCGTATGAAAAGATGGATAAACTGCTGGCAGAGGGAGAGGAGATGATCACTAGCCTCCCGTTCAACGAAGAGTACAAGTCGCTGCTGCTTATGTTCCTTGCCTATTTGAAAGAGCGCACTTACTAATCGTTAATATATACAAAGAAACCACTCCACGATAACCGTGAAGTGGCTCCTAGTTCCGGAATAGGTGTTAGCCGTTTTCCCTGGTTAGCTGATTTCAATCAACTTGGCTTCTTTGAGCTTCTGCTCTTTTATCGTGGGAATTTCAACGGTTAACACGCCGTTTTCAACCTTCGCCGAGATTTCGTCCTTCTCCACGTTGTCCGGTAGAACCATGGTTCTCTGGAACTGCGAGTAGGAGAATTCGCGCCGCAGGTAAGTCCCCTTCTTGTCCTTGTCTTCCTGTTCGGTCTTTTTTTCGAAAGAGATTACCAGGTTGTTCTCCTCGTCCAGGCGAACCACGCAATCCTCCTTTGTCATTCCCGGTGCGGCTACCTCCACGATGAAGCCGTCCTCGTTTTGCTGGATGTTTACCGCGGGAACCGAGCGGCTACTGTGCTCCATCCACTCGTTGCCGAAAAAGTCATTGAAAACACTGGGTAACCAGCTGTTTGAACGTCTCATGATCGTCATAATATTGCTCCTTTCTTTTTAGTTGTTACTTGTTGCTTCTCTCTTACACCCTTTAATGGGCAAAGGGTGTGCCGATGAAAAAACGCCCCCTATTTCGAGGGGGCGTGTGACAAAGTGGCTCAAAGGCTGGCTTTTACTGGCCAAAAAGCTGACAAAATGACGCATGAATTGCCGATATATCCTTCTTATTTCGTTTGATACTGTTTGGTAGGGATATGGCTTTCGTTGCCCATGGCTTTTGTCGATATGGTTTTGTAATAACCTGTTAAGGTGCTTTTATTTCTCCAGTATGGTGTACTCTTTTTTACCGAAATGGGTTTTCCCATAGCGGTCGGTTGCCCTAACCTCAATGGTATGTTTTCCCGGGGGCAGGTCCAGCCGCATGGTACCGCTCCAAAGATGGGTACATGTTTCCGGGTTTGACGGTCTGCGTCCCGGCAGTAGCTTCTCGGTAAAATCCCACTCCACCAGTTTCACCCAATAGTTGGGATCAATACCGGGAGTGTATCGCATTGGTTTCCACTCGGTGTCATCAAACCGGTACTCTACTTTATCGGTTGGACTGCCCATGAAGAAGTTCACCACGATCTGCGATGTGGTTCTCCCTTTATAGGCTACCACTTTGGGGGCGTAGATATTCATCTGGTAGTCGCTTTCCCTACCCGCTACCCGGTAATCAATGTCGTATTGATTGCCGTTGATGTTCAGGATAGCGTATCCTTGGGGGGTGCCATCGCGCATGGTAGCATCGGGCCATCCCTGCTCGTCATGTTTACCTGAGTACCAGTCGCCCGACGTGGTGCCGGCGTTGTACTCGTGTAGCGGTTTTTTCCCCTTCCAACCATGCACTTCGGTATACTCTACAAGATCTTGAATATGGGTGTGTGCCGTCATGATCAGCACGTTATCGTAATCTTTCAGCAGGTCGAACAGCCTCTGCCGATCTTCCAGCCGGTAGGAGTTGCCCGAGTTATCCTTCATATGGATATGTTGCGATAGCACGACCAGTTTATCTTTGGCAACATATTTCAGGTTGTTTTCCAAGAACTGAAACTGATCTTCGCGGTACCCGGCCCAGTATCCTTGCCTGCCGCGCGGGTCGGGGTAGAGGATGTTGTCAATGATGATGAAGTGTGCGTTGCCCCAATTAAACGCGTAATTCGCGCTTCCAAAATTGAGTTCAAACGTCTCATCCGACAGCTCGTCGGTCGGCGCATCGTAGTTCATATCGTGGTTGCCCATCACGTTGTACCAGGGGAGTTCAAGGAGCCGCAACCGCTCTTTGTAGAATGGGTGCAGGTCGAGTTTATCCCCCACGATATCCCCCAGGCTGATGCCAAACAGGGTATTTTCCTTCACCTCCACGTTCTTCACCACCTTCTCGGTGAAGTAATGGAGGTCTTGCATGGAGTAGGGTTGAGGGTCACCAAAGACGATAACCGAAAAATCGGTCAGCTCCTTCTGTTCATACAGCGGGAAGTTAACCGACTTAGGAAGATCCCCTGTCGGGGGAACCCCCTTGTATTTGAAAGACTCGGGTGATCCTTGGGGTTTATGGTGGTAGACGAATAACGGGATGTAGTCTTCATCTACCGGGGTCATATAGCCGGCCGGTTTGATCACGAAGATACTGCTGCCTTCGCTCACCTCCAGCGAGTAGAAGCCTTTCTCGTTGGTAAGTACCACGTCGCTGCCGTTGGATACGGCCACGTTGGGAATCCCGGCTTCCCTGCGCTCTTTTTTACCATTCCGGTTCAGGTCGTTAAACACGTAACCGGTCGCCACCTGCTGCGCGTGCAGCACGATGCTCCCTGTTAGCAGGAGAAAAATAAAAGATATTTTTTTATTCATCGGTTTTATTTTTAGATTATTCCCTTCTTGTTCATACCTAGTTAAGTCTAATATTTCAGAATCGATTTGCTCTCGATATCCTTTGCATCATTTACCGGCACGAGGGTAAAGCCCCACTTGTAATTTTGGTTGGCAGGGATCGAGTATTCCGGCTCGGGACGAGCTCCCCAGCTATTGTAACCGGCCACACCTTGCTGCTTCATATCTACGCACACCTCCACGAAATCACGCGGTGTAATATCGTTAATATGTGTCTGTCGGCGCAGCCTGTTCTTAGCATCGGCATCGTTACGAGCGGCAATTTCTTCGCTGCTGAAATTGTTCCATTGATAGGGGCGGTGAGTAGCCTCTTCCGAATCGAAATCTTCCACGCTGTTGCGGAGCGCGTTAAACCCAATCGTGTTGTTTGCCACTACTAGCAGACCTTGCCCCTTACCGCTTAGTGCTACCCAGCGGGTATCGGTGCGGTGACCGTTTTCCTGCGGACGAACGTAGGGGAAATAGAGCTCTTCGGCGGTGGTGCTATACCGTCCCACTTTTGAACCCGATGCTCGGTCGATGTAGTTTTCACCCGGTCCACGACCGAAATATTCCACATTGTTCATTGCTACCGGCAAGCGGAAACGTACTCCAATGCGCGGAACCATTAGTTCCGATGAAGCTTTCCGGGCCGCGGTAGCTTCAGGCGATGCCGTTGCCATTAGCGTGGCTTCCGACGCTTCCATTTGGGCGGCTTCCATCTCGGTCGACATAAAGTGCACATCTACTTTCACAATGCCCGAAGGGTGAACGGTGTATTTTACCGTGTAAAGATTTCCGGCAGCAAGCAAATAGGTGGTTTCTATAACCGCTTTGTCGCTTTCTACGTAAGATTTAATATCGATAACATTGAACTCTTTACTCGACTGCTTCCACACCTGAAGGCGATGTGGACCGCCGTTTCCGTAATCGTTATCGTTGGGTGCACGCCAGAAATTGGGCTGAATACCGAACTCTTTAGCGAAATACTCTTTTCTGTTTACTTTGTATGAGGTAACCGCGCCTTTTTGCTTATCGAAAACGAACGTTACCACCGATGACTTTACTTCTACCTTGTCACCCGAACTGTTGATTTTCAGTCCGGATCTTTTAGATGACGTGTGGTTGAACGCTTGTTTTGGGGTGGAAATAGGTAGCTGGAACTGCTCGATAGCCACAATGTGATTGGCGGGAACGAGAAGAGCTGCCTCGTTTTGAACGACTTCAAAATTCACGAAGTATTCAGCGCCATCTTTCATTTTCACGTTACCGACAGGAATCGTGAACTCGCCAGATTGCTGTGGCTGCAACGACACCGGAATGGTTCCGTCAGATACCTTTTTACCGTTTTCGGTAATCGTGTATCTGAACGTGTAACCGTCGGTATTTGAAAAATATTGACGGTTGATTACCCGGAATTTTCCCGCTTCCAAATCTACTGCCTCAAACGCGAAATTTTGATGTACGTATTTCACCTCCGCCATGGAAGGGTGGGGGGTTCTGTCGGGATTTATAACCCCGTTACAGAGGAAGTTGCCGTCACTTGGCATGTCTTCACCACCGTAGTCGCCGCCATATTTCCAAAAGTGGTGTCCGTTTTCGTCTACGGCATCCATTCCCTGGTCAACCCAGTCCCAAATATAGGCACCTTGCAGGTTGGGGTATTTGTAAATGGCCTCCCACTGAATATCCAGATTCCCGTTGGAATTACCCATCGCGTGCGAGTATTCCGAAGGAATCACCAGTCGGTCGCTGCCCCTTTTGCCGATCTCTTCCAACCACGCGGCCGAAGGATATTGCGGGACATACATATCGGTGTTCATATCCCAGAGAGAACGCTCGTAGTTAACGGGACGATTCATGAAATAGCGCTCTTGCTCTTTCAAGTACTTGTAGGTGTGAAACATGTTTATCCCGTTCCCGGCTTCGTTCCCGAGCGACCAGATGGCGACCGACGGGTGATTTTTGTTTCGTTCGAACATGTTTACCGTCCTATCCATGTGCGCCTGTTCCCATTCCGGATGTCTCGACAAAGAGCGGTCGCCGTAATAAAGCCCGTGCGATTCGATATTGGCTTCGTCATACACGTACAGTCCGTACTCGCTGCACAGTTCATAAAAACGGCGTTGTTGCGGGTAGTGCGCCAAACGCACGGTATTGATGTTGTGCTGTTTCATCAGCTCGAAATCTTTACGCATCAACTCTTCGGGAACGTAATGCCCCGTGGCGGGGTTGGTTTCGTGAATGTTAACCCCTTTAAATTTGATGGGCTGTCCGTTTACTAAAAAGAGCCTGTCTGTTCTGTCACCGGTTTGCACCGCTTTGATTTCGAAACGACGAAAGCCGACAGGATAGGGAACCACTTCACCCGTTTCTTCGCCCTCTTTCGTCACGGTGATAAAGAGTTTGTAGAGATTCGGCTGCTCCGATGTCCATGTAGCCACGTTCGTCAGCTCTTTGGCAGGGAAACGAATGGCGTTTTCGCCACCCGACTGAATGCTAATGGGACGCGAATCGGTAAGAACCGTTTCCCCTGACGCGTCCAACAGCTCGTAAGAGACTTGGGCAAGGGAGAAACCCCTACCGTAGTTGCTAAGGGTGGTTTCCAATTCGAAAATGCCGTTTTGGTAGGTGTCGTCCAGCGTGGACTTCACCCTGAAATCGCGTAACGAGGTTTTGGGTTGACTCCATAAATAGACATCGCGTTCGATGCCGCTTATGCGCCAAAAGTCCTGACACTCGAGGTAGGAACCGGTACTCCAACGGAAAATTTTCAGCACCAGCGAGTTTTTACCCGGCTTAACGTAGGGGTTGATGCGGAATTCGGCGGCGGTTTTCGAGTCTTCGCTGTACCCCACCTCTTTACCGTTGATATAGACATATACTCCTGATTTCGCACCGTCGATGCTTAGGAAAATCTCCCTCTCGCTCCAATCTTCCGGAATATCTATCTCCCTTCTGTACACGCCCACAGGGTTCTCCTCGGGTAACCAGGGCTGTTCCATTTTTGGATATCGGGTTCTGGGGTCTCTCTCAACAAACTCGTAAGGATGATTCACGTAAATGGCCGTACCAAAGCCTTGCATTTCCCAGTTTCCGGGAACCTTGATTTCTTTCCATCCCTCCATTGAAACGGTAGAGTCGGTAATGTTTTCGGGCAGATCTTTATACCCATCCACGAAGTAGAATTTCCAAGTACCGTTCAGCGAAATGTAGTATTCGCTCTCTTCAAAACGCTTGTTCAGGGCTTCTTCTTTCGTATCGAAAGTCATAAACTGCGTGCGCGGGTGTTCCTTGTTTACCTTTACCACGTTCACGTCTTGCCAGTAGGGCAGTTTTCGTATAGGGGAAATGGCTTTGCTTTCCTGCGCTTGCCCGTTCATGCCCAGCAGCAATCCCATTACAATCGAAGATAGTAAAACTCTTTTTTTCATACGATTAAAACTATTATTATCAAATGTATCGTATGGAACTCGCTTTAATCATTGTCATGGGTGTAAATGATTTACATGCTCGTTTCATCCTTCTTTATTTTTAATTGTTTGAAATACAAGCTTTTTTTAGTTGACTATCTCTTTCAGCAATTTGTCAGCCAAGCGGCTTGTACCGATCCGGAATAGAGTGGGGGAGAGCCACTCTTCGCCCAATGTCTCTTTTACGATGGTATAGTATTTTACCGCATCTTCTACTGATGAAACGCCGCCTGAAACTTTTATGCCCGTTTTGTTTTTTGTTTTTTTGTAGTAAGAACCGTTTTAAGTGCGCCTGTTTCCAAGATAACTTTCAGTGTAGCTCCGTGACAAGCATCTTTTATTTCGCCTATCTCTTCGCACATCTCTTCGTACTCTTCGTTTAAAAAGAGCCCCAAGTTGAGTACAATGTCGATTTCATCTGCACCATCAGCTACAGCAAGTGCCGTTTCGGCAATTTTAACCTCTGTAAAAGTTTGCGATGCGGGAAAGCCGCCTGACACTGCGGAAATGCGTACATCTGCCGTCAAGGCCTCCTTCACGGTTGCCACGAGGTTGGGGTAAACGCAGATGGCAGCAACATTCTCTATTTCGGGATTCGAGCCGTCAAAATCATTCACTTTCTCTGTAAATCTCCAAACCTCTTCTTTCGTGTCAGTGGTGTTGAGTGTGGTTAAGTCGATGCACGAATAGAGCATTTTGTATACTTCTTCCCTGTTGTTTTCAGCAAATTTTTCAGCTATCAATTTGTTTACTTTTTCAGAAACCTCATTCTCGGTAAGTGAAAAGGGATGGTTTTCGATAGCTTCTTGGTATTTATTCATATTATAAAATTTTTGTGTGAACTATTTACATTATCTTATTTTTCGTAACCCACGGTTTAAACATGATAATCTTTTCAAGATCGTGCATCATGAAAATAACCGGCAAAATGGCTGTTAATAATTTAATATAGAGTTATTTATCTTAATTTCTCATTTTCTTGGTGACGTTTAGCATCTCTCTTCGTCTTTTTTTCTAAGTTATTTTGAAAAGCGTCGGTTAAGTCCACCCCTGTTTGGTTGGCAAGACAGAGTAAGACCCACAGAACGTCCGCCATTTCATCTGCGAGGTTTTTCTTATTATCGGATTCTTTGAATGATTGTTCTCCGTAAGTACGTACCATAACGCGTGCCAATTCTCCCACTTCTTCGGTAAGAATTGCCATATTGGTCAGTTCGCTAAAATAGCGCACGCCGTATGTTTTGATCCAATTATCTGTTTGACGTTGAGCTTCTTTTATGGTCATCTGTATCTCTTTTAACTGTCATCATCTCATTTTCAGACGGTTTGGTTTATTCTTTTACTTTTGAGTCTATCCAAATAGTTACTGGTCCATCGTTTGCGAGATGAACTTTCATATCGGCTCCAAACTCTCCAGTTTGCACGGGGTTCCCAAACATCATTGAGAGTGTTTCGCAAAACTGCTCGTACAAAGGGATAGAAATTTTAGGCTTTGCTGCTCGAAGGTAGGATGGGCGATTCCCCTTTTTTGTACTCGCATGCAGTGTAAATTGTGAAACCACCAGGATATCCCCCTTGATATCCATAACCGATCGGTTCATAACCCCGTTTTCATCGTCAAATATACGCAGATTTATTGTCTTTTTACATAAAAAATCGATGTCCTCCACTCCATCGGCTTCTTCTATACCTACTAGAAGCAATAACCCTTCGTTGATGCCGCTCCTCTTCTCACCGTTAATGTAAACCGCGGCGTGAGAAACCCGCTGAATCAGTAACCGCATGCTCATTATTGTTTACAATGTTAAACATCATTGTCTCTTTTGCGTACCTCGAGACCCTTTTTTTTGTTTCCACAGGTTCATTTTCTTTTCCTCACCGTCCCGAAATGACAACTAAGGTGTCAACCCTTTCTATACATATGGCAACTACTACCATTTAACTTTTATCAATTATTCGCTTTTCCTTTTAGATTCACCTATCCATTGACGGATGATGTTGCCCTTAGATGGTCCAACAAGCGACACGATATCCTCCTGTTCCGCCTCTTTTAGCCGTTTAATACTTTTAAAGTGCGCGAGAAGTTTGTTTTTCGTAGCCGGTCCAATTCCCTTTACTCCATCCAGTTCTGAAACGAGTTGCCGGTTGCTTCTTTGTTTCTGGTGAAAGGAGAGGCCAAAGCGGTGCGCCTCGTCCCTCAACCGTTGGATAAGCTTTAACGTTTCTGAATTTTTGTCGATGTAGAGTGGAACCGGATCGTTCGGGTAATAGATCTCTTCTAATCGCTCTGCGATACCAATCGTGGCTATTTTCCCATCTAATCCTACCTTTTTCAGGGCTTCTAAGGCAGCGTGTACCTGCCCCTTACCCCCGTCAATAACAACCAGTTGAGGTAATGGACTGCCCTCTTTTATAAGACGTGCGTAACGTCTTTCAACTACCTCTCGCATTGATGCATAATCATCGGGAACCGCAACGCTTTTGATATTGTAATGACGGTACTCCTTTTTAGATGGTTTCCCTTTCTTAAATACTACGCACGCTGCTACCGGACTGCTACCCTGGATGTTTGAATTGTCGAAACACTCTATATGAAGCGGCATCTCCTTAAGCCTTAAATCATTCTTTACCGTCGATAAAATTCTAGTCGTACGCTGTTCCGGGTTAAGCATCTCTGCCCTCTTCAACCTATCTACCTTGTACTGTTTGACATTCATCTCGGAGAGTACCAATAGTTTTTTCTTTTCTCCTTTTATCGGCACCGTAAATCGTACCCCCTCCATCTTTAATTCCGGTTTGAACGGTACGACGATCTCTTTCATATCGCTTCCGAAACGTTGCCGCATCTCCACGATTCCCATACCCAATAGCTCCTCGGGTGTCTCGTCCAATCGCTTCTTATATTCAAACGTGTAAGCTTGGATCACCGACCCATTCACCACGTGGAGGTAGTTCACGAATGCTGACGATTCACTCTCCTCAAGCGAAAAGACGTCTAGGTTGTAATTAACGTTGCTAACCACCATCGATTTCTCCCTGAAGTTTCCAATAAGCTGTAGCTTTTCTTTTAGCTCGTTCGCTTCCTCGAATCTCAACTGTTCGGCGAGGGCTTCCATTTTCCCCCTCACCTGCTTCTCGATGATCGACACGTTACCCTTGAGTATCTCTACTACCTCCTCCACGTTTTTGCCGTATTCATCGCTGGTCTGTAATCCCTCGCATGGTCCCTTGCACTGTTTGATATGATACTCCAGGCAAACTTTAAACTTTCCAGCTTCGATATCTTCGTTGTTGAGGTTAAGTCGGCAGGTTCGGATATGGTATACTTTTCGGACGATGTCAAGCAACGCCTTTACAGACTGTACCGATGTGTAGGGCCCAAAATAGCTTGAGCTACCCGCTTGTGATGTCGACCCAATTTTCTCAACGTTTCTTGTTTTAAAGACTCTGGGGAATGGTTCATGAGTTACCGCGATCAACGGGTAACTCTTATCGTCTTTTAGTTGTACGTTATACCGTGGTTGCAAATCTTTTATCAGGTTATTCTCCAACAGGAACGTGTCCTCTTCGGAGTTTACCACGATATATTTTATCTCTTGGATCTTACGAACTAAGATCCTGGTCTTGGGACTATCGTGTTCCCTATCGAAGTAGGAAGAGACCCTTCTTTTAAGGTCTTTGGCTTTTCCCACGTATATCACGTTGCCATTTTCGTCGTAGAACTGGTAACAACCTGGTTTACGAGGTATAATAGCCAATGTTTGCCTGATCTCTTCCGTCATATTCGTTTCGCTATATGGAGAATGTTATCAGCGATTTCACCTCCACATCGTCCGGGAAATGTTGCCTTCCCTTTAGCTCCTCAAGCTCGATGAGGAAGTTTATGTAGATTTCTTTTACACCTAGCTTCTTCACAAGCTTATAGGCAGCTACCATCGTGCCTCCCGTAGCCAATAAGTCGTCGTGAATAAGCACTATATCGTCCGGTGTTAGCGCATCTTCGTGAATTTGGATTGAGTCTTCACCGTACTCCTTGGTGTATCTTTCTTCGATTACCTTGTAGGGTAGCTTTCCCGGTTTACGAATGGGCACGAATCCTGCTCCCAGTTTTATCGCTACGGCCGGGCCCATGAAAAATCCCCTCGATTCTATCCCGACTACTTTGGTAATCCCGCGCCCTTTATAGGTGTTAAACAGGATCTCCGATAACTCTTTTAAATGATCAGCTGACTGAAATAGAGTGGTGATATCTTTGAACTGTATCCCGGGTATTGGGAAGTCGGGAATGTTTCTCACCGCTTTTTTTAAATTTTCAAAACTCATTTTCCTTATACTTTTATAATGTTCCACGTGGAACATTTTTGGTTTCTTGTTAAGAGGACTAATTACCGTATTGGCAAAAATCCTTCTTTAAGGGAATGTATGCCTATGTGCATTCAAATAGAACCTCTATCACCTAAGTGAAACAGTTCAATTTTTCGGAGATTACTTCTATCACCGTCCTAGCAGAACCAACAGCACGGAGACATCGTTTGGTGATACACCCGGTATCCTGCTAGCCTGGGCGATGGTCTCCGGGTTAATCTTCGTTAGCTTCTGCCTTGCCTCGGTCGATAGGGATTGAATCTCGTCGTAATTAAATTTGTCTTTTATCCGAATCCCCTCTAGCCGGGTGAGCTTATCTGCCATCAGCCGCTCTCGGTTGATGTAGCCACTGTATTTAATCTTTACTTCGGCCGATTCGATTATCTCCTCTTTTCGGTCGTGAATCGAATCGAGCAACTCTTTCAACGGGGCTACCGCCTGTGACATGACAGTTAGGTCAATGTTTGGGCGGGTCAATAGGTCGATAAGTTTAACCCCTTGCCTTAGCGGTGCGGTACCCACCTGTTCGAGGAAAGAGTTAATCCGGTTGGCCTTGATGGAAAAGTTGGTAACGAAGTCGAGTATGGATGCTACCATCTCCTCTTTAGTATCCAAAAGCCTTACCCTTTCCGGTGTGGCCAACCCGATCTCGTGCGATTTTTTTGTCAACCGTTCGTCCGCGTTATCTTGACGTAGCAGGATACGGTATTCAGCACGCGAGGTGAACATCCGGTAGGGTTCATCTACCCCCTTCGTGATAAGGTCGTCGATAAGCACGCCGATATAGGCTTCGTCTCTTTGTAGCGTGAACGTACCACCCTCGTGGCAATTTAAGTGGGCGTTTACTCCCGCGATCAATCCTTGTGCTGCCGCCTCCTCGTATCCGGTCGTCCCGTTTATTTGGCCTGCGAAGAACAGGTTTTTGACCCGTTTGGTTTCGAGGGTAGGATATAGCTGCGTGGGGTCGAAAAAGTCGTATTCGATCGCGTAGCCCGGGCGGAAGATATGCGCGTTTCGGAATGCTGGTATGAGCTGTAACGCGTTTAGCTGCGTTTGTAAAGGAAGGGAAGAGGAGAACCCATTCAAGTAATACTCGTTAGTTCGCTCCCCTTCCGGTTCCAGGAAAAGGAGGTGATTGTCCTTATAGGGGAAGGTGACGATTTTCGTCTCGATGCTCGGGCAGTAGCGCGGACCGATGCTCTGTATCTGTCCGTTATAGAGCGGGGAGGCGTGCAGCCCTTCACGTAACGCTTCGTGTACCTCTTCGCTGGTGTAGGTCATCCAGCAACTGCGTTGTTTTAGGGTACGTTGCACGGTAGGCAGGTAAGAAAACTGGTGAAAGTCCTCCTCTCCTTTCTGCTCCTCCATCAGCGAGAAATCCACCGTCCTTCCGTCTATTCGTACCGGTGTACCGGTCTTCATCCGGTCGGTTGTGAACCCTTTCGCCGTGAGTTGTCCCGTGAGTCCAAAGGAGGCTGGTTCACCAATGCGTCCACCGCCTACCTGAACCTTACCCACGTGAATAAGCCCGTTGAGGAAGGTGCCGTTGGTCAGGATAACCGCTTTCGCCGAAAACTCCACGCCTAGCTGCGTTTTCACACCCGTTACCAACGCTTGGTCGAAGGTGAGTTCGGTGACCATATCCTGCCACATATCCAGGTTATTGGTGTTTTCGATAACCTCGCGCCATGTTCCTATGAATTTCATGCGATCGTTTTGCGTGCGGGGGCTCCACATCGCGGGTCCTTTCGATCGGTTTAGCATGCGAAATTGGATAGCGGTTTTATCGCTTACGATGCCGCTCTGTCCGCCCAACGCATCAATCTCGCGAACGATCTGCCCCTTCGCGATGCCACCCATAGCCGGGTTACAGCTCATCTGGGCGATCTTATTCATGTCCATCGTGATGAGCAGTGTTTTCGACCCCAAGTTAGCCGCAGCGGTAGCTGCTTCGCAGCCCGCGTGGCCGGCTCCTACCACGATTATGTCATACTTGAATCTCATTGTTTCAACTTACACCTCGCGAAGATAATAAAAACTGAGCTTTTCCAGTGCCCGATTTTCTGCTTCCCGCATCGCTTTTTCCTCCTGCTCCGAATCGTCCCTCATTCCGCAAAAGTGCAGGATGCCATGAATTATCACACGGTGCAGCTCCTCCTGTAACGATGTGTGGTATAGCTGCGCATTAGAGCAGACTGTGTCGGTGCTGATGAAAATATCGCCCGATAGGCAATCTTCTTCCGAGTAGTCAAACGCGATAATATCAGTGTAGTAATCGTGGTTCAGGAATTGGCGGTTGACTGCCAACATTTTTTCGTCGTTGCAAAAGAGGTACGTGATCTCGCCTGTACTTTTTCCATACTCTTTCGCCACCGACCGGATCCAGTCGGCCACCTTTTTTTTATCGATCGCCGGAAAGTCCACCCCTTCCGCATGAAATGTAACTGCCATCAATTTAACGTTTATTAACCTGGAGGGTCGCTTATTCCTCACCCGAAAAAGAGGTAGGCCACGAATATGGCTGCCAAGATACTGCATAAATCCGCCAAAAGGGCCATGGGAACGGTATAGCGGGAATTTTTGATGTTAACGGCCCCGTAGTAAACCGCCACGATGTAGAACGTGGTGTCAGTGGACCCCTGCATCACGCTCGACAACCTTCCCGCGAACGAATCCGCACCGAAGGTTTTCATGGCATCGATCATCATCCCCCTAGCGCCGCTACCGCTTAGCGGTTTCATCAGCGCGGTGGGCATACCGTCTACCCATCGGGTATCCGCTCCGGTTAGCGCAACCAGGCCTCGCAATCCTTCCATTAGAAAATCCATGGCTCCCGAAGCGCGGAAAACACCAATTCCCACCAGCATCGCGATGAGGTAAGGGATGATGGTTACAGCCGTTTTAAAGCCATCCTTCGCACCATCGATAAAAGCATCGAAGATGTTGATCTTTCGGCTCATCGCCTTCGCGATGAAAAGAATGATAACGCCAAACAGAATGATGTTCGCGACCAAGCTGGAGATCACGTTCACCTGATTTTGTGGCAGCGCTTGAAAGAGGAGCACGGTACCGACGATCAACCCAATCATCGCGATGAGGAAACTCAGTATCTCTTTGCAAAAAATATTGATTCCTTGCTTGATGCACACCGCGACCATACCGACCAGCGTGGATGAAAAGGTGGCGATCATGATCGGGATAAAGACATCCGCGGGGTTGGCCGCCCCCATCTGCGCTCGGTACACCATCACGGTAATGGGGATGAGGGTGAGCCCCGAGGCGTTTAGAACCAGGAACATGATCATGGGGTTGGAGGCTTGCTCCTTGCGTGGGTTAATCTCTTGCAGTTCCTGCATCGCCTTGAGTCCAAACGGGGTGGCCGCGTTATCAAGTCCCAGCATATTGGCCGAAATGTTCATCAGGATAGAGCCCGATGCAGGGTGGTTCTTGGGAATGTCGGGGAAGAGCTTTGAGAATAGGGGTGCCACAGTTTTCGAGAAAAGCTCGATCATACCCCCCCGTTCCCCAACCTTCATTATCCCCAGCCATAGAGCCAACACCCCCGTCAGACCCAGGGAGATCTCGAAACCAGTACGGGCCGAGTCGTAGGTCGAATTCATGATCTCGCTGAACACGTTCATGTCGCCAAGGAAGATAAGCTTCACCAAGGCCACCACGAAGGCAATCAGGAAAAAGGCGATCCAAATGTAGTTTAGTACCATACTTATAAGTACTGGGAGTCAGGGGTTTACATCATAAACAACCGGGAAAACTAAAGGGCGTTAATCCTCGTGTGTAGCCACTGGATCCGTTGTTCCACGAAATAAATTAGATAGTCCACTTCTGCTTTGTATGTCAAACGGACGATTTTTGTGTTCCACTCAGGCTTACTGATTTCCCATCCGGCTCCACCTTGTGATTTCGGGCTGAAATTTTTTGCTTGTGAATCCATCAATACCCACGCGTGCTCCTTGATAAAATCGGGTACTTTGTCCAGTTCGGGCTTCACCTCGTTCCATCGTTTTTTCAACTCGTTCACAAAATAAGGATCTTTGAAAAATTGGTCGAACCAGGGGGAGCACTCTTTGATATACCAACCGTCCGGTCCGGTAGAGCTCGCACCCTGTTCCCACGTGATATGGTCGGCGTTGCCAAAAGCGATGTCAAAATCCCACACCAGTGGCTGTTCTATCTTGCCGTTTCGGGGCAAGGCTAGGTAGCAACTGCCCCGCATGTTTCCATCCACGTTTTTACTTACTTCCTGAACGATGTAGTAGTTGATGAATGATTCCACGTCGATGTACTTTCGGTACCCCGTCTCGGGATCTTTAAAGTTAGGAGAGTACAGAGCCTGTTCCGCTTTATTGAAAAACGTTTTCACGTATTCGAACTGGGCCGCTGTCGGTTTGTCCGGGTCTTTAAACATGATCGGTAGCGCTTTCAGATTGGTTTTAAACTTCCAATCTTCATCGTAATGAAAATCCAGCTCGAGGAGATAGCCTCCCGTTACCGCTTCACCCTCGTTATCGGTTTTTTTCACTAAATCCATGTTTAACCGCTCTTTGGATACCTTCACGTGCTCGGTAAGCGCGTACACCCCTTGGTACTGATCGTTTAGGTAGAGGTCTATGCTTAATGAGCCGGGTGTCCACTTCATACCCACGATGCGCGACAGTTCGAAGGCGGTGATGTTCCTCAGTAACGTTTTGTCGGTGTGATTGGCAAGCAACGCCCAGTCTTTGTCGTTGCTCATGCCCAGAAGGGTAGCCTTCTCGTCCAACTTTATTCGGTAGGGTTTTTTATCCATGCCCCAGGTAGAGTTGCCTCGACCTCGGATGCCGCCAGTACCGGTGAACGATACTTGATCGGAGTAGTAGGTGTCAATGTCCTCGATCGTGAAGGTACTTCTCACGTAATTTACCTTGTCTAAGATGGGCAACCCGGAGGTGTCTATGTTCATCCGGGGAAGGCGTGGTCGCTCTTTCGTGATGACCACGGTGTAATCTTTCTTCGAACCATCTTCCGCGAAAACGGTGTAAATAACCGGTTCACTGAAATCGTTCCGGGTAACATTACTCGTTTGATCGATGTTGTCGACCTTCACGGAAACGCCGATATAGGTAAAGCTAGCCGCGAGGTTACCGGGTGATGCGACGTACGGGATAACGGCGGTGAAGGTGGTACCCGCTAACCTCGCGTTGATCGGGGCGTCGAGTTCCTTGTTGAATTCGGGGAGAAAGGTGAGTGTTTTTAATGCACATTCAGAGGAGAGTTCCTCTTCCTCTATTATTGGCTCTACTGGTTCAGAACAGGCGATGAAAACCGAAAACAAGGTTAAGAGTAAGAACAAAAAGCCTGGGTGGATGCCCGTTCGGTAGCGTGTGTATCCCGGTTTTCTTCGCTTACCGTTGGCTGGGGATGTATGAAATGTTGTCATATATATGAAGCTTTAATCTTTGGAACATAATTGGGAGACAAGTGGGTTTTAACTTAACATTAGAATGAATCCCTATGCAAATGTACCCCAATCAAACGGTTAATGCAAGTCAAGGAATGATTAAAGCGCAAAAAAGTGAAGGGATCACGCTGAAAGTACCTTTTTTTTATGTAGGTTTGTAAGAACGAGTTAATGGCAGATTCCATGGACTGGAAAGACTTCTTATATTTTCGAAAAGGGTCGAGGGTAGGCGTCCTCCTGTTGCTTATCCTTATCTTGCTGGCGCTGTTACTGAATGTGTTGTTGAGCTACCGCGACTCCTCACCGGTTATCGTGATGCAAAATGACTCTATTGTACGGGAGTTCGATGCATTCCTGCAGAGGCTACAGTCCAACGGGCCGGCTGTCACCGGGGAGACCTCGGAGACGGGTTTCGGAGTGGCGGGACCACGTTCCGATGACCTCACCGGTTTGGGTTCAGCCACGACAACCGATTCACGTTTTAGGATGGTCACCGAAATGGGTCCCGGTAAAGATCCATCGAACCGAGAGGCGCTAGAGCGGCCCCAGACTATCTCTGATGGTGCGTCACCGGGTAATCGTTCCGAACGCGAGGATCGCGACCGTTATTCTCGCTATCCGAGGGTGGAGAAGTTGAGCGAGGGTGAGACCATCTCCTTGAACTCGACCGATACCTCGGAATGGAAGAAGATACCCGGGATCGGCACCGTGTATGCTTCCCGCATCGTCAAGTACCGCGAGCGGCTGGGTGGTTTCGTCCGCAAGGAGCAACTGCTGGAGGTGTATGGTGTGGATAGCGAGCTGTACGCGCGTATCACACCCTATATTGAGCTTGGGGGCGGCTGGCGAAAGGTATCCATTAATCATCTGGAGTTTAAAGAGTTGTTGAGACACCCTTACTTGAGTTACAAGCAGGTGCAAGCCATCGTGAATCTTCGCGACCGGAAAGGGCGTGTCGATTCGATCCAGGAGTTGGGTATGCTCGATGAGTTCACGTCGGACGATATTTACCGTCTCGAACCCTACTTGGAATTTTAAGCGGTTCCGTTTTTGGGATGTGCAACCCATTTTCATTTGTCACCTTTATAGGTTGCGTAATTCAGTAAGGTATGAACCTAGAGCATATTCAAGATAGGGCAATACAACCTGAGATTATTATTTCCCGAGTAATTAATTCCTCCGAATGCGTGAGTTGACAAAAATATTTCCTACTTTTACCCATGCGAGAACGATCCGTGGAAACTTATCGTGAAGCGGCTCGTGCATTAATGGCTGTAATATTATTTTTTCGTATGAAACCTTCGTTCTGCCCCTCACTTTCCATCCTTTTCATGGTCGCCCTCCTACTATTTGGCGGCTGCGACAGCAAACGATCCAGGTCGGTTGACCCCGAGTTTTCCCGTTACATCTCGGCGTTCACTAGCGGGAACGTGTCCACCGACGCGTTTATTCAGGTTGAGCTCGCTCAAGAGATCCCCGCGGTAGAGTTGAACGCGGAGATCAAGGAGACGCTCTTCTCATTTTCACCCTCCCTGAAAGGACACGCTTTCTGGGTGAATGCTAACACTGTACGGTTCATGCCCGACGCGGGGCAGCTGAAACCGGGAAAAGAGTACCGCGTCACCTTTCACCTGGGCAAATTGCTGCAGGTGGACAAGAAATTTCAGCAGTTTCGTTTCTTTACGCGGGTTCACGAGCAGAACTTCACTGCCGAAGTGCTGCCCTACTCGCCAATGAGCGGTAGTGACCTCACCTGGAACGGTGTAGAGGTGCTGCTCAACCTCTCCAACCCTATTGCCCCCGAGCAGGCTGCCCAACTTTTCGATGTGAAAGGTGCGCGGGGATACCGTGTGCGTGCGACGACCGCTGGAGCGACCTCGTATCGCGTTATGATCGATAGCCTGCAACGCACTAATAAGCCTGAACAGTACATGTTGACGATCAACGGGAGGACTATCGGTTCCAAAAAGAGGATCGAACAGACGATCGACTTGCCCCCGTTTTCGACCGATCATTTCCAGGTGGTCGACGTGCGGGTAGTGCAAGAGGGTGACCCCCATATCCGCGTCACCTTCAGCGACCCTGTCTCGCAAAGACAAGAACTACAGGGGCTTATCGTTCCCTCCGGGGTAAATCACTTCACTTACCGGATCGACAAAAACGCGATTAAGATATACCCTGAGAGCTTCCCCAAGGGGGAGCTTACCCTTCAAGTTCACCAAGGCATCCAGAACAGCGGGGGACTCACCCTCGATAAAACCTACCAATACCAGCTACAAATACAGGACGATAAGCCGCGGGTGAGATTCGAGAAGAGCGGCAATATCCTCCCCAACGCGGAGCGACTGCTGCTACCCTTCAGTGCCGTGAATCTCTGGGCGGTGGACGTGCAGGTGGTGAAGATATACCAAAACAACCTCCTCTATTACCTGCAATCTTCTTCCCTCAATGATGACCCGTCAAGCGGCGAACTGCGCCGCTTCGGGCGGCTGGTGATGAAAAAGCGCATCCGGCTGGATAGCGATAAAGCGTTGGACCTTACCAAGTGGAACTACTTCAATATCGACCTTTCGGAGATGATCAAGCGGGATCCCGGTGCGTTTTACATGGTGCGCCTTTCTATGCAGGCCGACTACTCGTTATTTCCCTGTAACGGCACAAGGCCGCGCATTCCGGAAGAGGAGCGGATGAAACGGTTCTCCAACGAGCTGCTCTCGAAAGAGGATGAGGCGGTGTGGGACCAAGCGATATCTTACTACTACGATCCGTTAGACTGGGACGTTTACGACTGGGAGGAGCGAAACGACCCCTGCAAACCCTCATACTACATGAACCGCGAACGCACGGTCGAGACCCTGGTCATGGCATCCAACGTGGGTTTGATCGCTAAGGCGGGGCAGGGCGATCGATTGTCGGTGGTGGTTACCGATATTCTTTCCACCCAGCCCTTGACCGGGGCGGAGGTGACCCTTTATAACTACCAGATGCAGGTGATAGGTACCGGGAAAAGCGATGCCAACGGTTTCACCGATATTGACTACAAGGGGGGGCGCCCCTTCCTGGTAACGGCCACTACCCGGGGTGGAGACATGGGCTACCTAGAGGTAAAAGAGGAGGCTTCGTTGTCGCTCAGCCGCTTTGACGTGAGCGGGAAAGAGGTGCAGGAAGGGCTGAAAGGGTATGTCTATACCGAACGGGGCGTTTGGAGGCCCGGGGATAGCCTTTACGTTTCGTTTATCTTGGAAGACAAGGAAAAGAGGCTTCCAGAGAAGCACCCTGTGACGCTCGAAGTGTATACCCCCCGGGGACAATTTTACCAACGACAGGTCAAAAGCGAGGGAGTCAACGGTTTCTACACGTTTATCGTAACTACTGACCCCGCCGCGGAGACCGGTATGTGGCAAGCCCGGGTGAAGGTGGGGGGTACCACGTTCTATAAGCCGCTCCGGGTGGAAACCATCAAGCCCAACCGGCTAAGGGTGAGGCTGGAGACTGACTCCATCATCGATGCGACGGGAGGAGCCATCACCGGACGGCTCACGTCGCGATGGTTGCACGGTGCCCCGGCATCGAACCTGAAAGCGGAGGTGGACCTCACGCTCACCGTCTCGGATAACCCGTTCGGTGGTTATCCCGGATACACGTTCAATAATCCGGTCGTGCAGTTTGAAACAAGCCAGACGAAACTATTCGAGGGGGTCCTTGATGCTACTGGTGCGGCTACCGTGAGCACCCAAGTACCGGTTGCGGAAAATGCGCCGGGGATGCTGAGGGGAAATATCCTATCTAGGGTCTACGAGGGTGGTGGAGACATGAGCTTTTACGGGCAAACGGTCTACTACTCCCCTTACCGCAGCTACGTGGGGGTGCAACCCCCCGCTACGCGTATCGGACAGTTCCTCGAGACCGATGTTCCCATCACGTTCAACGTGGCAATGGTGAACCCGTTCGGGAAACCGGTTGCCGGAAACGTGGAATATCGCGTCTACAAGCTTAGTTGGAGCTGGTGGTGGGATAGTTCCGGGGAGGACTTGGGGAGCTACGTGAACAGCACGGCTGCTAACGTGGTGGCCACGGGAGAGGTATCGCTTACACAGGGCAAGGGGAAAATCGACTTCCAGGTGGACTACCCCGACTGGGGTCGTTACCTGCTCCTGGTGAAGGACCGCGAGGGAGATCACACTGCGGGTACCATCTTTTACGTCGACTGGCCCTCGTGGCGTGGGCGTTCGGCCAAGGGCGATCCCGAGGGTTTGACCATGTTGACGTTCACCACCGATAAGCCATCGTACGATGTAGGTGAGGTGGCCACGGTCATCCTCCCGAAAAGCTCCCAAGGCCGTGCGTTGATTACCGTCGAGAATGGGTCGGGTATCCTGCAGCGCGAGTGGGTGAAGACCTCCACCGATACGGATACCAAGTACACGATCAAGGTGACCGATAAGATGGCACCCAACTTCTACGTCTTTGCTACCATGCTGCAACCGCATTCACAGACGGTGAACGACCTTCCCATTAGGTTGTACGGGGTGGTGAACGTGGGCGTGGAAAATAGCAACAGCTTCTTGAATCCGGTTATCCAGATGCCGGAGACGCTTCAGCCCGAGAAGGAGTTCACCGTTTCGGTGTCGGAAAAAACCCGCAAGCCGATGACTTACACCCTTGCGATTGTAGACGAGGGGCTGCTCGACCTCACCTCGTTCAAAACGCCCAACGCGTGGGGTGAGTTTTACGCCCGTGAGGCGCTTGGTGTACGCACGTGGGACCTGTTTGATCGGGTGCTGGGTGCCAGCAGTGGTGCGATGGGCCCGTTGCTGGGTATTGGTGGTGACGAGGCGTTGAAACCGTCCCGAGACAACGTGAACCGTTTCAAGCCGGTTGTCAAATTTATCGGCCCGTTCGCCTTGAAGGGGGGCGAGACCAAGGCGCATACCCTTCGCCTACCTCAGTACGTCGGCTCGGTGCGTGTGATGGTGGTAGCCGGTGGTGGCGGCGCTTACGGCAGCGCGGAAAAGACAGTGGCGGTGAAGAGCGACCTGATGACGCTCTCTACCCTCCCCAGGGTACTGGGACCGGGAGAAGAGGTGTGGCTCCCGGTGAACCTCTTCGCGGAGAAAAGCGTGCGAAACGTGCAGGTTACCATTAAGACTGGTGGGTTGCTCACGGTGGTTGACAAGACCACCCAAACCTTGTCATTTGACGAACCGGGCGACGATATCCTCTTTTTTAAGCTTCGTTCCGGAAAGAGGACTGGTGCAGAAAAGGTGGTGATTCAGGCATCGGGCGATGGGGTGTCGTTCACCGAGACAATTGACATCGCTATCCGTAACCCCAATATTCCCACCGTGATCACGCGAAGTCGACTCGTTGAGCCGGGTGAGACGGCCCGACTCGAGGTGGAGACCGGCAACGTGGAACCCGGGGATTGGGCAACCCTTGAGCTCTCCCGTTTGCCGAGCGTTAACTTCAGCCGCAACATCAACTACCTGTTGGAGTATCCCCACGGCTGCACCGAGCAGATTACCTCCCGCGGTTTCCCCCTTCTCTACATTGACAAGTTCACTACGTTGAACGACGAGGAAAAGCAGCGGGCGAGCGCAACGGTGGTTGAGGTGATCCGGCAGATCTCCTCCCGTCAGCTAGCCGATGGAGGCTTCATGTTCTGGTATGGGGATCACTACTCCGCGGAATGGTCCACCACCTACGCGGGCCATTTCCTGATCGAGGCGATGAACCGGGGCTACGAGGTGCCAGAGGCCGTGATGTCGCGCTGGGTGCAGTTCCAGGTAAAGCTCGCCCAGAATTGGTTGCCCACGAATCCCAACCTCGGCTATTACCGTTATTCGATGATCGACCTGCAGCAGGCGTATCGCCTCTACACCTTGGCGTTGAGCGGCAACGCGGAGCTGGGAGCGATGAACCGACTGCGGGAGTTGCCCAGCTTATCGCTGCAAGCCCGATGGCGGCTGGCGGCGGCCTACGCGGTCGCAGGCAGGAAGGAGGTGGCGAACGCGCTCGTGTTCAACGCGACAGACGAGGTGGAGGAGTACAGCTTTAATAATGACACCTATGGCAGTTCAGCACGTGACCAGGCGATGATCCTGGAGACTTACCTGTTGCTGGATAATCTGGAGAAAGCGATGCAACTGGCCCCTTCGGTCGCCAATTCTCTCTCCTCAAGTTATATCACCACACAGACGGCCTCTTTCGGGTTGGTCGCCATGGCGCAACTCGCTGAGAGAATCGGTGATGGAAATATCGATGCCGATTGGTCGTTGAATGGCAAAGCAATGAAGCGGGTGAACACGCCCATGGCGATCCATCAGGAGACCCTTGAGCCGGGAGCCCGCCTGTCGGTCGACCTCACCAATAACGGCGAAGGTGCGTTGTACACCCGTCTATCGGCACGTACGGTCCCCGCGGCTGATGCTGAGCTTGAGCCGAAGCAAGGGCGCCTGCGGCTCTCCGTACGGTACGTTGGGCTCGATGGTAAACCGCTTGAGGTGAAGTCCCTCGCGCAAGGCAACGAGTTCATGGCTATCGTGACCGTCTATAACAGCGTGGAGCAGCCATTCACCGATTTGGCACTTATGCAGCTCTTCCCCTCCGGTTGGGAGATATTTAACGAGCGGATGCTCGATGAAGCCGCCGCGGATACCGATGGTGGGTACAATTACCGTGATATCCGGGATGACCGGGTACTGACCTACTTCAATCTCGGTACCGGCCAGTCAAAGAGCTTCCGGGTCCGCTTGCAGGCGGCCTACCGCGGGAAATTTTACCTCCCCGCGGTGTCGTGCCAGGCGATGTATGCGCCGGGTGAAGAGGCCAGGAACAGCGGGACCTGGGTCACGGTTGAGTAATGCGGACAATGCTGGTGTTGGGAACGATGTAGCGGAACGTGAAAAGAGCAAAACGTGCATCGGTGAAGACCGCGAAGGGGATAACCCGCCGTTTGTTTATGTTGATGGGGGCATACCGTCGTCGCTTGTTCATGGGGAATGCAAGGGAGGTAACGTGGCGTATCACCACGTATGTGAGAAGAGTCTGGGAGCGGGTACGTGGCTGGAGCCCTCGGCGCAAGATCTTGTTGTTTTTTTTGATCGCTTTGCTGTTGGGGTACCTCTTCTGCCTACCGGGCAGGTTGTTTGACCCGCCCTACAGTACGGTGGTGACCGACCGGAACGGTGAACTGCTGGGCGCCCGTGTCGCGGGGGATGGGCAGTGGCGTTTTCCGCCGACGACTAGTGTGCCGGGTAGGGCGATGATGCAGAACGTACGTGAGGGGAGGATCGTGAGTGGCGGTAGTACCCTCACGATGCAGGTAGTCCGGTTGTCGCGGCAAAACCGGCGCACCTATGTCGAGAAGCTGATCGAGATGGTTCTCGCCACCCGCTTGGAGTTGTCTTGCTCAAAAAAGGAGATATTGGCCCTATATGCCTCGCATGCGCCGATGGGGGGAAACGTGGTGGGTATAGATGCCGCATCGTGGCGCTACTTTGGACACGCTCCCGAATCGCTCTCGTGGGCCGAGGCAGCTGTGCTAGCAGTGCTGCCCAACTCCCCCGCGCTGATGCACGTCGGTCGGGATAGGGAGGGGCTGCAGCGCAAACGAGACCGCTTGCTTCTTCGCTTGTTGGATAACGGCTTTATTGACCAGACCGACTACGAGTTGGCCCTCTTGGAACCACTGCCCGATCACCCTCGCCTCCTGCCACAAATCGCCCCCCACCTGGTGACCCGTTTTCACCTGCAACGCCCCGGCACACATGTTCGGTCGACTGTCAACAAACACCTGCAGGTGCGGGTGGAGGAGGCGCTCAGTCGCTGGAACACCGAGTTCGCAAGCAACCACGTCTTTAACCTGGCTGCCCTGGTGGTGGATATTGATTACAACGAGATTCTCGCCTATTGCGGGAACGTGGGGTTCGACTCGAACGAGCGTGGCGGGCAGGTGGATATCATCCAGTCGCCCCGCAGCACGGGTAGTATCTTGAAGCCGTTCCTCTACGCCGCGATGCTGGAGGAGGGAAACCTGCTACCCTCCGAGCTGATCCCCGATATCCCCATTAACGTGAATGGGTTTGCTCCCCAAAATTTTAGCCTCAATTATGACGGTGCAGTGCCTGCTGACGAGGCATTGGCACGCTCATTGAATGTGCCTGCAGTACTCGCCCTGCGGAAGTACGGTGTTCCCAAGTTTCACGACCTGCTGAAGAGGGTGGGGCTGACCACGTTGCATCGCCCGGCCGACCATTACGGCCTCTCACTTATCCTGGGCGGCACCGAAGGGACGTTGTGGGATGTTGCCAACGCCTATGCACAATTAGCCTATACCGTAACCGATTACAACCGGGAGAGGAAATATTATCAACACGGGGATTTTCAAGTTACGCTCGACCCAGAAAGGAGCGTTGGGGAGTCGGGCAATCGCGTGGTGGTGATCGAGGGAATCTCTAACAAGCATGGTGACGATCGAAAACTGGCCACTTGGGGAATGGATGATTGGAAACAAAATAAAACGGTTCCCGTGAAACAGGCTGTTGATTTCGTGGAGCTTAATCGGGAGGTGAATGATTCTCCCCCGTTTCGTGCCGGCGCCGCCTGGCTCACGCTGAAGGCGTTGACCAACGTGAATCGCCCCGAAGAATTGGACCGCAGCTTCGTCCCTTCAGTTAGGGAGGTGGCTTGGAAGACGGGTACCAGCTATGGCTTTCGTGATGGTTGGTCGGTTGGTATTACCCCGCGCTATCTCGTTGCCGTTTGGACGGGTAACGCGAGCGGTGAGGGACGTCCCGGACTCACGGGTGCCCGCACCTCTGCCCGTGTTATGTTCGACCTGTTCAACTTGCTCCCCCCCACCGGTTGGTTCGATTGCCCTTACGGCGAGTTGGTAGAGGCAGCCGTTTGCCGCGAGAGCGGGCAGTTGCGGGGGATGCATTGCCCCGAGGGCTCCATCGACACGCTGTTGCTCCCCGCGAAAGGGTTGCAAGGGACGGTATGCGCCCACCACAAGCGGGTGCATGTTTCCGACGATGGCCGTTACCGCGTGCATGAAACCTGCGCTGGTGCAAGGGGTATTCGTCCCGTCTCGTGGTTTCAGTTACCCCCCTCGTGGGAGTGGTATTATAAGCAGAAGCACCCCTCGTACCGTTCACTGCCCCCCCTCTCTCCCGAGTGTAGCTCGGGGAGTATCTCCGCCCCTGAAATGCAGTTTATCTACCCTTTCCCCGGTGCGGTATTGCGGCTCACCAAGCAGTTGGATGGGGCCCTTGGTAACGTCGTCTTTGAGTTGGCACACCGTCGTCCCTCGTCGCGCGTTTACTGGCATCTAGGCGGCGATTACGTGGGGGAAACGTCCGGTATTCATCGGATGGCACTTTCCCCTGGAAGGGGTGAGCAAACGGTGACGGTGGTCGATGAGGCAGGCAATTCGCTCGCGCTTCGGTTTACCGTGGAGTGACGGTTAAGAGCGAGAATGGAAAAAAACCATAAATCGAGAAAATAACCGGGAACGGTGCAAAAACACGGATGTTTTTATTATTTTTGCGCCAACTTCGCTCATTTTATCGCGGAGTTCACAGTTTTGTGCAGGGAGTGATCGTGTGAAATGAGCATGAGAATTCTGTAAAGAAACATACTAATAAAATAATCGTATGAAAAAAAAGATTGTTTTTGTCGCGCTATTCGCATCAGTATTTACTATTGGAAAGTCACAACTTAAGGACGTGACCTTCACGCTTTCGCCTATGATTGAGCACACGTGGTGGAACGAATACCTGACTACCGACAATAGTACCTTCTGGGGCGGTCGGGTAGGCTTTGGTTTTGGTCCGATGTTCGAGGTACGGGGCTACTATCAGCGTTCACTGGATGTCCAGGCTACTTTGCGTTCGATAGACTGGAAGGTAACAGATGATTGGGCTGATAAGATGGTCGGTTCGCACGTAGAAATGGAGCGCTACGGTGGTGAATTAAAGCTCAACCTGATCAAGAATCAGATTTTCTCACCGTTCATTACTCTGGGCGCTGGTGTGCAGAAGTTTTCCTATCAGCTCCCGTCAAAGAAGGATCCAGACACCCCGTTCGATGTAAAGGAGGAGCAGCTCTTCGGTGCTTTGGGGTTGGGAGCGAAGTTTCGTTTATCGGATCGCTTGGATTTTACCCTCGAGGCAAGGAACAACTTTTTCAACGTGAGCGATGAGAGCTACTACCTAAGTCCCGATTACGTGTTGAAGGAAGATGGGGAAAACCGCTTACACAACTGGGCGGCAGTTGCTTCGCTCGACTTTTACTTAGGGGGTATGAAAGCTGATGACGATGAACTGTATCGTGCCTATTCCCGTCTATTTTCCGATGGTTTTAGCGGCATGAAATTCGTGCTTGAGCCGGGCGGTGCTTACATCGACTTCCACGATAAATCACTGTTGTTCGACCAGTATTTCGTGGGTGGATCGGCAGGGGTGGATTTTTCATCGCTTGTGGGTCTTCGCGCTTTCTATTACCGGGCTACTGAAAAACCTGATAAGCTTTCATTGGATTTCAACGACAACCTAGCCATGTATGGCGGTAACTTGATAGCCCGTTTGAACCAGCCGCGTGGGGTGACCCCGTACCTATTGCTCGGTGCAGGGTACATGAAAGTGGATGAGGAGTACGTCGGAAGAGGTAAACTTCCGGCACCACCATCGAGTTTGTTCGCCATGGGTGGCGCCGGGATGGAGCTCCCGTTATCGAGATACATCGCTTTACATGGGAGCTTGAATGCCCTTTTCTCGCCCGAGAGGGGTACTGATGCGGCCAACGTGCTGAATCCTTCTCAAGTGAAGACGAGCCTGATGTATCAGGCCGGGGTGAGGTTCAACTTGGGTAAGGCCGCCCGTGCCGAGACCGACTTCGTCCATCGTGATGCCGCCCATCGGGCTGTTCAGGAAGAGCGAGAGTACAGCAACGAGCAAATTAACCAGATACGGGCTGAATACCAGGAGCAGATCGCGATGCTGAATGCCGAGCTTGACTCGGTTACAAAGGCCCAAGACTATACGCGGGCGGCAGAGATCATGCAGGAACGGGAAGCCGTTGGCTCCACTCTGCAGCAGTTAGATGCCTCCTATGCTGATCGGGGCACGCTGGTTCGGATGAGCGAGGATGACTTGAATCGCCTCGTTAATGATGTAATCACCGAAACCCGTCGTAGCGCGTACGACTATTATACCACCCAGGCTACCCAAGGTGTAATGGAGCCGTCTAGGGAGCTCACCGATAGGCTGGACGACCTGGAGCGGAAACTCGACCGTAACTTCATGCAAATGAGCCAGGTGGGTCAGACCTCCGCTCCCTCCACGACCACTGTGATCTCCGACCAGACTACAGCCACTCGGAGTGTTGCCCCGAGGAGCGATGCGGTCATCTCGGGTAGGGTTGAGGGGCGCTTCTTAAAGTGGAATCGCTTGAGCGTGTTTACCGGGTTAGGTTTTGGTGATATGACCGCGTGGAATGTGGGCGCTCGTGGCTACCTGCAAATTGCGGATACCGAGTTGGATTTCGTGCCCGAGTTTTACGTGGGTATGGGTGATAAGAACGGTTTAGGCCTGTCTGGCAACGTGGTGTATAACTTCCTACAACCAGGCTCTTTCCTGCGTCCTTACGCCGGTTTGGGGCTGGGTATTTTCCACGGGAAGAAAGTGCATTACGGAACCAACGTCATTATCGGTGCCGATATCCAGTTATTAGGCGGAAGTCTGTTTGCGGATTACTCCTGCAGGAAGTTGTTCAAGCAAAATCAGCTGGCTGTAGGGTATCGATTCGTATTCTAGATGAAATAATCGTATGAAACCGACATGTTTAATTAAAACACCCTTGAGAATGAAAATTTGACGGGGAGGAATTATCCCGCTCACGCTCCTTTTTATTAGCTTTATCCCGTCTGCCTT
>JAMNYO010000103.1 GCA_023622765.1 Bacteroidota bacterium | reverse complement strand
TGACACGTTGACGAAGTCAGGAGTTTCACTCAATTGGAGTCGTGGGCGGTGCGGGCAGGATCGCCTGTGCTGCTAGATAGCTTGAATAGCTGGCTTACCCGCTTTAGAGAGACAAAAGCGTTCCAACGACTCCATGAAAAGTATTACGGTGCCGTTGGTTAACGCTTTCAGTCAGTCAACACTTCACTTTAATTTGCACTCAATTATTAAAGGCGCTGAGGCGTATCCCGTCGCCCCTGGCGGTTGGCGTCACGGAACGTTTTCTGGCGCTCTTCGCGTAACTTCTTCCACTGCTCGGTTTTCTCTTTCCCGATGATTTTCTCTAAATCGGCATCTTGTTTGGCTACCGCCTTTTCACGGGCCTCTTCCATCTCTTTGCGGCGTGCTTCCCGGTCGCCCGCGGCCTGATCCCTTCTATCACGTTGCGCGGCTACCTGTTCGCGTCGTTCCGCATCTTGTTTCTCGAACAACGCCTGCACTTTAGTCACCTGTTCGGCGGTCAATTTCAGCTCTTTACCCATGGCTTCCGCACGGTCTTTGGCTGTCCACCTGTTTTCCATTTGGGGAGCCATCCGTCGATCCCTTCTACTTCTCGTGTTGTCCTGAGCCTCTAGTGTGCAGCTCATGGCTAGCATCGCAATCAAGACTACGAATGTCATTTTCTTCATGATTTTACGTTTTTAATAGGGTGAATACACTTGTTTCAACATCGATATATAGGACTCCAAAGATCGTTTAAAGTTTAATGAAAAACAAATCTATTTTCGATTTAAGTGCCACAAATACAAATGTTTATAGATTGAAAACGCGGTTTAGTCGATGCGAACCGCCCCTTGGTCGATTAAAAACAACGGTTCGTCTAAAAGAACGGCTCGCGGGGATATCTCTCTTCGACCTTACTGAAGAGGTAGGAGGCCACTGTGCCCACGATAAATAGGGTTGTACAGAAGAGTAGCGAGCCAGCGAAACTGAGTCCAGCTACCGTAAGACCTTCCGGGGTAAACGCGGGGAAGACCACGGTGGGGAAGATTGCCAGGGAAGAGCCTACCACCATCCCCAGGATGAAGTGGTAGGTGCCTGAGTAGTGATGCTTAAAGAGCCATGCCACCGCCTTGGCGAACAGTAGCACGCAGACGATGAAACCGATGGCAAGGGGGATGATAACCCCGAAGTCGAAATTTTTAATTCCAATTGCCATCTTGTCGTATAGCCCAAAATAGATCAGGAAGTTGGAGGGGCTCATGCCGGGGACTATCAGTCCCAACCCCATCAAAAGTCCTGAGCCGAGCCACACCATCAGGTTGGGCGTAACCTCGGTAAGTTGCCGCCCCCCTAGCAGCATCAGCGTGAAAATGGCCAGGGTGGAGAGTATCAGGATAAGAATGCTCGATCTCCCTCGGCCCTGCTTGCCGGCCGTTTTGGAGAGCGAGGGAAAGGTGCCGGCCACAAAGCCGACGAAGAGGCAGACGAATTGGGCAGCGTATTTTCCAAACGCTCTTTCTACCACAACCGCGAAGAGGACGATCCCGATGGCCGCACCGATGCCCACGGGGAGAAAGTAAAGCACGTTTTTCAGGAACTTATCGCGGAGATTGGCCAGGAACCGAATTAGCGGGTCGTAAATCCCGAAGATAACCGCCAGCACTCCGCCCGACAGCCCGGGGAGAATAAAGCCGATGCCTACCAGGGCGCCTTTTACGAGGCGGATAAACCAGTCGACGACCGGTCGGATCTTTCGGGGGGATGCGGGTTCAATCTGCCGGTCTTTGTACCGTTCTATCTGTTGCTCTTTATCGCGCTTCATGTTCCGTTTTAAGTTCCGTTCCCTCTTCCTTTCATGTCCCGTTCCATGTTACGGGTGGAGTCGCCTTCATAGGTTTAAGTCTCCATGGTGACCACCTTCATGAGCTTCTCCTCCAACCGGCGGGAACATCCCGGGCTGGGAGCGATTTCCAAGTTTTACACCTCCATGAGTTTCTCTTCCAACAGGGCAATCGCTTGCTCGTACTTCTCCGGGTCCTCCTGCTTGTTAATCACCAATCCACCACCAACGATAGGGTTGGTTGGAATCAACAGGATATGTTCCTTGTAGCGCACGAAGTTTTTGAAGCAGGACCATTTCAGGGCGAACTGGGTTTGAAAATCCCTGAACTCCACACCCTCTTCCGATAGGGTAATCACCTGTTTCGATTTTTCCTTTTCATAGGTGGTTGCCGTCTCTTCCACTTTGTCCTTGAACCTCTTCCGGGAAAAGAGCATGTTTACAATCATTACCAGTGGAACGCAAATGAACACTATCCCTAAATCAATGTGTCCTCTCTCCGCGCTCCCCTCAGTTGCTCTATCCCATATTCCCAGGGCTATGAAAACGGCAGCCATTCCTGTCCAGAAAATAATCTCTCTTTTCCGTTTACTCCAACTGTATTCCCAAAAAACCTTGTTGGAGCGGATGAACGTCTCCCTGTTGAAAGGAGTATCAAAAACAATGTTATTCATCGCCTATCTTTTCTTAGATAAAGCGCCGAAGATGCCGCGGGTGATGCTTCTCCCTATCTGGTAGCTAATCTGACGTTTGGTGCTTTTTCCAACTTGTTCGAGCAGGTCGCCTAGGATGCCCTGGTCGGCTTTCCTTTGCCGTGCCGCGGCCCGTTTAGCCCTTTCCGCTTCCAGTGCCGCTTTCTGGGCCTCTTTCTGCTGACGGATGCGCTCTTTCTCTTCTTCCGCCCGCTTTCTTTCCTCTTCCAGCAACTCCTGTTTTTTGGACAGGATTTCATAGGCCGACTCCCGGTCGATGTACTTCTCGTACACCCCGTAGATAAGCGAGCTTCGGAGCAGTTGATCCCGCTCGCCCACGGTGATGGGACCAATCTGTCCCTGTGGGGGCAGGATATTGGCACGCTCTACCATTTGCGGAGCCCCTTTCTCATCGAGGAACGAGACCAGTGCCTCCCCGGTGTTGAGCTGGGTAATTGCCTCGACAGTATCGAACGCGGGGTTAGTGCGGAACGTGTTGGCCGCCACTCGCACCGCCTTCTGGTCGTTGGGCGTGTAGGCACGCAGAGCGTGTTGTACTCGGTTACCCAGTTGCCCGAGGATGGTCGGTGGGATATCCGCTGGGTTTTGCGTGCAGAAGTAGACGCCTACCCCCTTGGAGCGGATGAGCCGCACGATTTGCTCCACCTTTTCCAGCAGCGAGGAGGGCATATCGTTGAACAGCAGGTGCGCTTCGTCGAAGAAGAAGATTAGCTTCGGTTTATCGAGGTCGCCCACTTCGGGCAGGGTTTCGTATAGCTCGTCAAGCAACCACAAGAGAAAGGTGGTGTACACCCGCGGGGAGTTCATCAGCTTATCGGCGGCTAAAATATTGATTACTCCTTTGCCCTGTTCCGTCTGGATGAAATCGGTTATTTCCAGATCCGGCTCACCGAAGAACTTGTCGGCCCCTTCGCTCTCCAGCCGCATCAGTCCACGTTGTATGGCACCGATGCTGGCGGGGGAGATGTTGCCGTACCGGGTGATGAACTCTTGCCGGTTGTCGCCGATGAACTGCAGCATCTTCTGTAGATCCTTCAGGTCGATCAGCAACAAGTCGTTATCGTCTGCGATCCGAAAGGCCATCGTGAGGATGGCGCCCTGTGTCTCGTTCAGGTTAAGTAGCCGTTCCAGCAGCAGAGGTCCCATGGAGGTGACGGTGGTCCGTACCGGGTGTCCCTGCTCTCCAAACACGTCCCAGAAACGCACCGGGAAGGGCTTGTACTCGAACCCCTTCTCCCGGAGGTTGTACTGCGCCACCCGTTTGTTGACGCTCTCCTTGTTGCCCCCTATCTTGGCCACCCCGGAGAGGTCACCCTTCATATCGGCGGCGAACACGGGTACCCCCATGTCGCTAAACGTTTCGGAGAGGGTTTGCAGCGTTACTGTCTTCCCCGTACCGGTGGCACCGGTAATAAGGCCGTGTCGGTTTGCCATGCGGGGAACCAGGCATACCTCCTTTTCGTCGTTGATGGCTATAAAAGCACGATGGTTGTTGTCGAACATGGTGATTATGATTTTAATATGGTTAGTAGGCTCGTGCGAACAGTACCCGTTGAGCTGAGGGTTTACCGGTGACCATGCATTTTCCCGGCGTTTTATCGCCCTCTAGTGGGATACAGCGGATGGTGGCCTTCGTTTCATCCTTGATAAGCGCTTCCGTTTCGGGCGTTCCGTCCCAGTGGCATAGGAGGAATCCCCCTTTCTCGATCTCTTCCTTGAACTCGTCATAGGAGTTCACTTCCCTGGTTTGCGACTCCCGGAAATCGACCGCCTTCTTGTAGATATTTTCCTGTATTTCGTTCAGCAGTTTCTTGATATGGTTCTCAATGCCGTCCATCGGCAAGGTCTCTTTGGTGAGGGTGTCGCGACGGGCCACCTCCACGGTGTTGTTCTCCAGGTCGCGGGCACCTATGGCCAGGCGCACCGGTACCCCCTTGAGTTCGTACTCAGAGAATTTCCAGCCCGGTTTCTTGTTATCGCTGTTGTCATATTTGACGGTGATACCGAGAGCTTTCAGTCGTTCCATGATCCCCTTTACCTTCTCGTCAACCCGTTGCAGTTGCTCTAGGTTCTTGTAAATCGGTACGATGACCACTTGGTACGGCGCCAGTTTGGGCGGAAGCACCAGCCCGTTATCGTCGGAGTGCGACATGATCAGCGCCCCCATTAAACGGGTAGAGACACCCCACGAGGTAGCCCAAACGTATTCCAGTTTCCCATTCTGGTCGGTAAACTGCACGTCGAACGCCTTCGCGAAGTTCTGTCCCAGGAAGTGAGAGGTACCCGACTGCAGTGCCTTGCCATCTTGCATCAGCGCTTCAATGGTGTAGGTCTCTTCCGCTCCGGCGAACCGCTCCGATTCCGTCTTAAAGCCTTTCACTACCGGCATGGCCATGTACTTCTCGGCGAACTCGGCATAGACGTTAATCATTTGTTCGGTTTCCGCGATCGCCTCTTCCTTGGTAGCGTGAGCGGTATGCCCCTCCTGCCACAGGAATTCGGTGGTACGTAAAAAGAGGCGTGTACGCATCTCCCAACGCACCACGTTGGCCCACTGGTTGACCAGGATGGGAAGGTCGCGGTAGGACTGTATCCAGTTCTTGTAGGTGCTCCAGATAATGGTTTCCGAGGTGGGGCGTACCACCAACTCCTCCTCCAGCTTTGCCTCGGGATCCACGATCAAACCGCTGCCCTCCGGGTCGTTCTTCAGCCGGTAGTGTGTAACCACGGCGCACTCTTTCGCGAACCCTTCCACGTGGTCGGCCTCACGGCTCAGGTACGATTTTGGGATGAACAGGGGGAAGTACGCGTTCACGTGTCCTGCCTCCTTGAACATGTCATCCAACTGGCGCTGCATCTTCTCCCATATCGCGAACCCGTAGGGCTTGATCACCATGCAACCCCGTACGGCGGAGTTCTCTGCCAAATCGGCCTTGATCACCAAATCCTGATACCATTGCGAGTAATCTTTCGCCCGGGAGGTAAGCTCCTTTAATTCTTTTGCCATTTCGTATTGACGCTTATTTTAAATTCAAGGCACAAAGATAATAAATATTGCGCTTGGGAGCAATCTTGAGGTGGGGGAGATGCGGGATATTCACAATCATTTGTTGTAACTTTGCCGTATGTTAATCCATTGCCATCAAATCGCGGCCAGGATGAACGAGTCGGGGAGAACGAAAACCCCGTTTCTGTTCGCTGTAAATTTCGAGATGAGCGAGGGTTTTTTTATTGAAGACCCGTTGCGACAAACCGGTGTCCTGTTCGATGTGAACGGTATTACTAACGCTGAAGAGGCATCTAACCCCGAACAGGTGTCTAACTCCGAACAGGTATCTGGCGTGGGAAAGGTGTCTAATTCCGGTCAGGTGTCTAACTCCGGACTGATGTATAGCATAGGTAAGGTGTCTAATATTAAACCGGAGTCTAATGGACCTGTAGACTTCTCTTTTGAACGTTATCCCGAAAGTTTTGAAACATACGAAAAACGGTTTCGTTGTGCGATGGATGCTTTGCTTACAGGCGAAACTTTGTTGCTCAACCTCACCATTAAAACGCCTATCGAGACATCTCTGTCGCTGCGTGAAATTTTCGAGTACAGCAAAGCAAAATACCGTCTTTACGTACCAGAAAAGTTCGTCTGCTTCTCGCCCGAGCGATTTGTGAAAATAAGGGACGGAAAAATTTTCTCGCATCCGATGAAGGGTACCATCGATGCCAGCCTGCCTAACGCTACCGAACTCGAGGATTTAGGGCGGGTGGCGACAGATGTCAAGGTCAATCGTTTTCGGTACATCGATAAGTTAAAAACGAGCAACGGTTGGATCTTGCAAACCAGCTCCGAAGTTGAAGGTTCTCTCCCTGCCGATTACTTGCAAAACTTGGGAACCCTGTTTTTCAAGTTACTTCCGGCAGGTTCTATCGCGGGAACACCCCGTGAAGCGACCCTTTGCGTTATACGGGCATGCGAACAACAGCCCCGTGGCTTCTATAGTGGGGTAGTGGGCTATTTTGATGGCGCAAACCTCGATTCGGGCGTTTTAATTCGCTTTATTGAGGAGGTAAACGGCAAGATGTACTTCCGCAGTGGTGGTGGCATCACCATTGACAGCCAATG
>JAMNYO010000002.1 GCA_023622765.1 Bacteroidota bacterium | reverse complement strand
GGGAGGGCTCTCCCGCGAACGGGCCGGTTTCGAGGTGCGCGACGTGCACTACACCCACTACGGGCGCCTCTGCCCCATTGAAACACCTGAAGGCCCCAACATCGGCCTTATCTCATCGCTTTGCGTCTACGCGAAAATCAACGACCTCGGCTTTATCGAGACGCCTTACCGGAAGGTGGAGAATAGCGTGGTCAACGTCAACAACGACGAGGTGATCTACCTGGCCGCTGAAGAGGAAGAGGACCAGATGATCGCCCAAGGAAACGCACCCCTGGACAAGAAGGGGAACTTTTTGAACCCGCGGGTCAAGGCGAGAAAAGATGTCGACTACCCCGTGGTGGCACCCGAGGAGGTCGACCTGATGGACGTGTCGCCGATGCAAATCGCGTCCATCGCCGCGTCTCTGATCCCGTTCCTGGAGCACGACGACGCCAACCGCGCCCTCATGGGTTCCAACATGATGCGCCAGGCGGTACCCCTCGTGCGGCCTGAAGCCCCCATCGTGGGTACCGGTATCGAGGAGCGGGTTATCCGCGACTCGCGCACGCAAATCGTCTCCGAAGGACATGGTGAGGTGACCTACGTCGACTCCGCCACCATCCAGATCAAGTACGACCGCACCGAGGAGGAGGCATTCACCAGCTTCGAGGATGCGGTGAAAACGTATGAACTTCCCAAGTTCCGGAAGACCAACCAGAACGAACTGGCGCTGGGCAGAAACTTACGCGTAGCGTTCATGCCGTGGAAAGGGTACAACTTTGAAGACGCGATCGTCCTCAACGAGCGGCTGGTGAGCGAAGACGTGTTCACCTCCATCCACGTGGAGGAATTCGCGCTGGAAGTACGTGAAACGAAGCGGGGTATGGAGGAACTCACCTCCGATATCCCCAACGTGAGCGAAGAGGCTACGAAGGACCTCGATGAACGTGGCATTATCCGCGTGGGCGCCCGCGTCAAGCCAGGCGATATCCTCATTGGAAAAATCACGCCGAAAGGGGAATCCGACCCCTCTCCCGAAGAGAAGCTGCTACGCGCCATCTTCGGCGACAAGGCCGGCGACGTGAAGGACGCCTCGCTTAAGGCATCGCCTTCGCTCAATGGGGTGGTGGTACACAACAACCTCTTCTCCAAGGCATCCAGGAAGGGAAAGACCAAGCCCTCCAACAAGGCCCTCATCCCCAAGATGGAGGAGGAGTACGAAGAGAAGATGGAAGCACTCCGTAAGGTGCTTATCGACAAGTTGCTGGAGATTACCGAAGGCAAGTCGTCCGCGGGTGTAAAGGATTACACCGATATGGACATCGTGGCCCGGGGAGCGAAGTTCACCGCCAAGGTCCTTGCCGGTATAGACTACCAATCGGTACAACTTAACAAGTGGACCAATGACCCACACAAGAACGAGCTGATCCGCACCACCGTGATCAACTACCTGCGCCGCTACAAGGAGCTGGATGCCGAGGTGAAGCGGAAGCGCTTCGACCTCACCATTGGCGACGAGCTCCCCTCGGGTATCATGCAGATCGCGAAGGTCTACGTGGCCAAGAAACGCAAGATACAGGTGGGCGACAAGATGGCCGGGCGCCACGGTAACAAGGGAATCGTGGCGAAGATCGTGCGGCAGGAAGATATGCCGTTCCTGGCTGACGGAACGCCGGTCGACATCGTGTTGAACCCGCTGGGCGTGCCTTCGCGTATGAACCTGGGGCAGATCTACGAGACGGTACTCGGCTGGGCAGGCAAAGAACTGGGTGTACAGTTCTCAACGCCCATCTTCGACGGTGCCTCCCTGGACGACCTCAACGAGTGGACCAAGAAGGCGAAGATACCGGCGTACGGTAAAACGTACCTGTACGATGGCGGCACCGGCGAGCGGTTCGACCAGCCGGCCACGGTGGGTATCATCTACATGCTCAAGCTGGGCCACATGGTAGAAGACAAGATGCACTCCCGCTCCATCGGGCCCTACTCGCTCATCACGCAACAGCCGTTAGGCGGTAAGGCGCAGTTCGGTGGACAGCGCTTTGGCGAGATGGAGGTTTGGGCGCTGGAAGCTTTCGGTGCGGCACATATCCTGCAAGAGATCCTGACCATCAAGTCGGACGACGTGGTGGGTCGCTCCAAGGCGTACGAGGCTATCGTGAAGGGCGAGGCGATGCCGCAACCCGGTATTCCCGAGTCGCTTAACGTGTTGCTTCACGAGCTCAGGGGCTTAGGCCTCAACGTCACCCTCGATTGATCGCGATACAGCCCGGTAATTCGACCACTCGATTACACGAGATGACTCAAGATCAATCGATTCAGGATTACCCAACCAGTTTTACACAACAACTCTTTACACGATACAAACATGGCATTTAGAAAAGAGACAAGAATAAAGAGTAACTTTTCAAAAATTACTATCGGCCTGGCCTCTCCCGAGCGCATCCTCGAGAATTCGTACGGCGAAGTGCTCAAGCCCGAGACCATCAACTACCGCACCTACAAGCCGGAACGCGACGGCCTCTTCTGCGAGCGCATCTTCGGTCCCGTAAAGGACTACGAGTGCCATTGCGGCAAGTACAAGCGCATCCGCTACAAGGGAATCGTGTGCGACCGTTGCGGCGTGGAAGTGACGGAGAAGAAAGTGCGCCGCGAACGCACAGGTCACATCCACCTGGTGGTGCCCGTCGCGCACATCTGGTATTTCCGCTCCCTGCCCAACAAGATCGGCTACCTGCTGGGGATCCCCACCAAGAAGCTAGACTCCATCATCTACTACGAACGGTACGTGGTGATTCAACCCGGTGTGTTCGAAGAGAAGGTAGCCGAAAAGGACCTCCTCACGGAAGAAGAATACCTGGAGTTGTTGGATTCACTTCCCAAGGAGAACCAAATGCTCGAGGATAGCGACCCCAACAAGTTCATCGCGAAGATGGGGGCGGAAGCCCTACTCGACCTGCTCGAAAGGCTTAACCTGGATAAACTGGCCAACCAGCTTCGCCACAAGGCAGATACCGAGACATCGCAACAACGTAAGAACGAGGCGTTGAAACAACTGCAGGTCGTGGAGGCCTTCCGCGGCTCAAGGAACATCAACAAGCCGGAGTGGATGATCATGAAGGTAATTCCCGTGATACCACCCGACTTGCGGCCCCTGGTACCCCTGGACGGGGGACGGTTCGCCACGTCGGACCTCAATGACCTCTACCGCCGGGTAATCATTCGCAACAACCGCCTCAAGCGGCTCATCGACATCAAGGCACCCGACGTGATCCTGCGCAACGAGAAGCGGATGTTGCAGGAGGCCGTTGACTCGCTCTTCGACAACTCCCGCAAGTCAAGCGCCATCAAGACCGAATCCAACCGGCCCCTTAAGTCGCTCTCCGACAGTCTCAAGGGAAAACAAGGACGCTTCCGCCAGAACCTGCTCGGCAAACGGGTGGACTACTCCGCCCGCTCGGTGATCGTGGTGGGTCCTGAGCTCAAGATGCACGAGTGCGGGCTGCCAAAAGATATGGCGGCAGAACTGTACAAGCCGTTTATCATCCGCAAGCTCATCGAGCGCGGCATCGTGAAGACGGTGAAGTCGGCCAAGAAGATCGTCGACCGTAAGGAGCCGGTCGTGTACGATATCCTGGAATACGTGATGAAGGGGCACCCGGTGCTGCTTAACCGCGCTCCCACCCTACACCGGCTGGGTATCCAGGCGTTCCAGCCCAAACTTATCGAGGGGAAAGCCATTCAGCTTCACCCACTGGCCTGTACCGCTTTCAACGCGGACTTCGACGGCGACCAGATGGCAGTACACCTGCCGCTGGGCAACGAGGCCATCCTGGAGGCGCAGCTACTCATGCTCTCGTCACACAACATCCTCAACCCCGCCAACGGGGCACCCATCACCGTACCGTCGCAAGACATGGTACTGGGTCTCTACTACATCACCAAGATACGACCCGGCGCCAAGGGCGAAGGGATGTACTTCTACGGTGAAGAAGAGGCTATTATCGCCTACAACGAGGGCATCGTGGATATTCACGCCCTGGTGAAGGTGGTGGTGGACGACATCGACGAGGAGGGCAACCCCATCCGCAAGATGCACGAGACCACCGTGGGCCGCGTGATTACCAACGAGGCGATTCCCAAGGAGGTAGGATACGTGAACGAGCTGCTCTCCAAAAAATCGCTTCGCGACATCATCGGTAAGGTTATCAAGACCTGTGGCGTGGCTCGCACGGCGCAGTACCTCGACGACATCAAGGACCTCGGGTTCAACATGGCCTTCAAGGGGGGACTCTCGTTCAACCTTGATGACATCATCATACCGAAAGAGAAAGAGGCCCTTATACAGGAGGGGTACGACGAGGTGGAGCAGATTATGGACAACTACAACATGGGTTTCATCACCTACAACGAACGTTACAACCAGATCATCGACACCTGGACGCATATTAACTCCAAGCTCTCTAACATCCTGCTGAAGCAGCTGTCGGAAGACGACCAGGGATTCAACCCGGTCTACATGATGCTCGATTCCGGTGCCCGGGGCTCTCGCGAGCAGATTCGCCAGCTCTCCGGTATGCGCGGGCTGATGGCGAAGCCTCAAAAGAGCGGCGCCGAAAGTTCGCAGATCATCGAGAACCCCATCCTGGCGAACTTCAAGGAGGGGTTGTCGGTGCTGGAGTACTTTATCTCCACCCACGGTGCGCGCAAGGGTCTGGCTGACACCGCGCTGAAGACGGCCGACGCCGGGTACCTCACCCGCCGGCTGGTGGACGTATCGCAAGACGTGATCGTCAACGAGGAGGACTGCGGCACACTCCGCGGACTGACCGCCACGGCCATCAAGAACAACGACGAGATCATCGCGTCGCTCTACGAGCGTATCCTGGGTCGGGTATCGGTGCACGACGTGCAACACCCCAACACGGGAGAGATCCTGGTATACTCCGGCGAGGAGATCACCGAGGAGATCGCGAAGAAGATAGAAGAGTCACCCATCGAGCGGGTAGAGATACGCTCGGTGCTCACCTGCGAGGCATCGCAAGGGGTCTGTTGCAAGTGCTACGGCCGCAACCTCGCCACGGGCAAGATCGTGCACAAGGGAGAGGCCGTGGGTGTCATCGCCGCCCAGTCGATTGGCGAACCCGGTACCCAGCTCACGCTGCGTACGTTCCACGTGGGAGGTATCGCTTCGAACATCGCCACCGAGAACCGCATCGTCACCAAGTACGATGGTATCCTGGAGTTTGAAGAGCTGCGTTACGTGGAGACCAAGGACGTGGAGGGTATCCCCCACAAAGTGGTAGTCAGCCGCTTGGTAGAGATGCGGGTGGTCGACCCCAACACCAAGATCGTCCTGCTGTCGCACAACGTGCCATACGGATCCAAGCTCTACTTCGGCCAGGGCGACAAAGTGAAGAAAGACGACCTCATCTGCGAGTGGGACCCCTTCAACGCGGTCATCGTATCGGAGGCCAGCGGTAAGATCCGGTTCGAGAACCTCACCGAGAACCTCACCTTCAAGGTGGAGTCTGACGAACAGACCGGGCTGAAAGAGAAGGTAATCATCGAGTCACGCGACAAGCGGAAAGCACCTTCGGCTCATATCGTTGACGCGGATGAGAACATCCTGCGCAGCTACACGCTCCCGCTTGGCTCGCATATCGTGAAAAACGAGGGTGACGACATCAAGGCGGGCGACATCCTGGTGAAGATACCCCGCGCTATCGGTAAGGCGGGCGACATCACCGGTGGTCTGCCTCGCGTGACGGAACTGTTCGAAGCGCGCAACCCGTCCAACCCTGCCGTAGTATCTGAAATCGACGGGGAGGTATCCTTCGGGCGGATCAAGCGTGGCAACCAGGAGATCTCGGTCACCTCTAAAACCGGGGAGATCAAGAAGTACATGGTGCCGCTGTCCAAGCAGATACTGGTTCAGGAGAACGACTACATCCGGGCGGGCATGCCGTTGTCAGATGGTGCCATCACCCCCGCCGACATCCTGGCTATCATGGGACCCACCGCCGTTCAGGAGTACATCGTGAACGAGGTGCAAGACGTGTACCGCCTGCAAGGGGTGAAGATCAACGACAAGCACTTCGAGGTGATTGTCCGTCAGATGATGCGCAAGGTAGAGGTGGTGGATCCGGGTGATACCCGCTTCTTGGAGCAGCAGCTAGTAGACAAGAACGTGATGATGGAGGAGAACGACCGTATCTGGGGCAAGAAGGTGATCACCGACGCGGGTGATTCACAGATCTTTGAGCCGGGACAAATCGTAACCGCCCGCAAGCTGCGCGACGAGAACAGCTCGCTCAAGCGGCGCGACCTCAAGACGGTAGAAGCGCGTGACGCCGTGCCCGCCACGGCCAACCAGGTACTACAGGGCATCACCCGTGCCGCACTGCAGACCAACAGCTTCATGTCGGCCGCCTCATTCCAGGAGACCACCAAGGTACTCAACGACGCCTCGATCAACGGGAAAACCGACACCCTCGAAGGGTTGAAGGAGAACGTGATCGTCGGTCACCTCATCCCCGCCGGAACCGGGCAGAGGGAATACGAGAAACTGGTGGTAGGCTCCCGCGAAGAGTACGAGCGGCTGAGCGCCAACAAACGTACCAACCTCTTCCAGGAGGCCGTTGAAGGAGCGTGAGGTTAAGGCCCCTTAGCCTACAAGACAAGCAGATTGTCCAAGAGGTTACGAAAAGGGGCGTGATCGCGAAGAACCAAAAAGAATCGGGATACGCACGTGGGAAAGCCTAATTCGTAGAGAACCGATATTCCCTTTTGGGTAAAGCCCGTGCCGAGTTTTCGGTGCGGGCTTTCTGATCTCTTCCGAAAAATAATCACGGAAAGCCTTGATAACCAGATGGACGAAATTAACGAAGATATTTTGACCGATCTTCGGTAAACTAGACATGCGCAGTTGCGACATCGAGAAGGTAAAAGAGAATTATTGTCTTCTTGGATGGAGGGAAACGGGGTGAGTCGCTTCGACCAGTCAGACATGGTCAGGCGCCATTGGTTAAAGCGGTTGGCCAACGGCGTTTACCATTTTGATGGCTTTCATCCCACCTTATACGCGGTTTTGCATTCCTACATCAAACTGCAAAATGCCGATTACACTTTAGGTGCCTCCACTGCCTTGTACCTGAGAGGTTATTACCACTACGGTTACATAGGTAATCTGCCGGTATTCCTATATAGCCCTACTAATAAGCACATTCCCGCTTGGATAATGCGACAAGAGTGGAATTATCAGCTCAACACGTTCTCCACCAACATCTTTAGGCATTCATGCATAGGCGTAGAAAACATAACCTTGGAGGGCTTTGAAGTGTTAGCATCTTCATTGGAAAGGGCCTTTATGGAGTGCCTTCTGCTTTCCCCAACTCATTACGACTTGATAGACTTGTATTACACGATGGAGATGCTCACCACGCTTCGTCCCAAAGTAGTACAGCAGCTATTGGAGCAATGCTCTTCCGTGAAAGTTAAGCGTCTTTTTTTGTTTATGGCTGAAAAAGCCAATCACAAATGGGTTGACGCCATCAACTTAAGCCAAGTTGATATTGGCAAAGGCGTACGATCCTTTGCCAATAAAGGAGTATATAACGGCAAGTTTAAAATTGTAATACCAAAAGAGTTGCATGAGTACGAGTAGGTATAAAAGCAAAGTAGAACTTCTTTTACGAATTGTTCCTATCATCACGGGAGAATCTGTTTTTGCCATTCATGGAGGGACGGCAATTAACCTTTTCGTGAAAAATTTTCTCAGGTACTCGGTTGATATAGACCTTACCTATCTCCCGCTCAAAGGACGACAAGAAAGTATCAACGAAATAAATGATGCCCTTCGTCGTATTTCCGACAAAATCAAGAAAGCCCTCAAAGGCACTCAGGTATCTCACCGCGAAGACATCTGTAAACTTCTTTGTACGCAACAAGTCATTAGCTCCACACTTAATAGACCAACGGCGGGTAATGGCTTTCCCACCTGTTTTCAAACAATGAAAAACGCTTTCTTATATCCTTTAAAGAAGGTGTACCTGATTGGGAACTATTGGATCCTGCCTGTGCGAATTTCGAAGAGTATCCATCTATTCAATGGAAATTACTAAACATACGGAAACTTAGGGAAGATAACCCAAACCGACTCAAAGAACAATTATTTAAACTCAAACAGGCTGTACAGCTAGATTGAGCAATAATCCACACTATCTAAATTCTGAGCTGTTTACTGCAAATCCCAGTAATATCCAAAGATACAATAACTGATTGTCCCTAACCAATCACTGCCCGGTTGACTTTTTCAGGTACTCGTACACCGCCTGCTGGGCACGCACGGGTAACTCATCGTCCCGTTTTTCGTCACGCTTGAACCGGTTGCGCAGGTTCTCGTCCACCCACACCGCGCTCTGGTTATCGACCAGTTGTATCTTCAGGATGTCGATGATCTCCCGCTTGATGCGCTCTGCATAAACGGGGAAAGCTACCTCCACGCGGCGGTGCAGGTTCCGTTGCATCCAGTCGGCCGAGGTGAGGTATATATTCTCCTCACCACCGTTAAAGAAGTACCACACCCGCGAGTGTTCGAGGTAGGCGTCCACGATACGGGTCACCGTGATGTTCTTGCTGAAGGGCTGACCGGGAATAAGGCAACAGATGCCCCGGATGATCAGGTCGATCTTCACACCCGCCTCACTGGCCCGGTAGAGGGCCGAAATCACCCCCTTATCCTCCAAGCTGTTCATCTTCAAGATGATATGCCCTATCCCCCCGTTTTTCACCTGCTCGATCTCCCGATCGATCATCGCGTGGATCGAGGAGAGCATGTTGAACTGCGTGACCAGCAGGTGTTGAAACTCGTTCGTGTAGGGATGTCCCTCTAATACCCGGAACACCTCGTCGATATCCCTGATAATCTCCTTGTTGGATGTGAGCAAACCTTTATCGGAATAGATGCGCGCCGTTTTCTCGTTGAAGTTGCCCGTGCCAAGGTACGCGTACCCCTTGATGGGGTCCGACGGGTCGTTGCTCCGCTTGCGCACGTAAGCCAGCTTAGCGTGCACCTTCAACCCCGGCAAGCTGTAGATGATCTTCACCCCAGCCTGCTGCATCAGCTCCGACGTGAGGTAGTTGTTGACCTCGTCGAATCGGGCCTTTAACTCCACGAACACCGTCACCTTTTTACCGTTCTTCGCGGCGCTGATAAGGCTGTTGATCACCGCCGAGTTCTCGGCCACCCGGTACTGGGTCACCTTGATCTCCAGCACCTTCGGGTCGAACGCGGCCTCCATCAGGAAACGCAACAGGTAGTCGAACGACTGGTAAGGGAAATGCAACAGCACGTCCTGCTTGCGCAACACCCGCAAAATAGAGCTGTTGGTCTCCAACTCCGGCACCCGCAGTGGCGGCGGAAGCTTCTGTTTCAGCGAGTCGCCCACCGGGTTCGGCAAGTCCGCCAAATCGGCCAGGTTAAGGTACTTACCGGAGGGCAGCAACTCCTCCTCTTCAATCTCGTACGCCTCCCGAAGGTATTGCAAGAAGTAATCGGGCATCGCCTGATCGTATTGGAACCGGGTGACCGCCCCTATCTTCCGCTTGCGTACCTTCCGCAGGATCTTCTCGGCAATATCCTTCTGATCCTCGCTCTCCAAAGAGAAGTCGGCATCCCTCGATATCTTGATGCTGAAGCAATCCACGATGTCGTAACCCGGGAAAACGCTCGCCAGGTTCGCCTTGATCACGTCATCGATAAAGATGATGTAGTGGTTGCCAGCATGCGGGGGCAACTCCACGAAGCGGGGGATCTTGGTGTAGGGTATCTTCATCAGGGCGTAGATATACTCGCCGGCATCCATCGCCTCTCGCTTCTTTTTCTTCGCTTGAAGGCTGATAGCCTGGTAGATACGCCCATCCTGAATAAAGGAGTGGATAACGTCTTTCTGGATGATCATCGGCTGGAGGTAAGGGAAGACCTCCTCGTTAAAGTACTGCTCAACGTAAGCTTGATGAAACGGCTCCACCTCGTGCGTCTGGTACAGCACAATACCGTTCCGCTTGAGCTCGGGCAAGATCATCTCGTTGAAGATCGCGTTGTACTCCCGCTCATGTTCGGTAACTATGCTATTGATCTCGCTAATGGTGTTCAGCGCCTCCTCTACCGACTCGTCGCGGTTAATGCTCTCGAGCAACGAGCTGTGGTAACCCGAAACACGTATCTTGTAAAACTCCTCCAGGTTGGAAGAGTAGATGGAGAGGAACTTGATGCGTTCGTAAACGGGCAAACGCTCGTCCCTCGCCTCCAGCAACACCCGCTCGTTGAAAGACAACCAGCTGATATCGCGCTTGAAAAAACGGTAAGTCGACTCGCTCATACGTTGCTTTGAATTACGGTATAAAAATAATAACTTTGCCCGAATAAAAAAAGTGAACGGGGAAAAGCACCGGAAAAGGCAAACGAAAAGGCGGACAAAGAGAATTGCGTCACAATTGGTTGTAGAAAAAGGCAAACGAAGAAGCCCGCGCTGGTGGTGAGAAAATGATGGACAAGAATAATCGATGAAGGAAATAGGATTGCTCTCCGATACGCACGGCTGTTGGGACGATAAGTTCGAAGCCCACTTTGCCACGTGCGACGAAATATGGCACGCAGGCGATATCGGCTCGCTCTCGCTGGCACAGCGCTTTGAAAGGCTGAAGCCTTTTCGAGCGGTGCATGGCAATATCGACGACGGCCCCACCCGTGCTGCCTATCCCGCTACCACGCGATTCACCCTGGAGGGGGTAGATGTCTTGATCAAACACATCGGGGGCTACCCGGGGCGGTACGACCCCTCGATAGGCGCCCAACTACAAGCCAACCCGCCAAAGCTGTTCATCGCCGGCCACTCCCACATCCTGAAAGTGATATACGACAAGAAACTGGAATGCCTCCACATGAACCCTGGCGCCGCGGGGTGGTACGGCATCCACCAGGTCCGCACCCTCTTGCGCTTCATCCTGGACGATGGTAATATCCGCGACTTAAGGGTAATCGAGCTGGGACATAACACACCTCTGTTTTAATTCGGCCGGGAAGCGGTTCCCGTGATTTATTAGGCCATAGAAACCTCGCGGCAAATGTCGATTATCGCGGAAATAAATATTTTCACAGTTCCACGTATTTCCCTTGCTGAAAGGAGTGATGCTCATTGTGAAAAACATACCCCAACTGATTTGAGGTACAGAGTGTATCCCCTATCCTAAGATCTATGTTGTAGTGGGAATGTCCAAATATCCAGTAAT
>JAMNYO010000044.1 GCA_023622765.1 Bacteroidota bacterium | reverse complement strand
TTACGGCTAAACAAAGTAACGCGAGCAGAAAATAAAATCCCTTGTTTCGCATAGTTTTCATTGATGTATTGTTTTAAATGGGAGCATTTTATCATTAATTTCTAATACCCCGAATATGTTTTCACCCGTTCGGGTACATCGCAAATGTATTAAAAATAATGATGTTGCCAAGTAAAATCGGATGTTGTTTAACATTCTTCACGAATCCCATGTATAACAGCCAAGCTCGAGATAAACATTATATGGTCTTCGTTTTATAAGGGTTCGAAAACAAAAGTCATTCGGTTCCCCGATTCGAACAGCCTCTTCGCGAAAGCATGCACTTTCCGCACGTTCACCTGTTCCAGCAGCTCCAACTGCTCCAGCTCCAAGTTAGGTTCACCTTTCAAGGCGCTGGATAGAATGGCCATCCACGACACGTTTTTCTTCCGGTCGGTGAACCTCTTCTCCAGGTACAGTTTGATCTCCCGCACCTCCTGCTCGGTCGGTCCCTCTGCCACCAGCTGGTTAATCCCCCACGTGATAGGTTCCCCCCTTATCTTCGCGGATGGACTTCAGGTAGCGGCTACTCAAGATGTAAGCCGTAACGCGGTTCAAGAGATGATTTTCGGCGGTATAATCACACGTCTCATGATGCAGTTGGGTAACCGTCGCCTTGGAACTCACCACATCGGGTGCCTGGTAACGGTATTCCAGTTCGCCGGTCGTGAAGGGCGAATCAATATAGGTAAGCTCCTGCTCCTCAGCCTGTGCGGTGATGGAGGCGATGTATTTCTCGACCAGCGGCTTGGCCTCTTCCGTGCGCATCGGGCCGGAGAAGATAAAGGTGAAGCCCCGGGGGTTATAGAAATGGGATTGATAGAGCTGCTCCATTTCTCGGGACGTGATCGAGGAGAGGAGCGACTCGCTAAACCCCTCGACAAAGCGGTTGTCCCTGTACATCCGCTGATTGACGGAATCCTTGTACAACGTGTCGGGAGACGGGTTAGCCACACGCTTAAGCAGCTGCTCCTTCACGTGTTCCAGCTTTTTTTCATCGACAGAAACATCGGTAAAAAAGGTGTGCAGCAACGTGAAAAACGGTTCACTGCTCCCCGGTGCAAAGGAGCCGGAAAAGCCCTCGCTCCTGCTGTTCAAAAAGGGACGCAAGGTCAATTTATTCCTCAACCCCCAACCGGTTAGCTCACTATAGCTCAAGCCACCGACGGTAAGATGGCGAAGGAAGGTGTTGAGCAACCGGTGCTGGTTCAGCTCCCCCGGGTAGGCATACCCTCCCGCCCTGAAAGCCTCCACCTGTACATTGCTCCTTTTCCCGAACTCCTCCTTCCACACTACCTTGACCCCGTTCTCCAGCGTCCACTCCGTGGTAGAATCGAGCGGCACCTCGTGGGTGATCCCGTAGTCCGCTGAGCTCACGCTACGCGATTGGACTATCTTGCCGGGAGCGTCTATCGGTATCGGTTCCAGCTCTTTCGCCCCCGTGAAGGTAAAGGGTTCCTGTTCCGTCTCTCGCACCTGGGCCATCATCGAGATCACCCGCGATTCGGTCGGCAACGAATGTGCCAACCTCTCCGGGGATGAAAAGACAATCACCCGGTTCTCGTCGTTCAGCAAGATGTCTAGCCCGACCTCTCCAAACCGGCGGCCACGTTTCTTTTCGCCTCGGCAAGCTCCTCCTCCGCGAAGCCATGCTGCCTGGCCCGCTCCAGCTCCACGACCAGCCCCTGCAGCGTTTCAAATACCGCTTCCTCTTCCACCGGGGTGGTCATCGTGATGAACAGTTTACTGGCGTAGCTGATGGTGTTAAACAGTGGTACCACCGTTCTGAAAGGAGCCTCGGGACCGGTGGCGGCTACCCTGAAACGGTTCCGTATCATCTCCAGGAAAACCTTATCGAGCAGGTCATCATACAGGTACAAGCCGCTCTGCTTCTCTTCATGGGTGAGGGGTGGCATCTTGATGGTGACCCAGATAGAGACAATGGGTATTCCCGGGTCGACAAAGTAAC
>JAMNYO010000097.1 GCA_023622765.1 Bacteroidota bacterium | reverse complement strand
TGAACATAAAACGGGAAGGATCCGGAATTTTGAGAACGCCGCCAACAAGAGCGGGGAGCACTCGGGCATCTTTTACGATGACTCCGACGTCTACAAAGCATTGGAGGGGATGGCCTACAGCCTTATCAACTACCCTGACCCCCAACTGGAGCAGAAGTGCGACGAGTGGATCGAAAAATTCGCGGCGGCACAAGAACCGGATGGTTATATCAACACTTTTTACTCGCTGACCAATCTTAACAAGCGGTGGGATAACATGGACAAACACGAGATGTACTGTGCCGGTCATATGATTGAAGCAGCGGTAGCCTACTACCAAGCCACGGGAAAACGCACGTTGCTGGATGTCTCGATCCGGATGGTGGAACATATGATGAGCCTGTTCGGTCCCGACAAACGCCACTGGGTCCCAGGACACGAAGAAATCGAGCTGGCTTTGGTGAAGCTGTACAAGGTAACGAACGAAGAGAAATACCTCGACTTTGCTTACTGGCTGCTTGAGGGCGGCATTGGCTCTTCACGGCATAACGAAGGCTTTACCGAGCCGTACGACTTACCCAATTACGAAGCCTATTGCGAAACGTGTGCCTCGGTGGGAATGGTGTTGTGGAACTCCCGAATGAACGAGCTGACCGGCGATGCCAAGTACGTGGATGTCTTGGAGCGCTCGCTATACAACGGTGCGCTCGCCGGGATCTCTTTACGTGGCGACCTGTTCTTCTACGTGAACCCGCTGGCTTCGCACGGCGATCATCACCGCCGTGCGTGGTACGGCACGGCCTGTTGCCCGAGCCAGGTATCCCGCTTCCTACCCTCCATCGGGAACTATATTTACGGACTGTCGGAGGATGCGGTGTGGGTCAACCTTTACATTGGCAACAGCGCGGAGATCAAAACCGGTAAAAAGGGGAAAGAGCGTTTCACCCTGCAGCAGGCGACCGATTACCCATGGGATGGAAACGTGAAGCTGAGCGTGAAAGCGCTTCGGAAGCCATTAGAAAAAGAGATCCGGCTACGGATTCCCGACTGGTGCGAGGGTTACTCGATCACGGTGAACGGGGAAGCGATTGAAGGGGTACCGGTTGAAAAGGGATACGCGGTCATCGATAGGCTCTGGAACGAGAATGACGAAATAACGCTCACGATGGATATGCCCGTGAAGATGGTGCAAGCCGATCCCCGGGTGAAAGAGAACATCGACAAACGGAGCGTGCAACGTGGGCCCCTCGTCTATTGCATGGAGGAGGTGGATAACCCTTCGTTCAACGAGCTATCCCTTTCAGCCGACACGCGGTTTAACACGACATTTGTTCCCTCACTCCTCAACGGGGTAACCACCATTGAGGCGGTCACGGGCGATCAAACGATTACCTTTATCCCCTATTACGCCTGGGACAACCGCGAAGCCGGGCAAATGAAGGTGTGGGTTGATTACAAGTAACCGGCACACCGGCTACTGTTTTACTGTTTACTGTTTACTGTTTACTTTTAACTTTTTGTCTTCTGTATCATGAAACTTAAATCGTTAATACCATTGTTACTGCTGGCGCTAGTCGCGTGCGAAGGTGACGTGATCGACCCCGCACTGAGGGGCCACCCCATTGAACTCTCTGCCGAAATAGCGGGAATGCGAACCCGCGTCACCAACTCCACTTGGGAGAAGGGCGACGCCATCGGCGTTTACATGATCCCATCCGGGGGCTCACTGAGCGCATCGGTACTTCGAGATAACGTGAAGTACAGCACCACGGGCAACTCCTCGTTCACGCCGGCCAACGAGAAAGAGCAAATCATCTTCCCATTCGATGGCTCGGACGTCGACTTCATCGGCTACCACCCCTACCGGGATAATATATCGAATCACAGCTACCCCGTTAACGTGAGCAACCAAAGCTCACAATCCCAGATCGACCTGCTCTACTCCAACAACGCACGCCGGCTAAACGACAAGAACCCGCACGTGGCCATGCAGTTCACCCATCAGCTAACGAAAGTGGTGCTGAATATAGAGCCGGGACAGTCGGTGAACCTAAGCGATCTCAGCGTGATCATCAGCAACGCCAACACGGAGGCCACGTTCGACCTGGCCACCGGTACGCTGTCGTCTCCCACTAAACAGGGTGACATCCCCTTCCGGATGGGTACCGGGGGAACCTCCGCGGAGGCCATCCTGCTGCCGCAATCAAACCTTAGCGCGGTGAAGCTCTGGTTCGTGATTGGCGACGAGATAGAGGTGTACAGCTTTCCGCTCGGCGAAGTATTGGAGATCAACGCGTTTCAACCCGGCACGAAATACACGTACAACGTGACCCTCTTCGCGCAGGAGACAACCATCGCCGCGGAAGGGAGCATCACCCCTTGGGTGGAGGGCCCCACGGCAAGCGTGACCGCTAACCGTACGGGTGACACCCCACCCGTTGTGAAAGGATCTAAAAAAGCACCCTACACCGTAGCGGAGACGCAAGCGAGCCTGGGACAACCCCAGGTCTGGATAGAAGGCTATATCGTTGGTTCCTTTAAAGGCACCTCGATAAACAGCTTTGTCCCCGAAGCTACAGCCACATCTGCTACCAGTCTAGCACTGGCCGATACCCAAAACGAGACCGACAAGGAGAAGGTCATACCTGTCGAGCTCCCCGCGGGAGCGGTTAGAAAGGCACTTAACCTAAAGGACAACCCCGCGAACTTCAACAAAAAGGTAAAGATCAAGGGAAACATCGACTCATACTACTCCGCCATGGGACTCAAAGGCACCAAAGAGTACGAGTTTATCGATTAGTTTTGCCGCGTGACGCCGCTATAGAAAAAGGCTGTTTTAACACGTAAAGGGAGGCTCGTTCGTCGACATTTTCCGGCGGTATGTCGATTAATTGCTATAAAAAAACTAAAATCGGCATGTAACAAGCCTCCTTTCTGGTATAAATAGGTACTTTTGATTTGTTTTCTTGGTCTGTTACCAAGATCTTGCCTTTCGTATGCGCAAACAGTTGGATGAACGGTAGCGGCTCAGGCAAATGCATGGTAAAGGCCTTCTCTTTGGCGTGCACCAATCATACAAGAGCAAGCGAAAAAACAAATCAGATGAGTAAAAAAACCAAAGCGATCGTTCTCGCTGCCATCGTGCTGCTTCTGCTGGGGATCATCTTTTTCCCGAAGATCAAGCAACGGGCAGGTACCGGCGGAGCGAGCGATATGCCACCGGGAGGATCCTCCCCCGGCGGGGGCGGACGAGCACCGCTATCGGTCAGCGCGACGGTACTAAAACCACAAACCTTGAACAACCTCTTCCGCATTACCGGGAAGCTACTCCCCGATGAAGAGGTAGACCTGGTCTTCGAGACCTCGGGAAGGATTACCGATATCTACTTCCAAGAGGGGACAAGCGTGCGAAAGGGGGAGCTGCTCGCCAAGGTAAACGACGCCCCGCTACAGGCCGAGTTGAAAAAACTGGAAGCGCAGCTACCGCTGGCCCAAGACCGGGTTTACCGCCAACAGACACTGCTCGAGAAAGACGCCATCAGCCAGGAGACCTACCAGTTGGTCGCCACCCAGCTTGAGACGTTAAAAGCCGATATCGAGCTGGTGAAGGCACGCCTGCGCCAAACCGAGCTACGAGCACCCTTCGATGGGGTAATCGGATTGCGGTTGGTGAGCGAAGGCGCCTACGCCTCATCGCAGGTGGTCGTCTCCACGCTCACCAAACTCTCCCCACTTAAAATCGAGTTCTCGCTAACCGAAAACTTCGTGAACGAGATAAGGCCTGGCACGGAGATCACCTTTCAGGTCAAGAACGACCTCCAGGAGTACAACGCGACCGTCTACGCGGTGGAATCGCGTTTGGACCTACGGACGCTTAGCCTCTTCGCCCGCGCCCGCTACCACAACAACGATGGCAAGATTAAACCGGGGCAATCGGCCAACATTCGCGTTAGCCTCGACCAGATAGAGAACGCCATCGTGATCCCCAGCATATCCAGTGTAAAAGAGATGGGGCGCGATATCGCTTACGTCTACCAGGGTGGATCGGCCAGGGAAGTGGAGATCATCACCGGCATGCGAACCGCCTCGTCGGTAGAGGTGGTAAGCGGGCTAAACATAGGGGACACGCTATTGACCACCGGCGTGATGCAGCTACGGACAGGGATGCCGGTGATGATCGACCGCATGGAGGAAAACCGAGCAGAGTAAAGAGATGACATTATCGGAACTGAGCATAAGGCGACCGGTGTTGACGACGGTGATGGTGCTGGTCATCCTCATCTTCGGCTTTATCGGCTACACGAACCTACCGGTTCGGGAATATCCTAACGTAGACAACCCCATCATCACCGTACACGTCTCTTACCCCGGGGCGAACGCGGAAGTGATCGAGAACCAGATCACGGAGCCGCTCGAGCAGAACATCAACGGCATCCCGGGTATCCGGTCGCTCACCAGCCGTAGCAGCCAGGGGAGCGCCCGCATCACCGTGGAGTTCGAGCTGAGCGTCGATATGGAGACGGCGGCGAACGACGTGAGGGACAAGGTCTCCGTCGCCCAACGCTACCTGCCACGCGATACCGACCCCCCCACGGTCGCCAAGGCCGATGCCGACTCCGACCCCATCATGCAGATTACCGTGCAGAGCCCCGTACGGTCGCTTCTGGAGCTCTCCGAGATAGCCGATCTCACGGTCAAAGAACGGCTACAGACCATCTCCAACGTGAGCGCGGTGGAGATATGGGGGGAGTACCGCTACGCCATGCGCCTATGGTTAGACCCCATCAAGATGGCAGCCTACAACATCACCCCCATGGATATCAAAAGTGCCCTGGATAGGGAGAATATAGAACTCCCCGCGGGAAGCATCGAGGGCGACCATATCGAGCAGTCGATTCGAACGATGGGGTTGATGCAGACACCGGAAGAGTTCAACAACCTGATCCTGATCGAGGACGATTTCCGGGTCGTGCGCTTCCGGGACGTGGGGTATGCCGAGCTGGATGCCGCCAACCGGAACAATATCCTTCGCCGAAACGGCACACCGATGGTGAGCTGCGTGATCATCCCACAGCCTGGTGCCAACCATATCATGATTGCTGACGAGGTGAGGCTGCGCATGGATCAAATGCGCAAGGACCTGCCCGGTGACGTGATCATCGACGTGGCGTTCGACAACACCCGCTTTATCCGTGCCTCCATCCGCGAAGTGAAGACCACGGTGATCATCGCGTTTATCCTGGTGATATCCATCATCTTCCTCTTCCTGAGAAACTGGCGGGTGACGCTCATACCAACGCTGGTCATCCCGATCTCGCTAATCGGCATCTTCTTCGTGATGTACCTCGTGGGGTTCTCCATCAACGTTCTATCGATGCTCGCGGTGGTACTCGCGGTGGGGTTGGTGGTGGACGACGCCATCGTGGTGTCGGAAAACATTTACCATAAGATCGAAGACGGGATGGACCCCGAGAAGGCTTCCATCACCGGATCAAAAGAGATCTTCTTCGCGGTGGTATCGACCACCATTACCCTGGTGGCCATCTTCGTCCCGATCATCTTCCTGGAAGGGCTCACCGGACGGCTCTTCCGTGAATTCAGCATCGTGATATCGGGTGCGGTCATCATCTCCGCGTTCGTCGCCCTCTCCTTCGTGCCGATGCTGTCGTCCAAGATGCTGGTGAAAAGGAGAAAGAAGAGCCGCCTGTACCAAAAGAGCGAAGTGGTATTCGATGGCATGAACCGGTATTACAACAGATGGCTCAAAGCGTTCCTGCAGCGCAAGTGGCTGGTGCTTCCCATCATCCTGCTCTCGGCGGTTATCATCGCCCTCCTGTGGAAAGTAATCCCTGCCGAGATGGCGCCACTCGAAGACCGGTCGCAGGTAATGATACGCAGCTCCGCCCCGGAGGGAGCCACCTACGAGTTTGTACGTGATTATACCGACCGCATCTCCGCGATTGCCGACTCTGTCGCGCCGGAGCGGGAGTCGAACATCACGATGACCCGCAACGGTTTCGGGATGGTGCGCATGGTGCTGCCTGACTTGCGGGAACGGGAGCGCTCGCAGATGGAGATCGCGGAAGCGCTCACACGCGGCGTGAAGAACGAGACAGCCGCCCGCGCCTTCGTGCAACAACAGTCCACCTTCGGTGGGCGCCGCGGGGGCATGCCCATCCGCTACGTGTTGCAAGCGCCCAACATCGACAAGCTACAGGAGTTCATCCCCCTTTTCATGGACCGGGTGAACGCGAGTCCCCACTTCCAGATGAGCGACGTGGACCTGAAGTTCACCAAGCCGGAGACCCGCGTGAACATCGACCGCGACAAGGCAGCCATGCTTGGGGTAAGCACCCGTGACATCGGTCAGACGTTACAATACGCGTTGAGCGGGCAGCGGATGGGCTACTTCTACATGAACGGCAAGCAATACCAGATATTGGGGGAAATCAACCGGCAGCAGCGCAACACGCCTGTTGACCTGCGAACCATCTACATCAAGAACTCGAGCGGGCAGATGATCCAGATGGACAACCTGGTAACCCTCGAGGAGTCGGTGGCCCCTCCCCAGCTCTACCGCTACAACCGGTTTAACTCGGCGACCGTCTCCGCGGGGTTGGCTCCCGGCTACTCGCTGGGACAGGGATTAGAGGAGATGGACCGCATTGCGGCCGACGTGCTGGACGATACCTTCCGAACCGCCCTCGAAGGGGAATCGCGCAACTTCCGGGAAAGCTCTTCGAGCCTCCTCTTCGCCTTCGGCCTGGCCCTCTTGCTTATCTTCCTGGTGATGGCCGCGCAGTTCGAGAGCTTCAAAGACCCGTTCGTGATCATGTTCACCGTTCCCCTCGCCGTTTTCGGTGCCCTCCTGTTCATGTGGGCAAGGGGGGTAACGATGAATATATACAGCCAAATCGGGATCATCATGCTGGTCGGCCTCGTCACTAAGAACGGTATTTTGATCGTGGAATTTGCCAACCAGCGACAAAACGCGGGAATCGCCCGATACCAGGCCATCGTGGAGGCCTCTATGCTGCGGTTGCGCCCCATCCTGATGACCAGTATCTCTACCGTGCTGGGGCTTATGCCGCTGATGTTCGCTACCGGGGAGGGTGCCAACGGCCGCATCGCGATGGGTACCGCCGTGGTGGGTGGACTGCTTATCTCCACCCTGCTGACCCTCTTCTTGATCCCGGCCATGTACATGTACTTCTCCACCGACCGTGAAGCCAAGAGAAAGAGGATGGAAGAAAAAAAATTGCTGGAAAAAGACGATGAAGACGATGAAACTTAAACTATTAAAAAGGGATGATTGCCTGTGGA
>JAMNYO010000069.1 GCA_023622765.1 Bacteroidota bacterium | reverse complement strand
GGGACTTACCTTCGGGTGGGAGGAGCATGACGGGACAAATTTCGGCCCGGCGAAGAGGTTTCCCCCGGGAGACTCACACCTGATATATCCCGGCAAGGAAGGCCCCATGAATTCAATCCGGTGGGAAACTCAACGAGAGAGCCTGGAGGATTTTGAATACTTCACCTTGCTCGAGGCGAAAACAGCGGCGATCAAGGAGAAATTAGGCCCTGCCGCTGATCCTATTCCCGCCGATTTTAGGAGTAAAGAGATTGGTGGGATAATAGTGAAAGCTTTTTCCGACTACGTGGAAGATATAGATGCCATTTATTCCGTGAAAGAGCTGTTGGCTTCCGAGATCATTGAAATCGGCAAGGAGCCCCTGTTCCTTTTCATGACCACTCCCAACACCAACATTCCTGTTAAAATAGGGCCAGCCGTTATAAAGCTTCAAGGGGTAGTAGAAGAGGGAGCCAAGGTCAAGGTTAATGGGGTGGAAGTGGAGATTCGACCTGATGGTGGTTTCGTGGAAATCGTTCAGCTTGAGATAGACGGTCAGGTGATTAAAATAGAGGTCGAAAAAGATGGGAAAAAGAAAACTATCGAACGAGAGTTTGAGGTGATATAGTCGTGAATTAACGTTATACCTAAATATCTCATATAAAAGTTGCATGTGTCAGGTAAAGTGTTTACCTTTAAGGTATTAAGCAAAAAACAACAATCACCCAACACATGCAACACAAAAGTACGAAAAAATCTCATTTATCGCTCGTTCGGTAAAGAAAGAGTTCAGTTCAGAACAACTAACATCATATTCGGGGTTAAGCGTGATCTCGGATTTCATCAAGTGCAACGGCATTTACAAGCAGTTCGATACACTATTCGCGACTATTCGACATGGTGCAAGCCGTTTTTGCACGGCACAAGTACTGTCCGATATCCTCTTGGCTTCTCTTCGCGGTGTTCGTCGCTTGAGCCGGATCGCCAACTTCACTTTTGACGCCTTGGTCGGCCGGTTGCTTGATCTGCCCAAGAACATCGATGAAAACACGATTCGCCGTCATTTGACCAATTTAGGTGAAAGGGGTGCTCGCGTGTTACATGCTTTCTTGTTGAGTTTTACCGCTTCTCAAGTTGAGCATTGCGGTTTATCGCGTATCACGCTCGATTGCGATTCGACCGTTTTCATGGCTTACGGCAATCAACAGGGTGCGGAAGTAGGTTATAACCCGCGCAAAAGAGGAACGAAGAGTTATCATCCCCTCCTGTGTTTCGTCGGAGAAATGAAACTGCTTTTGAACAGCTGGCTCAGGTCGGGTTCTGCATATACCTCGAACGGGATTCGCGAGTTCATGAAGGAAACTTTGGCCGCGCTTCTGGGAACGATGAAGCAGGTCTTTTTCAGGGCCGACTAATTAACGCTAATTAATTTGCCTTTGTCGAAAAAATAGGATGCCGCTGCCATTTGTTTGTAAATTATTCCGTAGAAATAAACAAATTTGTTTACTTTTTGCTATATTTGTCGAATAATAGGCATTAAATTATGAACAGTCGCATCGAAATACTTAAAGGTATTCACCCGGGCAAGCTGATAGAACGCGATTTGAAAAAAAGATCCATCACTCAACGTTCTTTGGCGATGGAAACGAATATTCACTACCAGACAATTAACGCGGTTATTGCCGGTAAACGGTATTTGACAACGGAACAAGCCGTTAAAATAGAAAAAGCGATGCGGTACGAATACGGTTTCTTGTTACTTTTGCAGACTCACCACACCCTGCGAACCTATCGGGACAAACAACTTTCTGCTCGTTTCCGGGGCAGACCAAATATTCGTGAATCGCTGTTTTGGGACACCGATTTTAACAAAATAAATTGGGCGAAACATGAAAAGGCGGTAATTAAGCGGGTTATGGAACGGGGGAGCAAAGATGAAATAAAAGAGGTCAAGCGTTTTTACAAATTAGTTCCACATGAATAAAAAAACAGGCAAACACCTTTACTATAAAGCCGTTACATGGCAATTGAAAGAAATACTTCAAACATTAATGAAGGAACCGTTGTTTGAGCCGTTTTGCTTAGTGGGAGGGACATCACTCAGTTTACGACTAGGACACAGGAAATCCGTAGATATAGACCTTTTCACGAATGCACCGTACGGGAGCTTGGTTTTTTCACTTTTCGAGAATTACTTTGAGCGAAACTATCCCTATTACTCTTGTATCGCCAATACAGACATCGTGGGATTCGGGCGATCGTACTTTATCGGACGTTCTAAAGATGATGCTGTTAAAGTAGATTTACACTATCACGACGAGATATCGGATCCCCTTGAAATAATCGATGGAATACGAATGGCAAGTATCGCCGATATCATCGCCATGAAAGTGGATGTAATAATATCCCGCGGGGGACGAAAAAAAGATTTTTGGGACATACATGAGCTACTAAACACCTACCCCATCCACGAAATGTTACAATTCCATCAACAACGTTTCGAGTACACCCACGATCAAGAAAAGACGATTACGGCATTTACCGATTTTTCCCTTGCCGATGAAGACTTTGACCCAGTTTGTTTAAAGAATAAGATTTGGGAACTTATAAAGCTTGATATCGTGGAAGCAATCGATGAAATGACGGGGCGATAACCTCGTCCCATTCTCCTGTTTTCCGTACTTTTCGGGACATCCAAACTATTTCGCTGCCACTCAACGAGATATAGAAATGATTCACTGTTTTTGGATATCCTAATTTTCTCACCATGTTTACCCGAGAAAAGAAAAACGACTCTGGAAGCGTTATCATTTAGATAATTAACAAGTCAATAGGCAAGGATGTACAAAGATTCTCATAACCGTAAAAGAGGGTTGGAACGATTGGGAAAACGGTTGAAATCGGGACGGTTGACCCGAATATAACGTTAATCGCCCTGATTAACTCTTTTTTTACTGAACTCACTGTAAATAAAATATATTTTGTACTTTTGCCTTAGTTGTATTAAGACAATGTTGGTTTTAGTTTAATACCCTATAATCAAGTGCTTTACTTGACTTATATGATTTAAATTTGAGATATTTAGATAGGAATCAAATTACTTCGCGTGTATTCATTTTTATGGAATAATTTCTTAGATGGTGATAACTCGGCATTCTCTTTGATCTATAAAGAGTTTTTCGAGAAGCTATACGCCTATGGCCTTAAACTCGGATTTAATGAAGAGGTATGCAAAGATGCCATTCAGGATGTGTTTTACACGATCTTCATTTCAAGAAAAAAACTGAATCACGTAGAGAACATCGAATTTTACCTGTTCCGTTGTTTAAAAAACAGGCTATTTGACCAGTATAACAAACAAGTAAAAACGGACATCCTTAATCATAATGAAGTTATTCTTGACAGCAATGACATCATTATCGAGCAGATTATTAAAAACGAAGCAGAAATGCAGATGAAAAATACCGTGAACCTGCTTTTTAAAAAACTAACACGAAAACAAAGAAAAGTCATACATTACAAATATGCTTTAAACCTGACATATAATGAAATTGCTATAATTATGGATATATCACCCGATGCCGTGAAAAAAATGGTGCGAAGAGCATTGGATGCCATGAGGAATGACGACAAGATTTCACGAGAATTTATCATCTTTGTTCTTATTATCACCACGATCAGTTAAAATAACCTAAATACATCCCCCTTTTTCCTGCATTCACAGTCTCTTAAAAAAACAGTGTAGAGAATGCTTGAAAACAACAAACAGGACTTTACCAAAAAGGTCATGAATTTTCTGGTTGATGATTTGTTTCTGCTTTGGCGAATAAATCCAACCCGTGAATTAAATGAATATTGGGATAATTTCATCAGAAAAAATCCACAATTGGAAAATCAATTCCGACAGGCAATAACGGAAATTGATCAGATACGGTCAAAATCTCACTCGCTGTCACAAGCACAACTGCAAGTAAAAGAAAAAATTGAGCATCGTCTTCTTTCCTACAAAAACAGGAAGAAGAGAATTGTTTATTACGTCTCAGCTGCTGCCGCCATTGCTTTACTTTTGATCATTTCCACCCTATTTATTCTCAACCAGAGTGATTATCGAACCGAAAAAATCATGGTATTGGGAAATACGGTGCAAGACAACGAGATACAACTTTTCACGGGTGATGAAGTTGTGAACCTGAACAATAACGCAACCCTGAATATGTCTGAATCCGCTAACAGTGTAATTATTCAGGACTCATTGTCTCAAAAAGAGATTAAACTGCAGGATCACACGATAAACAAGCTTATCATTCCTTACGGGAAAAGATCATCGCTCATATTGGCTGATGGCTCCAAAGTTTGGTTAAACTCGGGAACGGAGATAGAGTTTCCATCCGTTTTCGCAAGCAAAACCCGAGAGATAAAAGTAAAAGGTGAAATTTACATAGAGGTCTCCAAGCGTAAAGAGCCGTTTATAGTTCACACGTTTAACTCACAAATACAAGTTTTCGGTACATCGTTCAACGTGAGCGCTTATGAAGATGAAGAGAGAGAATCCGTTGTTTTGGTAGAAGGCTCCATACAGGTTAAAAGCAATGCCAATAACGCTTCCTTGATTTTATCTCCCGGTCAAATGGCAGAAATAAGCGCGGGAAACATCAAGAGTAAGGAAGTGGATGTATCGGAATATATCGGCTGGAAAGATGGATTCATGCAATTTAATAAAGTCCCTCTTGATGAAGTGCTGAGAAAAGTGGGAAGGTATTACAACGTTGAATTCAGATATAATGAAGAGATTGATTTACTAGGCAAAACCTGTTCCGGAAAACTCTTCCTATCTGAAAACATAGACGATGTTTTACAGTCTTTTACCAATATCACTTTATTGAATTACGAAAAACAGTCCGACCATATAATTTATATAATAAAAGAGAGGTAGCATTAAGGAAAAAAGAATGTAGAAATTGCAAGGTAAAAAAACCGAATGGTGCTGGGAACACCATTCGGCAGAGAGAATCATAATTCAAATGTAGATCATCATTTAAACTAAAATTCATCACAAAGGTATGCAAGAAAAGGATAACTTTAATCGAATCCACCCCAAAAGGGACAACAAGTTGTTAAAAATCATGAAAACCTATATTTTAATAACTTTTTTGTGCGTTTTTTCTGCCATGGCTGAGAATTTGTTCCCTCAATCAGAATCGTTGACATTGAAGTTAACTGACGTTACTGTAAAAGATGCCATTCGACAAATTGAGCAATCTACCGATTATCTTTTTTTGATAATGGATGAGTCAGAAAAAGAGATGACAAAAACGGTAAGCATTGACCTGGAAGATAAAACTATCGATGAAATACTTACCCATTTGTTTAAGAATACTCAATTATCCTACTCTATTGTGAAGCGACAGATTACCATCAGGAAAAATCCTTCAGTAGTCAGCCTCGCTCCCCAAAGCCCGTCAGAGGTAGAAATCGAGTCGCAAACAGGAAGAATCATACGAGGGACTATAACCAATGTTCAAGGTGAAGCCATTATTGGGGCAAATATTGTTGAGAAAGGAACCTCAAACGGTACCATTACCGATATTGACGGAAACTTTTCTCTATCCGTAGATCAAAACAGCATAATTGTTATTTCCTATATAGGATACATATCTCTGGAAGTAAACACCGCGGGACAAAACAGATTTAACATTGTTTTGCAAGAAGATGCTGGAATGCTGGATGAAGTGGTTGTTGTTGGTTATGGGGCTCAGATCAAAAAGGATATCACAGGATCTGTGGCTGTTATTGACATGGACGAACTGTTAAAAACAACAGGTTCCTCGCCTACGCAGTTGCTTCAAGGTAAATCCCCCGGTATATATATAGGACAAACAGGTTCCCCGGGATCTCCTACGAATGTGCGAATACGGGGATTTAACACTATTAACAGCAATGGTCCCTTGTATGTTATAGATGGAGTTTCAACACAAACACAGGATTTAAGTTCTATAAATCCCAATGATATCGAATCAATGCAGGTGTTAAAAGATGCATCTGCATCTGCCATATACGGTGCTCAGGCAGCAAATGGTGTTATTATTATAACTACAAAGCAGGGAATTCGAAGCGGTAAAACCGTGTTGAACTATGACGGCTATTATGGATTTCAAAGAGCACAGAATAATTGGGACTTGATGGATTCGTATGAGTTGATGGATTTTCTATGGGAGAGCCAGCTAAACTCATTAAGGTTACGTGGTGATTTTATAAGTCAACCATACAACGCGCAATTAGGCAGAGGACCAAAACCGACAATACCTAACTACATGGTGTCAGGTGAAGGTGCAGAAGGAAGGCAAGACATAGACCCTGATAAATATCATATGCCGGATTATATCATTACCGAATTTGGTAATACGAATTGGTTTTATGTAATAAATAGGGATGCCCCAATTCAAAATCATCAACTAACCTTACAGGGAGGAGGTAATTCAGGCCAATACTTTTTAGGATTGAACTATTTTGATCAGCAAGGGACCTTACATCACACCTATTATAAGCGATATCAAGCACGCGTTAATACAACTTTTGATGTTACTGCCCGGTTACGTTTTGGAGAAAACCTTCAATTTTCCGTGGTCAGAAAAAATGGACAGGATGCAGATACAGGAGATGCATCTATGTTTTCGGGTGTTTATCGATCAAGCCCCTTTTTACCCCCCTATGATATTAAAGGCAATTTTTCTCCTACTAACTTACCAGGGGTCGGGGGGGTGGATAATCGACTTGCATTGCTAACAAGACGAAAAGACAATTTTGCACAAAACACCAACCTATTTGGTAATATCTGGGGAGAATTTGACATTTTGTCGAATAGAGAACTAACCTTTCGTTCAAGTTTAGGTGTCAATTACACCACCTATTGGGATTATTTTATGAGGAAGAATTCCCCTGAAACTAGTTATTCAGAACAAAATCGCTTGGATGAAAGTGCAGAATGGGGGATAAGGTTTGTTTTTACCAATACATTATCATATAACAAGTTATTTAATAACAGGCATAGATTGAATGCCATGGTGGGTAGTGAAGCAATCAATGCCGGAATTGGAAGAGGGTTATTCGGTAGACGTTATAACTACCTATTTCAAGATAACGTTGATACATGGACCCTTGGAATGGGAGAGAATAATAGTTTAAGAGAAAATAATTCGTGGTGGGCAGGAGAATTTGCTTTATTTGGAATATTTGCTCGAGCTGATTATTCATACAATGATAAATACTTGTTGACCACAACTTTACGAAGGGATGGAACATCGCGTTTTTCAAAAAACAATCGATATGGCGTTTTCCCTTCATTATCAGCTGGTTGGCGCTTGTCAGAAGAGTCTTTTATGGAAAACACCAAGGGCTGGTTAGATGATTTGAAGTTGCGGTTCGGATATGGGCACGTTGGGAATTCTGAACTCCCTCGTGCAACAAACTTTGCAAGCCTGTTTACAACAGATTATAGATTTTCTAACTACGATTTGTTGGGTAATAATGCAACATCCGGTTTAGGATACAGGTTATCCACAATTGGTAATCCTGAAACACGTTGGGAATCGATTAAGATGATAAACCTTGGTTTGGATGCAACTTTTGGAGGCAATCGTTTTTATACGACGTTGGAATATTATCGTAAAGAGACTACCGATATGCTGATCCAAGCCTCTTTTACTGCCCTTGCAGGGGATGCGGCTCCACCTTATGTGAATTATGGTTCTATGTTAAATTATGGTTGGGATTATATGTTAAACTATAACGATAGAGCAGGTGATTTCAGATGGGATTTAAGTTTAAACCTCTCAACTTATAAGAATAGAGTTCTCAAACTATCTGAAGAATCCGAAGATTTTGCTTTATGGGGTAATGCTTATAGAATGGATTACTCAACAAATAAAACAATGGCAGGGCACCCAATTGGTGATTTTTATGGTTTTATCATTGAAGGTTTCTATAATGATGAGAACGATGTTTTGAACTCTCCTACTCCCTATGGAGCAACACCCGATAGGGTTCTTTCAAATCCTGCAGAATTTGTTGGAAAATGGAAGTATGCTGATACCAATGATGATGAGAGAGTAAATGTAGATGATAGGGTATATATTGGTAGTCCTCATCCGGATTTAATCGCGAGCTTTAATGCTACATTATATTGGAAAAACTTCGACTTAACCATGTTCTGGTACTCAACCATCGGTAATGAAATGATCAATTCAACAAAGATTTTTACTGATTTTCCTTTACATGGAGGGAATAAGGCTAGAAGAATAGTTGGTACGCATTTCGAGATTGGAAAAGATAATTCAAATGCCAAGCTTCCTATTTTGGATGAAAGAGATTCTTGGTCTCCACAGGTTCCCTCAACCTATTTTGTAGAAGATGCTTCGTTTCTTAAGCTTAAAAACTTGGTGTTAGGATATACGTTGCCGAGAAATATTCTTAAGAGTATCAATGTATCAAATCTCCGCGTTTATCTACAAGCAGAGAACCTATTGACCTTTACAAAATATTTAGGGTTAGATCCTGAACTTACAAATAGGGATACAAGTGATACAGGGGCGGGAACTGACCTTACTAGGGGTATAGATGCCGGAGGTTGGCCAACTACCTCAAGATTTCTTGTTGGATTAAACTTTACATTTTAAAATTAAATCAGATGAAACCATATTTCATACAAACAGTTGCATTTTTGTTCGTGCTTTTCTTTATTGGATGCGGTGAAGAGTTTATTTATAGAGCACCACAAGGTAGCATAGATCAACATGCATTGGCTAATGAGCAAGGTCTTGATTTGGTTGTAACATCTGCTTATGCAGGTATTATTAGTAGACCTGATGGGACAAATACCCCAGGTTGGGGGTCTGGCCCACACAACTGGCTCTATGCCGGAGTTTATGGTGGAGATGCCAATAAAGGTTCTTCATCCGGTGATCAACCTACCATGAATGATATCGAGATGTATAATATTTTGCCAACCAATAAATGGTTAACAGAAAAATTCAAGTGGGTGTACAATGGCGTGAGGCGTGCCAATATTGGCATAGGAACAGTTATTTTGGCAGAAGGTAAAGCACCACAAGAGTTCTTGAAAAATAAAAATGGAGAGCTCCATTTTTTGAGAGCCTATTTTTATTTTGAAGGAATAAAAATGTTTGGAAGTTATATACCTTGGATAGATGAAACTATTACAGATCCTAATCCCAGGGTACATAATGATATAGATATTTATCCCAATGTTTTAGCTGACCTCGACATAGCTATAGAAAATCTTCCTGCCGTGCAGGATAAGCCCGGGAGAGCAAATAGCTGGGCGGCAAAAACTTTGAAAGCGAAAGTATTAATGCAACAGGGAAACCTTACTGCTGCTAAACCAATTCTTCAAGATGTTTATAATAATGGAGTTACAGCAAGTGGAGAAAAGTATGGACTCGAAGAGTCGTTAGATAATAATTGGAACATAGATACTGAAAATGGCAAGGAATCAATATTTGCCGCTCAATATGCTTATGAAAGGGAAAATGCGAATAATGAAATGGCATTAACACACATTGGCGGTAGAGGACCGGGTGGTTGTTGTAATTTCTATAAACCATCCAGTGAACTCGCCAACTCTTTTAAAGTTGACAATAGAGGTTTGCCTTTTCTTGATAAGTCGTACAGAAAGCCTCCATTTGTTTCACAACTAGACGAATCTGATAACGCTCCTTATCCATCACTGAATAATAATATACCTGTTGATCCAAGACTGGATTTCGCCATCGGTAGGTTTGGAATTCCTTATAAGGATTGGGGATTGCCTCCAAGATCATGGGCGGGAAGCGTGAGCAATGGGGGTATGTTTTTGACCAAAAAGCACATTTTTCATCAAAGACATAATGGCACTCTCGCGGGCGACATAAATCCAAACGTGGGTTCAGGTTCTGCCATGAATTATCAAATTTTGAGCTTTAGAGATGTTATCCTACTCCTTGCCGAGTGCTATGCTAACGATGGTGAACTATCAATGGCCATGAATCTGGTCAACGAAATACGCGAAAGGGCAGGAAATGAAGCTAACCTGGTAAGGTTTTCTGAAATGGATGATCCGGCAAGAGTAGGGGAATTAGCTGCTGACTATCGGGTTTCTCCTTATCCTAAAACGCATCCTACTTTTTCAAATAAAGAGGAGTGTATTAAGGCTGTTCGTATGGAACGAAAACTTGAGCTTGCCATGGAAGGACATCGTTGGTTTGATCTTGTGCGATGGGGAGGCAATTATATGAGTAACGAACTTGAAGAGTATGTAACCTTTGAGTCCAATTTTTTGAACAAATTTAAAATTGCTTCAAAACTTCCTGCAACCCACACCATGTTCCCTATGCCGGCAGAAGTGTTAGAAGTAATAGGTGATGATGAAGAAGGTAATCCTTATGTCGTGCAAAGAGACCCATGGAAATAGTTACTATTTCTACGTTTACTTGCCACGTGGTTATTTCTTTTCACGTAATAACAGTAAAAATAGAGATAGATATTATTAAAACAAAAACTGTATTATGAAACAATATTGTGGAGTTTTTCTCAAAAGATATCGGTTGCTGGTAATCTTATTTCTGTTTTCCTTCACCTCTTGTAGTGTTGGTACTAAGAGAACGAATGATGAACATATTAATCCTGCAACAGTTGTGCAAAGCGATTCTTGGAAGTCTAACCTGGCATCAGACTCATTGAGCTGGATAGAAAATTGGTTAGATGATTCGGCAAGAACAGATTCACTTCAATATAAGCATGAAAACGGGAGTCTTAAATTTTGGACTGCAAAAGGGAGCAGAGAGAGACCAAAAGTAACGCATAAAAATAGAGATTGGACTACAGGGCAGTACTATTGGAGAGTATATATTCCTAAAATGGGCCTCTATAACATGGCTAGTGTCGGAGCCTTTTTATATCATGATGGCAACCATGAATTGGACTTTGAAATAGGTTCCGGGAAAAAAACAGTACGAGACTCTGTCCGCGCACAAGATGATGAGGTGGTGATGTATCTAACCTCGCAAGAATTTCCTCCCCATCAGTCCATTCATCCAATTAAAGTTGAAAGGTGGTATGATTTGTCAATTAGACTTACCGAAACAGAAGATGGAAAATATTTTTTAGAGTGGATTGTTAATGATGTGGTTATCGATTCTGTAACATTGGAATATGGTCCGGAAATTAAGTTTGGCATTCATTGTAGTCTTGAAAACATCCAATTTATTGGTGATATATATGCAACACAGGATCATTACACGTTATTTGAATCTGTTGGTTATCGGTCGATTGAATAATTTGTAATGAAAAGTGCACGATAACTTAAATCTGTTCACGTGACCGGGTATTAAAACGGTTGAGCACTCCGCGTATTTGTATTAAAAACATTTTTTCCCACACTACTGAGATGTATGGCTGCCAAGAGATATAGATTGATGTAAAATATCAGATAACTAAACTAATAAAATATGACTTATAAAATTTCCAGAAGAAAATTTATTCAAGCGGGTGCTACGGCTACCGTTGGATTAACCGTTGTCCCCTCTTCGGTATTGGGTAAAGTGACTGGACGCACAGCTCCAAGTGATAAATTAAATATTGCCGGAGTTGGAGTCGGAGGTAGAGGTTTTGCCGTTCTTAGACACATGGAAAGCCAAAATATTGTAGCTCTTGCTGATGTGGATTGGAAGTATAGTAAAGATGCTTTTAATTATTTTCCTAATGCGAAAAAGTACTACGATTATCGTAAAATGTATGATGAGCTTGGAAAGAGTATTGATGCTGTAATGGTTGCCACTTCTGATCATACTCATGCCATAATAGCCGCGGATGCTATTACGATGGGCAAACATGTGTACGTGGAAAAGCCTCTAACCCATAGTGTATATGAATCTCGATTATTAACCAAATTGGCAAAAAAATATCAAATAGCGACCCAAATGGGTAATGGTGGCGCATCCTCTCCTGGGGTTCGTCAGATTAATGATTGGATTTGGGATGGACAAATTGGAGCAGTAAGAAAAGTGGAGACATTTACTGACAGACCTTTTTGGCCTCAAGGTTTAACACGACCTTCTAAAGTTGAGAAAATTCCTAAAACACTTGATTGGGACCTGTTCATAGGACCTGCTCCAAAAAGACCATACAATAGCATTTATACACCGTGGAATTGGCGAGGCTGGTGGGATTTCGGTACAGGAGCATTGGGAGACATGGCTTGTCATATTTTATTTCCTGTATTTAAATCTTTAAATTTATTATATCCCACAAAAGTGCAGGGTTCATCAACTCTTCTTATGGCGGAAAGTTGTCCGACCGCTCAAATGTTTAAATATACTTTCCCTGCTCGCGACAATCTCCCTAAGGTTAGAATGCCCGAAGTAGAAATTACATGGTACGATGGAGGTTTAATGCCCTTCAGACCTGAGGGAATGCCAAAGGGGAAAAATTTAAATGTGGAAGGTGGCGCGGCTATCTTTTATGGAACGGAAGATACTTTGATTTGTGGTAGTTCAGGATCTGAACCGTACCTTTTGTCGGGTAGAACTCCTAATTCCCCTAAGACCCAGCGAGAAGTTACACTATCTCATCAAATGGATTGGATTCGTGCTTGTAAAGAAAACCCGGAAAGTCGAACTGAGACTGCCTCCAATTTCTCAATAGCAGGTCCTCTTAATGAAATGGTTGTTATGGGGGTGTTAGCCGTACGACTTCAAGGGCTAAATCAAGAATTGGAATGGGATGGAGAAAATATGAGGTTTACCAATATCCCAGCCGATGCAACCGTCAAATCAGTTATAAAAGATGATTTTATAATTACTGATGGACATCCCACGTTTGATAAGACATGGACAGAAGCCGAAAATGCAGAAGCATTCGCACAGGAATTGATTAAGCATACCTACCATAACGGTTGGAAATTACCTGAGATGCCTTAAGGTCATACCTGTAATTATATGAATCAAAAAACAGTGTGTTTGTTAATTACTATCAATGTATGAAACGTTTTACTTTTATTTTATTTTTAATGCTTGCCGGTTCCGTTTTTTCTTTCAGTCAACAGAAGAGCATCAATGTTGTGGTTATAGGAGCACATCCTGATGACGCGGATGGAAAAGCCGGTGGCACTGCCATTAAGCTTTCAGAGATTGGTCATAATGTGCTGTTTGTTTCTTTGACAAACGGTGATGCCGGTCACCAATCCATGGGAGGCGGTGCTCTTGCTAAAAGACGTCGCGCCGAAGCAGAAGAAGCAGGGAAACGATTTGGTGTCACCTATAAAGTGTTGGAATACCATGATGGAGAATTGCTGGCAACGCTTGACGTGCGAAAAGAGGTGATAAGGATTATCCGGGAATGGGATGCGGATATAGTTGTCGGTCACAGACCGTACGATTATCATCCCGATCATAGAAACGCGGCCATTGTTTTGCAAGACGCGGCTTACTTGGTGATTGTTCCGAACGTGGTATCCGACACCCCACCATTGAAAAAAAATCCCCTGTTCCTTTACGCACAAGATACCTTTCAAAAACCATACCCCTTTACTCCTGATATAGCGATAGATATATCGGATGTTTTTGATCAGAAAGTTTATGCTATGGCCGCGCACGAATCACAATATTTTGAGTGGTTGCCTTGGACAGAGTCGAAAAATGTGCCTGAAGGTAAAAAAGAAAGAATGGAGTGGTTTAAAGCGAATCGTAAGAGGCCTATTACACCTGCCGTGAGAGAGTCATTAATAAAATGGTATGGGAAAGAAAAAGCTGAGAAAGTAACCGATGCCGAAGCTTTTGAAATATGTGAATATGGCTATCAGCCCACGGAAGAAGAGATAAGAGAACTCTTCCCGATGTTGAAATAAAGTTTAATATCGGAGAAGTAATATGTTAATTAATCAACCTAACTAATAATGCCTTGATTAATAGACTTATAGAAAACAATTTAAATATAGACACATGAAACATAACGTATTTTTAATAATTGTTAGTATCAGTTTGTCATTCTACTATTCTTGCGATATGGGGACCCGGCATAATAAGCTTACAAAAAGCGAAATGGAAGAGGGTTGGGAACTGTTATTTGATGGTTACACGCTAGATGGGTGGAGAGATTATAATGGGAATTCATTAACCGTTCCTTGGTTTGTTGAGGACGGCATGATTCAAGCAAAAGGTACAGGTGCTGATGAACACGGCTATATAGTAACCGATAGGATTTTTGAAAATTTTGAATTGGTTTGGGATTGGAAAATTGCCGAGAAAGGGAATAGTGGGGTATTGTATCATGTGGTTGAAAATCCAAATTTCAGCGTGCCCTACGTAACCGGTCCAGAATATCAACTGATTGATAACGCGGGTTATGAATCGCTGGAAAGTTGGCAGGTGACCGCGGCCGACTATGCTATGTACTCACCAAATCCTGAAAATCTCATTATTAGACCGGCGGGTGAATGGAATAGTTCTAAAATTATATTTGACAATGGTCATGTAGAACATTGGCTCAATGGTGAAAAGGTAATTGAATTTGAAGCGTGGAGTGATGATTGGCATGCCCGTAAAAATAGTGGTAAATGGCTGGATGCTCCGGAATATGGACTTGCGAAAAAGGGTCTGTTATGTTTACAAGATCATGGTTCCGCGGCTTGGTTTCGTAACATAAAGATCAGGGAATTGCCCCGTAAAACCAAAGAAGTTACACTCTTTAATGGAATAGATCTTTATGGTTGGGAAGTGTATGGTACCGAAAAATGGTACGTGCAAGATGAAATACTTGTTTGCGAGAGTGGCCCTGACGAAGAGTATGGTTATCTGGCAACCCGTGACTATTACGATGATTTCGATCTTACACTAGAATTCAAGCAAGAGTCAGATGGTAATTCTGGCGTTTTCTTTAGAACGCATATTGAGCCCGGCCCTACGACTTATGGATGGCAGGTAGAAGTTGCACCGAAAGGAATGGATACAGGCGGAATTTACGAATCTAATGGCAGGGGTTGGTTGGTACAGATTCCTGAAGAGAAAGAGTCCATATTAAAGGAAGGTGAATGGAATAGTATGCGTGTTTTAGTTCAAGGAAGCAATGTTAAAACATGGCTGAACGGTCAAGAGATGGTTGACTACACAGATGAAAAAATAGGCCGAAAACAAGGTCGCATCGCCTTACAAATACATGATGGCGGTGGAATTAAGGTATTGTGGCGTAATTTAAAACTTCAAACACTTTAAAGCTTAAAATATTATGAAACAGTTAATTAAATCGATATTTGTTACTTTTTTAACTTTATGTGCATTTTTGTTTGTATTTACTTCATGCGATAGCAATGAACTTCCTAATGATGAAAATGGAGAGGATGCAAAAGTACAAAGAGAAACAAAATGTCCGACCGATTTTCTTCCCTATCAAGGGGAAAGTAATTGGGAAGGTAATCTGGCAAATGATCAAGCAAGTTGGACAGATAATTGGATAGACAACTCATCTGGAACAGAATCTAAACAATATGCGGTTGATAATAATGGTCATTTGCGTTTTTGGACTGAAGCGAACAGCAAGCAGCGCCCCAAGGTGATGCACAAAGATGGTAAAACATTTACTACAGGTGAGTATAAATGGAGGGTTTATATTCCCGAAATGGGTATGAATGAGAGAGTAAGCATAGGTGCCTTTCTATACAACGATGGAGACCATGAACTGGATTTTGAAATAGGTTCAGGTACTGCGAGAGCAAGAAGTAAACATGCATTTAATGCTTTTGATGATGAAGTTCTTATGTTTATAACTTCCCAAAATTTCCCTTCACACCAGTTTGTTCATCCTATAAAGGTAAATGCTTGGTATGATTTGGCCATTAAACTTACCGAAAATAATAAAGGAAATTATTTTGCACAATGGTTTGTTAACGGATACGAAGTATCTTCTGTTGATTTGCAATATGGCACAGAGGTACCATTCAGCATCCATTGTAGTCTTGAAAATCTTGACTTTATGGGTGATAAACTCCCTACCAGAGAACATTATGTTTTATTTGACAAGGTGAGTTATCTGCCAGCTGATCCTAACGGAGATACAGAAGAACCAACGGGACCAAAGGTAAGCATGACCACGTCTAAGGAGATTGGAGCTGAAATAGTTATAAGGGTAGATTCGGAGACCAACGTTTGGATTGATCTGAACAATAACAAAAAACAAGATGAGGGTGAAGCCGTTTCCTTGTTTGGAGAATTTGCCCCTTATACCATACAATCGCAAGAGTTGGCAATTTATGGTGATATCACGAGGTTGCAGGTGCAAGACAACCTGCTAACAGCGCTAGATGTAAGCCAACTGGAAAATTTAAATTGGTTGACCTGTCAAAGAAATGATCTTTCTTCATTAGATTTAAGCAAAAATCTGAAAATGACATACTTGAATGTGGACGACAACAATCTCGCGGAGTTGGATTTAACCCAAAATAATTTCCTTTATATATCTTGTAGCAACAATGTAATAACTTCACTAAATGTAAACAATCATACGAAATTGGATTACCTCTCTGTTGCAGGCAACTTGTTGACCTCGTTAGATTTAAGCAATAACAAGGATTTGCACTGGCTAGATGCTTCAAATAATGAGCTCTCAACGCTTAAGGTAAGCAATGTTAGAACGGGAGAGGATGATTGGGTCACGTTAAGGATGCATGGGAACAAGATAAATGGGCAAAGCATGACCTCTTTTATCAATTCCCTCGCGAACACCACGAGCGGTGAACTGGTTATTGTAAACACGAAAGACGAAAACGAGGAAAACGTAGCCACTGTTGAAAACGTTAACGCCGCGAAAGCCAAGGGATGGACCATTTACGATTGGAATGGTAATGATGACGATAAAACTCCTTATGATCCTGATGAAGGAGGCGCAGAAGAACCATCGGGACCAAAGGTAAAAATGACCACGTCTAAGGAGATTGGAACTGAAGTAAAGATAAGGGTAGACTCGGGGTCCGATGTTTGGATTGATCTGAACAACAATAAAAAACAAGACGCGGGTGAAGCTGTTTCCGTGTTTGGAGAATTTGCCTCTTATACCATACAATCGCAAGCCTTGGCAATTTATGGTGATGTCACGAGGTTGCAGGTGCAAGACAACCAGCTAACAACGCTAGATGTTAGCCAACTGGAAAATTTAAATTGGTTGACCTGTCAAAGGAATAATCTTTCTTCATTAGATTTAAGCAAAAATCTGAAAATGACATACTTGAATGTGGACGATAACAATCTTGCCTCGTTGGATGTAAACCAAAATAATTTCGCTTACCTATCATGTAACAACAACGCGATAACTTCATTGAATTTTACCAATCATACGAAATTGGATTACCTCTCTGCTGCGGGCAACTTGTTGACCTCGTTAGATTTAAGTAATTGCAAGGATTTGCATTGGTTAGATGTTTCAAATAATAAGCTCACAACGCTTAAGGTAAGTAGTGTTAGAACGGGAGAGGATGATTGGGTCACGTTAAGGATGTATGGAAACAAGATAAAAGGGCAAAGCATGACCTCTTTTATCAACTCCTTGGCAGGAACCACGAGTGGTGAACTGGTTATTGTAAACACGAAAGATGATAACGAGGAAAATGTAGCCACTATTGAAAACGTTAACGCCGCGAAAGCCAAGGGATGGAGCGTTTACGACCATAATAATGGCGATAAAATTCCTTATGAGCCTGATGAGGGTGGAGAAGAACCGTCGCAACCCAAGGTAAGCATGACCACATCTAAAGGGATTGGAGCTGAAATAAAGATAAGGGTAGATTCGGGATCCAACGTTTGGATTGATTTAAACAATAATAAAAAACAAGATGAGGGTGAAGCTGTTACCGTGTTTGGAGAATTTGCCTCTTATACCATACAATCGCAAGAGTTGGCAATTTATGGTGATATCACGAGGTTGCAGGTACAAGACAACCAGCTAACATGGCTAGATGTTAGTCGACAAGAAAATCTAAATTGGTTGACCTGTCAAAGAAATAATCTTTCTTCATTAGATTTAAGCAATAACCTGAAAATGACATACTTGAATGCGGACAACAACAATCTCGCGGAGTTGGATGTAAAACAAAATAATTTCGTTTACCTATCTTGTAGCAACAATGCGATAACTTCACTGAATTTAACCAGTCATACGAAATTGGATTACCTCTCTGCTTCGGGCAATAAGTTAACCTCATTAGACTTAAGTAATAGTAAGGATTTGCATTGGTTAGATACTTCAAATAATGAGCTCTCAACGCTTAAGGTCAGCAGTGTTAGAACGGGAGAAGATGATTGGGTTACGTTAAGGATGTATGGGAATAAAATAAAAGGGCAAAGCATGACCTCTTTTGTCAATTCCTTAGCAGAGACCACGAGTGGTGAACTGGTTATTATAAACACGAAAGACGGTGACGAGGAAAATGTAGCCACTGTTGAAAATGTTAATGCCGCGAAAGCTAAAGGGTGGAAAGTTTACGATCACAATGATGGCGAGAAAATTGTTTACGCGGGAAATTGAAATCTATATGTCCTTGGGTTTAAAAATCTAAAATGAGATCAAACAACTCCAGGTATAATTAAAGTTTAGTAAACATATACATTATGAATAAGAAAAGTGACTGTAAGTTTGTATTGATGATAGGTTTATCCCTAATCTTAGGTTCCATATCGCAATCGTGCGGGAGCTCGCGTTCGGTTTCCTATAATGAACAAGTTGTGGCCACAATAGAAGAAGCTTTAAACTCGTTCGTGTTTAGTTTTAAGGCAACCAAAGCATTTCCCCTACAAGACAGGCCGCAAAATGTGGCTCCAAACCACTATGTGAAAGTGTCACCCAACTCTATCGCGATTAATCTGCCCTATTATGGTCGAGTAATCGGCGGTTCAATGAGTGGAAGCGATTTTAATTTTATCAGCCGTGCTTTTGAGCACAATGCAGGTTTAAATAAAGATGGAGATAGCTGGTTAATAAAGATCGATATAAAAGATCAGAACAGACCAATTACACTCGACTTTAAAATCAGAAAAGACGGGAACACCCGTTTGACGATAGAAGATGCCAACAGGCAGAAGATATCATACGAGGGAGATTTTGAAGCAAAATAGATTTCCTTAAATATCCTACAAGATATGACATGTAAGCATGCTATTTTACTGCAACTACTCGTTACTATTTTTCTCTTCTGTAGTGATAACAAAAACAGTAAACGTGACATCAATGATGCTAACTATTACCTGTGTAAAGTAGAGGACTTTGCCGTTAATGGTCTTGGCGACAATGACAATTGGGAAAAAGCAGAATGGACAGTATTATCCAAAAGAGAACAATTCAAAGATATACCCTTAGAGACAAAAGTGAAGATGCTATATTCTGATCTTGGTTTATACTTTCTTTTTTATTGTCAAGATCACATGATCACGGCAACAATGGATGCTGATTTCATGGATCTTTGGAACGAAGATGTGGTAGAGGTCTTCCTTTGGCCTGATGAATCCCGTCCGGTATATTTTGAATATGAGATATCTCCACTTAACTATGAACTTCCAATCATTGTCGCCAACATTAATGGCACTCTCCTACGTTGGAAACCGTTTCACTACGAGGAAAACAGACATACTGAGCATAAAACCTCCATTATCTGGGAATCCCCGGAAAACAGCTCCTCTGTCAAAGGTTGGATAGCCGAGTTTTTTATTCCATACTCACTATTGATCCCTTTAGTTAACACTCCACCTGAAAAAGGAGATTCCTGGAGGGCAAATTTCTATCGTTTAGATTATGATTTACCTGAATCTGTCAGTTGGTTGTGGCAGATGACCACAACCAACTTTCATGAATATGATTCATTTGGTACAATCACTTTCAATTAGCTCCCAAAACAATGATGAAATGAAAAAAACTATCTGTTTTTGGTTTCCTGTTTTTTCACTGATAGTAGGATGTGGTAACTCCAACCATTCGCCGTTCTCGTATACATTCACATTAGAAAGTATGGATAATTACAAAATAGAATTTGAACTACATCCAGATTCTACCTATAAAATATATAAGGCAAACTATTTCTTCGATCGGGTTGACAGAAACAAAGAGCCGTTAAATAAGAGTGGTAAATTGAGTGAGGAAGAGTTTAAATCAATTGAAACATTGATTAATAAAAATATAATTGAAAAAATGAATGACTCGTATGGTTTTGATTCCCCCGATATTGAACGAGATATCATTTACACGATTCAACTTACTCGAAATAACAGATCAAATTTTGTTTCCGTAAACGGGAGTGCCAATCAGACATTTCCTAAGGATTTCACAGATCTCATCAGCCATACAATGTCATTGGTCAATGAAAAAATTGACAATGCAGATTGACCATCTACGACGGTAATAAAAGAATCGCGGCATGAAGCTTAATTTTGATATATACTCGACTTTTCTGATAATGATAGCGGTATTATTAACAGGAAGATTCCTAACAAAGAAAATTACATTTCTAAAAAAGTATGACATCCCTGAACCCGTGTCAGGAGGTCTTGTTTTTGCTATCCTAATACTTGTCCTGACTACTGTTTTCGATTTTAAAATATCTTTCAATAATTCATTACAAGAGCCGTTAATGTTGGGCTTTTTTACCACTCTTGGACTCAATGCTGATTCAAAGATGCTGAAAAAAGGAGGCAAACTGTTGGTGATATTTTTATTCAGCTCCATCGGACTCCTCATTGTTCAAAATATCACAGGAATATGTTTAACATTAGCCATGGACGAAAATCCGTTAATCGGTTTGATAGGCGGGTCAGTTTCTCTTACCGGTGGTTTTGGCACAGGTGCGGCATGGGGCACAGTATTCGAAAAAACTCCTTATAACTTTGCTTCTGCAACATCTGTTTCTATGGCGTGTGCTACTTTCGGTACAGTAACTGGTGGACTTGTTGGAGGTCCGATGGCCAATTTCTTAATGAAGAGATACAAAATTAAAGGAAACAGTCAGGAATTAGCCGACAATGACACACCTGTTGATTATACAAACCCACCGACAGATATTACTTCAAAGTTGATAACAACCGAGAGTTTTATCAATTCACTGGCACTTATTGCAGTAAGCATATTCTTAGGTGTTATGGTATCAAATTATATGCAAAGATTCAGTTTTACCTTGCCAACCTTTGTGTGGTGCCTCTTTTTCGGAATATTTTTTAGAAACTTTCTCTCTTTTACAAGCCTGTTTCAAGTTTTTGATAGAGAGATAGATATTATTGGGAATGTTTGTTTGTCACTTTTTTTGGCTTTTGTTCTGATGAATATCAATTTTCTTGATTTATTACATCTAGCTGTTCCAATTAGCGTTGTATTGATAGCCCAATTAGTGGTTATGTTTTTGTATGGTTGGATAGTCACATTCAGGGTATGTGGAAAAAATTATGATGCTGCCGTCTTAGTAGCAGGTCAGTGCGGTTTCGCTATAGGCTCCACCTATAATGCAATGGCTAATATGCAAAGTATCACGCAACATCACGGCCCAAGTCAACAAGCTTTTATTATCGTCACTATTGTCGGCGCATTCTTTATTGATATTATTAATGCATTTGCAATTAACCTATTTATTATGCTACCCATCTTTACATCATAGAGTAACATTATAAAATGCACAACAGGTTCAAACATACGAAAAATAGCAACACAAAAGGCGGTCACCCCGGGTGTAACGTTTGTCCCCGGATATGGCCGGCACAACACTTGTTTTTACTCGTAAGCGTGATCACTTTATCGTTGTTTTCAGCCTGTTCTAAAGACGACGATAGTGATTTTTGTTGTGAAGAGGTAACTTTACATTTTCGCTACGTGCGTACACAGAGAGATGAGTTTAAGGACTTTATTAAAACGAAACAACATTTCCTGTTCGACGGCAACAACACTTACGTTCGGGAGGTGACGGCAGACTCATTGAACCCACAGCGTATCGTCTTACACAACCTTGCAGACGGCAACTACACGATGTTGACGATAGCCAACTATAGCGATGGATTTACGGCACTCACATCTCTTGAGAAGAACAAAACTACTTTGGCAGACTTACGTCTCGCCTTGGCGAAAGAGGTGTCGAGCGGAGGAGCATTTGAAGCGGCGGAGGAGCTTTTTTGGAACAGTTGCCGTTTTGAGTTCAAAACCAACGAAAAGCGACGCTACATTTGCGACATGGCCAACATTCACTGCCACCTCTTCCTAAAAGTCGAATGGGAAGATATACCGCCCAACGGGAGTAAAAAGTTCACGGTGGAACTTGCTAACCTTACGTCCGCTTATCAGTTACAAATCGATAGCCTGCTTACCTTGCACGTGGCAGGTGAACTGCCGCCTGACGGCAACAAAGATGAGCCAACTTCGGGTTACGTGGTTCATCAGTTCCCTCGTTCTACACCGTTGCAGCTTTGCACGGTAAGGGTTGAAGAGACACTTAGAGGGCATGAACTTTTTGCGGAAATTCGCACGCTCAGGTATTTAAACGACCGTATTCCCACCATTCAATTGCTGCACGATGGAAAAAAGATGTTCAACAAACCTATCGACTTGACCCCCATTTTTCATGATTGGGGCTGGTTTCCAAACCTCAGCCACGAACAAAAATACAGTATCAGTCTCAAAATTTTACGCGACAAACGGGTAGTGGTCAAGCCATGGGGGCAACCCGGTGTGATGGACTGGGTTGACGGGGGAAGCTATTGATGCGGTTGACTTGCACCTCCCACCGCGAAACATAACTATATATAAAATACGGATAATTAAAACACTCAAACCAATTTAATTAAAAGAAGTATGAAATACAAGTATTTACGAATCAGTGCCATGGGCGTACTTCTGGCACTCTGTTTTTACTCCTGCATACAGGAGGGAATAATAAGCAAAGTTAACAATGAAAGCGATTTGGTCGTATTGGAACTCGAGGGGATAACCTTTTCGTTCGCCTTTCCCGGACAAGACAGCCACGTAGTGGACACCCGTTCCCTGCAAGATAACCCCGAGTGGGCCATCGATCAACTATGGCTTTATGAATTTGACGTGAACGGCATATTAATAGCAGCACCTGTTAATATTCGCGAAGAGAGCACATTCTTTTCAACGGGCGTGGAAGCATCCTATACCTACAAGAAAAAGTGGGATTACGGAGAACAAAGACGGTTCTTCTTCGTGGCCAACATGGATGCAATAGCTGTTACTGTCGGCACTACCACATTGGCAGAGCTCAAAGCTAAATCGGATGCGATGCAGGAAATGGCTACTGCCTCCACCGACATCCTTTACTCCAAAAAAACCAATATCGGAGGACCCGACATTCCGGTAACCGATGATAACGACTGGCGCATTCCTATGACGGGAATGGCAAATAACGGCAATATCATATCGATTATCGGAGGGATTAACGTTCAAGTTCAACTGGTGCGTTCAGTGGCTCGTATCGATGTCATAAACCGACTGCCCGGCTTCAAAATTACCAAGCTGGAACTTTTTAACTCGTTTAAAGCATCATACCTGCACAACGATTGGAAAACTCCCAACTATTTAGATGCGACCAACCGATTGGCAACCTCGGTAGCTTCGTTTGCAGAAATTGGCGCAGACGGCGTTACAGGTGCACGTGAGGGAGTTCCCATTAAGAAAGCATTCTACCTCTACGAGGGAGCAAATGTAGGCGCTAACGACGATGATATCACTTACGTGAAAATCACGGCGGATTATGTTTCTAAAACAGACGAGGAGTACATTATCCCGTTCAAGCAGAAAAACGCGGGTACCGGCAAGTTTGACACCCCCGTAGACGTGAAGCGTAACCACCTCTACACCATCATAATCGGTAGCGCATACCCCACAGGTACCACGAACGTTAAAGCTACGCTGGTCAATGAGCCGTGGACAGTATTCAACATGTGGGAAAAGTTTAGCTTTTACAACGTGAAAAGTCACAGCGGTGCCGACGCTTTGACGGAAATCGCTTACAACATCGTGGAACTTACCGTGCCTGCGGGCGGAGGAGCTGTCAGCATCGAATTTGACACCGATTACCTCAAGACTAACAACATCGAGGTAAGCCAAGCCGTACCCGCGAGCGACGACTGGCTCACCAATGTGCAAATTACCCCGTCGGGTACCAAAGACTTCACGGTTACCTTCAACGTAGCCGCTAATACAGGTGCAGTACGCAACACGCTGTTCAAGGTAAAAGAGAGCAGTCTGAGCAACGACGATGATGCCTTAACCATTTCTGTAAAGCAAAACGGGAACTAACTTTTACTTGGCTGTTGACGGTTAACTGCCGACCGAAAGTAAAGAGAGACACCTGTTTTACTCCTTTCGGTTACTAAGGAGATTAACTAATAACTAAATACAAACCGATTATAAAACAATTTAAAATGAATATGAATAAAATGATCATTTCGTTGCTCCTCGTATTGGGAATTGTTTCTTGTATAAACGAGAGAAGCGTGGAGATTTTGGAAACTCCGGAATCTGGAAAAGCAATGAGTTACCCCGTGAAGTTCAGACTCGACGGCCGCAACGGTGGTAGTACTCGTGCCACGCGGGAAAGCTCCGCGACTTTGGCAGCCGATGCGAACGAGAAGCAAATAAACAACCTTGTTGTGATTGCCTTTAACTCTCTCGGTAAATTAGAGAAAGTAATTAAGCATAATGACATCACGTTTGACAACCCAAGTGATTTCCACGAAGGCGGCACGTTCGACCTCGGTGTCGCGGGAAATTTCCGGCTCGAGTTCGTAGCTAATAGCACCGACGCGTTTCAGAACTCTTTACAACTGGGTATGTCGCTCGCCGCTTTCGGAGCCCTCACCGTTTCGGATGTCCCTTCACACGGCGATGACGGCTTCGTGATGACTAACGCGGAGCCGGTTAACGTTACAACAGAGATTGGTGTAGATAAGAATGTCGGCAACGTTACCCTGCGTCGCTTGGTGGCTCGCTTCGATGTTTTCAGCAACGTGGACGGATTACATATCGAATCTATCACTTTAAAGAATCAGGTAAGCTCATCGTTCATCTTTACCGATAACGATATTCCTGCCAATTCTGATACCGAAAAAGAATTCACCAAAAGCACCACCGATCCCCTTTGGTTTATAGATACCAAGGCGGTAGCGGGTATTTACAGCTATGAGAACCCGACAAAGGGTGCCACCACCCTGCTGCTAAAAGGAAAGTACACAAATTCTACTTCAAACCCTGATTGGGAAAAAGAGGTGGCATTTATCGACTCATCCGACAACCAGATGCCCATTAAGCGCAACCACCTTTACCGCGTAGTGGTATCGGAAAGTTCCGAAGGTGATTTGGGTGCCGGATCAGACGTTACGTTCAATATAGAGGTGTTGGATTGGGACGATGCGGTTAAATTCGAGTATAGCGACAGCGAGATGGTGAAGCAGTATACAGAGTACATTTTCACTGCCACACCATCAACTTTCACCGCTTTAGGCGGCACCGGTTCAGTTACTGCGGTAAGAAATGTGTACGATGGTAACGATAACACCGACCCACTCATGAGCACAACTCCTCTAAACCCCAACGAGTTTACCATCGCTTCAAAAGGTAGCAACCCCGAAGGGTTAACCGTGAACGATGCCGATAAGAGCTTCAAGGTAGGCTCTCATTATACCGCTAATAACTACGTGATCGTGGCAACGGTAGATGGTACTGATCATGAAATTACCGTTCAGCGAGCCTCGTGTAGTAACCCGCTCAGCCTTGTTGCCGAGTACAATGTGAACCCCGCGGGCGACGGTTTCGTGACGACCTTGACCCCCAAAGGCGACGATAATGGCTTCTTTAATTTCGATGATGCCGTTGCCAATTTCAGCAACATCGCAATCAATAGCCAACAATACCACCTGCCGAGCCAAGCCGAGTGGAGGTCTATCGTACCGGGCAACAGTAATTACGTTCACTTCGCAAACACGAACAGCCATGACAATATTAGCGAGAACGTATCGGTTCTGGGGCAAGATATAACCTCTAACAGTGATTTCCGCACTGGGGTAAGCGGCATCTCCTACGCGCTCCGCTATAAGGGTACGGTGATGGAGTCCGCCTGGAGGTACCAAAAAGTTGATGCTGACGGTGGGACCAATGCCCATATGATAGTAACATCGCGCAACGTGAGCGGACAGAACAAAACTGTAGATGAAATCGCTCAGACGGATTTTTGGAGCACCAATAACGAAAACGACATTGTCCGTTACTTCCCCGCCAGTGGCATCAAAGTAGGAACTTCGTATTACGCGGAAAGTTACGGTTTCTTCTGGTCGTCAACAGAAGCCAACAACGATGAAGGGTGGATCATGCGCTTTAACAGCGAATACAACCTCGCTGAGATGGCCACAGTAGATAAAGACAATCTTTACAGTGTCCGCCTGTTTGTCTCTGGCAATTAACTCTAGTGTATCCCTTGACTCAATGTATCCCTTGGGGTGAATCGTTTTAGGACGAGACATTCAATAATTAACGAAATAAAGCCGACTAAATCATAAACTAAGCTTTAAGAAAATGACAATAAAAGGAAATAATTTAAACGAAACGCGCTTAGAGCAAGCACGGGCAGAAAATGCTGCCGGGCTTTACAGGGCACCTCAAGTGGAAGTTATCGAAATTGAACTGACCCAAAACATCCTCCAGGGAAGTACGAAATTACCCGACGTTGATGATGGGGGATTCGCATGGTAGCTAGGAAAGGGTTAAACTCTTTGGGAGTCTTGACATTTTTCGTCTAAGTAGAATATTATTAATGTCAATTGCTGAACGGTGACAACCGACTGCTTAAACATGAACAGGTATGAAACTCAAACTTTTTATTTTTGTACTGCTCTCCCTATTGGTGGCGAGCTGTACCAGCGAAGATCTTCCCGAACCCGCGGAGAAAGGTGAAGAGATTGTTACCATCAGCGCCACGATTCCAACGGAAACACGCGTGGCATACGATGACACCGACCTCAGCCTCTCATGGGAGGAGAACGACCAACTCATGCTGGTCGGATTTGACGACAACGATGTTTATAAAGGGAAATCAATATTTACCAAAAGTGGAACAGGCAACACTTTTTCCGGGTTAACTGTAGCAGATGCCACCAAATACAAGGCCTACTATCCCGCGACTGTCACGCTTGATGGGAATGGAAACGTGCAACCTTTTGACGCTGATTTCTGGGAACAGGAACAGTACGGAAACAATAATACGGCGCACCTCCGCGACAAACTGCTCTTGTTTGACGAGACAGCCAATGCTCTCAATGTGGCCTTTGACTTGATCCTGAAGAGTAGCATCATCAAATTTGCGCTCAGTGACATACCGACCGATATAGGAGCAATCACGAAACTGGTTTGGACGGTTCAGCACGCAACGGGGTGGGCACCGGTGGTCCTCGATGTAACCAATGTAACCTCCGGCACTACCGACCTGACCGCTTACCTCGCTTTTGACCCTAGTACGATAAGTATCGCCGCAGACGGAGTGGTGAAAGTAACGCTGTGCGGAGAAGACTTGTCGTACGTGTGGAGCAAAACCGTTACCGACGGAATGGACTACGAAGCCGGGAAACGCTACACGGGTGCCGCAAGCGGTTGGAACCCGAACACGCCGCTCATCTACGTTACCGAGTACAACGTGAACCCGGCGGGCGACGGTTTCGTGACTACCTTGACCCCAAAAGGCGACGACAATGGCTTCTTCAGCTTCAATGATGCTGTTGCCAATTTCAGCGACATCACGATCGGTAACAAACGGTACCACCTACCGAGCGAAGCCGAGTGGAGGTCTATCGTATCGCACAGCAGTACTTACGTGCACTTCGCGAACCAGGGTACCCATAACAATATTGAAGAGTCCGTATCTGTTCTAGGGCAAGATGTAGTATATAACAGCGATTACATCACCGGGGTTGATAATACCTTCGCCTACGCGCTCCGCTACAAGGGCTCTGATATGGTATCTGCCTGGAGGTACGAGAGAGTTGGTGCTCAGGGAGGAACCAATGCCCATATGATAGTAACATCGCGCAACGTGTACGGGCAGACCGCCATAACCGTGGAAGATATAGCTACTGCGGATTTTTGGAGCAGCAATACAGGAAACGACGTTGTCCGTTACTTCCCTGCCAGCGGCGTTAAAGTAGGCAATAATTACTACTCGGAAAGCTACGGTTTGTTCTGGTCATCAACAGAAGTACCAGTCGGCGAAGGCGAATCAATTGAAGGGTATTTCATGCGCTTCGACAGCGGCAACTACAACGCTAACAGGGGTAGTGATGAAAAAACCGACCTTTACAGCGTCCGCCTGTTTGTCTCTGGCAATTAACTCAGGTCTAACTTGACGCGATGTATTCATTGGAGTGGGTCGCTTTAGGGCAGATCATTGGTAGTATCCCAAAAAGTGTGTAATTTCTATCCTTGTTTGTTACAAAATTATTCATAATTATCGATATCACCAAGAATGAAGGGCAGTGAAGCGGAGGCGTGCCGAGGCGAAGCTGCCCGCTATTCTTCTTCCCAGTTAAACTTTATTTGTCCGTTATCCAACTTGGGTAGTTTACGCCCGTAAACCTTGCGGTTGCGGGAACCGTTGCTGTAATCTTCAACGTTATTCTTGTAAATATCCCGCTCCGATTTCATCAGGAATTCAAGGCTTAATTACAAAATCGTGTTAAATCCGTCTTATTTTGTAGAATACTTTCCAATTTTTTTCTAACTTTCAGCGACGTAAAATCCATGATCTATGTTTTTGGTTGTTAGTTTAAAATCAATGATTGAAAAATGCGCCTTACACCCTTTCTGAGACAGTATCAACCATTTAATTATAATGCCTATGGAGTAGAAAAACATAACAACAAACAAAAGTCGAACGATACTAAGTGTATCACCCGGCACAAGTGAAATTAATAACCTTTCTTTAATTATTAAAATCGTGAAAAGATATGAATAAAAATTCTATTGAGGAAACAGGATACCTCAATAATTTGAAACACGTTCTGATTATCATGAGAATAACCCTGTTCCTCTTTTTTTTCTGCATACTATGCGTTTCGGCCTCAAACAGCTACTCTCAAAAACTCACCATCAAACATGACGCTACCTCCATCAAGAGAGTATGTGAGGAGATTGAAAAAAACAGCGATTACATTTTCGTTTTTTCTGATAACCGTGAAAAGATATTGGATGAAAAGGCTTTGCCGCTTATAACCGTTAATCAACCGAACATCCAGGTCATTCAACAACCGACGAAAAAACAAATAACCGGAAAAGTGTTGGATGAAGATGGGGACCCCATTATTGGTGCCAATATAGTAGAAATAGGTACAACGAATGGTACGGTCACGGATTCGAATGGAGAGTTTTCGCTAAACGTGAATGATAATGCCAGCATTCGTATTTCGTATATCGGATTCTTGGAGCAAAGCCTTAATACCTCTAACAAAACGAGTTTTAATATTGTACTTATAGAAGACACGCGGTCGTTAGAGGAACTAGTTGTCGTGGGATATGGCGTGCAAAAGAAAATCAATTTAACAGGAGCGATTGCTTCAGTGAACGCGGAAGATTTATCAAAAGTTCCAACTCCTAATGTTTCCACTCTCTTGTACGGCCAACTGCCTGGTTTAATTACACTTCAAAGGAGCGGAGAACCCGGCTTGGATAATGTAGCCTTATCGATACGTGGCTTCTCAAATGCCCTCGTGGTAGTTGACGGAGTAGTAGGTCGGAATTTCTCCCGGTTGGATCCTAATGAGATTGAGAACATAACTATTCTGAAAGATGCAGCATCTTCTGCCGTTTATGGTGTAAGTGGAGGCAACGGGGTTATCCTTGTAACCACAAAAAAAGGAAAAATCGGGAAACCCACTTTCAACTATACCATGAATTATGGGGTTCAGCATGTTACCAAATATCCCCGATTTGTCACCTCAGAAGAATATGCCATTTTGAAAAATGAAGCGGCCATGAATTTAGGCGGAGAGCCTGTATATTCAAAAGAAGAGATCGAAAAGTACAGATTAGGGACTGACCCTGATTATCCCAATTTTGATTACTACGATTATATGGTTAGAGACTACCCCCCGCAATTTCAACAGAACATCACGGTGAGAGGGGGAAGCGAATCTATAAGGTATTTTTTCTTATTGGGACAAACAACGCAAGCTTCGATGTGGAAAGGAGGTAATCAAGATTACGCGAAATATAACTTTCGTTCAAATGTTGATGCCCAAATCACCAATGATTTTGATGTGTCGGTAGAGTTTGGAGCCAGAATTGAAGACCGCAACAATCTGATTCAGAGTTCTTACCTCATGGCTTCATGGCTGCAATACTCTTGGCCAATATTCGCTCCAAAAAATCCCGATGGAACAATTGCTTCAACAAATTACGGATTAACAGCTTATCTTGACAGAGATTTGACAGGATACATCAAGAACAAACAAAACGTGTACGAAGGAGCTTTGACATTTAATTACAAAGTACCCTTTGTGCCAGGATTGAGCGTTAATTTGAAAGCGGCGATGGATATGTATTACCAGGACCAGAAACAATGGTTAAAGAAATATTACACTTACACGTGGAACAAGGAGAGTCAAACTTCAACCAGGGTTGGTTCTCGCGGTACAGATCAGCTTATACTGGACACATGGAAATCATCTTATGCCCGCATCATTTCCTCACTTAATTATGAACGCACCTTTGCCAATGTTCATAACCTGAAGGCACTTTTATTATATGAAGTCAGTGAAGAAAATGCGACCAATTTTCAAGCCTCAAGAACCAACTACGTTGTTCCAATCGACCAGATTTTTGCCGGTCCTGATGCGGGTAAAAGTAATTGGGGAGGTGCATCGGATAACGGAAGGGAAAGTTACGTGGGACGTTTGAATTATGATTTTTCCGGGAAATACCTGTTCGAGTACAGTTTTCGTTACGATGGATCGGCTAAGTTTCCACCCGACAAAAGGTGGGGATTTTTTTCCGGGGTATCTGCTGGTTGGAGAATTTCGGAAGAGGGTTTCATGAAAAACAGATTCAAGCATTTGGACAATCTAAAACTTCGCGCATCGTGGGGTACTTTAGGAAGTGACAACACGGGTAATTTTCAATTCCTTTCAGGATATACTTACCCGTCAGGAAACTATATTTATGGAGGAAACACCATTAGCGGAATGATTGATACTGGCACACCCAATCCCAATATAACATGGGAAAGTAGTCAGATATACGATATAGGTTTAGATATAAGTTTATGGAATAGCCTGTTGGAAATTGAAACAGATATCTTTTACCGAAAGAGGGAAGGTCTTTTAGCTAGGAGAACGACCCAATTACCGAGCACGTTTGGAGCAACTCTACCGTATGAAAATCTTAATTCGGACGATGCCAGAGGTTTTGAAATATCTGTTGGTCACAACTCCTCTATTGGTGAAATCAAGTATCGTATTTCTTCCAACCTGTCTTGGGCAAGAATAAAAAACAGACATATAGAACAGAGGGATTTTAACAATCAATTTGATCGTTGGAGAAATAATTCCGAAAACAGGTGGAATAACCTTTATTGGGGGTATAAGGCCATTGGACAATTTCAGTCGATAGACGATATCCAAACCTCTCCCATACAGGATGGCAGGGCAAATTCAACACTTCGCCCAGGAGACATCAAATATGAAGATTTCAATAAGGATGGAATTGTTGACGGGAACGATATTCAGATTATAGGTAGGGGGCAAACACCGGAACTCACTTACGGTCTAGCGTTAATGGCTTCATGGAAAAGAATAACTTTTGACATGAATTGGCAGGGTGCTTCTCTTTCAAATATTCAAGAGCAACATTTCCTTATTCAACCGTTTGCCAATGGAATGAACACTTATGCTTATTTCATGGATAGGTGGCGCCGTTCGGATCCCTGGGATCCTAACTCAGAATGGATACCCGGAAAATATCCTTCAACGATAAATGATGGAGCCCCTAACAACAAATGGAATTCATCGTTCTGGTTCTTAGATGCCACCTATTTCAGATTAAAGTTGTTGAGTATTGGATATAGCCTTGAAAACAACCTGTTTAAAAAATGGGGAATTCAGAATCTGATAGTTTCTTTTAGCGGGCAAAACCTAATAACCTTGTCTAAGACAGGACCAATTGATCCCGAAACGCCCAGTGGACGATTGTCATATTATCCACAACAGAAAACATATAATATCGGATTAAATATTACATTTTAAACGAAAGTTATTATGAGTAATAAATATATTTATGCCTTACTGACACTGCTTTTCATATCAGTATCAGGTTGTATTGAGGATACATTAGACAGAAAACCTTTAAACATGATTTCTGACGCTGATGTATGGGCATCTGAGCAATTGATTGATATTTACATGGTTTCCCTATACAATGCACTTCCCATTGGATTTACCGGTAATCCTCATCTCGCGAATTTAACAGATGAAAGCTCTTACCACGAAGAAAATCCCCCGGTAAGCAACTATGGAAACCATGCCCATGCATTAAACACTTCTATGTATGCATGGATAAGAAGAGCAAATTATTTTCTGGACAGAATAACAACCGCAACTGTATCGGAGGAAAAAATAAAGCAATATACCGCTGAATGCAAATTTATCCGGGCATATTACTATTTCGACTTGGTTAAAAAATATGGCGGGATGCCTATTATAACCGAAGTTCAGGTGTTTGATAATAATTTGGAAGAGTTACAGGTACCGCGAAATGAGGAAAAAGAGGTATATGATTTTATTCTCGAAGAATTGGATGCGGCCATTGTTGATCTTCCCGATTCCCGGGATGCGGCAAATATAAACCGGGCTACAAAATTAGTTGCTCAGGCATTGAAATCGAGAGCCATGTTATATGCAGGCTCTATAGCCAAGTACGGAACGGTACAGTTGAATGGACTCATCGGCATCCCTTCTGATAAAGCCAATTATTATTATTCGGAATCTATTAAAGCTTCAAAAGCTATCATGGAAAGCTCTGTTTATGGCTTGTATGATAAATTATACAATCCAGCATCAAAAAGCGGAGATCCGGTAACCAATTATCAGCAAATTTTTATTGACAAAAACAATAAAGAAATTATTTTCCAGAAAGCTTATTCTTTCCCAGACAAGGTACATAGTTTTGACAATTTGAACATTCCCGAGGGATTTACAACTAACCAGGGAAGCTCGATTTGCCCTCTCCTTGAAATGGTTGAAGCTTACGAATACGTTGATGGTTCCCCTGGAGTTTTAATGGTTGAAGGGAAGGAGTTTAATTCTCCAGAAGAGTTGTATAAAGACAAAGACCCTCGATTTGATGCGAGTGTTTTTCGCTCCGGAACACCCTATATAGGAAGAGCTGTTCAAATACACAGGGGCATCTACGATACGGATGGAACACTTTACGAAACAGAAAGCGTTCCTTTTCCCAAAGATCCAAGCATGTTGCAAGTAGGTAGGGACGGGCCGTTTCCAACAGGAAATTATTCTAAAACCGGCTTCTATATCAGGAAGATATTAAATCCTGACAGAGCAGTGGTAGAACCCAATTATTCTGATCAAAATTATATTGATATAAGATACGCGGAGATTCTATTAAATTTCACAGAGGCCGCATTAGAAAGTGGCACGAACCTTTCTGCTGCCCTGGATGCCATAAATGAGGTTAGAGCCCGTGCTGGTATACGAAAGTTAACAGCTGACGAATTAACCGTTGAGCGGTTACGTAATGAGAGGAGAGTTGAATTAGCCTTTGAAGATAAAAGATTCTGGGACATCAGGCGCTGGAGAATTGGCACCAGTTTATTTCAAAACACCTTAATGCATGGCTTATATCCCTATTTGATTTACACCGGTTCTGGTTACAAATACATATTTAAAAAAATTAGTGGGTATCCTCTCGATGGAGGACTATCCAGAGTTTGGCAAGAAAGAGACTACTATAGTAATCTTTCCGGTTATATTTCTACAAATAAAAATATTATTAACAACCCTGGATGGTAATAAATATAATGTATATGATTATGAAAGAATTAATATACACTTTGCTCCTCTTCATAATGCTCTATAGTTGTTCAATTGATAACTATGAAGCTCCAAACGCTGTATTATCTGGAAAAGTTGTAGATAATAAAACCAATGAACTGGTGGAGAATGGCGGAGCAAACGGAGGTACTGTCATTCACGTTTTTGAAGGTAATTCTATACAGCCCATTATTTGCAATTCATTTCCGGACGGACGTTTTATGAACGCTGCTTTTTTCAGTGGAAACTATAAAATCGTGGCGATAGGTGCTTTTCAAATGGCATCTGACACTGTACGCGTATCTGTATCGAACAATACTGAAGTGGAAATCAAAGTACTGCCAAATGTTAGGCTCAAGGCTTCGATTGTCAATAGAGATGCTTCTTCAATCACCGTTAAAGTGGAATACGAAAAGGTTCATGCAAGTCAGGTGTTAAATGAATTGTGTGTGGTTTGGAGTACTTATCCAAATCCCAATATGTTTACCTTTGCTGGCGGTGGCCAAAAAGTCGAAAAAGTAAGTACACTGAATCTAACTTCCGGAGAGAAAACCTTCGTGATATCAGAATTAAATCCTGGATTAAATTATCACGTGAGAGCTGCTGCCCGAACGAATGCAGCAGGGAATTACTATAATTATAGTAAACCAATTCAAACCCGATAAGAATATCTTGAAAATGGAAAATAAAAAAATGAACCGGAGGGATTTTATTCGCACTACTTCCGTTGCCGGTGTAGGATTGGCCATGGGATTACCTAACATTACCTGTGCAGGAAATTCACAAACCCAAAAGGCGGCTATATTGGGTGGTCCGAAAGCATTTACCGGCGATTGGTCCAAATGGCCGCTTATCGGCGAAGTAGAACAGGATGAATTGATGAAGGTATTGAATAGTGGGGGATGGTGCCGGTTAGGAAATAAAACGGCTCCAAAGTTTGAAGATGAGTTTCAAAAATGTACGGGAGCAAAGAAAGCCTTAGCGGTGTCGAGCGGGACGAGTGCTCTGTATACCATGTTAGGCGCTTTGGGTATAGGACCGGGAGACGAAGTGATTATTCCGCCATACACTTTTATCGCTACTTATAATGTAATCGTTTTGAATTACGCGTTACCCGTGTTCGTAGACATCGATATTGAAAGTTTTCAGATTGATGCCGATAAAATAGAGTCGGCCATCTCAAGCAACACGAAAGTCATTATGCCAGTGCATATAGGTGGCTCTCCCTATAACGTTGATAAAGTCCATAAAATTGCCGAAAAGCACCATGTTCCGGTAATAGAAGATGCTTGTCAGGCACATTTGGCTGAATGGAAAGGGAAATGCGTGGGTAATTGGGGCCTTGGTGGCGCTTTCAGTTTTCAGGAATCAAAAAACCTATGCTCAGGAGAAGGTGGAGCTGTTATTACAAATGACGATACTTTTTATCAGAATTGTTATAGTTTTCATCACCAGGGCCAAGGGGCAGATGTAGCCAGCCTTGTGCCTGGATCGGGCATCAGGGGATCTAATCTCCGTATAACCGAATTCCAAGCGGCCATTTTACTCGCTCAGATGACGCGTCTTTCAGAACAAACGGAAAAAAGATGGGAAAATGCTCAATATTTGACAAAAATGTTGAAGCAAATACCTGGAATAAAACCGGCTAAATTGTATAACGGGGTTACTAAAAGCGCATATCACCTGTATATGTTCCGCTATGACAAAAAAGCGTTCTCAGGAATGTCCAGGGCTCAATTTATCGATGCTTTAATTGCAGAAGGCGTACCTTGTTCGAGCGGATACACCTCCATGACACGGGAAAAATATATCATGGACTTGGCTCAAAACAAATACTATCTTAGCATTTACGGTGAAAAGAGGATGAAGGAATGGCTTGAAAGCCTTTCTTGTCCTCAAAACGATCAATTGTGCAATGAGGAGGCTTTGTGGTTTTCTCAAACAATGCTTCTGGGAACTAAAACAGACATGGAGCAGATTGCGGAAGCCATCAGGAAAATCGCCAGGTATTCCGCGGAAATATCCAAAATTTGAATAATTTTCATGGTTATACTCAACTAGTAACTCAATTTCTCCATGATACTGTCCCAAAAAGTGTGTAAAGCGCATTTTTTCTATCTTTGTTTTCCAATCAAAGAGATTTAAGAGTAGAGGCTGTCTTGATTTTTAAGACAGCCTCTTTTCATTTTTATAGACAGTGCCAAGAAGTTGAACTACACGACAGCTGAAAATGGATTATTGTATACATCTACAGTTTTACTATATTTGTGAAAAATAAACTTGCGAACAACCATAAAAACTACCGTTATGAACAACTATTTGAACACACTGATTAAGTTATCATTGGGGCTTTTTGCCTCGTTCTTTATAGTATTTGCTGCTACAAGTGGGGAAACACCCACTAATAAGGAAGGTCTGCCAGAGCCATTACATCTGGCCTCATTCGATATAGACGTCACCCCCCCTGTAGGTCATAAACTGGCGTACGGTTCGGCGATCAAATCCTGGGATTTGGGATTACGTGCCAAAGGAGTCGTACTGTCAGGTGCAGGAGAGCCCATTGTACTGGTTGCGATAGACTGGATTGGCCTGTCCGATGCATGCTATGACGAATTTAAACGTGCCTTAGCAACAGCAGCAGGGACAGTGCCTGAGCGTGTTGCCGTTCACGCCTTACATCAACACGATGCACCCAGGGGTAATATTCATGATGAGTTCGTCATCGAAACGCTTCAGCGCCTAGAACTGGCCGTGGCTAATTCTCTAGAAAATGTTGAACCGATTACAGATATCGGCTATGGTGAAGCAGAGGTGTTTAACGTGGCTTCCAATAGGCGTATTCTTGACCCAAACACCAAAAAGGTACGCGCACAACGTTGGACCGCGTGTGGAGACTCAGCTTTGCGTGCAGAGCCAGAGGGTGTAATCGACCCCGTAGTTTCTTTGGTGAGTTTTTGGAACAAAGATAGGCCCCTCGCGGTGTTGAGTTTCTATGCCACTCATCCCCAAAGCTATTACCGTACGGGGATACCCAATCCCGATTATCCCGGGATCGCACGCTTCTTGCGTCAACTGGCCCTGCCTGAAGCATTGCACATCCACTTTACCGGTGCCGGGGGTAATATTGGAGCCGGTAAATACAACGATGGCTCCAAAGAAAACCGGTTAATATTGGCTGAACGTTTGGCAGACGGCATGAAACGGGCATGGGAAGCCACAGAACTTCAACCTATTTCGCCTGACTCGGTTGACTGGAGGGTAAAAAAAGTAATCCTACCCGCTGATACCACTAAAGTAAATAGTTATCTATTTCGCTACAGGGCAGGTACAACAATAGATATTCAGAGCATGGCGCTTAACAATACCCGCGTTTTATTTATGCCAGGTGAGTTGTTCGTTGAATACCAGCTAGCGGCTAAACAGATGAGGCCTGACCTACATATCGCCATGGCAGCCTATGGTGATGGCACTCCTGGTTATATTCCTACCGCTGATGCTTATCCCAAAGGTGGTTATGAAGTAGAGGTTGCCCGGGTAACTTTCGAGGCAGAAAAAGTGCTTATGGAAGCCATGCGGGAACTCTTGGAAGAACATAAAGTCAGGTAGCAGAAATGGCTACACACACCCATGCCATGACCAAGAGGAGTGGGACATGTGAAACAAACAACAATGGTGAAGAAGATAAATACCACTATTATAATCCTGATAGCTACAGCGGTTTTATTGGCAAACTGTACCAACAGCGCCAACAAACAACCAACCGATTGGGTAAACCCATTTTTGGGTACCGCCACGCTGTGGAAACATGAAGACTTGGGATACGTTCGAACAGCTAAAGAGCGCACGTGGGGTGCAGAAGTTTTCCCGGGCAGCTCGTTGCCCAACGCGATGGTACAACTAAGCCCTGTCACCCAATTTCGCAGTGGAGCGGGTTATCAATACGAAGACACGGTAATCTACGGCTTCTCGCATACCAACAAGGGACACTGGAACCTCCTTCACCTACCCCTTCTTCCCGTTACGGGTGAAATAACTCCCAGTAGGTATGCGTCCAGATATAGTCACGAGGACGAATCGGCAAGGCCGGGGTATTACCAGGTCTTCCTGAAGAGCTACGGTATTAACGTGGAGCTGACCTCCACCTTACGTTGTGGATTTCACAAATACCAGTACCCTAAAGGGGCAGATAAGAAACTGTTGGCCGATATGACCCGAACCAACAACCGGGTGAGGGGATGGGAGATCCAAAAAGTGGATGATCAAACCTTCTCCGGCTTTCAAGATGCCGAGGGGAAGATCTACTTCTACGTAGTCACAAACTACCCGGTGGAAGCCATTGAGCCATTAAAGGATGACCGCCACGAGGTATCCATTATCTCTTTTGGTAACAGAAAGAGCAACAAGCCCCTGGAGCTTAAAATCGGATTTTCTTTCGTAAGTATCGAAAACGCGAAGATGAACCTAAAGGAGGAGATGCTTCACAAAAGCTTTCAACAGGTGGTAGATGAGGCCAACAATGAATGGAACAGGCTGCTGTCGCATATCGAAGTGAAGGGGGGTACCGACCGACAAAAGGGAATATTCTACACCGCGCTCTATCGCTCTTTCCTGTGGCCGGCACTGCGCAGCGACGTGAACGGTGATTTTACCGACGAGCGAAAAGAGGTGGTGAACGAGGAATTTCACTACTACACCAACCCCTCATTCTGGGACGACTACCGAAATAAGCTCGTCTTGCTCGGCATGATATCACCCGACGTAACCACTGACATCATTAAGTCGATCATCGATAAAGGCGAGAAACGAAATGGCTACATGCCTACCTTTTTCCATGGCGACCATGCATCGGTATTCGTTGCGGGAAGCTACCTGCGGGGTATTACCGATTTCGATCTGGAGAGGGCTTACGCGCTGCTCCTGAAAAATGCCCACGTCCCGGGACGTGGAGGGCGCCCTTACCTCAGAGAGTACCTCGAGAGAGGATGGATCGCCGAGAAAGACACGACAAACGTTCCCTTCTGGGACGAGTATAAAGCAGCGGTCACCAAGACCGTGGAGTACGCGTACGATGACTACGCGACAGCGCTGATAGCAGACCTTTTAGGTGACAAAGAGAACTACCTCACCTTGATGGAGCGTTCCAAAAACTACAAACACCTGTTCGACCTGTCGACCGGTTTTTGGCGGGGGAAAATAGCCAACGGTGAATGGATAGAACAGTTTGACCCCTATTACCCCTACTATGCCTACATGTACCGAGAGGCCAACGCATGGCAATCGCTCTTTTTCGCCCCTCACGACGTTGAGGGAATGCTTGCGCTCTACCCGAACCACGAAGCGGTAGAACAGAAACTCGATTCGCTCTTCACCGAACCTTGGCGAGGCTACGAGGTGCATAACCTCACCGGCTTTATCGGGAACTACTGCCACGGCAATCAACCCTCCCACGGCATCCCTTACACCTACTACTTCATTGATAAACAGGAAAAGGCGCAGTGCGTGTTGGATAGCATCATGGATCGATTCTACGACATGGGGGCAGAGAAGTTAGCCTACGCGGGAATGGATGATACCGGGGAGATGTCGGCCTGGTACGTGTTTAACGCGATCGGGTTATACACCTACTCACCGGCAGATCCGGAGTACATCGTCACCGTTCCGTTGTTTGACGAGGTGCGGTTCTCACTGGGAGAAGGCAGCACTTTCACCATCCGGAAAGAGGGTAAAGGCAAAAAGATCAAAGAGATACGCTATAATGGTAAGCAGGTGGATGGCTGGTTTATCAAGCATGAACAACTAAAAGAGGGGAAAGAGCTTGTTATAAGCACCATAGAAGAATAGCCCCTATATCTCAACACCAAATACTAATCGTATGAAACGAGACGCGTGGATTGTAATCGTTTGGCTATGCGCTTCAATGCTATTTGCCCAACGGGAGGTGAATTACGACGAGGATAAAGTACCCAACTACGTGCTCCCAGAGTTGCTGCAACTGCAGAACGGGGAAAAGGTGACGAGCGTCGAGCAGTGGGAAAAACAGCGGAGGCCCGAAATCATGGAGCTGTTCGCATCGGAGGTGTACGGGCGAACACCAACGGATCGAATCAAGGTGACCTACGAAACGATTACCAAAAACCCGAACGTGTTGATGGGTAAGGCGACCGCCTGGCAAGTACGGTTTATCTTTTCGAGCGGGAACAGGAGCGGGAGCAGGAGCGAGAGCGAGAAGGTGAACGGGAATGAAAATGAAAATGAGATTGGAAACGGGAACAAGGGTAGCTATGGGAGCGTGAGCGAGGACGAAACGAGGGAGGCAATCCTATTGCTCTACATTCCCAACAAGCGCAAGGGGAAAGTACCGGTATTCGTGGGGTACAACTACAACGGGAACCACAGCATCACCCATGACGTCACGGTGCTATATCCCTCCACGCTACACCTGGTAAAGGAGCTGGGCAGTCCCGAATGGGAACGGGGAAATCAAACCCGCCGATGGCCGCTCGAGATGATTATTGACCGGGGATATGCCATCGCGACGATGTGCTATCACGATATTTTCCCAGACAACCCCAAGATGAAAGGGAGAAGCATTATCACGCTATTCACCGAGTGCTCTGACAACAACACGGCTACCAACGAGGGGGTGGGATCAGGTTCCAACGGGACAACGAGACACGACATCGGTCATAGCGCTTGCGATGAGTGGCAGGCCATCGGTGCATGGGCGTGGGGATCAAGCCGGATCGTGGACTACCTGGAAACACGAGAAGAGATAGATAACGATAAGGTCGCCATCATGGGACACTCGCGCCAGGGTAAGGCAGCCTTGTGGGCAGGCGCACAAGACGAGCGGTTTAAGGTGGTCATATCCAACAACTCAGGATGCGGGGGTGCCGCACTCTTCCGAAGAGAGTTCGGGGAGACCATCGATATCATCAACAATGCATTCCCACACTGGTTCTGCGGGAACTTCCAAAAGTACAACAAACGAGAGCCATCGCTGCCGGTCGACCAGCACCAGCTAATCGCCCTGATAGCACCAAGGAAAGCGTACGTGGCGAGCGCTGAAGAGGACCAGTGGGCCGATCCCAAGGGGGAGTTCTTAGCGACCTACCATGCGGGACCGGCCTATCGCCTCTACGGCCTATCAGCGATAGACTCGGAGACCATGCCGGAACTGCACGCGCCAATCATGGAGGATATAGGGTATCACATACGGGCGGGAAAACATGACGTGACCGATTACGACTGGAAACAGTACCTCGATTTCGCCGATAAACATTTCAAAAAATGATGCATGACATCCTTTTTTTGATTACATTTGCTTACATTTGTAAAGTAAATACCCTATAAAATGTTATCATGATGAATCTAATCGACTATCCAGCGGAGCCATTTCGTATCAAATCGGTAGAACCTGTTAAAATGCTCCCGCGTAATGAGCGGGAACGAGTGATTAAAGAGGCGGGATATAACACCTTCCTCGTCCCGAGTGAAGATGTCTATATTGACCTGCTAACCGACAGCGGGACCAACGCCATGAGTGACCAGCAGTGGGCCGGGATGATGTTGGGCGATGAGGCCTACGCGGGCAGCCGCAACTTCGACCACCTGGAAGAGACGGTGCGGGATATCTTCGGCTTACCCCACCTGGTCCCCACGCACCAAGGACGAGGGGCGGAAAACCTGCTGTCGCAAATCGCGATCAAACCGGGACAGTACGTCCCGGGGAACATGTACTTTACCACCACCCGATACCACCAGGAGCGAAACGGTGGTACGTTCGTGGATATCATCCGTGATGAGGCACATGATGCCTCGCTGAGTATCCCCTTTAAAGGGAACATCGACCTCGATAAACTGCAACGACTTATCGATGAGAAAGGAGCGGAAAACATCGCCTATGTCTGCCTGGCGGTAACGGTCAACCTGGCCGGGGGACAACCGGTCTCGATGAAGAACATGAAGGAGGTACGGGAGCTAACCACCCAGTACGGTATCAAGGTATTCTACGACGCCACCCGGTGCGTGGAGAACGCCTTCTTTATCAAGGAACAAGAGGAGGGCTACGGCGATAAGACCATTCGCGAAATCGTGCGGGAGATGTTCAGTTACGCCGATGGCTGCACCATGAGCGGTAAAAAAGATTGCCTGGTCAACATCGGTGGCTTCTTGTGCATGAACGACGAGAAGCTGTTTGAAAAAGCGAAAGAGCTGGTGGTCGTCTACGAAGGGATGCCGTCATACGGGGGTATGGCCGGACGCGATATGGAGGCGATGGCGATTGGCCTCAAGGAGGCAGTACAGTACGAGTACATCGAGCACCGCGTAAAACAGGTGAGGTACCTGGGAGACAAACTTCGGGAAGCGGGTATCCCGATTATCGAGCCCACCGGAGGACATGCCGTGTTCATCGACGCGAGGCGCTTCTGCCCACACCTTACGCAAGATCAGTTCCCGGCCCAGAGCCTCGCGGCCAACCTCTACCTGGAGTCGGGCGTCCGTTCCATGGAGCGGGGTATCGTCTCGGCGGGACGCGATAAAATAACCGGAGATCACCATCGCCCCAAACTGGAGACGGTGCGACTAACCATCCCCCGCCGCGTCTACACCTACCGCCACATGGACCTGGTAGCAGCGGCGGTTCAGTCACTTTACGAGAAAAGAGAGACCATCAAGGGGCTCCGTTTCGTCTACGAGCCCGCACAACTGCGGTTCTTCACCGCCCGGTTTGAAGAGATTTAGCTGACCATGGGTTCAAAGGATCAAGGAAGGGCAAAAAAGAACGAAGGGGCGAAAAGGTCAGGGTACCAGGGAACCAGAAAAAATGGGGAGTAGAGAAGTAAGGAAACAAGAAACTCGAAAACTGGAAACCAGGAAGTGGAGAAGTAAGGGAAACTAGGGAAACCGTGTAAGCAAAGAATTCAGCCAAATAAAATGCACCGGGGGCAAAGCATTGAGCGAATTAAGAAATGCGGCTCCATTCGTAGCGATTGCCACCCAGTCGGTCGAGCTGCTGCTTGAGCACACGGTGCTGGGGTTGCTCCAGCCGGGGATCACCCGCGATTACCTCCGCTGCAATCTCCCTGGCACGGTAGAGGATGGCGCTATCGTGCACGATATCGGCAATGCGCAGGTCGAACGGGATACCGCTCTGCTGGGTTCCCTCCAGGTCGCCCGGGCCACGTAACTTGAGGTCGGCCTCCGCGATCACGAAACCATCGTTGCTCTCCGTCATCATCTTCATCCGCTCACGGGTGTCGGACGATATCTCGTAGGGCGTGATCAAGACGCAATACGACTGGTCGGCACCCCGCCCCACCCTGCCCCGCAGTTGGTGCAGTTGGGAGAGGCCGAACCGTTGCGCGCTCTCGATCAACATCACGCTCGCGTTGGGTACATTGACCCCCACTTCGATCACGGTGGTGGAGACCATGATTTGCGTCTCGTTCGCGACGAACCGCCGCATCACCTCCTCCTTTTCGGCCGGTTTCATCCGCCCGTGCATCTTGCTGACCGAAAACTCGGGGAACGCCGCTTTCACATGCTCATATCCCTCCTCCAGGTTCTTCAGGTCGAGCTTCTCGCTCTCCTCGATCAACGGGTAAACGATATAGGCTTGCCGGCCCGCTTGAAGCTGCCCGCGGACGAACTGGTAGAGCGGACCTCGCTTCTGGTCGTACCGGTGCAGCGTCTGCACCGGTTTACGACCTGGCGGCAGTTCATCGATCACCGACACCTCCAGATCACCGTACACCGTCATGGCCAATGTCCGGGGTATGGGCGTCGCCGTCATCACCAGCACGTGGGGCGGTTGCTTGTTCTTCTTCCAAAGCTTCGCACGCTGCGCCACGCCAAAGCGGTGCTGTTCATCGATTACCACGAAGCCAAGATTATGAAACTGGACCTCATCCTCAATCAACGCGTGTGTACCAATCAGGATATTGACCTCGCCAGATTGAAGCCCCTCGTGAATCTGCTCCCGCTCCTTTTTCCTCGTTGACCCGGTCAACAGCTCCACCCGTACGTTCATCCCCTTCAACATCTGCCGGAAGGTCTCGAAATGCTGGTAAGCAAGTATCTCGGTGGGCGCCATCAGACAGGCCTGAAAGCCGTTATCAAGTGCGATCAGCATACACATGATAGCCACCACGGTCTTGCCACTGCCCACGTCGCCCTGCAACAAGCGGTTCATCTGCTTCCCCGACGCGGTATCGCGCCGTATCTCCTTGATCACCCGCTTCTGCGCACGGGTCAACGGGAACGGCAACTGCCGCTTATAAAACGTGTGAAGGCAATCGCCCACCTTCGAGAAGAGGAAACCCTTCAACTTCTCCTTCCGCTCGGCCGTGTACCGTGCAATATTGAGCTGGATATAGAAAAGCTCCTCGAACTTGAGGCGAAACTCGGCACGCCGCAGCAAAGCAGCCGTCTTGGGGAAGTGGATGTTTTCGATGGCATCGTGAAACGGCATCAGTTTGGCTGCATGGATCACATCAGGCGACAACGTTTCGGGGAGGGGCGACTTGATCAGCCCGAATGCATTCTCGATGATCTTCTGCATCGCCTTGGAGTTGAGGTAGTGGTTCTTCATCTTCTCCGTGGTATTGTACATCGCCATCAACCCTGTCGGTGCACCCTCTTCATTCATAAACGGGTCAATCTCTGGATGGGCGATGTTCCACCGGTTGTTGAAGAGGGTAGGTTTACCAAAAACGAGGTATTCCCGGTTCACCTTGTACTTCCCCTCAATATAGCGGATGCCTTGGAACCAAACCAGGTCCACGAACCCCGTGCCGTCAGTGAAGTGCGCCACGAGCCGCCTGCGCCGACCCTCGCCAAACGTCTCGAACGAGGTAATCGTTCCCTTTAGTTGAATGTAAGCGACCGACTGGTCAATTTCATGGATATAGTAAACCCGGCTTCGGTCAATATAGCGATAAGGGTACCACCGCAGCAGGTCGCCCACGGTAAAAACGCCGATCTCCTTGCCGAGGATATCGGCGCGCTTGGGGCCTACGCCCGGTACATACTGGATATCGTTCTGAAGGATGCTCATGCTACCAAGCGAAGAGGGGGTAACCCTTCATCGTCCGGTTCACCTGCTCTTTCACGCTCCTAACCACCTTGTCGTCTTCCGGGTTAGATAGCACATAATCAATCATCTCTACCACCTCGCCCATCAACTCCTCCTTGGCACCCCGGGTAGTGATGGCGGCAGATCCAAAGCGAAGACCGGAGGTTTGGAAGGGACTTCGGTCGTCAAAAGGCACCATGTTCTTGTTAGTGGTTATATTAACTGCCACCAGCAAATCCTCAGCCATCCGCCCCGTGAGGTTCGGGAACTTACGGCGAAGGTCCACCAACACGATGTGGTTATCCGTCCCATTAGATACCACCTTGTAGCCCTTATCCATGAACGCGCTGGCCAAGGCGGCCGCGTTCTTCTTTACTTGCGTTTGATACAGCTTGTAATCTGGCTGAAGCGCCTCATGGAAAGCCACTGCCTTAGCCGCGATAACGTGCTGTAGCGGTCCCCCCTGCATACCCGGGAACACCGCGGAGTCGAGCAAGGCCGACATCATCCTGGTCTCGCCCCGTGCCGTTTTCACACCCCACGGGTTTTCAAAATCTTTCCCCATTAAGATGATCCCACCACGAGGACCGCGCAGCGTCTTGTGGGTCGTGGAGGTAACCACGTGCGCGTATTTAACCGGATTATCAAGGTGCCCTGCAGCGATTATTCCGGCCGGATGCGCCATATCAACCATAAAGATGGCTCCCACCTCATCCGCGATCCGCCGTATCCGCGCGTAATCCCAATCCCGGCTGTAAGCCGACGCGCCACCGATAATCATCTTGGGCCGCTCGGAGCGTGCCAAAGCTTCCAGTTGGTCGTAATCCACCCGTTCGTCGCCCTCCCGCACGCCATATGCGACGGGACGATACATGATACCGGAAAAGTTGACCGGTGAGCCGTGCGTTAGGTGTCCCCCGTGCGACAAGTCGAGTCCCAAAAAGGTATCACCCGCTTGCATGCAAGCCAAGAAGACGGCCGCGTTGGCCTGTGCACCCGAGTGAGGCTGAACGTTGGCCCATTCGGCGCCATAGAGCTCTTTTACCCGTTCTATCGCCAACTGCTCAGACTCGTCCACCACCTCGCAACCGCCGTAGTAGCGCCTGCCCGGGTACCCTTCAGCGTACTTGTTGGTCAGTACCGACCCCATGGCACGCCTCACTTGGTCGCTCACGAAGTTCTCCGATGCGATCAACTCGAACCCTTTCAACTGGCGCTCGTGTTCCCGCTCGATAATATCAAAAATTAGCTTATCTTGCTTCATTGTTTCGTCTCTTAAATTGATAACAGAGGTTGATAACGGGTACAAAGATACAGTTTTTCCCGTTGATTCGCCTTTTATCGGGCAATAAATAAAGCGGGGCGATCCTGTATGAAAATCCCGTAATTTTGAGTAGCTTTGTGCGAGGGATCCCATTTGATTTTAGTAGAGAAACACGCCCCGAACAGATGCGAAGGATGCAGTGTTAACGTGGATTCCGTTTGAAACCATAGGAGGAGAAACATTATGAAGAAAGAGAGCAAGATATACGTTGCCGGGCACCGGGGACTGGTAGGTTCCGCCATCTGGAACAACCTCCTGGCAAAGGGATACACCAACCTAGTTGGCTTGTCGAGCCGAGAGCTAGACCTGATGGATCCACAGGCCACGAAGCATTTTTTCGATAGGGAGCAACCGGAATACGTGATCCTCGCGGCTGCTCACGTCGGGGGTATCGTGGCGAACAATACCTACCGCGCCGACTTCATCTACCGGAACCTGCAGATTCAAAACAACGTGATTGGCGAAAGTTATCGCCACGACGTGAAAAAGCTGCTCTTTTTGGGCAGCACGTGCGTCTACCCGCGTGAAGCGCCCCAACCCATGCGAGAGGACTCCCTCCTCACCAGCCCCCTGGAGTACACTAACGAGCCTTACGCCATCGCGAAGATTGCCGGGCTAAAGATGTGCGAAAGCTTCAACATCCAGTACGGCACCAACTACATCGCGGTCATGCCGACCAACCTATATGGTCCCAACGACAATTTCGACTTGGAAAAGGGCCATGTCCTTCCGGCAATGATACGTAAAATTCACCTGGCAAACGCCTGGCTGAAAGACGATTGGAGGACAATTAGAAAAGATATTGACCGGCGACCGGTAGAGAGGGTCACGAGCGATGCCCTACGACGGGATATCGAGGGGGTACTGCAAAAGCACGGCATCTATAAAGATCATGTCGTGTTATGGGGAACTGGAACACCAAGGCGGGAGTTTCTCTGGAGCGAGGAGATGGCCGATGCCTGCGTTTTTATCATGGAACACGTGAACTTCAGCGACCTGACGCAAGGTATGACCGAGGTAAAGAACTGCCACATCAACATCGGGACAGGGAAAGAGATCACCATTCGGGAACTCTCGTCCATCATCCAAGAGACCATCGGCTACGAGGGGGAGATTCGGTTCGACAAGAGCAAACCGGACGGAACACCTAGGAAACTGACCGATGTATCGAAGCTCAATTCACTGGGGTGGCGCCACACCATTGACGTGGACGAGGGAGTGAAGCGGCTATGCGATTGGTATACCGGTTCGATGTAGTCCTCGCACCCTTTTCACCTACTCCCTGTCGTGGCCGCACTGCCCTATAGTTGAGCCTCAAACCGCGAACCCGGGGGTAATATCCAAGGACACGATAAAGCCAACTATCTCTGGGTGATTTAGTTGGCTTTATTTTAATGACTACTGAATGTCCCTAATTAGATAAGTTGTCGTGAAGTATGCTATTATTTAAATATCATTGTTTCGATAGGGTCTATAATAATTCCAAATAAATTGATCAAGCTGTGTAATACAGCAACAGTAAAATAAGGTTTATTGCCTATCCTAATGATATAAGTCAGCATAAACAAAGTGCCTGTAAAGAAATTGAAGACTATATAAGATAAGCTATAGCTATGAAGCAAACCAAATATTACCCCTCCGATAATTACGATTAAAATTTTATTTTTTCTAAACCAAACAATAGAGGACATTAACTGATAAAGCCATTTTTGAGAAATTAATGTTTCCAATAGAGGACCAATAATTACTACAGACAGGAATTTTTTGAAAAAAGATTCTTTCATTATTGTTTCATTTGGTGTAGGCATATACACTATGTCAAATTTTTCTAAAAAACAATAATAAAGAGGTGACCATATAATAAGATAGAATCCGAGAAAAAATAAAAAAAGGTATAGTACAGAAACGACAAGATTTTTTTTCTGTAATAAAACAACCGTTCGCAATATTTTAATTTTTATTTTCAACGGAATATCTTTTTATTCGTTTGTAAATGGCTGACCTGTTGGCGTGCTAACAGCATGGTTAAAAAGAACAGAAAAGGTACGGTGGAAAAATAGCTTATCCCGTCATTTAGCCATGAAACAGATTCAGTACAAAATCTGCTATAGACCATTACGACTAAAAGAGAGATTAACAAAAGCACAAGGATAAAATGCCTATATTTATTCATTATAAGCTTGTGGAAATTTATTTCTCGATGGTTTTTACAGGGTGAGAAAATATGTTTCTCGACATAATTTGAATTTACAAGGAGCAACCAACTATTAAAACCGCTTCACGTATTCCATATCGTGCCGCACCATCCGCTTGACCAGCTCGGGGAAAGGGGTCTTTGACGGGTTCCACCCCAAGAGGGTACGTGCTTTGGTGGGATCGCCTAACAGTTGCTCCACCTCAGCCGGGCGGAAGTACTTGGGATCGACCTCCACCACCACCTGTCCCGTCTCCACGTTGATTCCTTTCTCCTCAACGCCCTCGCCTTCCCAACGGAGGGGGATGCCCGCCTCTTGAAACGCGAGATCACAAAACTCGCGCACGCTGTGCATCTTGCCGGTAGCGATCACGAAGTCCTCGGGAACGTCGTGCTGCAGCATCCGCCACATGCACTCTACGTAATCGGGAGCGTAGCCCCAATCGCGTTGCGCGTTCAAGTTACCCAGGTAGAGCTTATCCTGCAAGCCCTGCGCGATCCGGGCGGCGGCCAACGTGATTTTCCGGGTAACGAAGTTCTCTCCCCTTCTCTCGCTCTCGTGGTTAAAGAGGATACCGTTCACCGCGAACATACCGTACGCCTCCCGGTAGTTCTTGGTGATCCAAAAGCCGTACAGCTTGGCCACCCCGTACGGGCTGCGGGGATAAAAGGGAGTATCCTCATTTTGTGGCACCTCATGTACCTTCCCGTACAGCTCGGAGGTAGAGGCCTGGTATATCCGGGTTTTATGGTGTAAACCGAGGATGCGCACCGCCTCGAGTAGCCTTAGCGTTCCCACCGCGTCAACCTCGGCCGTGTACTCCGGCACATCAAAGCTCACCTTCACGTGGCTCTGGGCAGCCAGATTATATATCTCATCGGGTTGAATAGACTGGATCACGCGAATAAGCGAACTGGAGTCGGTCAAATCGGCGTAGTGCAGCTCGATGGCCCGTTCCTGCTTCATATCGCGTACCCACTCCTCAAAATAGAGGTGTTCGATTCTCCCAGTGTTGAACGAGGAGGAGCGACGCAAGGTACCGTGTACCTCGTACCCTTTCTCAATCAACAATTCCGCCAAATAAGAACCATCCTGCCCCGTGACCCCGGTGATTAACGCTACTCTCTTCATACTTATTATCCTCTGATATGTTAATTAAATCTGTATACGCACATTGAATCACATGTCCAGCCATGGAAGGCTGTTCACTTGGTGTGCCATCTACCATGTGAGTTTCACATGTCCTTAAGCGAAGGCTGCTGTTTATCTTTCTCGGAGAGCACTATCTCGTGGCTCGCGACCAACCAGTCGATATTTAATTCCGGATCATTCCAAAGTAGCCCTCCCTCGTATTCCGGCATGTAATAATTGTCACATTTATATTGGAAAATCGCCTTATCACTCAGGACGATGTAGCCGTGAGCGAACCCCCTCGGTATAAAGAGTTGCCATTTGTTTTCATCCGAGAGCCTCACCGCGACATGCTCACCAAAGGTGGAGGAATCCCTTCTTATATCCACGGCCACATCCAGCACTTCACCCCGCACAACCCTTACCAGTTTGGCTTGGGCGTAAGGGTCTTTCTGAAAATGAAGGCCCCTTAAAACACCGCGTGTCGACATGCTTTCGTTGTCTTGAACGAAAACGGTATCGCACACCCTCTCCCGAAACTCCCGCTCTGAAAAGGACTCGAAGAAGTAACCCCGTTGGTCAAGATAAACCTTTGGCTTGAGGATGACCACCCCCTCTATTGCTGTTCGTTCAATTTGCATACGAAACTCTCTTTTATTGGACTTTCGCATGTTTATTTACTGTATGAGCTTTCAGGGCGAAGACCTTGCAAATTTCGTGGGGACACATCCCGCGAAGATGGCGTAAAGAAAGAAAAGCTGTTTGAAGCGTTAGTCAACTTTTGCGTTAAGCAAGACGAGCAGAGATGAACATGTTCATATATGCCGTTGCGAGCAAAAGTGCAGCGAAGCTGAATTCTTTTCTTTTAGCGATCAAGCGGCAGATGGGTCACGAAATTTGCGCCAGTCGAGCCTGAAAGCGATAAAACAGTTACATGCGAAAGTTAAGTCTTTTATATATACACTCGTAATTAACTCGTGTTAACCCCTTGCCGTGAATACCCGCCTTCACTTTCGCGTGTTTTTCATCGCGAAAGTCGATATCCTTCATCAATGATCTCGTAACAGGTCGGGCCTACGCCTTTTTGTTCGCTCGAGCGACTGCTCATGCCGCCACTCGGCAATCTTTCGTTCATGTCCAGACAACAACACCTCGGGCACCTTCCACCCTTTGTACTCAGCCGGGCGGGTATATACCGGCGGTGCTAACAGCCCATCCTGAAACGAATCGGATAGGGCTGATTGCTCATCACCGATAGCCCCGGGAATAACCCTTACGACCGCATCGGCTATCATGGCTGCCACCAGCTCACCACCGGTAAGGACGAAATCGCCAATAGATAGTTCCCTCGTCACGAGATGCTCCCGCACCCGGTAGTCTACCCCCTTGTAATGGCCACACAAGATTATCAGGTTTTCCATGAGCGAAAGTCCGTTCGCCACACTTTGGGTGAACGGCTCGCCATCGGGCGAGGTGAAGATCACCTCATCATACACCCGTTGCGATTTCAGGTGACTGATAACCCGATCAATTGGCTCTACCTGCATCACCATCCCTGCCTCACCTCCAAAAGGATAATCATCCACTCGCTTGTGCCGGTCAAGGCTATAATCCCGCAGGTTATGCAGGTGAAACTCCACCAGTCCCTTCTCCTGCGCCCGTTTCATAATGGAATTTTGAATGGCGCCTTCGATGATTTCGGGAAAAACGGATACAATATCTATACGCATACTTCAAGTTGCACAAACGATTCAGTAATAACCGACTTACAAGTAGTCGATCGCCTTCTCTAGGCTCACCGAGTGGGATCCCTTTAACAAGATGTAGTGACGGGTTATCGGCTCTTTCAGAAGCCTTTCGATTAGCTCTTCCACCCTATCATACAGCTCGTAGTAGGGCTTGATAGAAGAAAATTTCCTAAACAGTTCTCCCACTAAAATCACTTTGCCCATCGGTTGTTCCGCGAGGAAGTCGAGCAACCGTTGGTGCTCCTCCATGGCCGTCTCCCCCAACTCCTTCATCTCGCCAATTACCACCATCTTAGGTAGGGAGGTAGGAATGGTAGCGAAGAACTCCAGCGATGCCTTCATGCTGGTAGGGTTCGCGTTGTACGTATCGATGATCAGGTCATTCCACTTGGTTCGTTTAAACTGGGAACGATGGTTCACCGGCTCGTACTCCTCAAGCGCGGCACTGATGCGATCGGCGTTGATGCCGAAAAACTTGCATACCGCAACGGCCGAAATCGCGTTATCGAAGTTAAACTCGCCCACGAGTCGGGTCCTTACCCTGTACGAGCGGTCGAAAAAATTCCAATCGAACTCCATGAAAGGTGTCGCATCCACGAGGGTACCCGAGGCAAATAACGTCGGATCATTCCTCCCGTACAAGATGCGATCCATCCCCTCCGAATGATCGACCAGGTAGGGGTTGTCCTTATTAACGAACACCTTCCCCTCGTTTTCGCGAATGTACCCGTACAATTCGCACTTACCACGGATCACGTTTTCAAATGATCCAAATCCCTCCAGGTGCGCCTTTCCCACGTTGGTAATCAACCCGTAATTAGGTTTGGCGATCTCGCATAACTCCTGAATCTCTCCCAGGTGGTTCGCGCCCATCTCGACTACCCCTATCTCATGGGTTCTATTCATCGCTAGCAGGGTGAGCGGCACCCCGATATGGTTATTTAGGTTCCCCTGGGTATAGGCCACCTTGAACTCCCTCGAAAGGCCGATGGCAATCAACTCCTTGGTAGTGGTCTTGCCGTTGGTTCCAGTAATGGCGATGATGGGGATTTTCAGCTTTTCCCGGTGGTAGGTAGCCAGGTTTTGAAGGGTAGTCAGCACGTTATCCACACGAATGATTCGCTCATCCTCCAACCCATCCACGGTCTCGTCCACCACGGCGTACGCGCAACCCGCCTTTAGCGCCTCGCCCGCGAAGAGGTTGCCATTAAACCGCTCGCCCTTTAGCGCGAAAAAGATAGAATTCTTGGGGCACATCCTCGAGTCGATTGTGACCACGGGATGGCGAAGAAAAATAGCGTGCAGTTCCGATATCTTCATAACTTAGCTATTTCCTTTAAACTATTACGCCTTCTGCGACGCTATGGTCTAGGGCTTATAATCCAAGTTTCTTGGCGATGGAGACGGGCAGTGCCTTTTTATTGAGCACGATGCTCAGGGTCTTGTACTTCACGAAGGGGAACGACGCGTACCACAACCCTTTATAGGGCCCGGTTTCACCCCAGGAGTTCTTCACCATGAAGAAGGGATTCCCTTTTTGGTCTTGCGCGATGCCGTAAATCTGCATGCCATGGTCATCGGTCGTTTCGTACCGATCATAGGCTACCTGTCGCATCTCTTGCGTGATGTTCTTTTCGGCCAGTAGCTCAACCCCAACCCGCGCTCTCAGGTCGGCATCCCTCTCACGTGCGGATTGTCCCAGCCACCTCACCTGATCGGAGCCGGCATTCTCGGGTGCATTTTCGTCGGGCACGATCGCGATACCGGAACGCGAAAACCCAGCCTCGCTCACGTCGGAAGCCCACGCGATGGTGTACCCCTCCTTGATGGCATGCTCCATCACCTCCATCAGCTCATCGATAGGTAAGTTGTAGGAGAGTGCCCAGCGCCAATTATCCGGCACCTCTACGGGAAAAGCGGTATAGAACGGGTGGTGCGTGTAGGAGGTGAGCGAGATGTAATCCTCTTGCTTCAACCCCAGCCAATCCCGAAACGAGTGGGCATCGTACTCTTTACCCTCGTAAACAAACGTTTCGGGCACCTCCCCCAGGTAGGCGTCCAGAATGGCGGAGAACCCCTCGAACCAAACGGGGGTAACATTCCGGGCACCGATGATGCCATCCATGTACCCCTTAAGCACTTTATCCAACTCGCCGTGGTTATGCGTTTCAGAACCGTAATTCAACCCCCGGTACGCCTCCTCCGGTAGAATACCAAAATCGTTCAAGGTTTCCACCACGTCTGCAAAAGAGCCGCCAGCGGCAAAATTCAGGTGACCATGAAGACGGGCATACTTGACGGCTTTATCTTCGTAATTCCGCCGCACGATATACATCTCCGAGAGGTCAAACTCACCTTTCCCCATCCTGATAAGCTCAGATTCAAACAGGCCGACACCGGAAAAGCTCCAGCAGGTGCTACTGCTGGATTGATTTTTCACAGGCGTAATCGGGTTCTCCTTGATCACGCTGAACTGATAGCCGTTTTGAGCGGTTAGGACGAACACTGCCAAGGCCCACGCGAACAGTACAATATATCTCTTCATATTATCGATTTTATTTGATGACAAATATAGCTTAAATGGGCGACTTTACACGCTTTTTCGCCCGCCTATTCCCTAAAAAGTCGAAAAATAGTGTATCTTTACAACACAATTCACACACTATGGATGATATAAAACCGAAACAAAGAAAAAGCAAGAAGGTACTCCGTTGGTTCCTCTTCATTCTCTTGCTGTTGCTGGCCGCTTTCGTCTACGTTCGCTACTACTACGTGTTTGGCACGGGGGTGAAATCGGGAGAGCTCAACTATCTGGTATACAAGGGGGTGATATTTAAGACCTACGAGGGAAAGTTGATTCAATCGGGATTTCGTGCCGACAAGCCGGAGGGTTTGCAGTCCAACCAGTTTGACTTTTCGGTGGTAGACGAGGAGCTAGCGAAAGAGTTAATGCTGCTAGGCGGCAAGCACTTGCAGTTGCATTACAAGGAGTATTTCGGCACGCTCCCATGGCGTGGATACACCAAGTTTATCGTGGACAGCATCGTCTCGGTAGAGGAGCCAAAGGAGCAGGAGCTAGAGAAAGAGAAGGAAATCACCCCTTTCCTGTTGGAAACTCTATGAAGGGATCGAGGTTCCCAATCAGCGGTAACCAAAAGCCGCAACATAGGTAAGCAGCCCGTAATAGAAGCAAGGTTTCATGTAAATCATGTAAATCTTGCGTAGCTGGAAAGCGGTAGCAAAAATAAGAAATGGGGAAAAAACAACGCTTTTACGTCGTTTGGGAAGGCGCTCAACCGGGCGTTTATTATTCGTGGGCAGAGTGCCAGTCCCAGGTTCTTCACCACCCGAACGCCCTGTATAAATCGTTCGCCACGTTGACCGAAGCAGAGGCTGCCTACAAGGAGAATCCATGGAAGCACCTTGGCAAACAAGGCAATGGAGTTACCCCTGGCAGCACACGAAAACGTACGAGGCAAGAGGTATACCCAAGCGATTCCATCATCTCGGAGAGCATTGCCGTGGATGCTGCCTGTAGCGGTAACCCCGGCCCCATGGAGTACCGGGGTGTCTACCTGGGCGATGGAAGAGAGCTCTTCCATTTTGGTCCCATGGAAGAGGGCACCAACAACATCGGCGAGTTCCTGGCCATCGTGCACGCGCTGGCCCTATTAAAGCAGAGGGGAAGTAGTTTACCCATCTACAGTGACAGCGTGAACGCGATCAAGTGGATCGAAAAGAAAAAATGCAATACCAAGTTGGAAGTTACGGAGCGAAACAAAGCACTTTTCGAGTTGATTGGCCGTGCTGAGAAGTGGCTTCACGAGAATAGCTACCGCAACACCATCCTCAAGTGGGACACGGAGAGGTGGGGAGAAATTCCCGCCGATTTCGGGAGAAAGTAGGTTGCTAGGAAATCAGACTACTCCACTGACTTCTCTTCATCCAATTTCGTGTTGTCGGCTATTGTCCAACATTCGTCGAAGTTACTCCTCCAACTCCTCTTCATCCAAGAAGTAGGGTTTCGGTGGCTGCAGGTCGGGGAAGACCCTGCGCACGTTTGCCGCCACGGCCTCCGCGAACTCATCCAACTCCATGTTCAGAACCTGAGAGGTTTGTAGATAAACATCGCGTATTGACATATCTCCCTCGTCCGTCTCACAAAATAGCCGGTCCATAGGGATGAGCGGCAGCGAGTCGACGTTCAGGTGATCACCTATCGAGAAGAGAAATCCCTCGTTGATAAGCCGTTTGGTAAGCTCAGGTCTACCCCGGTACCCGTGGATGATGCTGGGTTGCGATGGTCTCAACTCACGGTATACATAGATAAGCTCTTCCCACGCTTTCACACAGTGAATAATCAGCGGTTTGCAAAGCTTCTCAGCGAGCTCGATATGTTTCTTAAAGAGCGGGATTTGCACGTCAAAAGAAGGTCCTTTCAGTCGATCAATACCGGTCTCTCCGATGGCTACTATACGTGGATTAGGGGCAATCTCCGTCAGGTAGGTCATTTGCGTTTCGCTCCCCTCGGAATACCACGGGTGAATGCCGCACGAGAAGGCGTGACGCTGGTGCGAATCTTTGGCTACCTCAAATTCAAGGGGATACACGTCGAAGATACACGAATGATAGGGGTCATCGTTATCTTCAAGTAAAATTTGGTGGGTGTGTACGTCGTAAAACTCCATACTAATATTATCTCAAATGTTGAGTCTCATCTCTCAATTACGCCTCGGCTCATCCTTTTCTGTTTTTCAGCTTTACCTTGGGCTCGGGAACGGGATCGTATCCTTTTCCTCCCCAAGGGTGACAGCTCAGGATACGCTTGGCAGCTAGACAGGTGCCTTTCAGCGGGCCATGTTTTTTCAACGCCTCGATCGTGTAACGGGAACAAGATGGCGTGTAACGACAACTGGGTGGCAACAGAGGTGAAATAGCTGCCCTGTAAAAGTAGACGGGGATCAACAAGATCCACGTGATCACTTTTCCTACCCATTTCAACATATCTCTTTACCTTTATCCAGTTGGGCAACCAGGGTATTCAACGCCTTTCGCATCCCTTTCTCCACGGTCGTGTAGTCGGTCATTCCCTCTATCACGTAAATAAAAGCGAGATCTATCCCCCTATCCTCACGAAGCACTAACGGGTTCAAAAGATGCTTGTTCATTCGATACGCCTCTCGTGCAAGTCGTTTCACCCGGTTGCGCTGTACTGCTAATCGAACCCTTTTCTTTGGAACCGAAACCAATATCGAGGCAGTCGCCAACGCCTCCCGCGGCCGTTCCAGGTAGATCACCCGAAAGGGGTAAGCCATAAAGGAGTTGCCCTGTACAAAAAGCGTTTCAATCCTTCGTTTTCCTGTAACCCGCTCCTCCTTTGTAAACGTAAAGCGCTTTTCGTCGTTCATAAAGCGGTTCGCTTACCGCGAATGAATCTTATGGTTCTCTTGTATAAAGGCCTCAAGGGCGGCCGTCATAGAGGGACAATCTGAGCGTGGTGCCTCGCAATCGAGTCTCAAGCCAGCCTCTTCTATCGCCTTGGCCGTAGAGGGTCCAAAACAGCCAATGGCCGCATCACCCTGCACGTAGTCAGGGAACTTGGTACGTAAGGATTGAATTCCCAAGGGGCTGAAGAAGACTATCATATCGTAATCCAACGTCTCATCCTCCGGGAAATCATTGCTCACGGTCCGGTACATCACCGACTTGGTATATCCTATCTTTTTCTCATCCAAGAAGTTAACCACCTCGTCACTATGCTCTTCCGGCACGGGCAGGAGAAACTTCTCTTTCGAGTGCTTCGTGAAAGCATTGCTTAGTCCCTCAATTCTACCCGTTGGGCTAAAGAAAATCTTGCGTTTTCGATAGACGATATACTTCTGCAAGTAAAGCGCAACCGTTTCAGATATACAAAAATACTTCATCGCCTCGGGAACCGTGATCTTCATCTCTTCGCAAATGGAGAAAAACTTATCCACCGCGGTACGGGCTGTGAAAATAATGGCCGTGTGATCCAGTATATTGATTCGCTGCTGCCGAAACTCTTTCAACGAGACCCGATCGACCCTTATAAAGGGATAAAAATGAATATCCACGTTGTACTTTTCCCCGATATCGTAATAGGGAGAGCGTTCACATTTAGGTTTAGGTTGAGAGATAAGAACCTTGCTGATTTTACGGACCTTCATATCAAGTAGTTTCCTGCAAAATTTACAATAGAGCATGCCCCTTTGTAAAATAAAATATAAGGAGCGATTTCAGTGCCGCAAAGATACAAAATAAAATAGATTGGCCCGACTTTATTCTTGACAAAAATATCTAATAGCCCAATGGCGGCCGCACCCCTGTTCATTAAGAAGAGCAGTAGCAGTATATAGAGCATCGCGTGACCATGCTCGGGTAGAAAAATGAAAACCAGCGCGGGCAAAAAAATGCTAAGACCCAACAGTTGCATGTGGCTGTAATAATACCCCCTCCAGCGCACTAAGTCGGTGGGAAGAAAGAAAGAGGAAATAGCCCTGTACATCAAATACTTTAGTCCCGCGAAAAGGGAAAGGCCCAAGAAGATGAGGCCAAACCCAACCAAGTAAACGGTTGGAGAAGGAGAGATATATACACGCGAAAGGAGGTAACCGAACAGAACGATGGCACAAATCAAGATGGTTTGAAGAATCATAAAGCCCCCTCCCCACACCTCGGAAGTGGTCACCTGTTTCTTGTGCCCGGGGGAGGTATCTCTACGCAAGGAGAGCCTATTATTCAAGTTGACGAAAAACGTGCCTCGAGCCTCACGAACCACCAGGGAAGACAAGAGGAAACAGACCAAGAAAAGAAGGAAAAGAGCGCTAGTCATCCAATCCGGAACAGGCAACGGTACCCCTACCCTACCTGGCAACATGTTCTGCGCCTCCGTCAGAAAGGTAGAATCAATCGCGAAGACAAGGCCATCATCCTCTAACGGCAAATAGTCGATGCGCCCTAAGTCAACCTTTAGCAGATCGGGACGCACCACCGGTTCGACCACCCTCAAGTAAGGGGAAAGCGAGTCTGGTATTGTATCGGAAAGGGGATAAAACACGGCCTTCGTACGTTTTACGCGAAGGTACTACTCTTTTTCGTTAACTCATCTTTCATCACAAGGTTATTTCGCCTTCAAGTCTGACTGACATGTATGTGACGAGCTAGTCGCCATATTTTGAGACATTTCCACTCCACTCGGAAGGGTTGCGCAAAAGTTCCATCGCCTCTTCCGGTGTGGTCACCACCTCCCACATCGTGCGGAACCCATCGTTCATGAATTTCTCTGCGATCATCTGGTCGAAAAACTGCAACAACATATCGTAGTACCCGTTCACGTTCAGGATGATAACAGGGTGCTTGTATAGGCCCAACTGCTTCCACGTGAGAATCTCGGACAACTCTTCGAGCGTTCCCAACCCACCCGGCAGCGCGACGGCCGCGTCCGACAGGTTCGCCATGCACTCTTTACGCTCATGAATGGTTTCAGTAATGATCGTTTCACTAAGCCGCTCGTGACACCAGCCGGCATCGGCCATGAACCGTGGGATGACCCCCTTCACCGTACCCCCGTGGTGTAGGATAGAATCATTTAAAGCACCCATCAGTCCTTGGTTGCCCGCCCCGTTTACGCAGGTAACACCGTTCTCGGCGAACAGTTGCCCCAATCGTTTCGCGGCATCCAAGTACACTTCATCCACCTCCCTGCTGGAGGCGCAGTAAACGACCACCGTCAGCCCTTTTCCTCTCATAGAGCAAACGCCTCCCTTAATACATCCACGTAATCTAGTTTCTCCCACGTGAAGAGCTCCACATCGCATACTACCGGTCGTGACTTGTAACGCGACGAGAACACCTTCTGCACCACGTGTGGTTCACGCCCCATATGTCCGTACGAAGCGGTTTCGGCGTAAATGGGGTTGCGCAGTTTCAATCGCTCCTCGATAGCCTTGGGTCGCATATCGAACAGTTCTCCAATCTTCTCCGCGATCTCTGCATCGGAGGTATTCACCCTGCTTTTCCCGAAGGTATTGACGTAAATGCTCATCGGTCGAGCCACCCCAATGGCATATGCCACCTGAATCAGCACCTCGGGGGCAATCCCGGCTGCCACCATATTTTTAGCGATATGTCGGGCCGCGTAAGCCGCCGAACGATCGACTTTAGAGGGATCTTTTCCCGAGAAGGCACCACCCCCGTGGGGTGCTTTGCCCCCGTAGGTATCCACGATAATCTTGCGGCCGGTCAGTCCGGTATCCCCGTGCGGCCCACCAATTACGAATTTACCCGTCGGGTTCACAAAAAAACGGATATCGTCATCAAACAGTTTATGGATATCGTTCCGACGTTTGTACTGCTCCCGCACCCGGGGGATAAGGATGGTACGTATGTCCGACTCGATACGTGAGTGCATCCGCTTATCGGCTTCCAGCGCGGCCTCCGGTGTATCGTTCAGGGGCTGTTCAAACTCGTCGTGCTGCGTGGAGATAACAATGGTATCAATACGAAGCGGGGTACCGTCAGAAGCATACTCTACCGTGACCTGCGACTTGGCATCCGGACGAAGGTAAGGCATCAAATCCGGTTCGTTCTTGCGAATATTGGCCAGCTCCACCAGCAAGGCGTGACTCAAGTCTAGCGACAGAGGCATATAATTATCCGTCTCATTGGTGGCGTAACCGAACATCATCCCTTGGTCACCCGCCCCCTGCTCCATGGGATCCCCTTTCTGGTCGACCCCCCGGTTAATGTCGTCAGACTGTTCGTGGATACTCGTGAAGACACCGCACGAGCGTGCTTCAAATTGGTACTCGCTTTTGGTATAGCCAATTTTGGCTATCACCCCCCGGGCCACCTCGGACACGTCAACGTAGGCCTTTGATTTCACCTCGCCGGCTATAACCACCTGGCCGGTGGTGACCAATGTTTCGATCGCCACCTTAGAAGCGGGATCATAGGCTAAGAACTCGTCTAGTAGGGTGTCGGATATCTGATCGGCCACTTTATCAGGGTGCCCCTCCGATACCGACTCGGAAGTAAATAAATAGTTCATCTTAAACGGTTTTTTCCATTAAAATAACGGGGAGTCGATTCAAAGGAAAAGGAGATGCAAGCAGCGCGTTTTAGCATTTTTTTCTGTGGTTGCAAGCAGTTCAAATCTTTCCACATTACTTTAATCGAGTGTACAAATACAAAGATGCCCGCAAAGGTAACCTTTTTTTTTATTATTTGGGCGACTCAAGGGGAAAAACTCCATTTTCCTTGAGCCACTCTTCCAACTTCTTCTTTCCGGTGAAATGCATCGTGTGAAAGCCCAGTTGACGGGCCGTCTCGATATTGGCCGCGTTATCGTCAATAAAAAGCGACTCCCCAGCAACCAAGTGGTAACGCTCCAAGAGGATTTCATATAACCTGGGGTCGGGCTTGGTAATCTTCTCTTGCCCCGACACCACGATCCCATCCAAGTCGTCAAAAAAGTCATATCGCCTCATCGCGATGGGCAGGGTTTCAGCGGACCAGTTGGTAAGCCCGTAGACCTTGTACTTCGTCTTGAGCGGCTTGATGAGTTTCACGTTTTCATCAATGGTGCCCCCCAACATCTCCTCCCACCGCCCGTAAAAAAAGGCAATTTCATCGTGATATCGGGGATGCTCTGCCTGCAACAACCGGGTGGCCTCGGCCAACGGGCGACCGGCATCTTGTTGAACATTCCAGTCGGAACTACAAATGTGCTCTAGGAAATGATTCATATCGCACTCGTTATCGAACACTTTTCTATAGAGGTAGATAGGGTTCCAGTCAACCAAGACCCCCCCGAAATCGAAAACAATATTACGAATTGATTTCATTTGCATTTGCTTTTAAAACGGTTCATTTTGAAACCAGGTTCAGACAGAAACATTTCATCCTGAAAATAGGTTCACGCCCAAACTATAATTCCGGCGCCCAATATACCATTTTTTCGGGTAATTTGATTAATTTTGCCCCTTGTATAGGCAAAAATTGATTTCATCATGATCACAGCAGACCAACTAAAAGAGGTGTTGGAGCGCGAGCAGGCGCTGAGGGGGTATCTTTGACATCGATGCCAAAACCATTCAATTAGAAGAGGAAGAGCTACGCACCCATGCACCCGATTTTTGGAATGACACCAAGTCGGCCGAACAACAAATGAAGGTGGTTAGGGAGCTAAAGTTTTGGCTGAACGCTTACCAAGAGGTCAAGGCTGCCACCGATGAGGTGCAACTGGCTTTCGACTTCACGAAAGAGGGGGTTGTATCGGAAGAAGAGTTGGATAACAATTACCGCCACGCACTTCACCTGATCGAAGAGTTGGAACTAAAAAACATGCTCCGCCAAGAAGAGGATAAGCTAGGTGCCGTACTCAAGGTGAACGCTGGCGCGGGTGGCACCGAAAGTCAAGATTGGGCCTCTATGCTTTTCCGTATGTACCAACGCTGGTGCGAAGGGAAAAGTTACAAGACCACGATCACCAACTGGCAGAACGGTGACGATGCAGGGATAAAAACGGCAACCCTTCAAGTGGAGGGCGATCTGGCGTACGGGTTCTTGAAAAGCGAGAACGGGGTACACCGCCTCGTGCGGGTCTCCCCCTTTAACGCGCAAGGAAAACGAATGACATCCTTCGCCTCTGTCTTCGTGGTACCGCTGGTCGATGACTCGATTGAAGTGGAGGTCAACCCGGCCAATCTGAGTTGGGATACGTTTCGCTCCTCGGGAGCCGGGGGGCAAAACGTGAACAAGGTGGAGACGGGCGTAAGGCTGCGCTACCTCTACACCGATCCCGACACGGGACAAGAGGAGGAGATCGTGATTGAAAACACCGAGAGCCGTTCACAAATGGGCAACAGGGAGAATGCGCTACGGTTGCTCCGCTCGCAACTGTACGAAAAAGAGCTCGAGAGACGAAGGGCTGCGCAAGCCGCGATTGAGGCGGGGAAAAAGAAGATTGAATGGGGCTCACAAATCCGCAGCTACGTGTTTGACGATCGGCGGGTAAAGGATCACCGCACCAACCACCAAACATCCGACGTGTCGGGGGTAATGGACGGCGACCTTGACGCGTTCATAAAGGCATATTTAATGGAATTTGGAGGGGAATGATTCCCTTTGTTTGAATTGTTTTTTTGCATGGTACGTACACATACATACAGGCTTCAAGGTGAAGGAGAGGCCCAAAGACGGGAACAAAGACAGGGACAACCCGGCTTCATCAGTAGCTTGGTCGAGTTCAAAATAGGACTTCCGTTACTTTTCACCCTACTCCTCACGTTTTCCTTCATCCTGTTTATCACCCCTGTAGCGGCACAGATAAGCTATGGAGGACGTCCCATGCCTTTGACCGCAGGGATTAGTGCACGATCGGTCACCCCCACGGCGGGCCTTTTCGTAGAGATGCCCTCGTTTAATCAAGAGGCGGCCTTGCGTCGCGCTCAGGAGAACCAGACCAAGCTGAAAAGCCTTGAATTCGCGCACAAGTTCGATGTACACCTTCGCCCGGACAACTCAGGTATCACCTTCACGTACGCGGGCATGAAGGTGTGGCGTGTGGGCATTCGTTCCAGGGGTGCTTACTCCATCAACCTACTTTTCTCCAAGTTTCGATTACCGGAAGGAGCCAAGCTGTTCGTCTACAACACCCGCCAAACGGAGGTGCTGGGTGCCTACACCCACGAGAACAACAGTGATTTACACCTGCTCCCGGTGCAACCCATCGCAGGAGAGGAGTTAATCGTAGAGTATCAAGTTCCCTTGCACGCTACGGATCAAGGCGAGATAGAGATTGGCGATGTAAATCACGACTTTCTAGGTCTATTCCGAGGCAGAGAGCCGAGAGATCCAAGCCAGTCCTGCCACCCCAACATCATCTGCTACCCTGAAAACATCCAGCCAGGTAATGGCTTGGTGGCACTCATCATCAATGGCACCATCCATTGTACTGGTTCGTTAATCAACAATACCTCCGAAGATGGCACCCCATACCTATTGACCGCTACCCACTGCCTCAATAACGATTATAACCCACGTTTCCTCGCGAACAGGAGGTACGATCTGGTAGCGGGAAACATTGTCGTTTTTTTCAACTACCAATCTCCCCTTTGCGACACCGATATCCGTGGGCCACTTCAGATGACGATGGCATCGGCTGACTCGGTGTTGATCAGCGAGCGGCACGACATCTCTCTCTTGAGACTCAAGCAGATGCCTCCCGTAGAATACCAGCCCTATTACTTGGGATGGAATGCCAACATGAACGCCGGCAACAGCCAGTCGGCCCCTTTCCATGGTCTTCACCACCCCAATGGTGGGGTTAAAAAAGTGGTCATAGAGGAGGATGCCTTGAGCTTTGGCTCGTTCGATGACCCAAGGTACAACATGGAACCTGAATCTTTCTGGATCGTGAAAGCGTGGGATGTCGCCGCCACGGAAGCGGGTTCGTCCGGCTCACCCTTGCTGGACCGTGAAAAACGGGTGATAGGAACGCTCACCGGGGGGTCTTCCATGTGTGGATCACCCAAGGGGCCCGATATTTACGCCTCATTCCACAAGTTTTGGGAGGTGGACAGTTCCCTCAACAATCCGAACCGAATTAGCCACTACCTCGACCCGGAGGGGTTGGGCGTAACGCAATTTGACGGCTGCAACCCGTACAAGAAGGAGCCCTACACCCGAAGCCAAAATTTCGGGGCGGATGAAACAGCCGTTGCGAGCTACTTCGAGTCGGTTCCCCTGTTTGCCACTAACAACACCTACGGTTACACGGAATTTGCCGAAGAGTTTCAGGCAAAGGGACAACAATCCCTCCAGGGCCTATTTATCTCCTCTCCAGCCACCAGCGCTTTCCAAGACCTGGATATTCGCATACGGATCTACACGGGAGAGAACGGACCGGAACGACTCATTTACGAGTTCCCCTACAACTGCAGTTTCCCGTACTACTCGTCTGGACAAGGCTTCAACATGGCCAATCGGGATATGGCCCACAGCGTGGAAAACTACGTGGAGTTCCCCTCACCTATCCCGGTAACGAAATCATTTTACATTGCTTACCTCGATAGAAAAGGGCAGCCAGGAGGGTTCTCGGTCTATAATGCTGAGCCTCGAAAAATTGGTTCGGAAAAAATTTCCACCGCGTGGATGAAGAATGGAACCGGGTGGGTAAGGTCGTCCGAGAATATCGAAAATCCGATGAATACCTCGCTCTTGATCGCACCATACGTGATTGGAGAGGGAAGCGTGGTTGTAGAACCCTTCGAGATAGACGGCGACCTCCGGGCCTACTATTCCAGGGAGGTGCAACGTATTTTCATCGAATCGAACAGCGACCTACTGGAGTGGAAGATTTATCACACGTCGGGGGTTAAGGTTCACCAGGAGAACGCCGACGTCAGTATGAACCGGGCATCCTACCCGGCATCGCACCTTCCTAAAGGGGTCTATATCGTGAAGGTACGGACGGTGGACAACGTCGAAACCACGAAAAAGGTTTTGGTCAATTAATCGACTCACCCCCTACGTTTTTGGTCTTCCCGGCTTTGCCAAGCCCTACATCTCTTCCCATTCAAGGTCGAGAGAAGCATTCTCTTCGGCCCGACGAATTTGCTCTTCCAGGTAATTGGCAAGGATACTGGCCCTATCAGCCGTGGCATCAGAACCCACGGCGCTTTCCGCTTTCTCCTCTTCAACTGGAAGCTCTTCCTGTTTCACGATAAGCCGATCGCCTATCCCGATACGAGTGGAGCGAAGCTTGTTCCACGACTGCAATTGCGATACCAACACGTTATTTCGTCTAGCGATATCCCCCAGGGTATCGCCCTTTTTAACCCGGTAGTAGGTGTTAACCGTGGTCGTCCTCCCCTCGGGAGTTACTTGGGCAGTCTGCACCTCCAACACCCGTTGCCCCACGATCAACTCTTGACCGATACGCAGCCTGTCGGACCTCAAGTTATTCATCGACTTAAGGGCGGTGACGGTGGTACCATTCCGTCGCGCTATGCTGGAGAGGGTTTCCCCGCTCCTCACGCGGTGGATGATATCTTCCGTAGCACCCGCCATGCCCGCTCCATCCAAGGTGAGGGTACGGTGAGTGAAAAAACGGCTCCGATCAAAATTCATGATAGAGTCGGTTTGGTCGATAAAGGCGTACATGATTTCGGAGGGCAAGACCAAAGCGTACGGCTTGTAGTGTCCCGGTATGATATCTTTCTTGAATTGAGGGTTCAAGCGACGCAGTTCGTCTATCGAAACACCCAAGACCCCCGCGATTTGACCCAGGTGAATCTCCTTGGTCACATGAACCGTGTCGAGCGCCGCCAAAGGGGCTTCGAAAATATGAACCGGGCAAATGTTATGATCGGCATGGTGGTTCATCACGTAATTCGCCGCGATAAAGGCGGGCACGTATCCCCTAGTCTCTCGGGGCAACCGGTGGTAAATGCCCCAGTAATCGCGACTCCCCCGACTACGGGCAATCGCCTTGTTCACGTTACCGGGACCACAGTTGTACGCGGCGATCACCAGGTTCCAGTCACCGTAAATGGTGTAGAGGTCTTTCAAGTACAACACCGCCGCCTCCGTGGATTTATAGGGGTCACGCCGTTCGTCAACAAGGCTATTGATCTCCAGGTTATACCCTTTCGCGGTGCGCAGCATGAACTGCCACAACCCGGTAGCACCGGCCCTGGAAACGGCCAAGGGATTAAGTGCCGATTCAATCACCGGGAGGTACTTCAACTCCAGGGGGAGACCATGGCGATCCAGGGCCTCCTCGAACATAGGGTAATAGTACTGTCCCAAAGCCAACATGTAGCTCACCTGCTCTCGCCGGCGAACGGTGTACATATCGATGTAGGAACGCACGACATTGTTGTAGGACAGCTCCATCTCGGTGGGGATACTGTATAGGCGGTTCATATAGATCGAATCGTGAAATACCACGTTCTCGCCCCTTTCGCACATCGTATCCACCTTCGACATATCCAGTTGCCACGCGCGCAGCAGGTCACTCAACTCTTCCTGCATGCTCTCGGGATAGACGATGGCGCTATCCTCGACTGTCGTTTGGACCGTGTCCGGAATTACTTGAGCCGTATTCTCTTGACGGGGGCTTTGAGGGGGTGAACGCCAGTGAGCAGGATCCCTATGACCCAAATCCCCTTGCGGGAAAAGGGGCAAGGTCATAGCAAGAAACACAACAATCGGTATAACAAATTTATTCATAAGGGGAGGTCTACTCATTAAAACCGAAAGCTCCATTGTAACCCGAAGGAGTTTCCTGAAACAGCCGGCTCTACCCGCATTGACAAGTCCGGGCTCATATCAAAATCAAACAGTTGTGAATCCACGTACGCATCCACGATAGCCAACAGGTACCAGGCGACGGTTCCGATTATGCTAAAATCACGGTAGTAGCGGTAGTAATCCTTCCGTTTTTGCAACACGTCGGTGAACCATTTGGCGTCTACACTCTCGGGTTTCATACCATAGGGCAGCATCAGATGCCAGCGGTTCGTCTCGGGATTGTCATCCATGATATCCTGGTACGCTTGCAAGTAGTCGCGGTAGTAGCCGTTATTCCACGTGATGGCGTAGGTGAAACCCACGAACCCACCGTACACGATAGGCAGCTTCCAATATTTCCGATTATATATCTGACCTAAACCTGGGAAGATCGCCGAGTAGATGACCGCCTTCCTGGAAGAGGGTTTAAAACGGTAAGAAGGCGCGAAAAAAGAAGACGAATAAAACAGCGAATCGGGCACTGTAAGTGTCAGCCCGCGATTGCCTGACAAGGTATTGGAAACTGGCGCGATGGTGTCCGATGGCGTAACGAAAATCGGTGTCGCAACAGAATCAGGCGGTGGAGCGATGTCTGGTGAAGTAACAAAAACGGGTGATGCGATACAGTCCGATGGTGTGACATCCACGTTGGTCGCGTAAGAGAACATGAACAACAACAGCCCGATAAGTATCCCGACAGCCCTTTTCATGCGCATCCTATTTTTTCATTTGGTCGAACATCACGATAAGTCGCTCCAGGTCCTCCGGAGAGTCAAACGAGATGATGATCTTCCCCCTCCCTTGCTTGGTGTAATTGAACCGTACATCAGTCTGAAAATAGGCAGATAGGTGTTGTTGCAGTGCCTCAAACTCACCCGGTAAATTGGATTTTGAAGACGCCCTCCTTTTTTCAGGCCTCCTACTTCCCTCATCAGCCTGCTCCTCACCCTGTTGCCCATCCGCAATATCCCTCGCGGCCGCCTCCACCTGCCGTACTGATAAGCCCTCCTGCAGCACTCTATTGTATAAGGCGAGCTGTTGCACGGGATCGTTCAAGGCAACCAGCGCGCGGGCGTGCCCCATCTCGATCTTCTTGTCTTTCACGCCCATCTGCACTTCGGCGGGCAGCTTTAAAAGGCGGAGGTAATTGGCGACGGTGGCCCGTTTTTTACCGACACGCTCGCTTAGCTGTTCTTGCGTGAGGGAGAACATATCGATCAGCTTTTGGTAAGCCAGTGCGATCTCTATGGAGTTGAGGTCCTCACGTTGAATATTTTCAATCAGGGCCATCTCCATCGTCTCGTCGTCTTCCACCGTCTTGATATACGCGGGTATGGAGGTCAGGCCAGCCATTAATGACGCGCGGTAACGCCGTTCACCGGCAATAATCTGGTAGGAGTCATCATCCAGTTTACGCAGCGTGACCGGCTGTATCAATCCAATGGAGCGGATGGATGCGGCCAGCTCCTCCAGAGCCTCCTCGTTGAAAATCCGCCTCGGTTGATCGGGGTTAGGGACGATCTTGTCGAGTTCCACCTCGTTAATGTAGGAAGAGCCTTGCGTCTCACCGTCGTTAAAAGTAATCAACGCGTCCAATCCCCTTCCCAATGCATTCTTCTTCGCCATAATAATCTATCGGTAAACACTGCAAAGTTAGGAATTTTTCTCGACAAGTTCCCGTGCCAGCTGCATGTAATTGATTGCCCCCCTGGATCCGGCATCGTACATCAGCACGGGTTGAGCAAAGCTTTGCGATTCGCTCAGCGTAATGTTCCTTTGGATGACCGTGGTGAAAACCAGCTCCTTGAAGTGATGTTTCACCTCCTCGTAAATTTGGTTATGAAGACGCAACCGCGAATCGTACATGGTAAGAACGAACCCTTCGATCTCCAGCGACCTGTTGAGCTTCGACTTGATAATCTTGATCGTGTTCAGTAGCTTGCTCAATCCCTCCAGCGCGAAATATTCGCACTGCACCGGGATCATCACCGAATCGGCAGCCGTGAGGGCGTTCACCGTGATGATGCCCAAGGAGGGTGAACAGTCGATGATCACGTAGTCATACATCGACGTAACGGGGTGAAGGAGGTCCCGGAGCTTTTTCTCGCGGTTATCCATTTGTACCATCTCCACTTCAGCTCCCACGAGGTTGATGTGCGACGGGATGATGTCGATCCCTTCAAACGGGGTGCGGTAGACGGCTTCCCTCGGGGTACATTTCCCGATAAGACCCTCGTAGATGGTATTTTTCAATTGTCTAATATCGATACCAAGGCCGGAGGAGGCGTTTGCTTGCGGGTCGGCATCCACGACCAAAACCTTATTATCCAATGCGGCCAATGAAGCAGCTAAGTTGATAGCTGTGGTGGTCTTACCTACACCTCCCTTTTGGTTTGCTAACGCGATGATTCTACCCATAATAATATATCCTGTTACTACACGCCGCCAGTTCAACGAAACGCGTTTATTTATCGCAAAAATAAGGAATTAATCGGTTTCCACCACGACAACAGGGTAAAACCTGCTGTTTTTGTTGATAAGTCGTTTTCACACAAGAAAAAGAAGGAAGCAACGTAATGCGGTATGAAACACCCTATGCAGTTCGATCGCAACAAAGGAAATAAGAAGCAGATTGATGGGTTACCCGCCCCTTTGAAAGAAAATTTCCCTAAAACGGCCTCCCTTATGAATATATTGATTACTTTTGCAGGAAATCCTGCTCCCATGCATGGTTAACCGTTCTTACCGAACGGATTTACTTGAAACCATCTAATTTTTTGTTTTAGGAAGATGAACGTAAAGATTCATATAGCCAATAACAACTACGTGGGGTACGCCCAAGAAATTTGCGACCTGATATACGAATCGGCACAAGCACGTGGCACCGGCATCGCGAAACGGAGTTCCGAATACGTGGCCAACAAGTTACGGGATGGCCGGGCTGTCATCGCCCTGGATGGTGACAAACTGGTGGGATTCGCCTACATTGAGACGTTTAGCCACAAGCGGTTCGTGGCCAACTCGGGGTTGATCGTGCACCCGGATTACCGCAATCAGGGGCTGGCTAAGAGGATCAAACGAAAGATTTTCGAGCTTTCACGCACGCTCTTCCCTGAAGCCAAAATATTTAGTATCACCACAGGCCTAGCCGTGATGAAAATGAACACCGAGCTGGGCTTTAAACCGGTCACCTTCTCGGAGTTGACCGATGACGAGGAGTTTTGGAAGGGATGTCAGGGATGCCGCAATTACGATATCCTGCAGCGCAATAATGCTAGGATGTGTCTCTGCACGGGGCTGCTTTACGACCCAAAGGCAGAACCCGTGAAAGAGGCGAGCAGCTTTGCCAAAAAATTGGTTAAGCCTGTGGTAAAAACAAGAAAAACCCAAAAAATTCATAAGAGATGAAACAAAAAGTAGCACTGGCATTTAGCGGCGGTCTCGACACGTCGTTCTGTGTGCCTTGGCTGATACATGAGAAAGGATTGGAAGTACACACGGTGACCGTCAACACGGGCGGCTTTTCTGAGCAAGAGGCTAAAGCCCTCGAAGAGCGTTCCAAACAGCTTGGCGCAACGACACACACCAATATCAACGCCGTGGACGAGTACTACGCGAAAGGGATCAAGTACCTTATCTTTGGCAATGTGTTAAAAAACAACACCTACCCCCTTTCTGTCAGCTCCGAGCGCTTTTTTCAAGCGATGGCGGTACTCGACCACGTGAAGAAGCTGGGAGCCGATTTCGTGGCACACGGGAGTACCGGCGCGGGGAACGACCAGGTTCGGTTCGACCTGGTATTTGAGGTACTCGCCCCGGACGTGAAGATATTGGCGCCCATACGGTCGCTCTCCTTATCCAGACAACAGGAGATCGACTACCTGAAGGAGAAAGGGTTTGACTTCTCGTGGGAGAAATCGAAGTATTCCATCAACCAGGGCCTGTGGGGAACCAGCGTGGGTGGCGTGGAGACGTTAAAGTCATCCGGCGTGCTGCCCGAGAAGGCCTACCCCTCTCAAGTCACTGTTGATGGCAGCGAAAGTATCACCATAGGCTTTGAACAGGGTGAACCCACCTCGCTGAATGGCAAGAAGATGGCGCCTGTGAAACTGATCAGGGCTCTTCAAGAGATGGCATCCAAATACGGCATTGGACGCGACGTACACGTGGGGGACACCATTATCGGCACCAAGGGACGGGTAGCCTTCGAGGCACCGTCACCCCTAATCATCATCAAGGCGCACCACCTGCTGGAGAAGCATGTGCTCACCAAAGACCAGCTCTACTGGAAGGAGCAGCTCTCCAACTGGTACGGACAGTTGATGCACGAGGCACGCTACCTGGAACCGGTGATGCGGAATATAGAGACCTTCTTAGACGACACCCAAAAATTCGTCACGGGCGAGGTGCAGGTGGAGTTACGCCCCTACCACTTTGCCGTGCTGGCCTGTTCCAGCGAATACGATCTAATGAGTCCCCGCTTTGGCGAATATGGCGAGTCCAACAAATCGTTCAGCGGTCAAGATGTAGTGGGCTTCACGAAGGTGATCTCCAACCCGTTAAAAATCTATTACACCATTCACGACAATGATTAAAGTGAGCATAGTGGGTGGAACGGGGTACACCGCGGGCGAACTGCTACGCATACTGCTCCGACACCCCAACGTGCAGATCGAATCGGTCATCAGCAGCACCTCCGCCGGCACGCCGGTCGCCGAGATGCATCGTGACCTGCTGGGCGAGACCGACCTGATGTTCACCGACAGATTCCATCAACCCGACGTGATTTTCCTCTGCCTGGGGCATGGGCTATCTCGTTCCTTCCTGCAAGAGAATAACGTTCCGGCAACCTGTAGGGTGATCGACTTGGGCAACGACTTCCGAAACGAACCGCTCTTCAGTGACCGTGAGTTCGTGTTTGGCCTCTGTGAGCTGAACCGCGAGCAGATACGGTCGTGCCGCAACGTAGCCAACCCCGGTTGCTTCGCCACCTCCATCCTGCTGGCGCTCCTGCCGCTAGCGGCTCATAACCTGTTACGCGACGAGGTGCACGTGCATGCCATCACCGGGTCGACCGGCGCGGGGAAGCGACCGGGAGAAACCACCCATTTCAGCTACCGCGACAGCAATATTTCGGTCTACAAAGCGTTCACGCACCAGCATTTGGAGGAGATCCGACGCACGTTAGCGAGCACAACTAAAGCAGGAAACCCGGCAAGCGGAGCAAATAGTGGCCTTTCAACGATAGCAAGTAACCCAGCAAACACGTTGAACGCCGGGAACCCTGGAAACCCGATGAATACTGCCCTTCCCGCGATTAACTTCGTACCGATGCGGGGCGACTTCACCCGGGGCATCTTCGCAAGCCTCTACACGAGGTGGCACGGGACGATGTCTGAAGCCGAAGCGATTCAACTCTTCAAGTCGTACTACGAACCCTCACCCTTCGTCTTCGTCTCTGATCAGCCCATCAGCCTGAAGGAGGTGGTGAATACCAACAAGGCGTTGCTGCACGTGGGGTTCCATAACGGCAACATCCACATCACCTCCATTATCGACAACCTGCTGAAGGGGGCGTCGGGTCAGGCGGTGCAGAATATGAACCTGATGTTCGGCCTGGACGAGGCCACGGGATTAACACTAAAAGGAAGTGCTTTCTAATGAATCTATTTGATGTATACAACTTGTGGAATATAGAGCCGGTTCGCGCAGAAGGCTGCACCGTGTGGGATAGCGAGGGGAACGAATACCTCGACCTCTACGGCGGCCACGCGGTCATCTCCATCGGGCACGCCCACCCCCGGTACCTGGAGGCGATCCGGCAACAGGTAGCCAAGATTGGCTTTTACTCCAACTCGGTCCGCAACCCACTACAGGCGGAGCTGGCCGAGAAATTGGGAGCCTTGTCCGGGTACCCCGACTACTCGCTGTTCCTCTGCAACTCCGGGGCCGAGGCCAACGAGAATGCGCTAAAACTAGCGTCATTCCACACGGGGAAAAAAAGGGTCGTCGCCTTCACGGAGGCATTCCACGGCCGTACCTCGGGCGCGGTGGCTGTCACGAACAACCCGGCCATTCAAGCCCCCTTCAACCAGGGACACAAGGTGACCTTCGTGCCTTTCGGTGATGCTACCGCGGTGAAGAGTGAACTCGCGAAGGGGGACGTGGCCGCTGTGATCATCGAGGGCATCCAAGGTATTGCGGGTATTATTGTGCCAGGCAACGCTTTCCTACGAAGGCTATCCCAGCTATGCCGTGACCAAGGTGTACCACTCATCCTCGACGAGATTCAATCGGGTTACGGCCGGACGGGGGACTTCTTCGCACACCAGCCGGCGGGGATAAAGCCAGATATCATCACCATTGCCAAAGGGATGGGCAACGGCTTCCCCATCGGCGGGGTGCTTATCTCACCCGCCTTCAAAGCGAAAAAGGGTATGCTGGGCACCACCTTTGGGGGCAACCACCTGGCTTGCGCGGCAGCCATCGCGGTTCTCGACGTGCTCAAGGAGGAGAAGCTAATCGCCAACGCCAAGGCCATGGGCGCTTACCTCAAGAAACAGCTGGCCGGGATAGAGGGGGTTGACGAGGTACGGGGTCGGGGCCTGATGCTCGGCATCCCGTTACCGGAAAAATGGGCTGACCTTCGCAATCAACTTCTCTTTGAAAGCCATATATTTACCGGCGGGGCTAAAAACAACACCATGCGGTTGTTGCCGCCACTATCAATCACCAAGGAGGAGATCGACCATTTCATCACTGAATTTAAAAAAAGAGTAGCGTAATATAAAACCGACATGATTAAAATAATCATTAATCATCCTTGAGAATGATTATTTTAAACATCCAAGGTTCACTAAAGTTAGACTATTCCTCGCCATGGCCTTGTCCAAGTAAACTTGTCCAATGCTCATTTGGCTTAACGGAATAGTTCCATACACCAAAATGTAAAAGATTAAAATAATCGTATGAAACACTTCACATCGGTTCATGACGTGGGCGACCTACAAAGCGCGCTCCAAAAAGCAAGGCAGGTCAAGGAGAACCCCTACGCCGACCAAGAGCTGGGCAAGAACAAGACGCTGTTGATGATCTTCTTTAACTCGAGCCTTCGTACCCGGCTCAGCACGCAGAAAGCGGGACTGAACCTCGGGATGAACGTGATCGTGCTCGACATCAACCAAGGTGCCTGGAAGCTGGAAACAGAGCGGGGTGTCGTTATGGATGGCGACAAGGCGGAACATATCCTGGAGGCAATCCCGGTCATGGGTTCCTATTGCGATGTTATCGGGGTACGTTCATTTGCCCAGTTCAAGAACAAAGCAGATGACTACAACGAGGTGATCCTGAACCAGTTCATCAAGCACTCCGGCAAGCCGGTCTTCAGCATGGAGGCCGCCACGCGGCATCCGCTGCAGAGCTTTGCCGACCTGATCACCATCGAGGAGTATAAAGCGTGTGAAAGGCCCAAGGTGGTACTCACTTGGGCACCTCACCCCAATGCGCTACCCCAAGCGGTGCCCAACTCGTTCGCCGAATGGATGAACGCGACCGACTACGAATTCGTGATCACCCATCCCGAGGGATACGAGCTGGACGAGCAGTTCGTGGGCAACGCCACGGTGGAGTACGATATGGAGAAAGCCTACCAAGGCGCCCACTTTATCTACGCGAAGAACTGGGCGGCTTACCGCGATCCCAACTACGGCAAGGTATTGTCGACCGACCGCTCGTGGACGGTCGACACGCGAAAGATGACCCTGACCGATGACGCCTACTTCATGCACTGTCTACCGGTGCGGCGCAACATGATCGTGACCGACGAGGTGATCGAGAGTCCCCGCTCCATCGTGATTCCGGAAGCGGCCAACCGGGTGGTGGCAGCCCAAGTGGTACTGAAAGAGATTTTGACGCACCTCGGAGAGTGATTCATTCGCCGGCATGTTTTTCCACCGGCCTGCATTTCCTTCCGTTGTGCTTTTTAAGCTATCATCTTCTTCCGCTATCGTTCATTTTCAACCGTCATTCATTTTGCAACCCACCAGTTGGTTTTCACTAATGCCTTCGCGCTAAATAGAGTATAGGACAACAAGATGCCAAAATCGTTTGTTAACAAAGCAGCACAGCTCTCGGTCGTCAAGATCGGGGGAAACATCGTGGACAACCCGGATGCCCTGGAGAGCTTCCTGGATGACTTCCATCAACTGGAAGGGCAGAAGGTGCTGGTTCATGGCGGGGGCGTGATGGCCTCCAAGATGGCGGAGCAGCTTGGAATCGAAACCAAGATGATCCGCGGGCGCCGGGTGACCGACGGGGATACGCTGAGGCTGGTGACCATGGTATATGCCGGGTGGATCAACAAGAGCATCGTTGCCTCCCTACAAAAAAGAGGCTGCAACGCAATCGGTCTCTCGGGCGCTGACGGCAACGTGATTCCCTCAATACGGCGCTCTCCTGAGCCAATTGATTTTGGCTACGTGGGCGATCCCGACCCGGGCAAGACGAACGCCACGTTCATCGCACGTCTCGTGGATGGTGGTGCCGTTCCCGTTTTCTGCGCCATCACGCACGATGAAAAGGGATCTCTCCTGAACACCAACGCCGACACCATCGCCAACACGGTGGCGACCGCTTGCTCCAAGCTATACCGGACCACCCTCTATTACTGTTTCGAAAAAGAGGGGGTACTGGGGGACGTGAACGATCCCAACAGCTTGATACCAGTGATAACACAAGGGGAGTACGAAGAGTATAAACAGTCGGGAATTATCGCCGGCGGCATGTTGCCCAAGTTAGACAACGCCTTCCGGGCTATCGAGGGTGGCGTATCCGAGGTGGTCGTGCTGCACGCGAAGAACCTGCTAAACGGGAAAGGGACGATATTAAGATAAACAAAGATACATGAGGCTGAAACAGGATCGCCCAACTATCGTCACGAAAAACGATAAGGGAGAATTAATAAAACGACAAACGAAAGAGTTTTCTATCTGACAGTATTACGAGAAGGCGATAAAGGAGAGTATTGAAGTGAGTAACCATTTAGACGACTATACACGCGAAGCGACGGAACTACTACGGGAGTTGGTCGCCATTCCCTCCCCCTCCGGTGAAGAACATACCCGAAGCGACTTCCTGGTGACCTACCTTACGGAAAGGGGGATCGAGGTGGAGCGGGTCGGGAACAACCTCGTAGCACGCCAGCCGCACCGCGACCCTTTGAAGCCGACGCTGATGCTTACCTCTCACCTCGATACGGTACGCCCCAACATTGGGTACACCTTCGACCCGTTTAACCCACTTGTCTCGAATACGAAGATAAACGGGTTGGGCAGCAACGATGCCGGGGCGAGTGTAGTCTCCATGATCCAGACGTTCCTCCACTTTCATCAACAAGAGCTCCCTGTCAACCTACTGTTGGCGCTCTCCACAGAAGAAGAAAACTCCGGCCCCAATGGCATGCGTCGGCTTTGGGGTGAACTATCCAAAGAGGTAGATATGGCCATTGTTGGAGAGCCTACCGGCATGAAGGCAGCCATCGCGGAAAGGGGACTGCTGGTAATCGACGGGGAGGCGACGGGTGTGAGCGGCCACGCGGCCCGAAACGAGGGGGTAAACTCGCTCTACATCGCACTGGACGACATAGCCACGTTACGGGGGACAACATTCAGCAAGGTCTCACCCACCATGGGGGAGGTGAAGCTAACCGTCACCCAGATCAACGCGGGCACCCAACATAACGTGGTTCCGGACAAATGCTGCTTCGTGGTAGATATTCGACCTACCGAGCAGTATAGCAACGGGGAGATCATGGAACTTCTGCAACCGAAGGTACAAAGCAAGCTCACTGCCCGTTCGCTCACCAACCGCAGCTCTGCGACACCCGAAGGACACCCCTTGCTGCAGCAGGTGAAACAGCTTGGTATCGAGACCTATATCTCGCCCACCACCTCCGACTGGATGCGGATCACCTGCCCCGCCATCAAGATGGGACCCGGTGAGTCAGCCCGATCACACCAATCCGACGAGTTCGTGCTGATCGATGAGCTGCGGCAGGGTATCGAGGGGTACATTCAATTTATTGAACGGTGGCCCTTGTGATGGTTCAAAATATTAACTCAACTTTCGCATGTAACTGTTTCATCGCTTTCAGGCTTGACTGGCGTAAATTTCGTGACCCATCAACTGCTTGATTGCTAAAAGAAAAATAACTCAGCTCCGCTGCACTTTTGCTCGCAATAACATAATCCAAACAAGTTTGTTTTCTGTCTATTGCTTAACGCAAAAGTTCGGCTTCGCTTCAAACAGCTTTTCTTTTTTAACGTAATCTTCGCAGGATGTGTTCCCACGAAAGTTCACGCAGTAGATATTTGCTCACCTCAGCATAGTTCAAGCAAGCTTGACTCTGCGCTCGGCTTATCGCAAATATTTACGAGGTCTTCGCTCTGAAAGCTGAAAGAGTAAATAAAATACGAAAGTCAAAAATATTAACAACTACGAGCATGAAACCTACAAAGAGCAAAAAGGATTACAACCTACCCAATTCCACCGATTCAGGAACCAAGGCTGATTCCAAAGCAAAAGGCGATTCCAAAGTCGACTCCAAGGCGAAACAGCTTCGCGGCAGTTTCTCGAAAATGTGGGACAAGGGCTTTGACGCCAACAAGAGGGTAGAGGATTTCACCGTGGGAAACGACCGCGAGTTAGACCTGCGGCTGGCGAAGCACGATATCCGGGGATCGATGGCGCACATCAGGATGCTAACAACCATCGGCCTCCTGGAGGTAGAGGAGGAAAAGATATTGCGTGCCGAACTGGAACGTATCCTAAGCGAAGTGGAGCAGGGAGGTTTCAAGCTTGACGACCAGGTAGAGGATATCCACTCGCAGGTGGAGGCGATGCTCACAGAACGACTGGGGGAGGTGGGCAAAAAGATCCACTCGGGCCGCTCCCGAAACGATCAAGTGCTGGTGGACATCAAGCTCTACCTGAAAGAGGAGATCCTGCAGATCAAGGAGGAGGTTATCGAACTCTTCAACCTACTGCAATCACTTAGCGAAAAGTACAAGGAGGTACTACTCCCCGGCTACACGCACGCCCAAATCGCGATGCCCTCCTCGTTCGGGTTGTGGTTCGGTGCGTACGCCGAAACATTGGTCGATGATATGCACACGCTTGCCGCGGCATGGAAGGTAGCCGACCAAAATCCCCTGGGTTCTGCCGCCGGATACGGCAATTCGTTTCCCCTCGACAGGGAGATGACCACCCGCGAACTGGGGTTCTCCACCCTTAGCTACAACGTGGTTGCCGCTCAAATGGGTCGCGGTAAGAGCGAGCGAGTCCTCGCGCAAGCCGTATCGAACATCGCCTCGACCCTGAACAAGTTGGCCGCGGACAACTGCCAGTACCTTTCCGGGAATTACGGCTTCATCTCCTACCCCGATGAGCTAACCACCGGCTCAAGCATCATGCCGCATAAGAAGAACCCGGACGTTTGGGAACTGATTCGGGCGCACGCAAACCGGCTGCAGAGTCTACCCAACGAGATCACGTTGATGACCACCAACATGACGCACGGCTACCACCGCGACTACCAACTGTTGAAAGAGGTACTCTTCCCCGCGTTGGATACCCTGCACGACATCCTGCAGATGAGCTGCTTCATGCTGGAAAACATATCGGTGAACAGAGAGATTCTCTCCGACCCGCGTTACGAGTACCTGTTTACCGTGGAAGAGGTGAACCACCGGGTATTGCAAGGCGTCCCGTTCCGGGAAGCCTATCAGCAGGTGGGTAAAGAGGTACAGGAAGGGAAATTCCATTCCGATGGAGTGGTGCAACACACCCACGCCGGAAGCATCGGCAACCTATGCACCGAGGAGATCAAGAGGAAAATGGAGAAAGCATCCGCTCCCATTTCTCACACGGTATAACCTGTTCCGAACTTCTCGGACAACCATAACCCGAAAAAACGGTCGTAAACGATATAAGCATCCCCTTCTTTCGTCACGAACTCTTTATCCAACAGTTGGCGCAAGGCCGACTGCACGGTACTTGCTGACATTAAGCCATGTTTCCTCACGAAAGATGCCGACGTGACCCCTTTTGCCTTACCCTCTTTGGCAATGGCGACTATCAGTTCTTTTTGCCTCGCCGATAATAAGCCTACGATGGCTTCGAACATGGGTTCGTAGGAGTTCACCGTTATGCGGACATAATCCTCCACCATTTGCAACGTACACTCTTCCCCTTTCTCCATCGCGGAGTATAAGCGATTAAAAAAATTTTGAACATACCAGGTATGTCCTTCAAACAGGCGATATACACGCTCCACCAATTCGTTATCAATCTTCTTGTCACCGTCCCTCATCTTCTCGACGATAAAATCCCGGTAGGTGTTTAACTCTATGGCACCAAGAGAGATTAACGAAACGCTCTGATAGAAAGGACGTGAAGGTGAAAAAAAGATATTCCGCATCATCTGTCGTTGACTTCCGGAGAAGATAAAGGTTGCATTGGTACAGGTTTGGATATGCGTACGAAGGATAGCCTCGAGGTTTCTTTCCGGGTATTTCGCGATTTGTTGGAACTCATCGATAGCTACCACACAAGGCTTATCGGCCGTTTCCAAATAGGTGAAAATCTGTTCCAGTGAATACTCCGGTGCCATGATCTCCCCGATGCCGATATCAAATATCGGCATACCGGTCACTGGATCTAATTTTAATGCCGGTCTAAGCGAAGTAATCACGTTAAAGAAATGGTCAATAAATCGTTTTCCCTTGGGTTGCAAAGTTTCAAATATCTCTTTACCAAGCATAAACACCAACTCGCTTAGGCTTCCCGTCGCGTAAATATCAATAAAAAAGTGGTGGAAGTTTTTTCTCACTTCTGGAAACTGGAGGCAGTGTTGTATCAACCCGGTCTTCCCCATACGCCTGGGCGATATGATAGCGGTGTTGCGATGATTTAACAATGCGGATAGCAACTCTTTAGACTCCACCTCCCGATTACAGAAGTATTCAGGGGAAACGTATCCCCCAATTACAAATGGATTTCGCACTTTTTGTTTCATAATCAGTTTTTTTTGCAACAAATGATTTTATGCAAAGATAATTATTTACTTTTGAATAATCAAGAATTGAATAATTTATTCAACTAAGTCTAATGTCAATGAACTATTTCGTTAAGCCAAACGAGCAGAGGACAAGTTTACTTGGACTATGCCGTGGCGAGAAATAGTCTAATGTCAATGAACTATTTCGTTAAGCCAAATGAGCAGAGGACAAATCCATTTGGACTATGCCATTGCGAGAAAATGTCTAATTTATGAACTATTTCGTTAAGCCAAACGAGCAGAGGACAAATCCATTTGGACTATGCCGTGGCGAGGCGGTTCACATTTTGTTGTACAAGAGCCATTAAAAGTGGTAACCGATGCTCAGGTAGGGGTAGAAGCGTCTGGAGAGGTGCGAATAGCCCACTTCGGCCCGCAGCGGTCCCACTATGGTGAGGTGGGAGTACCCGATATTTCCACTCCAAAAAGGTTCTCCCTTAAAGAAACTGTCCGGGGTTTGGCTATGGATTGTAAAGTTAACATTCCCGTAAAGGTGATTTTTGGGCGTGAAAGCGTAATGCATACCCATATCGGCAGAGAGCACCAAGTTACCCAATAGCTCCATTCCCCTTGAGCCTCGCACGGCGATTTGCTGAGGCAGGTAGTGGCCATCGATTCTCCCCCCTACGAAATTACGGTAGATATTGGGGGCGTTCTCGCTCATCACGTACCGTGCGGCGAGACGTGGGGTAAAGTAGGCGTTGCCGAACAGATGCGACGACTTAAACAGGTTCATTCGCAGGACGCTGAGGGGATGGTCGTTGTTCAGCTGCGCGAAGTTGTCGGTGTGCAGGCAATATTGAAACGAGAAGTAGTTCCCGGAAGAGGGGAAGTAGGTATCGTTCAGGTTGTCATACACCCCGTTGAACGTGTAGTTGATGTACAACTGATCCTGCCCTTCCGTCACGGCAAGGTTCAAGGGATTGAGTAAAGGGCTGGAAAAGTGATAGTTGTCGAGTCCCGCCCCGAAATAAAGTTTCACATCCCCAAAGTAGAATTCAGAAAAGTTGAGCGTTAGGGCATTCCTCACGACCCGTGCGTTGTAAAACAGGTTTCCCCGGTGATAAACTGGCAGGTCACTCCTGCTCAACGTGTAGTTGATTCCCCCTTTGTAGAAGAGGCCGCTGTTGATGGAGTAGTCCACCATGAAGTAGGGGTCACGACTGAGCCTCGTGGTGATATCGAACATCGATTGCAGCGATCTGCTTAATCGGATGGTGGTATTAGCCAGAATCGCCGCCATATCCTCGCTATCAAAATAGAAGCCCAAATTGAGGGTATTTGTCACTTTGGGCTCCACGTTGAACACGAGGTCAAAGGGGCCCTCCCCGTCCAACCGGTAATGGACACTGGAAAACAACCCGGTACCAAACACCCGTGCGGTCATGGCATCCAGTTGCTTTCGGGTCACCTTATCGTCTAAGAGAGGAATCCAGCGTAACACCTGCCTCTCCTCCCTAGGTGATACCCCCTCCACCCGAACATCTTTTATCAGCAGCGTATCCACGTTAATGTAGGGGTTAACGAGTTCTCTCGTGAGCCTGGGACTGTCTATCGAGTCAAAACCCAGCGAACGCTTGAGGTTCATCAGTCCCTCCCACTCCCTCATAGCCGCTTCTTCGCCCCGGGCGATAATGGAATCAATAGCCTGCTGGTAAAAATCCATCGAGCCATAAGGATGTAACAGGGGGGTTATCAGCAGGTCTGCATCCTTAAGGTTCTGTATTCTCTTTTGCGCCCCAATGAAGTTCCCAATCTGTCCCACCACCTCGGTGATGCTCCCCTGTCCTTTCTCTATCGCCTTTTCATCAGGTGGGAACGAGACGGCGATCACAAAATCGGCGCCCATTTCCCGTGCCACGTCCACCGGGGTGTTGTTTATCATCCCCCCGTCGATCAGCAGCATGCTATCCTGCTTCACGGGCGTGAACACTCCGGGGATAGCCATGCTCGCCCGCATGGCCATGGGCAGCACCCCCTCTCGGAACACCACCTCTTGACCGGTACGTACATCGGCGGCCACGCATGCGAACGGGATAGGCAGATCGTCAAAATCCATGGGGTGTTGGAAACCGATGGTCATGTTCAAGAAAAGGCTGTAAATGTTTTGGCCGGCAAACACGCCCGGGGGGAGGCTCAACCTTCCCTCTCCCTCTTTTATCTTCAACTGGTATGGCAGCGAAACCAGGTGCCTCTTACTGTCTTCTCGTTGCTTCGCGGGTAAATATTCGCGGTACACGTGATCCCGCATCAGGTAATCCCAATCCTGAAGGCTGATAAGCGAATCGATCACGTTAGCGCTATAACCAACCGAGTAAAGCCCCCCGACTACCGCCCCCATGCTCGTCCCGGCAATGCAATCAATCGGTATCCCGGCCCTCTCTAACACCTTCAACACGCCAACGTGTGCGAAACCCTTAGCGGAGCCCCCGCTAAGCACGACCCCCACCTTCGGCCGTTCGTTTTCACGTGGCTTCTCTTGCCCCGTCACGGACAATACGGCGCAACTTGCAATCAACAGTATGGAGAGTAATTTTTTCATAACCGCCTTTCAGGTACTTTCATCTATAAATTCAGAGGTTTTTTCATCTACAAAAATAGTTGAAAAAAATGTTTTTTACAAGCGCTTATCATGTAAAAGCAGCGATACAAACTGATACAGTTATTTTTGGAAAAGTGTATATTTTATGCCCTATTCATGTTGGAAAAGTGTAAACTTTGGCCCAAATTTTCATTGGAAAAATGCAATATTATCCATAAATCAAGTTGAAAAGTGTAGACTTTAGTCTATTTTTGTCGTTTTATAGCAACTTAATTATGAACTACTTTATTTACCCCCTATCCAAAAGAGAATTATCAAGGGAATTACAACTTTCGAGGGGTTTTAAAACTTGGAACAGCAACAGAGAACAGGATGCCATTTCAATATGGGAGCCAAATGTAGGAAACATAAAAACAGTCTGACGCCGACAAGCTAAAATAAAAGAAACCTCAATGATTTGTAAAAACAAAACCGCATGAAACGTTTTTTAGAAAAAAATCTACTCCCCATAGCCATCGTTTTAGGCATCGTGTTTCACAAACAGCTATATGCCTTATCGTTTGCAACCCCCTATCTGTTATCGTTGATGCTTTTTATCACCTATTCCCGCATTTCGTGGAGTAGCATCAAAATCACCAGGTTTCACTATATTTTATTAGGCATTCAATATATTGGCAGTGCTTTGATTTACCTGGCCATTCGCCCGTTTAACGAAGTGTTGGCTCAATCATGTATGATATGCGTTTTGGCTTCGACAGCCACATCGGCACCAGTGGTTACAGGTCTTTTGGGTGGAAGTATCTCTACCGTGGCAGCCTATTCGGTTATCAGCAATTTGTCCATTGCATTTATGGCGCCGCTATTCTTTTCAATTATTGGCGAAACGGGCAAAACACTCTCTTTTGGGGCATCTTTCGGGTATATTTTCCTGAAGGTGATGCCTATTTTGATTCTGCCGTTCCTTGCATCGCTCTTAGTTCAAAAAACCGCTCCCAAACTACATCGAAAAATAGCATCGGCACAAATCGTCTCCTTCTACTTATGGGCAGTAGCGCTGACCATTGTTCTTGGCAGCGTTACCCGATTCGTCGTAAGTCACAGCAGCAGCAATTTCTTGTTGGAAATAATCATTGCTGTTAGCTCACTTTTGATTTGCCTGTTGCAGTTCGGTTTCGGCAGGAAAATCGGCAGGAAATTTTCCTTCGTTGTCGCCGGGGGACAAAGTCTTGGACAAAAAAACACCATCCTGGCTATCTGGCTCACACAAACATACCTGAACCCCATTGCATCACTCGGACCCGGGTTGTATGTTTTGTGGCAAAACCTCATAAACTCGTGGCAGATTTGGCACAAGAAAAGATACGAAGAGAACAGTAAAACCTCATAAGATACTCACAATGACTTATTACCCTACTATTAGACAGACATTTGGATTATTAGGATTTTTAATTCTAATGACACTGTTGTTTTCATTTTCTCTAAAACTAATAGATAATCTATTATTTGACATAAATGATTCCCTGATGAATTTCTTATCCTATTCGCTTCCAACAATCATCACGAGCCACAGGTATTTGAAAAAAAGAAGAAAGCTAAATGCCGATAACTATACCATCAAGATAAGTAATACTAGTTGGTTGATTTATGTTCAGATTATCATTTTGACAGTCATGATGATTATAATCATTGACCCAATAACTACACTGATTCCGGTTCCAGATTGGTTTGATGAATTGATGAGTAAAATGGTATCGAAAGATATTTATTCATTTATGACAATTGTGCTGTTTGCTCCATTTTTTGAAGAATTGATTTTCAGGGGAATTATACTTGATGGTTATTTAAAGGTTTATTCACCAAGAAAATCAATTATTTGCTCAAGCCTTCTCTTTGCCTTGATTCACTTAAATCCGTGGCAAGCGATTGATGCCTTTCTGATAGGATTGTTTATTGGTTGGGTATATTTTAAAACCCAGTCGATTATACCCTGTATTTTGATACATTTCACGAATAATGTAATAGCATTCCTAATATTCATGTTTTCTACCAGCAATGCTTCGTCAATCAGCGATCTGATTGCTAACAAAATGATATTCATATCGTTAATTGTATCTTTAAGTGTACTGTTTTATTTTGGAATAAGATTTTTGAATAGACAGTTGAATAAAAGCTATACACAACACACAATATAGCCAATAAGGGTTTCAGTGGATGCGATGCGTTGTAGCCCGTTTCAATCTTTGTGTAGGTTGATAGGAAATCGTACTCAGTCGGCAACTTTTCTTACTGTGAAACCCTTACAGACCATTATATCCAGATTCAACTGTCTGTTGCTTCAAAGCTAATCGATCAATCAAAAAGCATTGGCACGAGAAATAACAACGTAAAGGTGTTGCAATGTATATGTGGAAGGCAAATATGGAAATAGGAACAAGAGATTCAAAGAATTATGTTATTTTTGTTGAACGTAAAACATTCGTAAACGCCTACTGAATCGGGTATGTTTTACGTACTTTTTTTAATGAGGGTTTATTACGTGAATAACACGTCAGGTGTTATTTTATAGAACGTTCTATGAATATATGAGCATTGCAAAAACAAACGAAATGAAAAACATTTTAATCATTACATTTATGGTGCTTTCAACAATTTTGGCTAACGGGCAAAACCCCGACTTCCTAAAAATGGTAGAGTATGGAATTAAAGCCCCTTCGGGTCACAACACGCAACCCTGGAAGTTCAGATTGAATGAAAACAGTATTGATGTTTATCCTAACCTCAGCAAAGAACTTCCTGTTATTGATGCAAATCACAGAGAGTTATATATTAGTTTAGGCTGTGCAGTTGAAAATATTTGTATTGCTGCCAATGAATTCGGCTATTCTTGCCAAGCTGAAATCATTAAGCAAGACAGCTTGTCTTTCATAAGAATTAAACTACAAAAATCAGAAGTTGATAAAAACCCTTTGTTTGACCAAATTGATAAGAGACAAACCAACAGGAGCGTTTACAAATCAGAGTGCATACAGGCAAATGCCATCGATGAACTGAAAAAAATAAACATCAAAAAACCCGTTTCAATTTATTTTTACCCGAAAGGCGAAAGTGATTTTTCAAAGCTTTGCGAATTTATTTACCGAGGGAATGAAATGCTTTTTACAGACAGGGATTTTAAAACTGAACTTCTTGATTGGATGCGTTTCAATTCAGGACATGCACGAAAAGAAAGAGATGGCTTAGCCTATAATGTAATAGGTTCGCCCTCGTTGCCAAAATGGATAGGCAGACCGATCGTGAAAAGTTTCCTTACCCCTAAAACTCAAAATAAAACAGAAAAAGAAAAACTCAACTCTTCGTCTCACCTTGTTTTGATTGCAACACGAGAAAACAGTGTCGATAATTGGATTTTAGCGGGAATAGCATTGGAACGTTTCTTCCTAAAATGTACGGAATTGGGGATTTCGGTTGCATTTTCAAATCAACCCTGCGAAGTGAACACGTTGGCTGACGAAGTTAGAAAACAAATGGCCATTAACGATAATTATCCAATGCTATTAATGAGAATAGGCTACGCGGACCCAATGCCGTATTCCGTTCGGAAAGAATTAAAAGATGTGATAATTGAATAAAAACAGCACCATTTATTGACAATGAGGAATTTTCTTTTAACAATAATCATTTTTGGAACAGCTATTATTAGTTGTGGACAGAATAATTCACATGTAGAAAAAACAAACAGGATAATTCTGAAAGATGAAGTTTTAAATGGAAGAATTAAAACCATAAAGGAAAAACATATTTATAAAAATGAGATAGACAGCATTACCTACAAGTTTAATGAATTTGGGGCGTTAATTTCAATTTTAGAGCAATCCGCATCATTAGGAGGTCTTGATAAGAAAGCGATATCCTCATTCAATTCAGACAATAAAATAACAAGATATACCAAGTATGATGAGGATGGAAAGGAGACAGATTATATTGAATACTTTTATGAAAATGGCAATCTCGTAAAACGTCTTTATAAGCATGCACCATCAACACCCAAAATAACTCGCTATTTTGATTATGAACTCGATATTTATAAATATGATGACAAAGGGAATTTAATAGAGTCAAAATCATTTCATAAACTCAAACAATCAATAAGAAGGGAATTGAACGAACATATCAAATATACGTATGATTCTATTGGCGATTGTATAATGGAAGAAGAGTTAGATAGTAGGGGAAAAACAATGAAAAGAAGGAACAACAAATACCATAATCACCAATTAATAGAGACACTTACCTGGATGGAATTTGAAGGTGAAGATTTATACCTTAAGGACATATATGAATACAACCAAGATTCCACGATGAAAGCACATAAAAACATTGTGTATGACTATGGTAGTACTGAAGTAATAGCTGATAGTTGGACAAAGAATTATAGTTATGAATATGACTATGATGAAAACGGGAGAATTATTGGAGAAACAAAAACTACACCACAAGATAATAAACCGCTTAAAAAAGAAACCTGGAGATATATAGATTTTGACAAAAATGGCAATTGGATAAAAAAAGAAGTTAACAAAGTTATTTATACCCGTGAAATTGAATATTATTAGAAATAGAGGAACCAGCATGAGAAAAAATTTTGAATTAGCAGATAAATATGTAATACGAAATGCATTTCTCAGATTAGATGATTATGTGTTTTTCGCATCTGTATTTATATTTGTATTTTTTATCATTAAAGCAAAAAACAGGGAATTTATTGTAATTATTATCTTGGGACTTCTTGCTTGTACAACATTCCGCGTTATTAAACGACTACAAGACAGAAAGGATAAAATTGTTATTGACAAAAATGGGATTAAACTTTGTGATACAAATGAATTAATAGAATGGTGCAGAGTTAATTATGCTTACATAAAACAGAAAGCAGAAGGTTCTGGCAAGAGCTCACGGGTTGTAGATTATAGATGACATTAAATTCAAAGCTCTCAAAAAAGAATATGGACAAGGCTTTGATGTTGAAATGAGCAAAGGTAAAAAGACCGCCATCTTTGCTTTTCTGATTGTAGTGATTATAGCGATTTTTGTAATTTCATATGGGTATGATAATAAATATATTTAAATGATTACCATTCAGTTTGCCTTTAAACTGGGGAAAACAGGCTTTCTGGAAGAACAACTTAAACAGGTATAGATATGAAACGATTGCCGATTTTTGTACTGATTATTTTAATGAGCGGCAAGATTTATGGACAAATAAACATAACTGATTCTACTGCTCAAGTTATTGGATATTGGGATAAAAATGAGAAACAAACATACATTGTGACTCAAGAGAAATACAAAATTAAAGATTCCGATATTACTTCAAGAGATTTTTATAAATATACAGTAGATATTACGATTGTTGATTCAACCGCTAATTCATATATAATAGACTGGTTTTATAAGGATTATGAAATCGAATCTGAAAACACATTAATGCAGAAACTTTCCCCGATCACCAAAGATATGCATGTGAAAATTCGCACAGATGAGCTTGGTGCTTTTCAGGAGGTTATTAACTGGAAAGAAATTCGGGACTACATTCTAAAAGGAACCAAATTATTGAAAAAAGAGACCAAGGATATACCTAATATGAATGATTTCATTAAACAGATTGAAGAATTATATTCCACAAAAGAATCTATCGAATTAGGTGCCGTGAAAGAAATACATCAATTTTATTCTTTTCATGGAGAAATATATAAGTATGGTGAGGTATATAACGCGGACATAAAAGCTACAAACATGTATGGAGGAGAACCTTTCGATACAGAATTAACGGTTTGGCTTGATGAGTTAAATCCAGATGATAATAATATTATAATCAGAATGCAACAGAGTGTTGATCCAGAACAGTTAGCAAACGCAGCGTATGATTTTATAACTAAAACAGCCGGGACAATGAAGGTCCCGGCTCCAAAGAGAGAGGATATACCCGATATTTCAAATGATACATGGACAGCTTCTCGGATTCATGAGTCAGGATGGATTATTTATTCGATAGAAACTAAGGAGGTGAGCGCTGAAGGACAAACAACTGTTGAAGAAAGAATAATAGAAATACAATAACAGCGAAAACCGAACTGTGAATGAGACACATCTTCACGATACTGATTTTTTCGATTACCTTTTTCACTTACGGACAGAATTTAAATGACATTTCTGTTCGAATAAATAGTGAACCACTTGATTCGTTACCGAAATATTTCAAACAGATTAGTTCGCTACTTGATACAATTCCGAATAATCAAGAGCAGATTGACAAACAATCATTGGACAGTATTTATATAAAAGCCTTAAAAAATAGCGCTCAAAGCGGAAAAGCAGGCAAACTTCGTTGGAATATTTCCAATGAAACCTTGACAATTAGTGGCGTTGGTGCAATGCCTAATTATAAGTACAAACAAGGAAAATATCGTATCAATTCTCCCTGGTATCCTTATCTGAAAAGCATTACAAAAATTGTTATTTGTGAAGGAGTCAGTAGTATTGGGGATAATGCTTTCTATGTTTGCGATGATGATGGTTTGACTTTTGTAAATATTTTCGATTCAAATGCTACCATTGACGACAATTCCTCAAATTTCTGTGGGGTGACATCTGTTCTAATTCCAAATTCGGTAGTTAATATTGGGAGAAACGCTTTTAGAAATTGTAGAAATTTAACTTCCATTGTTATTCCTAATTCGGTAGTTGATATTGATAATACAGCATTTTCCGATTGCGATAGTTTGTCTGAAATCAACAACTATGCAACAACTCCCCAAACAATTAAACCTTACAACGTGTTTAGTAATGTAAATAAGACAAATTGTATATTGCGGGTTCCTGAATCCGTGTTGGCCGATTATCGTTTAGCAGATGGCTGGAGAGAGTTTAAAAATATCGTGCCAATAACAAATGAATAACTATACAGCCAAACAGTTACCCACCATTATGAAAAAGACACTACAGCACCAAACATATGAAACGACAACTAATAATTTACATAGGACTAATTTTGATAATGGCAAGTTGTGCTGTATTCAATGCTGATTTACGATATAAACCTAACTCAACAGATGAATATTATTTTCCATTATTAAGTGCAGAATTTACAAAACGACAAAATGACTGCATCGAGAAAAAGGAATTCCCGTGCGATTTTCCTGAACCAAATGACTCTTTAAGCGACTTTACAAACCAATGGTATTCTAAGCACCTAAAAAGTATGAAAGAGCCAATACTCTACAAATTAAGGAATGAAGACAAAAAAATAATCAGATTTACACATTTGGGAACTTGGTCAAATCCCTTTTCATACAGAATTGAAAATAGTAATGGACAAATTACTTTGACTTACAGTAAAACAAAAGGACTTGGTGGTTATAAGGCTGGACGAAGAATTAAACACGAACAGAAAGTAATAAAATCAGAAACTTGGGAGAAAATAACGGCGAAAATTGATAGTATAAATTTTTGGAATATTGAAACTCACGATCCAAATATGATACTTGATGGGGAAGAGTGGATTTTGGAAGTATTGATGAACGGAAAGTATCATTTTGTTACACGGAATTGTCCAGATATTTACGATGGACGAGAATATGCAGAATTGTGTAAACTTGTAATGAATGCAAAATCACTCACAACAGGAAAATCTCATTAAAGGATTTCTACAACAAGATCATAGATGCTAAGACTAACAGAGAATTAATCTATATAGCCGCTTTTATTGATGAAGAATAAAACCAGCTACTAACAGCTAGACATGTCTCATTTGCTCAAATCAATGGGAAACAAATGTAGTAATAGGGAACAAGAGATTAAAAGAATAATGCTATTTTTGTTGAACGTGAAACATTCGTAAACACCTACTGAATCGGGTATGTTTTACGAACTTTTTTAATGAAGGTTTATCACGTAAATAACACGTTAGCAACAAGTAACAAAACACAACAACAATGAAAAGAATACTTATCGTAATTTTATCGTTAGCTTTTCTTTTTTCGTGCAATAACGGAAAAACAGCGAAAGAACAAGCACAAATTGATAGTAAAGACTGTAATTGTTTAGAAGATTATCGTTGGATAAAAGAAACATTTGAAAAAAACGATGCGGGTTTTGAGTGGATTATTCAAAAAAAAGGAATAGAAGCATATCAAAAATTTTGTGACTCTATTGAAGTCGAATTAAAAAATGCCGAAGATATTTATAAATGCAACAAAATATTAAATGATTGGGGAAGGTTTTTCCGTAAAGGACATTTTTATATTTCGTTAAATGTTTCTTCCTCAAAGAATACAGTCTCTGGCATTGCAGAAAAAGTTAACTATTCTATTAAAATTGCAGAAAAAGTTAACTATTCTATTAAAACAGTAGAAACACAAGCGAAACAAATAAACGATAAAATAATTGGAATTTGGGAATCATCGTCTTATAAAGTAGGCATTGTGCTTGACACCTTAAATCAGAAGCGAAAATATGTGGGATTCATTATAGAGTCAGATGTTCCAGAATGGACTAAAGGAGATGTAAAACTTGAAATTTACGAACAAAACAACAAACTCATTTCCAATTATTATATGATGGACCATTCCGTTGAAAAAATGAGTGTGAACTTAAAAAATGAAACAGAGTTGATGATTGGCTCAATGATATTTATCAACAGTTCAAAAGTAGAAAGTGAGATTGAGAGGAAATTATCAGATATTTCCAAACCACTTTTCTATGAACTGTCAGAAAACACAACAATATTAAAAATACCCTCATTCAATGCCGACCAAAAAGAAAAGATAGACAAAGAAATCGAACAAAACAGAGCAACAATATTGTCTCACAAAAATCTGATAATTGATTTACGAAACAATGGTGGTGGTATCGATAATTCTTGGAAAGAGATAATTCCATTTATCTATACAAATCCAATTAAAACATTTGGTGTAGAATGGTTATCTACTGAATTGAATAGAAAACAAATTTCAAAATTATTTTCGTTTATTCAAAGATTGTTTGACAGGAAGTTTTTTAAAAAATTAGAGGCTAATGACGGAAAATTTGTAGTAGTAAGAGACAGTATTTACATAACAGAATTAGATAAAGTTTTGCCGAATCCTAAAAATGTTATTATAGTTGTAGATGAAATTTGTGCAAGTTCAGTTGAGCAATTTCTCTTATCTGCAAAGCAAAGCAAAAAGGTTCAAATTTATGGGAAGCAAACATTTGGAGCTTTAGATGTATCCAATGTAACGAGTGTGTCGTCGCCAAGCGGTTGTTTTGAATTAGGGTATTGCTTAACAAGAACCTTACTTTCCGAAAAAGACCGTATAGATGACGTTGGGATAAAACCTGATGTTGAAATAGACGACTCTATACCCAGACATAAATGGATTGAGTTTATTCTGAAAGAAATTGACAAATAACCTGTTGCTAATATTGCATATAGCTTATGGCGGGTAAAGTGCTAAATTCAAATGTGTTAACCCAAATCAACCTATGTCTTATGTTAAAATATAAACGCTTTGAAAACCGCCACAAGCCATATGCTTTACCGTTATAGGGCATTTTAAAAGACGTCAGAAAACAATAAAAGACACCGGAAAATGACGAAATATTCGCTTGACGACATAAAGAAAAAGGTTGACGAGTTGGCTTTGAAAATCAACGCACCGACAAATTTACTGCCGAGTTACGGACAGCAAACTTGGGACGCTCATCCTTATATTGAAGTCGACAACTTGGGATTTATGTTTTACATCATCTCAGAACGTGGACAAGAATATGAACGGAAAATGACAGACAAAATAGACGATTTACTATATTGGGTTTTTGCAAGCGTGACTTTTTCTATGGCTTGTGACTTCGAACTAAAAAATAGAATTGAAGACAAGGATTGCAGACGAATAATGTTTGAAAAACAAGAAGAATTACTTGGACAACTTAACGAGAATTGGCGAGTAAAAGAAAATGCGGAACATCAAAGAATTTTAAAAAGTAGCCCATTTGACGACTTGGCTGGATTAAGAGCAAATTACTGCGGTCAACTAAGAAAACAAGGACTAACAGAAACAGAAATAGATAAATAGGCATATGCAAAATTTCCAGAGAACCGAAAGAAAAACGCACTAACCATAATTTTACAAAACGACACTGAATTACTAACAAACAAATGGACAAAATGAGAACAAGGCTACTTTCAATCGGATTGATACTAATTTCTTTATCATTAATGAAATGTGGGCAGTCAAGGCAGGATAAAACCGAGACAATTATCAATATGTTGAATCTCGTAGAGACTCAAAAAACAAGTTTTCAATTTCGGATTGAGTCTCTTAAATACCAAGCGACAGGAGAAGACAGTGTTAGAATCCTCGAATTGGAAAAATCACTGTCAGATGAAGAGATAGTAAAACGTATAAGTGCATCATTTGATGAAGTCCTAAGCGATAAAGAACTCAACGATATGTATAATTTCGCTCAATCCAGTGCTTATGAGAAATTATTTAAGTCGGGAGAATTATTTAAAGCAATATCTATTCAATTTAGCGATATAAATGACGAGATTAACAAAATAACTAATAATTTCAGCGAGCAGGTTGAAAGGCCGTCAAATAGATTCAAACCCATACCCATTGATAAAGAAAATGGATTTTACGCGACTGTTGATTACAATTATTCGATGGAAAGTTCAGATATAAAGTGGGAAGAAAAACCTTCACTGACCCCTGAGGATATTTTAGAAGTAAAAAAAGTAGGGGGTAGTTATGAAGAACGACCAGAAATCAATATCCTGTTTACAAAAGAGGGAGCTAAAAAATTCCAGATTTTGACAAAAGAGAATATCGGAAAACCTTTAGCCATTGTGGTCGCGAATCGTATTGTATCTATGCCGACGGTGAATTCAGAAATAATTGGCGGAAGAGCAAACATAAGCGGTAACTTTTCTGAAGAAGAAATTGATGAAATGATTAAAATATTGAAGGGAAAAGACTAAAACCGACTTACCAAATGCGGTAAATTTCAACCGAACAGACTTACTGATAGGCAAGTTTTCATATCACCCACTGTTACTGCAAATTGTAAGAACAGATGCATTGATCTTAAATATGAATCCGGCAAGTGTGCTGTTAGAGAGGATTAAAAAGGAGAAGAAATAATGGAAAACAAAATAGAAATATATAAAAGTAAAGACAACCAAATTGAACTTGAAGTTCAAATGGATAGTGATACTGTTTGGCTTAACCAAAGACAAATGGCTGAACTATTCGACAAAGATTCAGACACCATTGGGCTTCATTTAAAAAACATTTACAATGAATCTGAATTAGAGGAGATTTCAACTACCGAGTATTTCTCGGTAGTTCAAAAAGAAGGTAAACGCTTGGTAAAAAGGAAGATAAAATACTATAATCTTGATGCAATCATTTCGGTTGGCTATCGGGTTAACTCCAAACGAGGTACCCAATTCCGCCAATGGGCAACCCAACGCCTTAAAGATTACCTCGTTCAGGGTTACTCCATTAACGAAAAACGTCTGGCACAAAAACAGCAGGAAGTAGAATACCTCAAAACAGGTATCCGCATCCTTAACCGTGCCATAGCGGAACAAACAACCACCGAAGAATTTGAAATGCTTAAAGTGTTTGCCAAAGGTCTTTCGCTCCTCGACGATTACGACCACGAGTCGCTCGACAAGAAAGGGATAACGCAACAAAAAACCATTTATCCGTCGGTTGAAGAATACCTGAAAATGATTCAAGCCATGTATTCCAAAATTGAGTCGGAGCTGTTTGCAAAACCCAAGGATGAAAACTTTTGCCGCCGCATGTTTCCTCTATTTTATGGAACAAAACAAGGCATTGCTAAAACCGGATGGCACACCCATCATTGACAATGCAACACTCGCAGCCCTAACGCTTTTTATTGCCACCAGTAAGCCCGAAGAAGCAGATATAGTAAAACAGTTGACAATAAGTATTTTAAACAGGAATAAATAATTATGACAGATTCTGCAATTATATCAAAAATATGGAACCTTGCCAACAGGAAGAATGGTTGCCTGTGTACAACCTAAACCGATGTAAACCATTGCCGACCCTGCTTGAGGTACGGGTGGTTTTTTCTTGGCTGCTTACGATTGGCTGGTTGAAAATTAATATCTTGACAAATTTTACCTTAAATCATGGGACAGGGAAGGAAAAACTATCGACATAAAGAAGCTAAGACACCAAAATGAACAGCAAACGCAAAAAGAGAAACAGGGAAAAACTTAGCGTGTCATTCAGGGACATCAAAGAGGCCATAGAGATGTCGAAAAAATCTCCTCATTAGGTACCACCAAGCGGCTCCTGCTTCAAAGGATTCATAGCCGTTACCCGTTACCCGGCTCCCTTTTCAGCACGTTCACCCCGATGATTCCCAACAGGACCATAAGTCCTCCTATCAAGTGATAGCCGCGAAGCGTTTCACCCAAAACGAGGACACCGGCAAAGACGGTGATGACGGGACTTAGGTTATTGAATATAGAGGCACGGGATGCGGGGATGACCGACAGCGCGGTGTTGGTCAGGAAAGAGGTCAGGAACGAGGAGAGTACACCCAAGTAGAGGATGGACCACAAGAACTCACCGTTCTGGAACGGGGCAAAGTAGAGCGAGAGGCTATTCTGTTGCACGTGCTTGGTGACGGCCAAGAGGTTAAAGAGCACGCAGGCAACCACGGTCATGAAAAAAGTAATATTCATGGGGGGGTGCTTGCGCGTGGCTCTCCGGGCCAGGACTAGATAGATAGCTATAGAAAAGACGGAAAGCAAGATAATGAAATCGCCCTTCAGCGTTTCACCGGTCACCTCCCCCAACCCATTCTTGTACATGATAAAAATCACACCACCCACCGATAAGAAGAAGGAGAGAATTTGCCAGATCGTGCTTCGTTCCTTCAAGAAGATGGAAGCCAATATCAAGGTGAATATCGGGGCAGTGGCCGAAATGATACCGGCCTCCGAAGCCGTGGTGAATTGCAGGCCTATAGTCTGCAGCAAAAAGAGGAGTATGGGGTAGAAAACAGAGAGGAGGAGCAGCGAAGGTACGCTTTTTCGCTCAAACCGCGGAAAACCCTTCCCACGAATCAAGTAATAGAGAAAAATACCGACAAAAGCGGCACTAAAACGATGGGCCAACAGATCGATGGGCGAAGCATGACGCAACGCGATCTTCACGAAGATAAACGAAAACCCCACGATTAGGGTCATCAACGTGAGACTGAAATAGGCTACCCTCTCTCGTTTTACTGACTTCATACCATTCATTTCGCCGTAAAGATAGTCAATCGAGGACAAATGGGAGATTATTTGTAAGAGAGATTCATTTTGTTGCCGCGATAACTCATTTTTTGTATTTTTGCATTTATACGAGGTAAATTAAACTTTCGCACATCGTTTTTATTTTTTCATTGTTTGCTTTCAAAGCGAAAACCTTAGCGAATATTTGCAAAACGAACGTAGCGTCAGTCGAATATTTTCGATAAGTGAGAACGGAACTAAGTTTACTTGAGCTCTATCGAGCGTAGAAAATATTTGCGAAACGAACTTGAAAGCAATAATAAACATAAACACGAAAATAAAACAAGGTAATCACTACTGAAAATTACTCAATAACTATGAATTTACTAGACAACATGATCGCACGGGCAAAGGCCAACAAGCAACGCGTGGTACTACCCGAAGGCAATGAAGAACGCACGTTGCGGGCAACAGACCGGCTGGTGGCCGACGGCGTGGCCGACATCATCCTCTTGGGGGATCCCACAGAGATTAAAAGCGAGATCGATCGGCTAAAACTCGCCAACGCGGGACAAGCCAAGGTCATCGACCCGAAAACACACGACAAAAAAGAGGCATACACCCAATTGCTCTTCGAGCTCAGGAAAAATAAGGGGATGACACTCGAAGAGGCGGCAAGGCTGGTGGAAAACCCGCTTTACCTGGCTTGCCTGATGATCAAAAGCGGGGACGCCGATGGTGAAGTCGCCGGTGCACTAAACACGACAGGAAACGTGCTGCGGCCAGCCCTGCAAATTATCAGAACCACCCCGGGGGTCAAGGTCGTTTCAGGGGCTTTCATCATGCTTACGCGAACGCCGGAGTATGGCGAGGACGGGACCATCCTGTTCGCCGACTGCGCGGTAATGCCTGACCCCACCGCCGAGGAACTGGCCTCGATTGCCATCGCCTCCGCCCAAACGATGAAGAGTTTGGTGGGCGTGGAACCCAAGGTGGCCATGCTCAGCTTCTCGACCAAGGGAAGTGCCGCGCACGAAGCGGTCGACAAGGTACGCGAAGCAACAGAGATGGTGAAAGAGCTGGAGCCTACCCTGCTGGTCGATGGCGAACTGCAGGCGGACACCGCGCTGGTGCCCAGCGTGGGTGCCAGCAAAGCACCGGGAAGCCCGATCGCGGGGAAGGCGAACGTGCTGGTTTTCCCATCGCTCGAAGCGGGTAACATCGGTTACAAGCTGGTACAGCGACTGGGCAAAGCGGATGCCGTAGGGCCAGTTCTTCAGGGAATGGCCGCCCCGGTGAACGACCTCTCCAGGGGTTGCTCCGTAGAAGATATTTACAACTTGGTGGCCATCACGGCCAACCAGGCTATAGGACTAAAACAATAACAGACTACAAAATATGGATGAAATGATTGTAGAACCCATCGAGAAGTACGGGCTGACTATCTCAAGCGGAAAGAGGAAACCGCTTTTTTCAAAAATTGGCGTGGTGGGCGCCGGAAGAGAGGGGAGAACCATTATCAACATGGCGGCAACGGCCGGCATGGAGGTGGTCTTCCTCGATGAATCGCAAGAACGAAACGACTTCGTGATGCGCGAGTTGGAAAACGTGATGAACAAAAAAATTAGCCGATGGGGATTGACGTCGGCCGAGAAGAAAGTGATCCTGAACCGGGTCACCCCAACACTGGTCTACGAGGATTTCGCGGGGTGCGACATGGTAATCGAGTGCAGCCGCTACTCCGAAACAGGACGCCGAAGCACCCCCCTCAGGAAGAACATTTTCAAGAAGCTGGAAGAGGTACTGGACGAAGATGCCATCATCGCAACCAACGGCTCCACCCTGATCATCAGTGAACTGGCAGCCGATCTCATTCACAAGGAGCGGTGCGTAAGCCTCTACTTCCCGGTATCGCACCCCGACGCCAGAATTCTGGAGATATCCATCGGGATGTATACCTCGGAAGAGGTGTACCAGAAAATGGAGGTGTTTGCCAAGCTTATCAAGTACAAACCGCACCGCGTTAACGAGAGCAACGGGAACGTGAGCTTACGGCTACTGGCAACCATGCTCAACGAGGCATGCCAAATGTTACTGGAAAGGATCAGCTCCCTGGAAAGCATCGAGGAGACCTTTACCATCATTTTCGGGCAACGATACGGTATCTTCCAGATGGCTGATATCGTGGGAATTGAGCGACTCGTAACCCTGATGGAGGCGATGTTCAACGACTTCGGGCTGAAGCAATACAAGCCAAACCCCATCCTGTGGAAGCTGTACCGCTCCAACCAAATGGGCGTGCGTTCAGGGAAAGGATTTTACGTGTATGACGAAAATGGGAACCGCCTGTCGGTTAACAAAACCATATTCAATTAAAACGATACCTCAATCGAGTAAATAAGAAGAAAATGAAAATTCTAGTATTAAACTGCGGAAGCTCCTCCATCAAGTACAAGCTTTTTATGATGGAGAAAAAGGAGGTAATCGCGCAAGGAATCATCGAGAAAATAGGGATGAAAGGGTCGTTCCTCAAAGTAACGCTGCCCAATGGCGAAAAAGTGATGCTTGAGGGAGAGATACTGGAGCATCGGGCCGGTATTGAATACATCCTGGGAGTACTGCTGAGCGAAAAGTATGGCTGTATTCAGTCGCTGGAAGAGATTGATGCCGTTGGTCACCGGGTGGTGCACGGGGGAGAACGCTTCAACACGAGCGTACGCATCACCGAGGAGGTGATCGACATGCTCAACGAGTGCATTGAGCTGGCACCGCTACACAATCCACCAAACCTGAAGGGGATTTACGCGATCCAGGAGCTACTGCCCGACACCCCGCAGGTGAGCGTGTTCGATACCGCTTTCCACCAAACGATGCCCGACTACGCGTACATGTACGGGCTCCCCTACTCACTGTACGAGAAATACGGCATCCGACGCTACGGGTTCCACGGCACCAGCCACCTCTACGTCTCTAAGCGAGCGTGCGAATTTTTAAACGTCCCGTACGAGGAGCAACGCATCATCACGGCACATATCGGGAACGGGGGTTCAGTGACCGCCATCAAGAACGGGAAATCAATTGACACCAGCATGGGCATGACCCCGGTGGAGGGACTAATCATGGGAACCCGCTCGGGCGACGTGGACCCTGGGGTTATCTCCTACATCATGGACAAGGAGCGAATGGGTGCCCAGGGTATCTCCACCCTGGTGAACAAGTTTTCAGGGGTTCTCGGTATGTCGGGCGTCTCCTCGGATATGCGAGAGCTTGAAGCGGCCATCAAAAAGGGGAACAAACGGGCCAAGCTAGCCTTGGACGCGTACAACTACCGGATCAAGAAGTACGTGGGCTCATACGCCGCTGCTCTGGGCGGGGTGGACATCCTCGTCTTCACGGGAGGTGTTGGCGAAAACCAAGCCGTAACCCGCTCCGACGTCTGCAAGAATATGGCGTTCATGGGAATCGAACTGGACGAGGAACTCAACGCATCAGTACGCGCCACGGAGGTGGTCATCAGCAAGCCGGAGTCGAAAGTAAAGGTGGTGATTATCCCCACCGACGAGGAGCTGACCATCGCGAGAGACACGATGGAGATATTGAACTTGCAATAACGGTTTTGCACATTCAAGCGACAAAAAAACCTCGGGGAAAAATCCCGAGGTTTTTTCATCTATCCTGTTGGATGCTATTCCGAAACTACTTCGAAAGGCACCTCTACTGATATCTCCTTGTGAAGCTTAACCAGCGCCGTGTAGTTTCCAACCTCCTTCACAGGATCCTTAATCACAATCAACTTGCGGTCGATCTCGAATCCTTGTTCAGCCAAAGCAGCGGCAATTTGAATGTTGGTAACCGAACCGAAAATGGTTCCGGTGGAGCTGGTCTTCGCACCAATCGTGAGCGATACACCTTCCATCTTATCGGCAATGGTCTGCGCATCGGCCTTTATCTGCGCGATCTTGTGGGCACGCTGTCGCTGCTCCTCTGCCAACACCTTTTTGGCCGACTCAGTCGCGATAACGGCCTTCTTCTGCGGGATAAGGTAGTTGCGGGCATACCCTTTCTTCACGTTTACTACATCGTCTTTGTAGCCCAAGTTCAGAACGTCTTCTTTCAAAATTACTTCCATCTTCTTGTCCTCCTTTTATTTCATTAAATCGGTAACGTATGGAAGCAACGCGAGGTGACGCGCCCGCTTCACCGCTTGAGCGATACGACGTTGAAACTTCAAGGACGTACCGGTAATCCTTCTGGGTAAGATCTTGCCTTGCTCGTTCAAGAACTTCTTCAAGAACTCGGGGTCTTTATAATCGATGTACTTGATCCCGTTCTTTTTAAAACGGCAGTACTTTTTCTTCTTCACATCCACCGAAAGGGGAGTCAAATACCTGATTTCTGATTGCTTTGCCATCGTTTAATCCTCCTGTTCATTAAGTTCAACTTCCATTTCAACGGCTTCCGGAGCTTCAACTACGTACTCCGGGACTTCAGCCTTAGCTTCTGCTTTTTCGACCTTGGGCTCCTGCCTTTCGGTCCTCTTGGGTTTAACCGGCTCATTCGTCGTCGCGGCATCTTGCTTCTTGCTGCCCTTGTTCCGACGTTTCTCGGCGTACTCCAAGGCGAACTTGTCCTGCTTCACCGTTAAGAAGCGAATTACCCGCTCATCACGACGGAAGTTCACTTCCAGCTTCTCGATCACGTGCGGCTCGGCCTTGAACTCCAGGAACGCGTAGAACCCGGTGGTCTTCTTGTCAATGGGATAGGCCAGCTTGCGCAAGCCCCAATCCTCTTCGTTCACGATCTCCGCTCCTTCTTCAACGAGCAGAGTCTTGAACTTTTCAACCGCTTCCTTCATCTGATCATCAGACAAAACGGGAGTTAAAATGAAAACGGTTTCGTAATTATTCATACAAATTAAATTAATAAATTATGGATTGAATCGAAAAATATTTTTCGACCGGCAAAGGTACGACAATTTATCCAATTATCAAACGAACGAACCTGAAACCTTCCCAAAAATTACCGTGCGGTCCGAATTTTGTAGTCGCAAGCCACTTTCCCCTTCTCCATGTTGGTCAGTTTGCTTCTCACCATCCTCTTGCGGAGTGGCGAAATTTTATCAATGAAGAGGATCCCGTCCAGGTGATCGTACTCGTGCTGGATAACCCGGGCTATGTAACCCGTGTACACCTCGTCGCGAGGTACCAGGTTCTCATCCAGGTAGGTGATTCGAATCTCTCCCTCCCGGGAGACCTTCTCGTGTATGCCGGGAACACTGAGGCACCCCTCCTCCATCGTTTCAAGCTCTCCCCCACGCTCGGTGATGTGCGCGTTGATGAATACCTTGGTGTAATCCTTGAACTCCGGGTACTCTTCGGTAGCAAGCGGCGAGAGGTCCATCACGAATACGCGTTCTTCCAATCCCACCTGTGGCCCGGCAAGGCCTACTCCCTCGGCGTTGCGCATCGTTTCGAACATATTATCGATCAACTCTTTTAAGCCGGGATAATTCGACGGGTCAATATCTTGGGCCACCTTACGCAATACCGGGTGACCGTAAATGTATATCGGTAAAATCATCATTCAACTAACAATAAACGGTTTACATTCAGCGAAGAGCCTGTTTAGCTACAGCCCCTTTCGGCTCTCCATATACCCTTGAAGGATAATGGTGGCACTAATCTCATCCACCAACTCCTTATCTTGTCGCCGCTTCTTTTTAAGCCCACCTTCAATCATCGCCTGATGAGCCATTTTAGAGGTGAACCGCTCGTCGTAATACTCCACCGGTATATGGGGGTACAATTTCCTAAGGCGGTTAACGAACGGCTCTACACGCTTCATATTTTCCGATGGCTCGTTGGTCATTGTCTTGGGCAGGCCTACCACGATACGCTCCACCTCCTCTTCCCGGAGGTAGTCTGCCAAGAAATCGAGTAACCTCGGGGTCTCCACGGTCGTCAACCCGTTCGCGATGATCTGCAACGGATCGCTCACGGCCAGCCCGGAGCGTTTTTTCCCGTAGTCTATCGAGAGGATCCTCGCCATTGGCTCACGCTTCAAACACCCGCTTACGCAACTCGAAATCGGCCCCGAGGTACTTCTCCCGCACGATGGGATTGGCGGCCAACTCCTCGGCACTTCCCTGGAACAGCACCTTCCCCTCGAACAGCAGGTAAGCGCGGTCGGTGATGCTCAGCGTCTCGTCCACGTTATGGTCGGTAATAAGGATGCCGATATTCCGGTACTTGAGCCGCGCCACGATCGATTGAATATCCTGCACGGCGATGGGGTCAATACCCGCAAACGGCTCGTCGAGCATGATGAATTTCGGATCGATAGCCAAGCAACGGGCAATCTCAGCACGTCGCCGCTCCCCGCCCGATAGCCGGTCCCCTAGGTTTTTCCTTACCTTCTGTAGGCCAAACTCGTCGATTAGCATCTCCAGTTTCTCTTTCTGCTGCTTAGGAGAAAGGTTGGTGAACTCGAGCACCGATCGGATATTATCTTCCACCGACATTTTGCGGAAGATCGAAGCCTCCTGTGCCAGGTAACCAACACCCTTCTGTGCCCTCTTGTACACCGGGTAACGGGTGATGTTCTCGTCACCGATGAAAATCTGACCTTCGTTGGGCACGATCAATCCAACGGCCATGTAAAAGGTCGTGGTCTTCCCCGCCCCGTTGGGACCCAGCAATCCCACGATCTCGCCCTGCTTGACGTTGATGGAGACGTTACTCACCACGGTTCGCTTGCCGTACCGCTTCACTAGGTTCTCCGTGCGCAACATCAACGGCTCTTCGTCACCCTCCACGTCACCCGGGAAATCAATGGGCTCGCTTGAGGCGTTGGGGTCCTCGGGGTCGAAAGAATCCTCGGGGTCGAAAGAATCCTCGGGGTCGAAAGAATCCTCGGGAACTGCGGAATCTTCAGGAACAACAGGGTTCTCAGGCTCAACAACTGGCCATGTATCTAGTGTCTCTTGACTCATTCGCTCGAAATTTTATGCAAAAGTACGCGATTTTCTTGAAATTCAGAAAACCCCTTACAGCGTAAGCACGACCTCTGCGCTCTTCATCACGCCCCCGACAGGTGGTTGTAGCTTCGCGACCCGCACCTCCAACCTCGAGACGTTAGGGTATTCCGCCTTCACCCGTTTCAAGATCCGTCCACCCACATGCTCGATCAACTCGGAGGGAATCGCCATCTCGGCCTTAACCAACGCGTACAGGTCGGCATAGTTAACCGTGTCGACTATCCGATCCGATTCAACGGCCGCCGTAACGTCTACCTCTAAGGTGAGGCTGACCTCAAACTCATTCCCAACCTGCTTCTCGTGTGGCATCACACCGTGAAAGGCATGGAAACGCATCGCATCCAGCACTATTTTCGTCGTCATTCCCCGTTCACATCCCTTCATTCGTCTATCCATTTTTTTACTCCCACATTCGTCCATTTCAAACCGGCACACCAGGCAACCGGCAAACTTTGCAAGTGGCAGAACCCATATTATCCGCTTACCGAAACTCCTAACCTCCCACCTGCAGACATCAAAAATAGGAACAATCCATCACATAACAACGCGAATAACGAGCAAATATCAAACAGCGTGATAATTTAATGGGACATCCCATTTATAGTTAAGTGAAAAATCGTTATATTTGTGCGTTAATAAAAAGTCACCGTTGCAAGCTAATTTTTAAAATGAACTATTTCGTTTAGCCAAACGTGCAGAGGACAAGTTTACTTGGGTTATGCCGTGGCGAGAAATAGTCTAATTCTAATAAACATATGGATAACATGACTGTTAAAACGGATGTTTTAATCATTGGCGGGGGACCCTCGGGGTTGTCCTTCGCCATACGATTGGCTGATCTGCTTAAAGAGAAGGGAATGGAACGACGCATCTTGCTGATAGACAAGGGCAGTTCCATTGGCAGCCATATCATTTCCGGGGCGCTGGTTCGGCCCGGTATCTTCAGCGAACTGCTACCCGACACCCCGCTAGAAGAGATACCCTTCGACTCGAAGGTATCGAGCAACAAGATGTACATGCTGAGCGAGAAGGGAAAACTTAGAATCCCCATCACCCCACCCTACATGGGCAACAAGGGGCATTATACCGCCTCGCTGGGTGAGCTTTGCCGCTTCCTGGCCAGCAAGGCGGAAGAGAAGGGAGTGGAGATCTATCCCGGCTTCGCGATGAGCGATATCCTGTACGACGAAAAGGGCAAGGTCATCGGGGCCAAAACGATCGACACGGGGGTAGACCAACAAGGAAACCGAATGGAAAACTTTCAAGAAGGTACACCGGTTGAGGCCAAGCTAACCATCTTCGCGGAGGGATCCCGGGGCAGCCTGGCCAAGAAGCTGATCCGGAAATTCAATCTGGATCAGGGCAGGAACCCACAAATCTACTCGCTGGGCTGCAAAGAGGTGTGGAGCGTACCCGAGGGGAACATCGCCCCAGGCGAGGTGTACAACACCATGGGGTTCCCGGCATCCGACTTCGGCGCGTTCGGCGGTGGATTTATCTACGGACTGAAAGAGAACAAGGTGGCGTTGGGACTGGTCATCGGGCTGGACTACGCCGATCCCACGTTCGACACCCACAACGCGTTCCAAATATGGAAGAAACACCCGTTCGTCTCCCAGTTCCTAAAGGGAGGCAAAATCTTGGAGTACGGTGCCAAGACACTGCCAGAAGGAGGCTACTACGCCGTCCCGAAACTCTTCACGGACAACGCGCTTATCGTGGGCGATAGCGCGGGACTGCTTGCCATGCCGGCATTGAAGGGAATTCACCTCGCCGTGCATTCGGGCATGATTGCCGCGCAAGCCGCATTGGAGGCGCTGGAAAAGAACGACTTCTCGGAAAAGACGTTGCAAACCTACGAACAGCTGATGAAAGAGAGCACCGTCTACTCCGAACTTCACCGCAACCGCAACTTCCGTCAGGGGTTCGTCAAGGGGATGATCCCGGGCATGTTCCACTTTGGCACCCAGCTGATTAGCGGGGGTGCTGGCTTCTGTGGGCGACTGAAAAACCATTCCGATAGCGAAGCAACAAAGAGACTTGCCGAAGCGAAAAAGCCGCTGTTCAAGGAGAAATACAAGGGTCTCGAATTCGACAAGGAGTTAACGTTCGATAAGGTCACGGATGTCTACTACACGGGTGTAGCACATGATGACCACCAGGTACCCCACCTGCGGGTGAACGATCCAGAAACATTCAACGCCGTGAACATCAAAGAGTACGGCGCACCCTGCCAGTACTATTGCTCGGCCGAAGTGTACGAAGTGCATACCGACCGGGAAGGGAAGCAAGAACTGAGAATCCATTTCGAGAACTGTCTCCACTGCAAAACGTGCGATATCAAAGAGCCCGCGGGAGGCATCACCTGGAATGTTCCCTACGGTGGAAACGGACCCGATTATAAATACATGTAACTATAAATAGCACGAAATAAATGGCACTAACAATTATCAGTTTAATCAAACAAGTTCCACTCCCCAGCGAAATGCGTATGGGAGAGGATGGCTTGATGGACCGGACCAAAGCCAAATCCATCATCAACATCGATTGCCAGTTCGGACTAGAAGCTGGACTCCAGCTGAAGAAAAAATACCCCGACGCACGCATGATCGCCTGCTCCATGGGGCCCTACTCCTTCGAGACGGCGCTGAAAACAGCCCTATCGATGGGGTATGACGAAGCGTACCTCCTATCGGACCGGAAGTTGGGTGGGAGCGACACCTACGCCACGGGATTGGCACTGTCGACCCTGCTTATGCACCTAGGCTTCACTAAAGAGTCAAAAGAGCCCTTCATCATTTTCACCGGACGACAGACGAGTGACGGCGACACGGCCCATGTGCCATCACAAGTGGCAGAGAACATGGGCCTGCCCCAAGCCACGTTCGTGGAACGGGTAGAAGCCGACGGGAAGGGGAACATCATCGCCAGGCGTATTATCGAAGGTGGCTACCAAGAACTGCAACTACCAATGCCCTGCGTGGTCTCGCTGGCCCCAACCGGCATCGCCCCCCGCAAGCCGTCACTGAGCGGGGCCATCAAGGCCCGCAATACACCCATCACGGTGCTTGGCGTGGATGACATCAACCTAACCAGCCCGAAAATCGGGTTGGCTGGCTCACCAACCATCGTGGCCAACGTGCAGAATATAACCAGCGACCGTCCCCCGGTGATGATGGCCGAAGGGAGCGGCGACAAAGAGCTGGTGGATAGCTTTATCGCTCAATTCGAAAAGGGTGGAAACACGCTACAGAAGAAAGAGGAGAAAGAGAGGAAAGCCAAGGAAACCCCCGACTTCCCGGTGATCGACACCCGCGAAGGGAACCGGGGCATCCTCACCTGGGCAGAGGTGGTGAACGGCAAGATATCCCCCTCCTCGCTAGAGCTGCTGACCCCCTCACGCAACCTGGCCGAACAGCTGGGCGATGACACGAAAATAACGACCGTGCTAATCGGTAAAAACGTGAAGCCCTTGGCAAAAACGCTTTTCGAATACGGCAGCGATGAGGTGGTCCTGGTAGAAGACGACCGACTAGAAGAGTACCTGGTGTTGCCCTTCTCTGATATCCTCACTCAAGTCATCCGGAAGCGGAAACCGGAAATTGCCATTTTCGCGGCGACAACGGCAGGCCGAGAACTGGCACCCCGTATAGGGATGAGGACGGGTAGCGGGGTCACGGCCGACTGCACCGGCCTGGAGATTGGTGAGTATGTGAACCGTAAAGATAAGGAGATTATCCGCCCTATACTACACTCGCGACGCCCAACGTACGGTGAGAGTAAACTGGCAACCATCCTGGGTTTTATCTACCCTCAAATATCCACGGCGCGCCCCGGCACCTTCCCGATACCGAAACGACAAGAGGGACGTACCGGCACTCTCTCGACTTTCAAGCCGGAACTGAAAGAGGAGGATTTCGTTGTGAAGATCCGCAAAACGGTACGGGGAGAGGGAGGTCTGCAGAGCCTGCAAGACGCTGACGTGATCATCTCGGGTGGTCGCGGAGCCACTTCCGACAACCTGAAACTGGTCAAAGAGTTGGCTTCGGCCCTCAAAGAGAAAGGGATTAAGGCGGAATGGGCCAGTAGCCGCGTGGTGGTCGATGAGGGCGTGGCAGAGTACGCCAGGCAGGTAGGCCAAACAGGCCGAACCGTGCGTCCCAAGGTGTACGTGGCCGTCGGGATTAGTGGTGCCATTCAACATATCTACGGGATGAAAGAATCAGGCACCATCGTGGCCATCGACCACAACCCGAAAGCCTCCATCTTTAGCCACGCCGATTTTGGTATTGTAGGGGAGTACGAGGATGTGGTGCCTGAATTAATCGACCGGGTAAAGGGCGGGTTCACCTTCGGAGTAGAACCGACTAAATAAAACGTAAAGATGAAGAAGAACCCAATTCCCGAAAGAGTTGCCGCGATGAGGCAGTTCATGGAAGAGAGACAGCTCGACGCGTTTATCGTCCCCAGTACCGATGCCCACTTGAGCGAATATCCCCCGAAGTACTGGGAGTCCCGAAAATGGATCACCGGCTTCACCGGATCGGCCGGAACAGCCGTCGTCACCAAGGAGAAGGCAGGCGTGTGGACCGACTCCCGCTACTTCCTGCAAGCGGCGGACGAGTTGGACGGAACGGGGTTCGACCTGTTCAAGATGGGACAGCTCGACACACCCGAAATGACCGACTGGATCATCGAGCAGGTGGGCCAAGGAGGCACGGTAGGCATTGATGGACTGGTCTATGCCGCATCAGAGGGCAACGCGCTGAAAAGCCGCCTCGAAGCGGTGGGCATCAAGCTGAACACCTCGTTCGACCCGTTTGAAGTCATCCGGGAAGAACGGCCTGAGATTCCAAAGAACAAGGTCTTCACGTTGCCGGTCGACGTGGCCGGCGAGAGCGTGAAAAGCAAGATCGACCGCGTGAACGATGAGCTAAAAAAGGTGAACGCCGATGGAGCGATCGTGGTGACCCTCGACACCATCGCCTGGCTCTTTAACCTGCGGGGGAACGACGTGGATTACAACCCGGTAGCGGTAGCCTACGCGTATGTATCGGGGAAAGAAACGGTGCTATTCATCGATCCAGTGAAGCTGACCGATGAGATCGCCGCTGCCTACAAGGAACAGGGGATTACAATCGCCCCCTATCACACCATTTTTAACTACGTGGCCAACTTGCCCAAAGGCAGCTCGGTCTGCGTAACGGGGAGCAAAATCAACTACAAGCTGCTACACACCATCCCCTCCACCTGCAGGATTATCGACGTGCCCTCACCCCTCGACCTGATGAAGAGCGTGAAGAATGAAACCGAACTGAAAGGTTTCCGTAACGCGATGGTCAAGGATGGGGTAGCGCTCGTGAAATTTTACATGTGGTTGGAAAAAGCGGTACCCACTGGTGAGGTCAGCGAGGTAACGGTCGCCGATAAGCTCTTCGAGTTCCGGTCACAACAAGCTCTGTTCGTGGGTGAGAGCTTCGCTACCATCGCCGGGTATGGCCCCAACGGGGCGGTAATTCACTACCGTGCAGTACCGGAAACCGCGCTCAAGATTGAACCAAAAGGATTACTGCTGATCGACTCCGGTGCACAATACAAGGATGGTACCACCGATATCACCCGAACGGTCGCAGTGGGTGAGCTCACCGAACAGATGAAGATCGACTACACGCTGGTCCTCAAGGGACATATTGCATTGGCCACCGCTATATATCCGCGAGGAACCCGCGGCGCACAACTCGACGTGCTGGCCCGGAAAGCGCTGTGGGAACACGGACTGACCTACTGGCATGGCACGGGACACGGTATCGGCCACTTCTTGAACGTGCACGAGGGACCACAAAATATCCGGCTTGAAGAGAACCCCACCCTACTGGAGCCGGGAATGGTTACATCGAACGAGCCGGGCGTCTATCGAGCCAATCAATACGGCATCCGCACCGAGAACCTAATCGTGACGCAAAAGCGATCGGAAAGCGAAGAGTTCGGCACGTTCTACGATTTCGAGACCATCACCCTATGCCCTATCGATACGCGGCCCATTGCCAAGGAACTGCTGACCGAAAAAGAGGTGCAGTGGTTGAACGGCTACCATGAGAAGGTATACAACGAGCTGAAAGGGTTCTTGAACGAGGAAGAGAAAGCCTGGCTGAGAGAGAAAACCCAAGCCATCTAATGGGACAAACGTATCATTTAACGGGACAAACATGTATTAACGATGGCGCTGGTGAAATCGGTCCGCGGGTTCACCCCCGAGATGGGCGAAAACTGCTACCTGGCGGAGAACGCCACCGTGATTGGCGACGTGATCATGGGCCGCGACTGCAGCATATGGTTCAACGCCGTGCTGCGGGGCGACGTCAACTCCATCCGACTGGGTGACCGGGTGAACGTACAGGACGGCGCAGTCATCCATACCTTATACCAAAAATCGGTTGCGGTTATCGGCAACGATGTATCGATTGGCCATAACGCGATCATACACGGTGCTGAAATACACGATGGCGCCCTGATTGGCATGGGCGCCATCGTGCTGGATCACGCGGTCGTGGGCGAAGGGGCCATCATCGCCGCGGGGGCAGTGGTGCTGAACGGCACACAGGTAGAGCCTGGGAGCATCTACGCCGGTGTCCCCGCCAAGTTCGTCAAGAAGGTCGACCCCGAGCAGTCCAAGGAGATAAACCAGAAAATCGCGGGAAACTACCTGTTCTACTCCGAATGGTTCAAGGAGAAGTAACGTCAAGTTAATTCTTCAACACGCCGGAAACGTACTCGTTCCCTTTAGAGTCTGTTAAAGTGGCCGGTTGTTCCGCCTTGCTATCCAGGAATGCCTGTTTGAGAGGCTTCAACTCGTACATGTGCGTCGGGTTGTACTGCATAGTCCATAAGAAAGGGAACAAGAAAAATACACCCCCGATAATGGCTCCCACGTCAACAGTCTCGTTCCTCGATAACAGCGTGTTAAACGTCTCGTACCCCTCCATCTCTAAACGCAAGGTCGTTACACTTCCCACGATCTTGGTATCGGAATAAGTCAATGGGGTAACCCCTTTATACTCCTCATTCATATACACCTTGGCTCCGCTCGGCTCCGACTGGATGATCGTGGTACTGGAGCAACTGGCAAACAACACCGCAAAGGCCAACACGATAGCCGCACTTCTAATAAAAAAAGACTGTTTTACCATTTTGAAAAAGTTTAAATTTAAACGACCCCACAAAAGTAGGTTAAAAAAAACAGTCTCGCAAGAGAGCCCAACGAAAATCAAAAAAGATTTCTATTAAATGCCCTGCTTTCTTGTTTACGCTTATATTTGCATCCAGGTTTACTTCGCAGATATTATACTACCCATTAACTGCTTGCCAATGGGAAGCAGGGTGGGAGCAAAGGCTAAATCCGATAAGCATTGACCAATACCTGTTTTAGCGTTAATTAACATCATTTGTGCAGCTTTTTTTCACAAGTCGCGTCTTATCAGTATGTGTGCCATTCCTGGACAAATGACATGCTGAAAAAACATGGCATTGCCAAACAGTGCTACAATCATCACCCGAAACGGCAACATAGTTTTAAACAATCATAGTATCAACGTATGAGACATTGGCTTTTACTTCTACTCTTCCTATCGATCTCACTCCTCTCCCTAAAGGCACAACACCCCACCGCCATCCGCGTGGGAGCCGAGTACGGCTTCATGAACCTCTCGGGCAAAATGAGTGGACACTGGGAATTTCGTCACCCCCCTCTAGGTTACTTCAACCCCGATAACCTCGAAAACGAGTACGCAACAGGTGAAGGTAGAATGCATTACGCGGGGTTGAAAATAGAACTACCCACCTTGAAAAGCCGCGTCACCCTAGCTTCGGGATTACGGTACACGAACGTAAGCCAACAGGTTCTCCCCTTTAGCAACATGTCGCATCTCTACCTCTACCATCCCTCCGCGAGGGGCATAGATATTTACCGATTGGACGAGATGAATGAATCGATCGGCTACGTGAGCATCCCCCTGGAGGCAGACATCATCCTGCTGGGTTACTACAGCAACTGGCAGGTGTACCTAAAAGGGGGTATTCAAGCGGGGGTGAAGGTACACGAGAAGGGCCATATCCTCTTCACGACACCCGGCATGCAAACACACGAGGATGAAGTGTTGGCAGAAACCGGCAAAACGCCTAACACGTTCTACTCGAACTTCTACGGTAGTCTGGGGCTTCGCTTGACACTAAACAACGGGATGCGCGCAGGAGCTGAAGTGGTCATGCCTTACCTGTTCCTATCGAAACCCAACTGGTCGTTTCTATCTTCGGATACTCTACCGGGTATTCAGTTCACGTTTGCCGTACCCCTCGACCCATCATCATTTAAATAACATCCCCAAAAAATCACCGCGATGAAACGAATAGCCACGTTATTCCTGACTATACTTATCCTGGTTATTGCCACAGCCTGCTCCACGCAATTCGACTATCACCTCTCCCGGTCCATATTTGTTCCGGACGAAGACAATCCCGGCCTACCGATCTACTCGGAAAAAGGGTATAACAGCTTCGGGGTGTACTGGGGGCTAAAGCCATTCACCTCCCAATCCAACGAGGAGCCGTCACAGGTAATCGTGCGGGGCGACTCCTGCCACATCCATTTTTACGGGCGGACAGACTATTCCACTCGAGCTGTGACAACAAGAACGTCTGACGGCTATGATCATCAGGCTGGGCTTTTTTATTACGGGCAGGCAGGCTATACGACGCACACCTTGATTTTCTCGATACCCGACTTTAAACCGGACTCATACGGCGACCTGCTCTCTTTGAATGGCAAAAGGTATAACCTGAAGGAGGATAAATGCGTGGTCTCATTGTTAGCAAGCTCAGACACCTTGTATGTAGATATTCTGGAAGGCGAGTTCAACATCAAAAAAGCCCAGAACCTCTACGTTGATAACGTGTTGACGCGGGTAGTGCTATCCGGCACCTTCTCGTTTAAGGCGATACTGAACGATGTGCCGACCTCCTTCCTGAACGGTCGGTTCGATATGGGGTACGGCGATGAGAACTTCTTTCTCTTGCAAGGGCGATAGATAGAGCGTTTTGCCGACAGCTCATCAACTGTTAAGGGAGCGGTGAGGTAAGTCGTAGTGCTTTGTGAATTTACAATATTCGCGGAACAACCGCATTGAGGAAATAGGATAGGTTGCAAATCTCTACATCTTTTTCAAAAGGATAAGGGGATGATACCGGTGCAACAATGTAGGTTTTATCGGGCTTAACAATTTCGAGTGCCCTCCAAAAACCTTTGATAACCTGTGGTGCCGACGAGGCTTTACACTCTACGGCAATAGTTTTTCCGCCCTGCTCAATAATTAAATCCAATTCATCGCCGGTTGCACTACGATAGAAAGAAAAATCGCAATCGCGAAGCGAAGAGATAATATTCTCTATGACCATGCCTTCCCATGAAGCTCCAAAGACAGGGTTGCCAAGGAGGGAGTTAAAATCGTCTATCCTCAACAACCTGTGTAACAATCCGCTATCTCTAACGTAGAGTTTTGGCGATTTTATCAACCGTTTTTTGATGTTTTTTACAAAAGGTTTCAGAGAGCGCAGAATAAATGTTTGCTCCATTAAGTCAATATACCTGCGAACGGTTTGGTATGTTACACCCAATGATGATGCAAGATTTGACAAGTGTAACAGCTGTCCTTGGTTGTGGGCACACATGGTAAGCAGTCTGCGCAGTTGAAGTGCTGAAATTTGAAATCCTAACTGTGGAATATCCCTCTCCAAATAGGTTCTGATGAAATTTTCTCTCCACAATATGCTCCCTCTGTCCGATTGAGCCAGGAAACTGTCCGGATATCCGCCCCTTAGCCAAAACCTATTGAGACTAAATCGGGTGTGCTGCTCCGCTTCTTTTATTGTAAAAGGAGTTAGCTCTATAAGTCCAACTCTGCCGGCAAGGGTTTCAGAAGTTTTTTGAATTAACTCCCTCGATGCAGACCCCAACAGTATAAATCTTCCCGGGTGACGGTTACTATCTATCTCACTTCGGAGTATCGAAAATAGTTCCGGCATCAGTTGAATTTCATCCATGCAGATTGTCCGGTCACGATTGGCTTGAAAAAACAGTCTAGGTTCCCTCAACCTGTTTCTGTCATCCATGTTTTGAAGATCAATATAGATAAAATCTTCAATATCTTTGGAAATCATTTTAACCAATGTGGATTTTCCGCACTGTCTGGGCCCTAATATCTCAACTGCCGGAAAAACATTAAGGTTTTCCAGGACAAAAGGCTCTATATCTCTTCTTAGAAATTCGTGCATATCATAAATCCTATTTATGTTTTACGCAAAAATAGCCAAAAGTTCTCAATTTTCATGCGATTATTTTATTCTTTTCATTTCAGTGTATGGAACTATTTCGTTAAGCCAAACGAGCAGAAGACAAGTTTACTTGGATTATGCCGTGGCAAGAAATAGTCTAATGTTAATGAACTATTTCGTTAAGCCAAACGAGCAGAAGACAA
>JAMNYO010000081.1 GCA_023622765.1 Bacteroidota bacterium | reverse complement strand
TAGGATGAGCAAAGCGCGACGACTGCTTGATGCTGATGCTTCAACGCCCGTTGGAGAGATCGCCTTAATGTGCGGTTTTGCAGATATGGGCTACTTCTCCCGCACGTTCAAGCAGATCTGCTCCATGACACCTTCTCAATACCGCAAACGGGTACGGTAACAATACAAATCTATATTTTTCAATCAGTGGTCTATTTTGTACAAATATACAAAATAGACCACTGATTCTCTTTTATCTTTTTCCACGGAATAGTAATTTTATCAAAAATTTATAGGAGTGTTGTTAATTCAATTTTCTAATAGGGAAAAAAGACTTGACACTTGTTTCAAGGAAAAGAAGAAAGGCATAATCACTTAACATTATTATTTTAATTTTTTATTTTATCATTATTTTAACATCAAAAAATGAAAAAAATTTTTTTAATTCTGGCATTATCAATGGGCGTAGCCATTTGTGTACAGGCACAAGGTGAAGGTAAGGCAATTGGGGTACGTTTTGGTTGGGGAGGGGAACTCTCTTATCAACATCCGCTGCAAGGTAGCAACAGGCTTGAATTTGATTTGGGCCTTTACGGCTTTGACAAATACTCAACGAGTATTTATTTAACCGCCGTCTATCAAAAAGTTTTTGATTTATCCTCTTTATCTCAGGGATTCAACTGGTATGTAGGTGCGGGTCCTCAATTGGGCTATTATGGCGTTAAAGCTACAAAAGTGAATGGCGTGAGAGTAAAAGGAACGCATGATCTTGCACTGGGCGCTGTTGGACAAATCGGTATTGAATACAATTTCGCTAAAGTACCCCTCCAAATCTCCCTCGATTGGAGGCCAGGGATTCTGATTCTTCCCGATTTCGGTTTCGGGTATGAATCGGGAGGATTAGGTATTCGCTACAGATTTTAATCTTTAGGTCTACGTCGGTAAGTTGGAGAAAGCTAATGTCATCACTTTGCTTTCTCTTGTTCCAATTAATTTTTTAAGGCTGTCTCAAAACGAGACAGCTCTTTTTTTTGGATTGTGTGCAAAAGAAGCGTGCTGGCATGTGCGTGGAAAAACAAAAAAGCCTTGCGTTCGAAAACACAAGGTCTTGATTTGGTGGTGGTCCCAACTGGGCTTGAACCAGTGACCCCCTGATTATGAGTCAGGTGCTCTAACCGACTGAGCTATGGGACCTAATCGATAAAACGGGGTGCAATATTACTACTTTTTTTATAAATCTCCAAGCAAAATGGGCGATTAATCGGTTTTTTTCGCGGTCGGGAACGGTTGACATCGATGAAAATCAAAAGATCCAAACGAATTGAAATGGCTGGTATCATCGTAGCGATCAAAAATGTAGAGAAGGGTTGGAGCCGTTGATTAACCTATATTGTATCTATTTGTAAAGTTCTGAGTTTCATTTTTTGTAGCTTTGCCCGGAAAATGTACAGTATAAAGAAAGGTAGTAAGCATGAAGTTCACCAGTAACCCCACCGAACTGGGTCAGGAGAAAGTAGGTAAATTACTGCTCAGGTACGCCCTCCCGTCAATTATCGCCATGACGGCCTCCTCCATTTACCATATCACCGATAGCATCTTTATCGGCCATGGGGTAGGCGCATTGGCTTTATCGGGGTTGGCCATCACCTTTCCACTGATGAACTTGGCCGCGGCATTCGGTTCGCTGGTCGGTGCCGGTGCGGCCACGTTGCTATCGATACGGTTGGGGCAAAAAGACTACGAGAGTGCGAACACCATCTTGGGAAATGCGCTTACCTTGAACGTGCTCATCGGTGTAAGCTTCTCGATCCTGTCGTTCATCTTCCTCGACTCTATCCTCTATTTCTTTGGTGCTAGCGAAGTGACGCTCCCTTACGCGCGTGACTTCATGGAGATCATTCTATTGGGGAACGTGATCACCCACCTTTACTTTGGATTAAACGCGATGCTTCGCTCATCGGGCAGACCCGAGAAATCGATGTTCGCGACCTTGTCAACCGTGGTGATTAACCTGATTTTGAACCCGCTGTTTATTTTCGGGTTCCAATGGGGCATCAAGGGGAGCGCTTGGGCTACCGTTATCTCGCAGGCAGTCATGCTCGTGTGGCAACTGAAGTTCTTTAGTAACAAGAGCGGCTTTATCCACCTGCAGAAGAGGACGTTCAAGCTACAGAAAAACATCGTGACCGACGCCCTCTCCATCGGCATGTCGCCCTTCCTGATGAACGCCGTGTCTTGCCTTATCGTTATCGTCATCAACCAAGCCCTGTTGCGCACGGGGGGCGATCTGGCGGTAGGGGCTTACGGCATCGTGAACCGGATAGCCTACCTGTTCATCATGGTGGTGGTGGGGCTGAACCAGGGCATGCAGCCGATAGCCGGTTACAACTTTGGGGCGAGGCTCTACAAGCGGGTCAACGAGGTGCTAAAGATTACGACTATCTTGGCGACCGGGGTCACCACCTTCGGGTTCCTGTTCGCGAACCTTTTCCCGGAAACTTTCGCCTCCATGTTCACGAACGACAAGAAACTGATAGATCTCTCGGTGAACGGGCTTCAAATCGTCTTCCTCTCCTACCCGATCATCGGGTTCCAGATGGTTACCGCCAATTTCTTCCAGAGTATCGGGATGGTGAGCAAAGCTATTTTTATGTCACTCAGCCGTCAACTGCTATTCTTGCTGCCCTGCTTGCTTATCTTTCCCCATCTTTGGGGAATCGATGGGGTCTGGTACAGTATGCCCGCTGCCGACCTGATATCGAGTATCGTGGCGGCTATCTTGTTGGTTCACCACTTCCGCCAGTTCAAACGTAAGGAGGAGGAACTGGATATAACGAAGGGAAACCGGGAACAGGTTGAACTGCAGCCCAGCGCGAAAGAGGGCTAAGTTGAACGGAAAAAGTCAACAACGCGGTATTATCAAATATATTCCTTACCTTTAGAAGGCAAAAGCATAGTCAGGTGCAAATAATCGGATGAAAAAAGAGGGAGAATGTATGGAAACCAATTTTGTAGTTAATATCGGCCGGCAACTGGGTAGCGGCGGCCGACAAATAGGGCAGCTCCTTGCAGAGCGACTGGCCATTCCATTCTACGACAAAGAGTTGATCACGCTCGCGGCAAAACAGAGTGGGTTGCAGGAGGAGGTGTTCGAACGGGCCGACGAGAAGAGCCGATACACGTTAACAGGTGGTCTGCTGGGACTTAAGGGTCCGGCCCTCGACATGGGATTCTCTAGAAACTACCTGTGGAATGAGCTACTGTTCAAGATTCAAAGCGACGTGATACGCGAACTGGGCTACGAGAAGTCCTGCATCTTCGTGGGGCGTTGTGCCGACTACATCTTACGTGACCACCCCCGCGCATTGAACCTGTTCATCAGCGCCGACCTTAACGACCGGGTAGAGCGCGTGATAACCAACTACAAGCTGAGTTCCGAAGAGAAGGCGATTGACCTGATCGAGCGGATGGATAAAAGACGAGCCGGGTATTACAACTACTATAGCAATAAGAAATGGGGCGCGGCCGAATCGTACCACCTATGCATCAACTCGTCGATACTGGGCATTGAGGGCACGACCGATTTTATCGAGGGGCTCGTGAAACGAAAATTCAAGTTGCAATAAGCTATTCCGGCTCTACCCAATCACCGTGCTCTTTTATCAACCGGATTAGCTCCTTCACGGCATCCTCTTGCGGTATGTTCTTCTTCACCAGCTCCTTCTTCCGGTAGAGCGATATTTTTCCGCGCTCCGCCCCCACGTACCCGTAATCGGCATCGGCCATCTCGCCAGGACCATTCACGATACAGCCCATCACCCCGATCTTGAGGTGCGTAAGGTGAGAAAGGTGTTGCTTCACCCGCGCCACGGTCGCCTGCAGGTCAAAGAGCGTCCTCCCGCAGCCGGGGCAAGATATGAACTCCGTTCGGCTCATCCGCACCCTGGCCGCTTGCAAAACAGCAAACGCGTACGAATCCAGGTCAGTGATTCCCACCTGCCCACGGTTGCTCATCATGATGCCATTCCCAAAACCATCCAGTAACAAGGTGCCGAAATCAACGCCCCCCTTGATCTGGAGATCTTCCGCCTCCTCCTCCGCGTAGGCCCGGTGCAATACAACGGGAACGGTGCAATCGGCGTTCATCAACGCGTGGAAGAAGGCCCGTTGCTCCCCCACCCCGTTCAGGTGGTCGGTAGCAAGGATCACCACCACCCCGAGAGTCGTTTTCAGAAACGCAAGCAGCTCTTCCGACAGCTCGGCATAGGTCACGCGAAGAAACTTCACCGGCGACTTGCAGCTACCCATCATATTAAGCGATTCCACCGTGAAAAGCGGGAAGCAATCAAGACGCTCTTCTCTGCTTAGGTAAAATGAACTGTTGACGTATTCCTCTGTATTCGGGTCATATGAGCTACCACCGTCTTCCTCCCGACCCGGGAAAGAGTGGTAATCAAAGTACTCTAACCAGCCAGGATAATCAACGATTAACTTTATCCCTCTCGGGAGATTGTCAGGCACGCAACGACCCACGTAGATGTAATCGGGTGTAAAGCGGGAATGGAGCGACATATCAGCTACCTGGCTTCGGTCAGAGATGACCACGGGCAGTTGCCCACCCCCAATGTTACTGACGGCGACCGTCTCCCGCCGATCGGTCGAATAAGGTGAAAAGCGTGGGCAGACCTTCCCCTCAATGGTGGTATGCCCCACGCAGCTTGACACGTAGTCAATCAACTTTCTAGCTACAGGCAGCTCCGCTTGCGGATCCTCGCTCAACGAAACCCGAATGGTATCGCCCAGCCCATCGCTCAACAATGCCCCGATACCCATGGCCGACTTTATTCGGGCCTCCTCGCCGTCACCCGCTTCGGTTACGCCCAGGTGCAGGGGAAAATGCATCCCCTCCCTCTCCATCGCCGCCACCAGCATCCGTACCGCCTTGGTCATCAACAGCGTGTTGGAAGCCTTCATCGAGATGACGATATTAGTGAAACCCACCTCAACGGCTACCCGTAAGTACTCCATACACGACTCCACCATCCCCTCCGGTGTATCGCCGTAGCGAGCCATGATTCGGTCCGAGAGCGAACCGTGGTTCACCCCAATGCGAACAGCCGTCCCATGCTCCTTACAAAGCTGATAAAAGGGAATCACCTTTGCCCGCACCCTTTCCACTCCCCGTGCGTACTCCTCGTCACTATATTCCAGATATTCTGAAGCACACTGCCTATCTGCAAAGTTACCAGGGTTGATCCGCACCTTTTCGACGATCGTTGCGGCCAACTCAGCCGCTCGCGGGTTGAAATGAATATCCGCCGAAAGTGGAATGGTGTATCCTTTATTTCGCAATCGCTGATGAATCTCTCGCAAGCATTCCACCTCCCGCGTTCCTTGGGTCGTCAGCCGGATCAGTTGAGCCCCCGCGGCGATGAGCCGCTCGCATTGCGCCATGCTCCCCTCAACGTCCAACGTGTTGGTGTTCGTCATCGTCTGCACCACAACCGGGTGCTCCCCGCCCATAAAAAGATCACCCACACGTACCTCCACGGTGGGGCGGCGTGTATGGTTGAAAAAATCCCTCTTCATCTCTCCAATGATAACGATTGTCCCGATACCCGGGCTACTGTAATCCCGTTTTTATTCACACGGTCAAATTTGCATATCCACTATAACGTGGATGATTGCCCCGCATTCGTGTTCATAAAACCCCATGGGAAGCGGATATTTACTCCAGCTTGAACGACTGCCCCGCATGAGAGAGCGGCAGGAAAACGGCCCCATGCTCGGCCGCGATACCCTCGAATCGGTTTGCCTTCCCATATTCCTCTCCGAAATGCATCGGTAGGAAGTAATCGGTCTTGATACGCGTTACGAACTGTTCGGCGCCCTTCATGTACTCCTTTCCCAAGCGAGGATCCAGCGGGAACATCACCATGTAAAGCCGATTGGTCGCTTCAGAGAGTAACTCCAGTTCACAAAGGTAAGAATTTTCAAACGCCAACGCCTCCCTTTTGTTCACCTCTTCGTTCCAATGCCAATTATTGAGATCACCGGCATGAAAGATTAACTTGTCGTCATGCCGCACCAAAAACGATCCACCCACGTCGGTTGACCCGAAAGCTTTTACGCTAAGGCGATGATCTTTAAACATCTCCCCCTTTTTCAAGAATAGGGCATCGCCCTCTTTCACGCTCCCACTTTGCAACAACTCCTCAGAAAAGATATAGCGAATATTTTCCTTCGCCTTCTTCCATGTCAACACGAACGGATTGAAATGATCGGCATGCGAATGGGTACAGAAAACGTACAAATCCCGCTCTTTGGCGAGCAGGTAATCCTCGATCCAGACCGACCCATCACCCCTTGGAACATCCTTGTAGAAATCAAAGAGTAGGGAGCATTCAGCCAATTCGATCAAGTAACAGCTATGATAAATGTAGGTAACCCTCATGATGTAAATACTTACCATTTAAACAACCGAATAGTGAAAAGTTCACCGGTTTCACATAAAAATTGATAAAACGGGCAACACTTTAAAGGTATATTGAAAATTATGGGGAGTATTTCCTCAATTATTCCCTGACATTACCAAGCATTTGAAAAAATTTGTTCCTTGGACAATACGATCTATGTTTCACGTAAATTTCAAGCATCATGAAGAAGTATGTAGCAGAACTAATCGGTACCATGGTACTGGTGCTAATGGGTTGCGGCGCGGCCGTATTTGCTGGCGCGGGACAACCGTTCGACCCGATTGGCACGTTAGGTGTTGCCTTCGCGTTCGGGCTTTCCGTGGTAGCCATGGCGTATGCCATCGGTTCTATCTCGGGATGTCATATTAACCCTGCCATCACGTTGGGGGTTTTCCTATCGGGCCGGATGAGCGGAAAAGACGCCGGCATGTACATGTTGTTTCAGTTAATCGGTGCCATTATAGGCTCTTCCATTTTATGGTTCCTCGCGAAAGACTCGGGTTCGACAACCACGCTTACCGGTGCCAACTCCTTCGCGGAAGGGCAGATGGGGGTGGCCTTCGTGGCCGAAACGGTATTCACCTTTATTTTCGTGCTGGTTGTATTGGGGGTAACCGCCAAGAACGGGCTGAACAAGTTCGCTGGTCTGGCCATTGGCTTGGCCTTGGTGTTGGTTCACATCGTCTGCATCCCGATTACCGGGACCTCGGTCAACCCCGCCCGCAGCATAGGACCAGCCCTTTTCGAGGGAGGTGCTGCACTTAGCCAACTCTGGCTGTTTATCGTAGCGCCGTTACTGGGTGCCATTATTGCTGCTCTTGTCTGGAAAGGGATCACGGTAGAGAACGAAAAAGTGGAAGTTGCATAACGGCGATAGGATCTTTTCCTGTGGACGTATTTAAAAGGGGGGTGGAACGAGAACCGGTTCCACCCCCTTCCTATCTAATCGAACGAAGGGTAGCGCCATCCCGACGCCTCGCAGTTTCAATCGCTTGTATATTCTTTCGGCTCAGTGTAACGAAAGATATCCCATGAATTTCAGGGGGGGTTAAAACATATTTACATCTGGAACGTTTATCTATTGTACATTTCACCCGTTCTCGCTTAAACAGGCACGCTTATGATCATTAAATTATACAACGAAAATCCGAACCCACGTGAGATTGACCGGGTGGTGTCTATTCTCCGTGACGGGGGCATCGTGATTTACCCAACCGATACCCTCTATGGTATGGGGTGCGACGCGTTGAACGTGCGGGCCGTGGAAAGAATCTGCGATTTAAAGGGCATCAATCCTCAAAAGAGCAATCTCTCCATTATTTGCAACGACATGAGCGCGATCAGCGAGTACGCGAAGGTCAACACCCCCATGTTCAAGCTCATGAAGCGAAACCTGCCCGGCCCCTTTACTTTTATCCTGCCCACCACCTCTTCACTTCCCAAAATTTACAAGAACAAGAAGACGGTGGGCATCCGCGTCCCCGATAACAATATCATCCGAGAGATCGTGGCTCACCTTGGCAACCCAGTTCTAAACACCACCGTCAAGATCGATGACGACGAAATCGAATACAGCACTGATCCCGAATTGATTCATGAGAAGTGGGGAGAGATAGCTACTATCGTGATCGATGGTGGCATAGGTGGCACGGAACCCTCCACCGTTGTCGATTGTACTTCCGATGAGCTGATTATAACCCGTCAGGGGAAAGGAGTGTTAAATTTCTAAAAATGAACCTCACCCATTGAAATCTTTTCTACCTTCACATGATAATGCAATGGATTGTCATGGTTTGCACCAAATCGGGATGATCCATCGTGGAAAAAAGATACGTAACATTTAAAATAACAACTGAATGAAAAAAACATACCTGTTCTTTCTGCTTATCATAGCCTCGGTGGCAACGATAACCTCTTGTGAACCAAAGGGAAACGGTTCAGACGAACAATTGGGAGAGGTTGTATCTGCCACCTACGACCCCGTGAGCAAAACGTTTACCGTGAAGTTCAGTAGCGGAGCAGATAAAACGTTCGTCGCTACTATCGATGATTCGGTTACCCCCCCTACGGCAGGGTACGCCCTTGATGACAAAACCTACCTCTACGCGCCCGATGCAACCGTCGCCAGCGATGCAACCGTCTGCAAGGGGATAAACCGCGTGTCACAGTTCGTATACGACGGGATGTCGACCTATTACTACTGGGCAGACAATATGGTCAACAAGAAGCCTAAGCTCACCGATGCTAACCCCACGAACTACTTTCATCGGGTGTTGCACTCCACCGACACCAAAAACGGGTGGTCGTGGATTACCGATGATGTCAAATCCCTTTTGGCCGGCTACTCAGGTGAATCCCTATCGTTTGGCTATAACTTGGGGTTCATCATCTTGGACGAAAAGGTCTACGCGTTCATCAAGTACGTCTACGCCAACAGCCCTGCGGCCAATGCAGGGTTAAATCGGCTTGATTTAATTGGAAAACTTAACGGCCGACCCATTGCCACCGAGAAGCGTAACGGAAGCACTTACGTGAAAAGCGAGGACGTAAACTTGCTTTACGGGAACGATGCGGTAACATTCACGACCTATAGGTTTTTGGAAGATCAACTCGTTCAAGATAAAGAGGTGACCATTACCCCCAACAACAGCAGCAAGGACCCAATCCTTCTCGATACCCTGTACACGATTGGGAATAAAAAGGTAGGTTACCTGTTTTACACCGACTTCTACAGCAACTTCAACCACCACCTCTACGAGGTGTTTTACCGTTTCAAGCAGGCGGGGGCTACCGATCTGGTGCTGGACCTTCGCTATAACACGGGCGGGGCTGTTTCATCGGCCATCTACCTGGCTTCGCTAATCGCACCAAGGAGTATCGTGGAGAACAAGTCGCCCTTCATAGTGATGGACTATAACGAACTGCTGAATCGCTCCTTCGACAAGTGGTACAGTGAGGCTAGTGCAGAAGATAAGGACAGGTACGACCGAAAATATTACCTGGGTACGTACAACTCCGAAAATAATGAAAATCCGTTGGGGGCAAACCTCAACTTAAACAAGGTATACATCATAGCGACGGGTAATTCTTACTCGGCCTCCGAGCTTACCCTCTTCTGCCTTAAACCCTACATGGAGGTGGTGCATGTTGGCAGCGACACCGGGGGCAAATACACGGCATCGTGGACCATCCACGCCTACGACCCACAAAGAGATGAGCATGGCAGTGCAAGAGCCAACACGCTATATGACGAGAAGAAACTTTCCACAACTGAAAAAAACACGTTGAAAGATTGGGCTATGCAACCCATCGTGGCCATGTACGCGGACAAGGACAGCAGGAACTTCAGCAGTACGGGGCATTTGGTACCCAACCACGCACTGAAAGAGGGATTCGGTTACATCAATTACTGGAAGCCCCTGGGCGATACCAAAGATGTACTGCTGGGCCAAGCCCTCTACTTGATAACGGGGGATGAAAGCTATAAACCGATCGCTCCGCCCACTCTTGACACGCGAAGTACCCAGTTCGCAAAAGAAGTCCTTACCCCTCGGGAAATGGCCCAACCGGTGATTATCGATGATATGCGCCTAACGCCCGACGACTTCCAAAAACTTCGGGAATTACAGAATTGATAGCGCCCACCGTTTATATACTTGGCTATTTATCAAAGCCGATACGGAGACATATACGGAATGATTCGCAGGGCAAACTGCTGGAGCTGACCGTTTACTCGGCCCATAACGGCCTTTTTTGCAGAAGGTCGTCCTCAATCACTTTGTATTTAATGTACTGATCGCGGTCGAGGATGATTTGCAAGTTTTTATCTCGGTTCTCTTGCAGCTTTTCAATTCGCTTCTTCTTGTTACAAAACATGCAACCCTCTACCTTCCGCACCTCGAATAGGTAGGCACACTCCACCTTGAATAGCTGTTCGGCTTTCGCATCGTCAAACTGAATCAGTTCCTGCATCGAAGCGACCTTTTGCTCCACGCTTTTACGCAGCACATCGGCGATAATCCCCGTGGTTTGCGCGGAAGCTGTAGTGGCAATCGCCGTAAAAAGGATAAAAGACAAGATTGTTTTTTTCATACGATTATTTCATCTTTATATTTAGACATTCATCTATTTTTCATCGTAATGCCCCCAAGCGGAAAGAGCCAGCACGATTACCCGATCGTTATCTTTTTTGAAAATCAAACGGTGTTTTAACAGAATTATTCTTTGAATAATTAAAACCCTACAGCGGGTATCTCTCCAGGATCGGGTCTTCGTACAAGATTTGTAACCGCTTCAGTTCAGCTTTCAGCTCGTTCACGAGGAGTTCGTTACCCGGCTCCCCGTACAGGTTGTTCATCTCCAACGGATCGCTCTCCAGGTCGAACAGTTCCCACTCATCAATGTCCTCCCCGTAAAAATGGATAAGCTTGTATCGTTCCGTTTTCACCCCGTAGTGACGGCGCACTGCATGTTCCCCGGGGAACTCGTGGTAATGGTAGTAAAGCGATTTCCGCCAATCGCGTGGAGCTCGGTCTCTCTTCAGCAATGGGAGGAGCGAAACCCCTTGCATATCCAACGGTATATCAATTCCAGCAATATCCAACATGGTGGGGGCAAAGTCGATGTTCTGCACCAGCTGGTCAATCTCACCCCGCTTTTTAAAACGTTCCGGCAGGCGCATCACGAGAGGCGTGCTGAACGATTCCTCGTACATGAACCGCTTGTCGAACCACCCATGCTCGCCCATGTAGAAGCCCTGGTCGGAGGTGTAGAAAATAACGGTGTTCTCCAGCAACCCGCTCTCTTCCAGGTAATCCAGCAAGCGCCCCACGTTCTCATCAAGCGACTGAACGGTTTTGGCGTAATCCCTCATGTAGCGTTGGTACTTCCACTCGGCCAGCTCCCTTCCCTGGAGGTTGGCCTTGATGAACTGATCAATAATAGGCTGGTAATGGCCATCCCACACGGCTTTCTGTGCCGAATCCAACCGCGCGTACTCCCCATGCTCGTAGGCTTTACCGAGCCGTGTCTCAAGCGTGGGATGCAACATCTTGAGGTCATAGGTTAGATCCATGTCCTTATAAATACCCATCTCATGCTTGGAAGCCGCAACGCGACCCTCGTAGTCGTCGTAGAAGTTTTCGGGGAGTTCAAACTCCTTGTCCTCGAAAAGAGCCAGGTGGGTAGTGTCTGACATCCATATCCGGTGTGCTACCTTGTGATGCAGGAACAGCACGAACGGCTTCTCTTTGTCTCGCTGTTTGTCAAGCCACTCCACGCCCATATCGGTGATGATATCGGTGACGTACCCGTTATAACGCGTCCGCCCTTGGGGCGTAATAAACTCGGGGTTGTAGTAGTGCCCCTGCCCCGGGAGTATTTCCCAATGGTCGAAGTTAGTCGGCTCGCTATCCAAGTGCCACTTGCCAATCATGGCCGTCTGATACCCGTTCTCCTTGAGCAACTGTTGCACTGTTTGCTGGCTTCCATCGAAAACGGTATGGTTATCCAGTTTCCCGTTCGCGTGGCTATGTTTCCCGGTCAGTAAACAGGCACGGCTGGGCCCGGAGATGGAGTTAGCCACGTAGGCGTTGCGAAAGAGCACCCCATCAGCCGCTATCCGATCCAGGTTCGGCGTCTCCACGTGGCGGTTGTCGTAACAACTCATCATTTGCCGCGTATGGTCGTCGGTCATGATATAGATAATATTCAACGGGCTGTTTTGTTCCGCCTTTTTTTCACCTCCACACGAGGCTAGGGTGGCAACACCTGCCAGCGGGTAAAGCAGGATCGTTCGTCTTACATTAAGCATATGGTTGTTGTTTAAAAAAGTTCGTTACAAATTGAATATCTTTTTTGGAGAAGCCAGCCCCCTACTCCAATTGAAACCTCCCGGGGATTTCATCCAGGATGGTAAACAATTCATCGAGCGTACCTGCGCGAAGCATCGCGATGCGCGTTGCCCGGAAATCGGGTATTCCTTTGAGCAGCGGTGTAGCAGCCAGGTGGCGGCGACTATGTAAAATACCCCGGAACTCGCCCAACCGTTCCACGCTCCCCGTCACTTGCTGCTTGAGTATATCCAGGTACCACAGGAATGGTTCTTTAGGCAGTTGCTCTCCCGTGTGCAGGTAATGCTTTAGCTCCCGGAAGAACCAGGGTCTCCCTATGCTGCCCCGCCCGATCATCACTGCATCGACACCCGTCTCGTCGAACCGCTGCTTGCACAGTTCAACGCTATCCACATCTCCATTTCCAATGATCGGGATGAACATTCGGGAGTTATTTTTCACCTCACGAATCAAGCTCCAGTCTGCCTCCCCCTTGTACATCTGCGAGCGGGTACGACCATGAATAGTCAGCGCGGCAATACCGCGATCCTGCAACTGCTCCGCCAGCGTCACGATGATCTTCGACTCTTCATCCCAACCCAGCCTGGTCTTTACCGTTACCGGCGTCTTTACCGCCTTCACCACCTTCTCGGTAATCTCGAGTATCCTCTCAGGGGTACGCATCATCCCCGAACCGGCACCCCTCCCGGCAATTTTACGCACCGGGCAGCCGAAGTTGATGTCGATCAGGTCGGGATTCGCCTCTTCACAGATTTGCGCCGACTCAACCATGGCATCCGGGTCGCTCCCGTAAATCTGAATGCCGATGGGCCGCTCCTCTTCGTTAAAGGTGATCTTCTCTTTGGTCCTTTTGACATCGCGGATAAGTGCATCGCTCGACACGAACTCGGTATAGACCACGTCGGCACCGAACCGCTTGCAGAGCAGCCGAAACCCGATATCGGTCACATCCTCCATGGGAGCGAGAAAGATCGGGTAGTCTGAAAACTCGATGTCGCCTATCTTCATAGCAACTTTGCAGTTCAGTTGGTGTTCCCTTGTTCAGTTGGGTCCCTCTCGGTTCACAACTCAACTGCTATATTTGCTTTATTTTCGTACCCTTCGATTAGATGATTTGTTTCTGTACGCTGCGAAGATAATCAACGGGATGCAGAAAATGAAATCGACACGTTGTTCATCCGAAGCGGGGAAACAGCCGAATAGGCTACTGGGGTTGCTGAAGCCGGTATGCCGTTCGCACGCAACGAAACGCGTTGAAATTCCTGTCGCCCCAGGCGGACGGGATCAAGCTTTAACGTATGGATAGCCCACTCCTCTAGCGGCTCAATACCGTAATGGAGCACGTTACCAAACCCGTTATAGAGTTTGACGACCAGTTGATTTTTCCCCTTTCGCAATGGGAGTAACAGCAATTCCTCCTGCTTCTCTATACGCTGAGGCGAGAAATGGGCCGTAACATATTCCCCGTTAAGCAGGACGTAAGCCGCATTACCGCTTGTGAGCTTCACCGCAATGGTCTGTTGCGCAAGTGACTCGATCTCCTGGAGGAATACCACGCTCTCGCGGGGGAGGATTGGCTCGCTGTACGATTTACCGTAGCTGAAATCGGTCACCTCTGTCCAGCGAGAACCGGGTCGCTTGGGATTGACCTCCCCTGCCCCCTCTTCTTCCACGTTCCCGAACACGCCTCGTCCCGGTTTTCGGTAGAGGAAACCCCATAGTACCGAGCCGGGGGATAGCGTCACCCGTGTTGTCGCGGTGGGTTCAAGCGTCACCTCGTGCCGCGTGCCACCTATCTCCACCACAACTTGCCGCCCCACCTCTTGGTCGGTAAAGCGAATCTCGGGAACGTGCCGACCCGGACGGTGTTGCCACGCCCAGTCGTACCCGATCAAGCTCTTGTAACCCGCGTAGTAGTTCAGACTTGAATGACCGAACAGCGACATGGCATTCCGCAAGGTCAACGCCTCTCTCTTCACGATAGGGTCAGGAAGCACTAAGTAGCCGTTTCGAAACGAAACCTTCACCACGGGTAGAACCTCTTCGCTCGCTAAACCCGACAGATCAATCGACAGCACACGGTTCCTAAGCCTGCAAGGGAGTAACTTCCCGGAGGATAAAAGGGAAGCCCCCGAAACAGTTCCACCGATGCCCTTTATTTCGATCTTCCCCGAGGTGGGTAGCTCCCCGATAAACAGGTAGAGACTACCCTCGTTACAAGTGATGTCGCCCCACTCGAACGAGTGGTGAAACGGATTGGCTTTCGCCCCGTAAATGGCTTCACCGTTGACCTTCAACCACTCCCCTATCCCATGGAGCACCTCACCCTCGAAAGGAACGACCGAGCCATCTCCCTTCGGCCCGATGTTGAGCAGGTAGTTGCCTCCCCGGCTCACCACCTTCACCAGGCTGGCGATCTTCTCCTCCACCTTTGGTGACACCTCTCCCCGTTCTTGCCAGGAACGGTAGCCCCAAGTCTCGTCGAACATCGACGCCGCGGTCTGCCACGGCATACCCATCTTGTACTCGGGGTACTCGTTGTCGGCCATTACCGCGAAATCGACATAATCATTGCCCAGTCGCCCGCTAATCATGCAGCCCGGCTGAAGCCTATTCACCAGCTCGTACAATCCACGGCTCTGTTCCGGGGTGAGTGAACCCATATCGAACCATATCTCCGAAATATCCCCGTAACCGGTCATGATCTCCTCCACCTGCTTCAGGTTAAACTCGTAATGTTGCGGCGTGAGCGGGTCGGCATTGTGGCTTGAGATGGGATAACCATGCGGGTAGTTCCAGTCGATCAACGAGAAGTAGACCCCGAAATCGATTCCCCCCCTCTCACACGCCTTAGCCAGCTCCTTCATCAAATCCTTACCATAGGGGGTGGCATCCACGATATTAAAGTCGGTGTACTTGGAGTGGTACATACAGAAGCCATCGTGGTGCTTGGAGGTGATGACGATCGAGCGCATCCCCGCGCTCCTGGCCAGCGCCACAATGCTATCCGGGTTCCACTGAACCGGGTTAAACACGCTGGCCGTGTTGGCGTACCAGTCGCTGAAGATACCCGCGAACGACTGTATCTGCTCGCTGTACCCGCGAGTAACCGGTTCCCCCTCGTACACCCCACCGTAAACAGAGTAGAGACCGAAGTGAATGAACATCGAGAACTTCTGGTCGACCCAGCGAGGCGACGGTTTTGCGAAGGTGGCGAGCGCAACAGCTATACCTAACGAAAACAATAAGGAACGATACTTCATACGGTTGGTTTATCTTTATTTATACCTCGCCCACTTCATCATCTCTTTAAAGGTGGGTTTTTTCCCGTACATCAGGATACCCACCCGGTAGATCTTAGCCGCTAGGATAGCGGTGAGGATAAAGGTGCCGTACAACAACACGATCGACAACAATTTCTCCCACAATGGAATACCAAAAGGTATTCGTACCATCATCACGATGGGGGCGGTAAACGGGAAAAGGGAGCCCCAGAACGCCAACGGCCCGTCGGGGTTACTCACGCTGTAAAAGCCGGCAAAGAAGGCGAACATGATGATAAGCGTTACCGGCATCATGAACTGCGTGGTGTCCTCCTCGCTATCTACCGCCGAGGCGAACATCGCGAAAATGGCCGCGTACAGGACGTAGCCGCCGATAAAGAAGATGAGGAAGTAGACGCCGATCTCCAACCAGTTAACCCCCATCACCGCGTTCATGACCTCCTCCGCGTAGGAGTTGCCAACATCGACCGATAGAGCGGTAACCTGTTCGGGGGAGGCGAGGAACAGCGACGCCCCGCTAAAGAACAATCCACCCAGTATAGCCCAGACAACCAGCTGGGTAACACCCACCAAGCCGATCCCCACGATCTTCCCGATCAGCAGGTTCACCGGCTGCACGGAGGAGACCATCACCTCTACCACGCGGCTCTTCTTCTCCTCCAGCACCGCCTGCATGACCATGTTGCCATACAACAGTATAAACATGTAGATAAGGATGGTAAACACCATCCCGACGATGGTCGCCATTTCTGTAGACGACTCCGACAGGCTGCCATCGCCCCCCATCCGCAACGTGCGAAGGGAGATCGGACCTTTATCCTCCACGATGGTGCGCACCTGTGCGATGGTTTCTCCATCCACGTTACTCGACGAGGAGAGCTCGTCCAGCCGCTGACTGGTTACCTTCTCGTTCAGGGTGCGGGTAATCAGCGACTGCAAATCTTGCGGAGCCTGCTTCTCGGAGGTCAGCGAGGCCGACCGCGGCTCCTTATTGAGATCGGCCGTGATCTGCAGGATCGCGAACAGCTCCCCGCCAAGTTGCTGCTCCACCTCCTGTTCCTCCTGTTCGCCCACCACCTCGAAAGTGTATTGCTCGTTCGACTCCAGCAACGGGGCGTAGATACCGGTATGGTCGATAACCGCCACCCGCTTCACGCTACCTTCGTTCAACGTGGAGAGCCAAAAAGGTACAAACGCCAACGCCACCATTAAGAGGGGCATCAACAGGGTGAGGATAATAAACGATTTCTTCCGTACCCTCGTGATATATTCTCTCTGGACAACTAACCCTAATACGCTCATATTCAACTTAATTTGTTACGGTTTGAATAAAGACGTCGTTCATGGTGGGCAGCTCCTCCTCGTAGCTCACCACCTCGAAGCGGTCGAAAATCAACTTGGCCAGTTCGGCGTTACTCGTCTCTTCCACTTTCCGGATGCGGACATCTAGAAACTCGTGGTAAGGCTCCATCGATATCACTTGAAACGCGGGGTGTACCAGATCGAACCGATGCCCAAACAGACGGAACCGAAAGGTATGGGAACGATGCTCCTTCCGTATATCGAACACGCTCCCTTGCAGCACCACCTGTGATTTATGGATCAACGCGATATTGTCGCACAGCTCTTCCACCGACTCCATGTCATGGGTGGAGAGGATAATGGTTTTCCCCTCCTCCTTGAGGCGCAGCATCTCGTTTTTCACGATGGCGGCATTCACGGGGTCAAAACCGCTGAAAGGCTCGTCAAAGATAAGCAGATCGGGGTCGTGAATCACCGTGGAGATAAACTGCACTTTCTGCTGCATTCCCTTCGACAATTCTTCCACCTTCCGTTCGTACCAGTCCATGATGTCGAACCGTTTAAACCAGATCATCAACGCACGATGGGCTTCCTTTTTGGTGAGCCCCCTGAGCTGCGCCAGGTACATCGCCTGCTCTCCTACCTTCATCTTCTTGTAGAGCCCCCGTTCCTCCGGGAGGTAGCCGATGCGGTAGACATCCTCGGCCTTGGAAAGTTGGCCATTGATGTACACCATACCGCTATCGGGTGCTGTGATACGGGTAATGATGCGAATCAGGGTAGTCTTGCCCGCGCCATTGGGGCCCAGTAGCCCGAAGATGGAGCCTTTTGGTACCCGAATGCTCACCTTATCAAGCGCCAGGTGGTTGGCGTACTGCTTTACCACCTCTTTGGTTTCTAAATACATCTTCTATTCTATTTATGTTATTGAACTTTCGCGTGCAACTGTTTTAGCTTTCAGAGCGATGACCTCGTAAACTTTCGTGGGAACACATCCTGCGAAGATTGCGTTAAAAAAGAAAAGCTGTTTGAGGCGAAGCCGAGTTATTTTTCTTTTAGCAATCAAGCAGTAGATGGGTCACGAAATTTGCGCCAGTCAAGCCTGAAAGCAAAGAAACAGTTACACGCGAAAGTTGAGTAAATAACATGCAAAAGTTCTATTTGTGTCGCGTTCATTTTATTCAATACCGCAGCACGATCCGTTCCCCCAGCTCTTTGGCAAGAACCTTCCTCACCTCTTGAAACTGTTTCAGTTGGCCCATCAGCTCAACGTGACGCTCCGGGTTACTCCGCTTCATCTCCTCGCGCACCTCCTTGATCTTCTGGAGGATGTAGGCATTTTTCAACTCGGTGGTCGCCCTGGGCACAAGGTGATACAGCTGGTTCTCTTCAAGGAGTCTCGAATCCTTATCGCCCTCCTCTTCGCCCAAGATTTTCGCGTGAATCTTGCTCAGTTCATAGCGATCGCTCATTAGTTCGGAAGCGAGCTTGCTAACCTCAGGATCGGAGTGGCAAAGGAAGTAGTGTCCTGCATTGAAACCCGCGTCGGTCATATGGTCGCACGCCTCCTCGAACATTTGTCGGTAGAGGGGATTGGTGAACCCTATACGGTCTCTTGCCAGGTCGAACTGTACGAACTCGGTCACCCCGGGTCCCTCCTCCACCAACACGTTCTCATGGAACACCTGGTTCCCCTCTCCCCATTTGCGCTCCTCGAACTTGCGGTAGAGCGGGATATTCCCGTAGCGCACCACGTAGCGTAAGATAGCCCGTTCGAACCGGTCATAAGGGCTTTTGGAAGTTGCCGCCAACCGTCGCATCGATGGGGCTGTTCCAACAGAGCCCGCTCCCGTTTCCCCATGCGCTTCATCCCGGCTCCCTCGTACCGATCCCGTCCGTTCCGCCTCTTGGCCTCGCCGTGTCTCTTCCTGCTCCTTTCGTGCCTCCTCCCTATTCCTCTCTTCGCGTTTCCGCTCGTAATTCCTTTTGCGGACACGGTTGACTTCAGCAATCAGCACCCGCTCATCCATATTCAGCAATAGCCCACTCTGCTGGATGTAAACCGACCGCTTTATCCGATTAGGTATTAAGGCGATGCTCTCCACCACGTTCGAGATTAACCCTGCCCGCTTAATCGGATCATTACCCACCTGCTGGAGCAGCAGTTCGGTTTTAAACCGTATGAAGTCCGATTCGTTCTCCCCGATATACCGGTGAAAGCTCTCCGCGTTCTGTTTCTTGGCGAACGAGTCTGGATCCTCCCCCTCGGGCAGCAGTACCACTTTCACGTTCATCCCATCTTCCAGCAACAGGTCGATTCCCCTCAGCGCGGCATTGATACCGGCCACATCGCCATCGTACAAAACGGTGATGTTCTCCGAGAAGCGGTGAATCATCCGAATTTGCCCACGGGTGAGCGCGGTGCCCGACGAGGCCACCACGTTCTCTATCCCTGCTTGGTGCATTGAGAGGACATCGGTATACCCCTCCACCAGGAAGCATTTGTCCTGTTTCACGATCGCGTTCTTGGCGAAGTAGATGCCATAAAGCTCGCTGCTCTTCGAGTAGATATCGCTTTCGGGGGAGTTGACGTACTTACCCGTGTTCTCTACCTTTTTGAGGATTCGCCCCCCAAACGCTACCACTTTTCCCGAGAGGGTATGTACCGGGAAAAGCACCCGTCCCCGGAAACGATCGATAAGCGGTCGATCCGATTCACCACCGGTGGAGAGTCCCGTCTTCAGCAGGTAGTCCCGCTGGTAGCCTGCTTTCTGGGCCTCAATCGAAAAGGCGTCGCGTTGCTCCAGGCTGTAGCCCAGCTGAAATTTCTTGATGATATCGTCTCGGAAGCCCCGTTCCCGGAAATATGAGAGACCCACCGCTTTTCCCTCGGGGTGCTCGTGCAGCGTTTTCACAAAGTAGTCACGTGCGTACTCGTTCAGGATAAACATGCTCTCTCGGTCGCTCTGAGCCCGTTTCTCCTCGTCGGTAAACTCTTTTTCAACGACCTCGATATGGTATTTCTTCGCCAGGTATTTCAGCGCCTCGTAATAAGTCATCTGCTCGTGCTTCATCACGAAATGGATGGGGGTGCCTCCCTCACCGCACGCGAAGCACTTACAGATATTCTTCGCGGGCGACACGTAGAACGAAGGATTCCGGTCCTCATGAAACGGGCACAAGCCCACGTAATTGGCTCCCCTCTTACGAAGGGTCACGAAGTCGGATACCACCTCCACAATCTGCGCGGCGTCCTGTATGCGTCCTATAGTTACCTGATCAATCATTTCCCAAAACACGAAAGTACTCATTTATGTTGTGAAAACAGGTGAATTCAGGAAATAAAATCTTATTTTTGTATGGTGCAAAGTTTACGCCGAAACAATTGAATCAACTAAAATATGCATGTTATGAATACAATTGATTGGTCAACCCTTTCCTTTGGTTACATGAAGACCGACTACAACGTTCGCAGCTATTACCGCGACGGGAAGTGGAGCGCTCCGGAACTGGAAACCTCCGAGTACTTGAACCTCCATATGGCGGCCACCTGTCTCCACTACGGCCAGGAAGCCTTTGAAGGGCTTAAAGCCTTCAGGGGTAAAGATGAGAAAGTGCGCATTTTCAGGATGCGCGAGAACGCGTTGCGCCTGCAAAGCTCCTGCGCGGGCATCATGATGGCTCAACCATCCGTTGAGCTTTTCGAAGAGATGGTGAAACTCGTGGTGAAGAAAAACGAGCGTTTCGTACCCCCCTACGAGAGCGGGGCTTCGCTCTATATCCGCCCCCTGATCATTGGGACGAACGCGCAGGTGGGCGTCAGGCCAGCTATCGAGTACACGTTCCTCATCTTCGTCACACCGGTAGGCCCCTATTTCAAGGAAGGATTCAAGCCCACCCCAATGGTTATCATCCGGGAATATGACCGTGCCGCACCGCTGGGTACCGGCACCTTTAAGGTGGGAGGCAACTACGCGGCCAGCCTCAAGGCGGGTCACATCGCACACGAAAAGGGCTATTCGGCAGTTCTCTACCTGGACGCACGAGAGAAAAAGTATGTCGACGAGTGCGGCCCTGCCAACTTCTTCGGTATCAAGGGGAACAGCTACATCACCCCGAAATCGGAATCGATCCTACCTTCTATCACCAACAAGAGTTTGATTCAACTGGCCGAAGAGATGGGACTTACGGTGGAACGTCGCCCGATTCTCGTGGAAGAGTTGACCACCTTTGAGGAGGCAGGTGCATGCGGAACCGCCGCGGTAATCAGCCCTATCTCGCGGATTGACGACCTTAGCGAGAACCGTACCTACGAGTTCTCGAAAGACGGCAAGCCGGGTCCCATTAGCGAAAGGCTGTACAACAAGCTCCGCGCTATCCAGTACGGCGATGAACCTGACAAGTACGGTTGGGTAACCATAGTTGAGTAGGTACGGTGTACACTTGGTCCCAAGCTAGCAAGGGAAAGCATGAAACGTTAGGATAGAACGTGATAATAAGCGCAAAAAAATAACTATGTTTTTAAGCCTCCGTAATCACTACGCAGTGAATAAAAACATAGTTAAGGTTTTGGTTGGATTAAAAAATCAATGCGCGTAATTCAATTATCAATGAATCTACATTGCGAAAGTAACCAAAACGGGGGAAGAGGCGGTTCTCTTCCCCCCCCTTTTTGTTGAAAGTGGGGAAAAATTCCACAGTTTCAGGAACTATCCCTTTTTTTCAATTACGACGATACTTTAGCAATACAGTCAATTTCAACCTTAATACCTTGACCTAATACCGACTGGACCGTTGTTCTTGCCGGTTTTATACCAGGAAAATATTGCTCATACACCTTGTTGAAGCGATCAAAATCATCTATATCCCTTAAATGCACGGTACATTTCACCACGTCATCCATGCAGAAGTTAGCCGCCTCAAGAATGGCTTTTATATTGTCAAGCGTTTGACGGGTTTCCTCCTCAATAGTGCCTAAAACAAACTTAGAAGAGTTAAAATCGACAGATGCCTGTCCACTAACAAATAAAAATCCATCAATCAAAACCCCGTCGGAGAAGACACCTGTCTTGAAATTGGGGTCTCTCTCCGGATGGTCAATTTGCAATTTACCCATAAACAGTGTATTTAATTGGTTATCAAACAATTTTTTAATTATTTCCCACCTTACTTTTTCTTAAACGAAACGGGTATCAGGTCATGCAGCGTGCTGATAATAATCTCTTCCACCTCTTCCGACAAAGGTGATGGCATATTATACCAGTACATGCTTGCATCGGCCTCGTATCCCCCTTCATGGATGACCCTTTTTGAGGCGATATAGCAAGAAACATCATTCGCGTAACCATTAAGCCAAAGGCGCTGTGCATCCAGTTCATTTTTAAGCCTTACTGCATAGTCAACGACCGGCTCACCACCCAAATTAATCATCACCATTTCATCTCCAAAACTCCAAGTTTGTACAAGATAGTCCAACTCAGTCGGAAGAGATTCGCCTCTTATAACACGTTCTAGTGCAAGCCTTGCATAATATCCTTTTATCGTTTTATCTTTTGTATATTCTATCAACTCCTGCACAGTTGGCACCTGAGAGAAAGGTAATCGTATCCATTTCGTCTTACCTGCAGGTGGCGATGTGATGGGTTGTAACTTTGATTGCAATAGCTTATCCACGCTGTTCGCTATCTCTTGGGCATACTGCTTGGTGTATTCAATATCATCCCTTAATTTCGGGTGTGAGTCTCCAGCACACCCAATGGTAACCATAGCAATAGCCCCTGGATGTCTCGCCTCGATCTCCCTCTGCGCCTCGCCCATCCAGTCGCCATGAACAGCATTTACATCAGGGCCAAGGCTGATGCCGTGGCACGCGTAATTCATTAATACGGCTCTAAGTGTACCATCTGGGTCTGACACGAACAGTACTGGCAAAGAATGATCTACAGGTCCATTTTCCGTTCTGCGATTTTCAGCAAAAGAGACGGTCTCTTTTCCCCAAGCAAGTAGCGCCGGTTTACGATTCTTTAAGGCTTCCATTGCCACAGTCTCCAACCTTTTGCTCAACAGTTCATTGAACTGTGCCATATGTAACAACTCCTCTGATGACAACAGCGAATCGCTAAAACTAAAGTCTGTCGGGTAGTCACCCCGACATTGCAAAATATTTATCAGGTTACCTATTTCGGGACTACCATGTGTATGGGTGGCACAAATAACCACCTGTTCAGGCTTGATTTCCAAATTTTTTGAAAGTTTGTCAACAAGCTCGCTAGTAACACGCCACTGGATACCAATCAAATCTACGGCGATAAGAACGGATGGATGCTGTTCATCACTACCAAAAGCGATGGCTTTAGCAGATAATCTCTGCAGTACGGTATCTGTCTCCACCTTGGTTCTAGCCGCGAAACCGGCGAGACGTATAGGAGTTTCAGGGGTGATGTCCACAGAGGCTACACCAACATCTATGGTGCCAGCTACATGCTCATTGCTAGTTTGAGAACAAGAGACTGCCATAATAAACAGAAATGAAAGCAAAAAAATGCATTGTATAAAAGCTTTGAAATATTGAAATTTTCCCATAATAAATGAGTTTATTTTAGAAATAACAAATGTAGAAATATCTAAACAGGAGACCCACGTCAATGGTAGGCATTCAAAACTGTTCCAGCAATTTCCTCCTGAAATTGGTATACCATTCTTCTGTTTTTGGGAAATCGGCATAACCCTTTATCTCGGCAAGGAGCGGATCGTCTGGTTTAATATTTGCAGATTGTAATAGTGCATAATCTTGCAATCCTTCCGCGAAATTTTCCCATCGAATCGAATCAAGAGGTCCATCATTTCCGGGGTATACAACAAAGGAATCTCCAATCGGGAGTATCGGCCAATGCATGATGTCCGGACATAAGAAAGGATTAGATATTTCACTGGTACAAAACTTAAACCAATAACAATACCCCCAGTGTAAAAAGCCTGTTGCTCCCAACTTGTAGAACAACAATCCACACATTCTGATCTTGGATAAGGGGGTATCCATCAGTCTCTGCAGGTAACCTTCCCTTGGCCCACAGCAAAAATAGACCCACGTATCGAGATTGATAGCTGTAAAATTGGCCGCGGTTAGGATGCTGGGGATAGGATTCTCAACTAATTTCTGAGTCGCTAATTTTGTATCGCTCAACGCGTCCATCACCTTCATCCAAGGGGCAAACTGTCGTAACAGCGCCCTGGCTTTTCTGTAATCTTCTATTTGGGCTTCCCCATCGGGTTCGTCAGCGCAATGAAACAATGATTTGTCAAATATGCCTTCCTCTTCCAGGAACTGTTTGAAAACCGGAATAAACTGGCTCAAAAAGCTCCTGAAGGTTTCAGATGTTGCACTGATGTCCGGGTCCCACAGAATTTTCCCAACGGCACCTTCACCTTTTTCATAGATTCTTTGGGGATGTTTACCACTTGTCGGTGCCGGTGTAAAGAAGTGAGACCACTCAATATATTCCGCCCCATGTTTTAAAACCAAGCGAACCCATTTCCTCACATCCGTGAAGTCAAACTCAAATCTATCTTCACCAATCTTCTTGACTCTCAATAGTTGTGCCGGTCTAATAAGCAATTCATGCCGATTGTTCCATATAGGCGTATAAACAGCGTTATTTCCATGGGAGACCAAATTCTCTATAAATTTGTCTGCCAACTCCCAGAATCGATCTCCACACGGCTCAATCTTATAATACTCCCAAATGGAATCGACGGAGATCCAGTTGGTCACAGGGAAATTCTTCCGTGGTTGAATCACCAGTGATCTCACATCAATTTCAACCGGTAGAGTGACGGACAATGCATCAGGATATGTGAAATCATTGTATGCAAAACGATTGACCAAGGTGAATTTTACGGAAAAGGTCTGTTTCCCGCTTTTTAAATTTTCAGGAATTTGGAGCGTGATCCAGAAAACGCCATTGGATTCGGGTCCTATATGCACCTGGTCTTCCGGGAACAGGGGATCGGGGCATAAACCGGGGATATGTCCTATGCCTTCCAAATCGGATTTGGGAGTGTAAGTGTTGAGTTGTATCACGGGTACATATCCCACGCGTCTCACCATCGATGTAGAATCTGTATCGTGAACCAGTTCACACTTTACTATCGCCGAATCAGTGCTGAAGTTTCTCACGCATGCTTGAAATGATACGCGTTCATTCTTCGCCGCGATGATTTTCAGTGACATTTTTTCTCCCGGTTGGGAATTTGGGTAAATCCTTTTCAGTGATGTTTCAAGCCAAAATCGAAGCTGACTAGATGTATCATAAGATAGCTCGTCTGATTTTAAATTAGCTGTCGCTCCAATACTTTTAAAGGGAGCTCCTAAAAAAGTTAGCGTGGTTAATGCCAACCCACTTTTTATAGCTGTTCTTCTTCTCATAAATAAAACGATTAAATTACTGATTTAATGGGCAACCTAATACATACTATAAAAACGATGGGAAAATGGACCTATTCCAGTTTTAACAAAACTCCTTGCCCGGGAGCCAACATGAAATAACCGGCTGGATATTCTTCCAGTGACCCACTCCATGGAGAGACTATTTTGACTTGTGTAGCATTTACACGGAACACCGGATTGCAAGAGGCTGACGTGGTGATACTCTTATTTACAATCATCACGAAGATAGCGCCATGGTCATCCACAAAATCGCCAACAATATACCTCCCTCCCCCGGGAATCTCTTGTACAAACGACTGCTCAGAAACAGCATGGTGTCCCTGGGGTACATCGCCAATATGATAAACCGCTTTAGAGTGTAGTGCCAGCAATGTAAGTCCCATGTTCGCGATTTGGCGATTGATATTCCGAAGCGCATCGAAAGTCCGCGTTCTCTCCCCAAATTGATCCAACGGCCCCATCCTGAAATTACCCAGGTCCGGGGCGTTATAAATGGGCAAGGCTGCGGAGATAAATTTGTAGAACGACAATCCCTTGGCGCCGTATGCCAAAGAGCCAAACATTTTCAAACGTAGCTCAGCATCGGTAAACTCTTCGTACACGAGATGGGGAGAGGTCAAAACAATATTCCAGAAAGGGAGGTCGGCGGCCAGGGCTGTTTCACGTACCTCAGCCAAGTTGTCCCAAAAGAGTGATTTGGCCCCATCCAAACTGTTGTGATCCGGGATGTAGTTGTTGTACGACAGGGCAGTGGGCTGGCAGATATCGACAAACTTCTCCAAATAATCCACTTGGTACCTATCTCCGAAGGGGAAGTTAGGGAACAAACTGATATAGGGCCATTTGCCTGGAGCCAGCCTTTTAACCAACTCCACCGACTTCCCCAGTTCAGGAAAATCAGCAACCCCCGGTTCATCCTTTAAATGATAACCATATAACGCGGGGTGATCGTTATATTTTCTGATGAGTTCTTCAAGTTTACTATTCGCGGTTGTAGCGTTGAAAGGTGCATCGAAAGCATGTAAAACGCCGGAGTCATATAGAATGCATTTGATGTTGTACTTTTCCGCTACGTCTAACAGGGAAGCAGGAGCAAATGCCACTAGATTCACACCGCACTCTTTCATTTCCTGCAGCGTTTTCTCATCGTCAACATAGTCCCAGGCCATCAGAGGGAACTCTTTATCTACCTTGGGATCAGGATTGGTGATTTTTTGCGCCCATGTAGATGGGTACAACAGTAGAAATAGCAGCATGAAGAGAGATACTCCTATGCTACTGTTTTTCGACAATTGAACAGAGCGCTTCATACAACTGTTTTATCCTTATTATTACTTCCAATTCACCACGGCTTGGGTTTATCCAAACCATGGTGAATTGAACAGTTGACCAATAGGTCGCTCATTAAGCTACCCGGGTCAATTATAGGTTACGTCCCAGAACCTCTCCTTGTCAAATGGATACATCCAGACAATCCCATGGGCTCCCAATGCCAACAGGTTATCACCGAAAGCGGTAATATGCTGGTACTTATTCCATCCACATCCCACTTTCTTTGCCGTGCCATCAAGCTGGAACAGCCACATATCCCCATTTGCATCGACGGCCAAGAAATCACTGCCGTAACTTAATATATGAGTAAAGCCACCCCATTCACCAGGAACATCATAGGGTCCCCCCATTGAGTTGGGCCCATAAATCGGGTAGAAGAGCATCTTCCCCTCATGGTTCACGCAGAACAGACCATTATGGGCGGTAGAGGAAATCACTTTATCGAAGATGTGGAATCCAGTACCGAGAAAACCTAAATTACCGATAACATTCCCGGAGTTTTTATCCCAGCTATACCATACAATGTTCCCTTCGTGTGAGCAGGCAAGAATGGCATCCGTGTAGCTGATGGTCCATTTGAAAATATCCCAGCCTCCCCAGAATGTTCCTCGGTAGCCTGAAAAGAAGTTCTCCGCTTTATTGAACAGGTAAAAGCGCATTCCTCCTCCACCTACATACGGTTCGACAACCACCAGGTCCTGATAGAAGGTAAAGAGGTTTTTCACCGTCCAGCCTGTCGCGTCGAACACATTTAGAGGCGGTTGTTTTTCAATCGGAAGCGGTATATTGGTGTTGGGCGGCAGGTATTCTTCCTCCACTATAGCATACGAACCATCGTTCCTGATGAATTTGTAACGGGCAATCATTTTATGTTCAGCCGGTGAGAAAGAGTTGTTCCCCACGTTCGTAATCGTGTACCCTTCATGAAAACCATCGATTAGAACCTGATTACCCTGTAAGGAAAACCTAAGGAGGCTGTTCGGCAATTCGGTAGAATTGGCAACACGGTTACACTCGTACACATCGTTTGACAAGCTGGCGTTTTTCCTTAGGCTCTTGATGAGATCGCCGTAGTGGACGGTACCAATAACAACCCCCGCGTTGTTATAATCCGTTTGGGTGCCGTTAACCGTGAATATAGTGAGTTGCTCCTTTCTGGATGATGTTTTCAATGTGTCCACGCTGTTTTCGAAAAAATAGAGCGTAGATACATCCAACATGCCATCGGGGTGGTTGAACCTATTTTTCACACCCGTGATCGTCGTGCTGGTTGAATCCAAGGGTACGAACAGCACTTTTTGGGTATTGGTAGAGCCGTTGACATAGGTGATTTTCGAGCCAAGACTACCCGCGATACCAGGTCCCCAAGAGATTTTGATATCAGACAACTGCTTTTCCTTGTCATAAGTGACGACGGTCATAGAGGAGATGGCCCTGTTTTTAAGACCTGAGACGAACGTTTCACCGTAAACTTCTCCTTGCACAGTTGATACCAGCGATCGATAGCCACTTTTGTTTCGATTGATGAGTTCAAAGGTATACGTACCCTCCGATAACCCTTCAATAAAGAGCGAGTCGGCCTGTATCCCTTTTTCGGTTCTGCGAAATGATTTCTTCACCGAATCCTGTCGCATGTTCCAGTATATTACCGTCTCTTCAATCTTCGGATCGGCGTTGACGTACCATTTCAGTTGTACCCTGCCTATCCCCGACAATGCCACCAGGCTATCTGTTTTACCCAAATATATCTTCTCTCCTTCATTAATATATTTTTTATAAAGATCATCACTCTCCTTATCATCGCATTGAATCAAAAAAAGTGAAAATAGAGAGATGCAAAGCCATATGTAAATAGGTGTCTTATTCATAATCTATGCTGTTAATCAATATCATTGGTTCCAAAAAAACTCAATTCACCCAGCTGCCAATAATTGTTCGGTACCGGTTTGCCACCTGCGTTGGCTTCCGCGAAAAAGCGGATGTATCGCACGGGGCCCAAATTTTCCGGTAGGATGAATTCATCACCATCTACAGCACCTCTCTGTGCTATTTCGGCATCCGTCGCACCCTGGAGGTCCAGCCTTTCACGAACAAAATAGCCCAGGTAGACCCAATCCTCTTTAAAGGTGCCGGCAGGATCTTCGTTGTTCTCCCAATAGGAGTTGGGTTTGGTAGTATCCAATACCGGCGAACCCCACATCGAAAATTCAATGAGATTCACGTTGCCATACACATCCATCAACTCACCAAATCTCAAGCTTGGCCAGAATTTGAATCGGTTCAATATAAACTCCTCTTTCAGGTCGAAAGTAAATGAGTTGCCTTCCGAACGGGCTTGGTTAAGGTAACCCACGGAGCCCCAGCCAATCAATCCGTCAAAAAACTTGCTAAACGTGTGGGTAGGTCCATATTCAGTCGTATTGTCCCCATACACATACGCGCGCATATCTCCCCAAGGTTTGGGTATCTCCATCTCAAAAATGGGGGTTGTCTCGTAAAAAATGGTGTCGGAAACATTTTGCCATTTATCTCCGATAACGATCGCGAACTTTGTCGCTACCGATTCATAGCCCCTATACACGTGGCTATCCTTTTCATTGGCTGAGAAATAGACCTCTTCTTTCGCAAGCTTACCATTGATGTAAGCCAACAGATGAATTCTTAACTCTGTATTGGAGTTGTTGTTCCATGATACATTGATACCGCCAAAGGTGGTATAAATCTGCATGGACTCTTTTGCTAAATCCACCAGACCCTTTAAAGGGGTAAACTTGATAGTCACTGGCTCGGAGCGATCTTCGTAGCTATTTTCGGTGTAAAGGATAACCTCAACCGGTTCAATCACCTTGAAACCCTCGATTCGCAAGCTATTTTTGTGGTAGGATGAGCGTTCGATGAATTTCTGACCGTTACGGAAATACTCCGCCGTCACGCACAACACGTTCGGGTCATTGGGTACTTTATAAGTAATCACCGCTCCCCCGTTTATAGGTGTTACCTCATATTCAGTCAATGGAGAAGGTTTTTCGGAAGACCTTACATTCTCCTCACCGCAGGAAGCGATAAACTGAATAAACAGTAGCAGTATCAGGTAGGATATTATATTTACTTTATTCTGGGAAGTTACCAAAAGAGTGTATTCTATTGGAAATGAGCGTGTATTAGTTGCTCATTATGGTAATAGGTTACGAATTAGTAAGTTATCTACTGCATTATTCTTCTGCGCGTTGCGT
>JAMNYO010000011.1 GCA_023622765.1 Bacteroidota bacterium | reverse complement strand
GGGTGGATGCAGCCGGGGCTATCGGAGTCCATCAACACGGCCATTCCCGTGTTGGGAGTCGTCTTCATCCCCTTGGCTTGTGCTTCGCGTATGTATCCCGAGTTAAGCCCTCCCCCGTAATTGTAGGGGGCGATCTGGCAATAATAGAACGGAAACTCACCCACCTCCCATATCGCACGCCATTCACGCACCATCTTGTCAAAGAGCTCCACGTACCTGGCGGGTTCGCCTCGGTTGGACTCTCCCTGGTACCAGATGGCACCGCGTATGCCGTACCCCACGATGGGGTGCAACATACCGTTATACAGCACGGTGGGAGAGCCATTCTGCGATTTGATATCCGCGTCGGTGGCGGGAATCTCCACGTCGGCAATCACGCTTTTGATGGAAGAGGGAGTCATCCACGCTTCTATGCGGGAGCCGCCCCAGCTCGTGTGGATCAAGCCCACGGGCACGTTCAGCGCCTGGTTCAGCAGTCGACCAAAGAAGTAGCCGGTCGCCGTGAAATTGGGTGTTGTTCCCGGCCCGGCGATCTCCCAAATACCTTCACAATCTTCTTGCGGAGCCGCCTTAGAGGCTTTTTTTACAGTGAAGTGGCGGATCCCGGGGTTCGTGGAGGTCGCAATCGCTTCCGGACCTCCCTCGATGGGTTGATCGGTGAATCCCTTCATGGGCATCTCCATGTTGGATTGCCCGGAGCAGACCCATACCTCCCCGATCAACACGTTTTCAAGCGTGATTGACTGCCCGTCGCTCACGGTGATGGTGTAGGGGGTGAAACCGGCTGACGGTGTCTTTACCGTTAGCTTCCAATAACCTTGCCCGTCGCTCCTTGTAGAGTAGCCCTTCTTGTTCCAGGAGGTGACGACCCGCACCTGGCTATTCGCTTTGGCCCAACCCCAAATCGCCACGTCCGACTGTTGTTGCAGTACCATGTTGTCGCCAAAAATGGCCGGCATTTTCACCTCCGCGTTCGCGGTAAACAGGAGGGAGGAGAGGGAAAGGATAAGTCCTACACACGCTAATCTGATAAATTTTCTCATGATGGGTGATTTTTGTTTTACATTCTATTTTTATATGGATGACTCTTATAGAGTTCGTGTCAATACAAAAATAACTATTTCTAACGAACGTGCAAAACCAGATTTTATTTCCGATAATGGTACCGCATGGAATAGACGTATACCACTATGCCGTCTTCATCTTCACGCACGGAGTAAATGATTCTATGTTCCGAGTTAATCCTCCTTGACCACTTTCCCTGTAGGTCAAATTTTAGGGCTTCCGGTTTACCAATACCGGTGTAGGGATGTGCTTTTATATCAGACAGTAATGCGCTAATTCTTCTCATGATGGTTTTGTTGCCGGTCGCCTTCCAATAGTCTCGGTCTTTAAGGGCTTGTGAAAGGAATATTATTTCCATAAATCGTCAATTTCGATGGATGTACCACCTCCCTGCTCAACCTCCACATCCCCTTCACGCAATAGTTCCATCATTTTAGGAGACTTCATGATATATTCGGTCTCTTTTATGGCGTTATACTCTTCCAGCGATATTACCACAACGCTCTTGTTATTAGAGCGATAAATCAATAGAGGTTCATTGTCGTTTACCACGCTGTCAAGGTAAGACTTCATGTTGTTACGCAACTCAGTATAATTTGTTGTTTTCATTTTTCGTGTGTTTTACGTACAAATATAAGTACTTGTTTCGGTATGTGCAAATATTCCTTAGATTCACACAGTATGTCTCTAAGTTGATTCTTAGGGTTGTTGCTACTAAAAATGTGTTGCTACTAAAAAGTGTTGCTACTGAAATCACAAAAAACCTCAACGAAACACCACAAAAAACCTCAACGAAACACCACAAAAAGCCTCAACGATTATGGTTAATTCAAATATTTTCAATACTTTTGCATCAAACAATAAACTTAATCCATATGGAGTATTTATCGAGAATGGCAGATGGGTTGCTTGAAGAGAGATTAGAAGCTTTCGGAGCGGTATTGATTGAGGGACCCAAATGGTGCGGTAAAACCACTACTGCTATGCAAAAAGCCAAAAGCATTTTGCAGTTGCAGGATCCGGATACACGGGAGGGGTATTTGGCCACGGCCGCTATACGGCCTTCATTACTTTTAGCAGGCGATACCCCGAGATTAATAGATGAGTGGCAAATGGCTCCCGTACTGTGGGACGCTGTAAGGGTTATGGTGGACAGAAGAGGTGAACCGGGACAATTCATTCTTACCGGATCTAATACTGTTGATGAATCCGCGATTATGCACTCCGGTATAGGTAGAATTACCCGAATGCAAATGTTGCCGATGAGCTTGTACGAATCCGGAGAATCTAACGGCGCCATCTCGCTATCCGAACTGTTTAACAACCCTGATTTAGAGATAGATGGAATTACTTCCGATTTGAGTATTGAAGGGTTGATATATGCCGCGTGTCGCGGTGGATGGCCCGCTTCCTTAAAACCGGTCATGGACAATGCGCGCCTATTAATAGCCAGGGATTACGTGAACAGCGTTTGCAGCATCGAGGTGTCTACCGTTGACAACATCCAAAGGGATGAAACCTTGGTGCGATTAATTCTTCGTACCTATGCCCGCAATATCTCTACCCTCGCTAAAAAATCGAGCATGCTTAAAGATATACGATCAAAAATAGAAACATTGGCGGAAAACACGTTCGACAGCTACGTGGAAGCTTTAAAAAAACTTTTCGTGATCCAAGACATTGACGCGTGGAACCCTGCTATACGTTCAGCCACGGCCATACGAAGCAGCCCCAAGCGAGGATTGGTAGATCCATCCATCGCGGTTGTCGCGCTGGGATTGACCCCCGAGAAACTACAAATGGACTTGAAGACGTTTTAGAAGCCGATGCAGTAATGCATCTGCCGGACGGTCGGTACGCTTTAATCGAATTCAAGTTAGGTGGCAAAGAGATTGAAAAGGGCGCCTCGCACCTTTTGGAAATAAAACGATTGGTCAAAGAGGCCAACGGGTCAGCCGATCAAATGAGATTACGCGAACCTGATCTGTTAATAGTTATCACCGGAGGCCCCATCGCGTATTCACGTCCCGATGGCGTTAAGGTCATCCCGCTTGCTTGTTTAAAAGATTAATCGCAACTAAAAATTATCGCCAACGTCAATTTTTTGGAGCCGGTACAGTTTTCGGTGAGTTATATAATCGTTTGGATAAACACTATGGGGTTGATTTACGGACGTTATGAAAAACACACGACACCCTTGCCGTTAATACCTGCGGTCGCGCATGGTGACTGATGAGCTGCCGGAAGGGCTGCTCCCGGGTCGTCGATCGCGACGGGAGATTCGTGTTTTCGTGTTTCTACGGTCGGGGCGGTTGGCAGATGGTTCGGCGGGGATAAGTTCATCCTCGTCTGTCCACAACCCTTTTTCGAAATCCTTCAACTCCTTTTCGATGCGCTCTTGCTCGGCTTTCATCTCCTCGGGGGTGGAGGTGTATTGGGCGATGGCCAGGTTCCTCGGGTTCCCTACCTTGTAGATTTCGCCGTCGTACTTTCTTAGCCGGAAGAAGTCGTCCACCGTTCCGTTCATGCTATTGTTGAGGGTAGATGCCATCACCGGCATCTTACGGGTGTGTGGTTCCAGCTTATCGTAAGGGACCCAGAAGAGGGGATACCGGGTGGCCACGTTGTCGAGGTCGTCACGGCGAAGGAGGACGGGGCAGAGGGCAAGGGGGCGCACCATGAAGTTTGAGCTGCGGGCGTCGAAGTAGTACACCTCCTTTAGGAAGTAGGCCAGCACCTCGTGGCTCGGTATATCGGCGTCATCCACCGTAATTTTCCCGTTATCCTCTTGGTAGTAGATGCTAAACCGATCCAGGAACTCTTTAAAGTTAATTCGGTACTCGTCGGTGAACCGTTCCTGACCGTCGATGTACTCGTACGCGGGGATGGTGCCCTCTTGAAGCAGCCGGAAGAGCATGGTGAAGAGGCTGGAGTGTCCTTTGCCGGATTGCCCTTCAGCGGGTGTGTCATCGTTAGCCGTAGCCACGTGATTGAGTGGGGCGTTGGCCTCTTGGGTGAGGTCAAGCTGGCGGTAAATCACGCGGGACCATCGCGCGTTTTCCTGGGGGAATAGCGGGGCGATAGCCACCATGACAAGAATCCATATGAGTCGTACTTTTGCTTGCATGCTGTTTTTGTTTGAATGATTTACTGTACCCTTACCTCCATCACGGCGATCTCCCGTTCCGTGCCGTCAGGCCCTACCGCGTGCACGCCCGAGATGTAAAAGTAGCTTCCCCTCGATAGTCGGCGGATCTGCTCCTTCTGCCTGTCGGAGAAGCGGTCGCCGTTAGAGACTTCCGGGATGGCGTTCCCCATCGAGTCGAAGAAGACGGCCCGGAAGCTCTTCACTTGGAACGGCACGTTGAGGATGCCATCATCGATGGCGGCATTGATGCCTTGGCTGTTCATCAGCACCGCTTTCGATAGCGAACCACCCTTAAAGGTGGCGGGGCGACCCTCGGCATCGGCGTACGCGATGTAGGGGGTAGGGTCGGGGAGGGAGCGTACCCTGAACTCCTGTACCGCCACGCGGCGCGGTGTTCCATCGGAGGTTTGCGCGGTGACGGTGATGGCCGTGTTCTGTCCCACCGTCGCGGGGCGAGCCACCCAGAGGTTGCCCCGGCGGGTGAGCGTGCCGTTATCCATGGTTGCCTGGACGTTGTCGGGGGCAATACCGGGTACCGAGATGCTTATCTCGTTGTCGATGCCCGCGTAGAGCACGTTGGTCAACGTGGGTGCGATGGAGGCCATAGGCTCGATCACGGTGTAGTTGCTGCTGAACGGGTGGCGTGTTACTGTCCCGTTATCGTCTTTCATCTCCACGTACCCTTCCACCGGGAAGGTGCCCGTGCGCGAGGTCGGTATTGAAAAGCGCTCCTGTTCTCCACCGGTTAGGGCGACGCCCCCTACGAAGAGGGTGGGTGATCGGGTGGTGTCTTCCGCCGCGAGGATGACCCGGGCGTTATAGCTTGCTCCTTGCATCACGATATCCGATTCGGGGATCAGGTACGCGTTCAGTCGGTTTACCCGCACGTCCCCCTCGTCCACGTTGTTGAGGAGGTGGGTCAACGCTTCCCCTTCCGACGAGCGGATGTCGTTCTCTATCTTCGTGAGCATGGTGATAGCCGCTGCCAGGGGCATCTGTTCGAAGAGGGCTTCTTCCCAGCTTTTTGGGGCTGCACTCGATTCGGTATTCAGGTTTTTGTTGATGATCGCTTTTCGGGCGGGGTCAGTGACGTGGCTGATGACCGTTTCCCGGTAGCGGTCGATCGATGTCCTTAACTTGGCGCCCTCCCCGTTGATGGGCGACAGCATGACCACGGAGGCGGCGCTTATGTCGTCCATGTGCTTGATCTTATCGAGGTTTCCCTTTTTCCCATCCGCCTCCTGTACCATCCGAAGCTTGAGAAATTGGATGTAATCAACGATTGAATCGCTCATGGCACGTATCTGTATCCCTTTTTTGTACCATTCACCCGCTTTTTCGGGGTTCTGCACGTTGTACGCGGTCAACTCGTCCATGATCAACCCGTTTCGTTCTTTCAGCGTGGCCGAGGAGTCGACCAGGCTATCGTCCACCGTTTTGAACCCGTCCAGCACCTCCACCGATACGTTCAATGCCAGCATCGCGATGAACACCAGGTACATCACGTTGATCATCTTCTGACGGGGGGAGTGGGGACTGTTTACTGCCATGACTCGGGTGGTTTATGGACGGTTATACGAAGGGTTATTGTTACGGTACGTATGGTCGTCGCCGCGTTGAGAACGGTGGTCATCCCGGTTCTCGTTGTTGCGCGTGAAATAATCATCGCGACTGGGAGGATAGTTCCCACCGTGTACCGTCATGGCGTGCAGCATACGTCCGTAGACATCGTTTAACTCCTTGAGCTGCCGTGCCATCTTGTCCGTCTCCTCCTTGATGGAGGTTCCATCGGGTAGGGCATCGCTGTATACCGAGCGAAGGCGGTTTAGTCCCGCGTTGATTTGTTCGATGGTGCTGAGCTGGCCGCTGATGTTTTTGAGTTGCACCTCGTAGAGGGAGTTGAGGCCCGATAGCGTGCGATTCAGGCTCTCCATCTGTCGGCCGTACTCTTCGCTGGTTGAGGAGAGGTCATGTCGAAGGGCTTCCTGCTCAAGGGCGTAGGTTCCGTAGGGGTCCGATTCGGACGGAACGCTACCTGAGGCAAACGGCTCTCTGGTAACGGGCTCTCTAGTAACGGGTTCTCTTGAGGCTGCCCTTTCGCTGGACGGCTCTTCGGTAAACGGTTTTCCGGAGACTGGTTCTCTTACGATTGGGCCTCCGGTAATTGGCCCCCTGGCAATAGGTTCTTTGGTGATCGTGTCTCCAGTAATCGGATCTCTTGCCGCCGCTTCTCTACCGATTTGCTCTTCAGAGAATGACTGTTTCATGACCAGATCGTTGCCAATCGACCCTTTTCCGCTCAGTACCGGGAAGACCTCCTCCCACGCGTAGTCCTGCACCGGTCGGTCGAATGCAGACAGGATGAAAACGATTACCTCGGTCGTCATGCCAATAAATAGCATTTCGTTTCCAAAGGGGAGGTGGAGGATTTTGAACATGGCGCCGAGGATGACGATGGCAGCGCCGATGCTGTAGGCGAAGTGGATAAACCGTTTTCCCCGCTCGGTCTGGAGAAACTGTTCCAGTCGGTTCTTGTATTTGCTATAGGCGTTCATAGGCTTGCTTGTTGTTTGATTTTTGCCGTGGTTTTCGATTAATCTCCCGTGCTTACCCGCGTGCGGACGCAACGGAAGCCGATATAGGAGCGTCCCTGGTTAGGCTGTTCGTTATCGCGCAGGTCAGGGCGGATAAAGGGGTAAATATCTTTCCACGAACCCCCCTTCACCACTTTTCGGTGGGTCGGGTGGAAGTCGTCTCCCGATGGGTTACGGCGGTACTGCGGATTTATATCACCCATTAGCTTGTTCCCCGCCTCGGTGTAGTCGGTGGCGGTCCACTCCGCCACGTTTCCCACCATATCGTACAGTCCGTACAGGTTGGGGTTAAAGCTTCTCACTTTGGCGGTGATCAGGTGGTTGTCCGCGGCGTATCCCCCGTCGCCCGATTTGAAGTTGGCCTGAAAGCAGCCACTCTCGTTGATAATCTCGCTGCTCTGGGCCGCCATCTCCCATTCGGCCTCCGTCGGTAGGCGGTACCGCTCTACGAATACGTCATCGCGGTTGATACCTCGGCGGAGGAAGAGGGTGCGCCATTCGCAAAAGGCGGTGGCTTGTTCCCACGAAACACCCACCACGGGGTGGTGCGCGTAGGCGGGATGTGAAAAGTAGTGGCGCAGGTAGCGCTCGTTGTCCGCCTCGGGGAAGTCGTTCACCCAGCAGGTGGTGTCGGGGTAGATGTTCACGATACGGGTATGCACGAAGTCGTGTAGTCCGCTAAACGGGCGGGTGATGGTCTCGTTCACGATACGGCCATCCGGGGCGATATAGGCCGTGTCTTTCGTGATCATCACGGTCTCGGTCCGGTTGTCCGCTTGTTCTCTGTTGGGAGCCAATCCCGTCGGGCCAAGCCCGTACTGCTCCCGTGCTGCCTCCGTTGCATCGAACCACTCGTAGCGGTAGTTCAGTTGGCGGACGTCCAGCATGGTTTTGCCGGTAATGGGATGGGTGGTGTAGAGGCTCTTGATGGCCGCCTCTTCCTCCTCGGTGTTGAGCCTCCAGGGGATGGGGAGCGACCAGTTGAGGCGGGGGGTGATGGGTTCGCCGTACTCGTCCTCGGTGATCTTGTAAAAGTCATCGCCCGCGTAGGCCGGGTCCGCCAAACGCTCACGGATAATGGAGTCGCGTACCCAGTAGACGAATTGCTTGTATTGCGAGTTGGTAATCTCGGTCTCGTCCATCCAGAAATCGTCCACCGATACCCCGCGAGAGGGGATGGTGATGCCCCAAAGGGAGTCGATCTGACCCGCTCCCATCGTGTAGGAGCCCCTCGATACCAGCACCATGTTGTAGGGGGTAGGCTCGCTCCATACCTTGCCGACCGGTACCCCGGTGAGTTCGCCCCCGACGCTGCTCCCGATGCCCCTTCTCCCGCAGGAGGCGACCATGAGCAACAGCAACAGCGCGAATAAAATGTATCTGTTCATTGATAAGCGATTATTCATTTGATCTTATTCTCGTCTTACAGTAACCGAATGCTTTTATGGGGTTGCCGTTTCGGTTTGAAGGCTTCCAGCGGGAAGTGGTACCGAAGGTACACCTCGTGGTTGGTTTTGGTGTGCCACCCATAAGCGTATCCCACTTCTATCCCTTTAATGTTGATGCCCGCGAAAACAACATACCCTTGGTCTACGCACCAGGAAGCGCCCGCCGAGAACTTTTTGTCGTACTCCAGCCGGAGCGTGGCGTCGACGGTCGTTTTGCCCTGGCTGTTTCGCAACCACACCATCGGTTGTATCTCTAACGGTCGAAGCCGTTGAATATTGTATCCCACCATGAAATTATAGGCGCGGGGAATGTACGAAGCGAGGGAGTCATTCGACCCTGTCGATGGTTGAGGAAGGTCTGAGGCTTGATGGAGGTCTGATGGTTGTGGGAGTGCGCCTGTGTTTCCGGGAGCGACTTCCCGGCTGTATGGCTGGAGCTTGGGCTGATTGAGGTGCAAAAGTGAAAAACCGACAAAGAACGAGGGTGCCGTCCAAGAGATACCGGCTCCCGCGTCGAACAATTTCTTGTCGCCCCACGCCGACACCTTACCCCCCTGGCTCGATGAGAGGGAGGTGGTGATACTTGTACGGTCGCCCGCGATAAACGCAACCTCGTAGAGCCCGGCTTGAAGGCCCATGTTGAGGAATCCTTTGCCCACCTCCTGCTTGAAGCTGTATTGCGCGGCCATCAAGGTGTTGCGGGATGCACCCGTCCGGCGAGATGTTCCGAGCCCTCCGTTCTTGCCGGTCGTTCCGATCATGTCGCTTGTTCCAGCCGTTTCAGCCTTCTCCACCTGGGTGATTAGCCCTATACCATGCCGCCTTCCCAGGAACTCGAAGGGCATATCGATTGACAGGCCGCTCCATGGCTGGCGGTAGAATGCCGTTGCCCGTACTGCCTCCGTCTCCCCGGCAAACGAGGGGTTAGAAAAGCCGCGTGTCGCCCAGTACTGGTCGCACGAGGCATCCCATTGTGCCTGCACGGTGAATGCGCAACAGAAGAACGGGAAGAGTAACCCTATGAATCGTTGCTTCGTCTTTACCGCATGTAGCAACTTGCCAGCGGGCTTTCTTCGCATGCGAAAGAATGGCCATATCTTCATCACTACCTATAACTGCAAAATGGTGGAAAAATTGCGTGTTTCTCTGGTTTTTTAGCTGATTCGGTTCATTTTCTTTACAAATCTGGAATTCAATTCCAGATTTGCAAAACTCGTATTTGGAGCGGAAAGGGTAAGGCTTGTTGATATTGTTGTCTGGAGACAACAATAAATCAAAAAACGGTTGTTTGTAAACAACAAAATGGAGTGAATTTGTCGTCTGCAGACGCAGCTATGAACTCTTTCCTTTCAATGATGGAGTTTGCTTTTAGGGACAAGATTCCTCTATGGCTATTCGGGTTTTTATATTCATCAGGTTTCACTACATTTGTCATGCTTATCGTGGCAGTATCATAACAAGTAAAATAAATGAATAATTACGCGATGAAAAAAGCAATCATAGTTGGAGCCACATCAGGCATTGGCAGGGAGCTCGCCAAGTTATTAGTGGAGAATGGAT
>JAMNYO010000124.1 GCA_023622765.1 Bacteroidota bacterium | reverse complement strand
GGAGGAGATGCCACCGCCATCCTCATCACCGGGCATCCCAAAGAGGTCGTCCGTGAACCAGGTATCCAGCAACATCCTGATCCGTTTTTGGGTTTTCCAGGGTGACCCCATGTAATTGTACAGGTAAGGGATATGCAGGCTCGGCTCGTTGCCCATCACGAATTGTCCCACCAATCCCGATGCATCGGGCTGTATGTGCCAAAAATTGAATTTCGACGTACCTATATCCTCGCGAAACAGCTGATCCAATTTCGCCTCCGCCTGCTTTGTACCCCCCATCAGCTGAAACAAGCCCTGAAAATCGTGCTTCGCGGCCCAGTTGAACGTGTATGCGTTGATCTCGGTAAAATACTCCCTCCCGGCCAAGCTGGGATTGTAGGGTTCTATCCACTCCCCATGCTTATCCTTGGGCCAAACGATGCCCTTCTCCTCACGGAACACGTTATGGTAATTTAGCGAGCGCCTTAAAAACAACTCCCTATCCTCATCATACCCCGCGTAATGGGCCATTTGCGCGATACACCAGTCGCTGTAGCTGTTATCTATCGTAACCGATACGCACTGCCGCTTCTCCCAGTTTGGATCCACCTCTTTTACCGTCTCCACCTCTCCCGGCCGCAAACCGGGCATATAGCCATGCTCGTTGTAGAAAGAGTCGAGGGAGGTGGCTGGACCATTGTTCCAAGGCAAAAGAGTGGCTTCCAGTGAACCTTTCTTGATGCCCTCGTAAGCCTTTTCGAAATCAAAATCCCGAAGCCCTTTGGCCCACGCGTCGGTCATCCATATCGCCGCGTTGTTCCCGGTCATGGCTGGCCAGTCGCCGAACACCACCGCGAAAGAGGGCATCCAGCCGCTTTGCTCGTACATGGTCACGTAAGAACGAATCCTTTCCTGGGCCATCTCCGGGTCCAGGATCATGGTCAGCGGCTCCAGGGCTATATAGGTATCCCAAAGCCAGTTATCCACGTAAAAGGGTTTATCGGACTCGTGCACCTGATGGTCGTAAGCGCTGTAATAGTGACCGTATTCGTTGATATCAACCATCCGCTCGCAGCAACGGTACAGGGCGGTATAAAAAACCCGTTTCTCGAAGTCCCAGCCCGGTATCTCGTTATATAGGTTCTGTTTCGCTTGCTCCTCGCTGATGTAGGAGATACCATACTTAAAGCGAACCGTTCTCGCCTTCTCCTCCAACGCCAGCAGCACCTGCTTGTTGTCTTCTCCCCGGTACGTAACAGCGGTCACCTCTGCATCTACCTCGCCATAGACGTAAGCCTTCATCCCGTTAAAATGGTCCACCCCGCTAACGCTACGACCGTTCACCACGACTTCCCCCTCCTGGTTGAGGGTACCCAGTCGGAGGCAGTTGCCCCGGTCGCCCGAGAAGGTGACTTGAAACATGGCACTCCGGGCGGCAGGGGTTAACTCCACGCGGTTGTAGGTCATCTCCGAGGTGGCCTGGTAATAATAGGGGGTAGCTTGTTCCGACTCAATCGTGAACCGTTCGCTCCAAGGGTCCCCCTCCCCGCTGACGGGCAAAAACTGGAACACAAAGGATACGCGGTGAGACGCCATATTCAACGGGAAGTAGTGAATCTGGTCGTCCAACTGATCCCGCTTCATCGGGAACGTCCGCAACATGCTGTGGGGCAAATGCACCGTGGGACGCGTGGGTTGCAAGATATGCCCCACCCCACCTATCGTGGGATCGACGTACGAGAGATTGGATTGGGCCTGCAGCAGGATTGACACCAGCAGCATGGCCACTAAAACGTAATTCCTTAACATAAGTTCTATATTAAATTGTTTGTAATCCCAAGAAAAGTCGGTTACAGTGCATCAGGGAACAGGTGCCATTGTTTGTTCTCATTCTCCATTTTTTAAAAAACAGCGGTTCCTAAAAAGATAGTCCCCGCCTCTTTATTACTTGCCGCGAGGATTACCCTATACAATTGATAATAAAGGGTATAAAAATCATGCTATTCAATAATAACATGGATGCCGGCATCCCTATACTCTTCCAGGTGTTGAGGATCCAAATCGTTGTTCGTGATAAGGTGATCAACGATTGAAAAGGGGGCAAATTTCACGAAAGAGTTTCGTTCTATCTTAGACGAATCACACACGAGAAAAACCTCATCGGCATTATTTGCCATTTTGAGCGTTATGGAAGCCTCTTTTTCATGATAGGAACTAAGTCCTCCGGTTAACGACACGCCATCGGCACCGATAAAGGCCTTATTGGCATGATATTGATCGATGTTTTTACTTGCCTGCAGTCCATAAATAGCCTTCCTTTCCCCGGCCACTTCACCTCCAATAAGGATCAACCTGATATTCGGAGAGTCGCATAGCTCAGAGACCACGGGTAAAGAGTTGGTAATGACAACCAGGGAATCAATCCTTCTGATGTACTTGGTAAGATGAAAGAGCGTGGTTCCGCAATCGATAAAAATAATATCATTATTGCTTATGTAGTCCGCGGCAATCTGACAGATCTGCTCTTTTCGTTGCCAGTTTTGATTGATCTTTACATCGAACGAAAACAGGTGGTTGTTGACTTTTGAGCGGGTCGCCCCGCCTTGCGTTCTGACAAGCAACCCCTCCGACTCCATTTCAATCAAATCCCTTCGGATCGTTATCTCCGAAACATGGCATCTCGCAACAACCTCTTCAATTGTTATGAACTCTTTTTCGTTAAGAATGTCCAAGATAAATTTTCTCCGCAATTGCGGGTTCATCTTTTTAGCCATATGCCTTTCCCGTATCCATTAAATACCGTTCTTTCATTTTCTTTCATCCAGCGCATTTACCCTCGTTGCTGGATCAATCATGTTCTGCAAAGTACACTCAGGAGATCATTATTGACATAGAACACCTTTGTACTGTCGAACCATCTATCACTACCTGCAAAGGTAAAAACTCTGCCACTACTTTGCAATAAAATGCAAGAAAATGATCGAAAAGGCTTAGGATAAATCGACTGTAACGCAGGACTCACCAGATTGAACAACACGTTTATAAGCCAGGGCGGCTATGGCCAAGTCAAGACTTCCCATTCCCACCAGTTGGGCCATGATCCGTTGCCCTGGGTTATCACGACCTGTTTTCAAATTGGCCACCACCTCCGGTAGCTCGGCATCAAAATCCTCCCTTCGTATCTCTCCACGAGCGGCCATCTCTTTAAACTGACCCCGATGAAGCCCCTGGTCGATATGATCGAGGTATATTTTGTTGAACTTCCGAGCTATATCATCTGAAACCTCCTGAAATGAACCCATGGTAAGCACCAAACAACCCTCATCGCACCAACTTTCTTCAACCAAAACAGCATTGGCCGTCGTCAACGTGATGATAACATCCGCACCCTTGCATGCTTCACGCGTA
>JAMNYO010000031.1 GCA_023622765.1 Bacteroidota bacterium | reverse complement strand
CGAGGCCTTCTGTTGCTCATTGCCGTACTCCACGATGTTATAATAAACGCCGGTCGAGGCATCCTTGTAGAATTGGTTGCTTTTGAACTGGCCGTCTGACGGCAACTTCTCCAGTACTTCGATCCCATTTTTCTTGATGAACAGGTCGATGGCACGTGCCTCGTCCTTCAAGTAATCAGCGTACGTTTTCTTATCGTTACAAGCGGCGAAAAGTATTAGTAGTACGGTGATTAAGAGGGGTGTGACGCGTGAAGTTCTCATATTGTTTGTTTCTTATTTACGTTTAGCTCAATCGTCTGCAAAAATACACAATTCGCGGTAAACAATCGGCGGTTTAGCCTAAATAAACAGCGTTCATTCTTTAAAATGGGTTAAACGCTTTTTTTATCTTCTCCTCATACTGTTTAAGTCCTTGGGCGTATAATTCCAACGCCTCCTCGAAGGAGCCGTAAAACTCCCCCCCCGCTGCATTCAAGTGCCCCCCACCGTTGAAGAATTCGGCGGCAAACTCGTTGCTGGGAAACGATTGTCGCGAGCGGAAGGAGAGCTTGACCAGCCCGTCCTCCTCCCGAATGAACGTGGAGAAGATGATACCCTTGATACTGAGCGGGAAGTTCGCGAACCCTTCAGTATCACCTTTGTTGAATACAAACTGGGCCTGGTCTTCCCGTGACAGGTAAAGGAGCGCCGAGTGCAGCTCCGGGTAGATCTCCATCCGCTGGGAGAGCATGAAGCCGAGCAGTCGAAAGCGCGATTCGGAGTAGTTGTGGAACACGTTGGCGTAAATCTCGTCCTTATCAATCCCTTTCCGCAGGAGCAGGCTAATGATCTCGTAAATTTCGGGATCGCTCGAGTTGAAGGTGAACCCCCCGGTATCGGTCATCATGCCACAGTAAATGCACTCCGCCTCCGCTTTGGTGAGGTTGGGGTAAGCGCCTGCCTGTTTCAGGAAACGGAATAGGAGCTCGCAGGTGGAAGCTATCTCAGGGTGAGAGATAGTGATGTCGAAGCCCTCCCCCGGGAACGGGTGGTGGTCGATCAACACCTTCTTGGCGGGTGACTCTTCAAGGGGAAGGGCCATCGGTTCTGCCCGCTTAAAGAGGTTGAAGTCCAAACAGAAAATCAAGTCTGCCGAGGTGAGGATACGCTGTCCCGCCGGGGGGTTGTACTCGTATACCTCCACCTCGTTAGAGCCCTCCATCCATCTCAGAAAGTGAGGGAAAGGGTTTGGGACGATTACCCGCGTCCGTTTGCCTTGTCGTCTTAGGAAGTGGTATAGCGCGAGCGATGAGCCCAACGCGTCACCGTCCGGCGAGCGGTGCGTGGTAATAATGATCTCTTGGGAGGCACGAATGGCTTCCATCACCTGATCCACTTTTCGTTGCTGAATGATGGGTGTAATCAATGGAGTATAGTGCATTTTCTTGCAAAAATACTAATAAAAAATGGAATAGGCGCCATCAACGGTCACATCGTGTACCGCGATGCCTTGCTCGTTACACTCTCTTTGCAGCCGGCGAGCCGTGTAGCGGGGGATAGAGCTATCCAGGACGATTACCTCGGGTTGGAATAGGTTGAGAAGCCGATTGATACTGAAGTACCGATGCTCCGAAAGGATGAGCGTATGAAGGGGAAACGGTTTTTCGGCGTGGAGATGTTCGATGTTGCCATCGGAGAGCCTTAGGATACCCTTCGTGGGGTGTGGTAGCAACCCGTTCGGCGGGATCTCCACGTAGTGGCGTCTTTTCTCCGCGAAAACGGCAATCTCGCTGGTTGAAGGCGCGTTAAAAACGACCAGTCGTGGTGGTTCGTTGGTGAGACGCTCGTGATTACCTATAACGAAGAAGAGCAGCAGGGAGGTGAGGGCAACCAATAGGGGGCGAGAGCGACGGCTTACGAGGTACCATGCGAACAGGTAGAGGAAAAGGAGGAGGAAGAGGAGTTGCGCGAAGGGGAGATGCTGGTCGGTCACCTGCGCGAAGGGGAGCGTCTCGGTGAGTTGCACCACCATCAACACGATCTCGATCAGCGTTTTCAATACCCATCGGAACACTGTTTCCAACCATAAGAGTAGGGGCGATTGAAGGAACGAGAAGAGTGATACGGCAACCAGGGGGACAGTGGCGTAGATAACGAGCGATATCAGCGGTACGACTAACAGGTTCGCGATGAAGAAGTAGGTAGGGAAGCTGCCGAAAAAGTAAAGGACCAACGGGAACAGGCCTATTTGCGCGGAAAGGGAGACGGTAGCCAGGTCCCAAAAGTACTTGGACACCCGGTGACGAGGGGTGTATAGGAGGCTCAGCTTCGGTTGGAAAAAGAGGATCGCGAAGACCGCCATGAAGCTCATCAAGAAGCTGACATCGAACAGGCTGAACGGCTTGAACAGGAGAATCATAAACGCGGCCGCGGCCAGGGTGTTGTAGGTAAAGCCGGAGTGCTTCCAGATCCGCCCTACGCAGTAGATGGTCAGCATGAACGCGGCACGGGTGACGGGTGCCGACATCCCGGCGATCAGGGCGTATGCCCATAGGGTGAGGATGACCAGGAGTTGTCGCATTACAAACGGTCTTCCCCGCTTGCCCAAGAACGAAAAGAGGAAGTTGATAACCGCGTAGATGATGCCGACGTGCAACCCGCTGACGGCCAGTACGTGCGCTGTTCCAGAAGCTCGGAACGCCGCTTGCAGGTCATCCGAGAGGTAGGCCTTGTATCCCAGGGTGATCGCTGATATGAACGCGAGCGCGTCCGGGTCGAGTTGAAAGGAGTGATAAAAAGCAAGCACTCTGGCCCGGCAGCGTTGCGATAGGATGGGGAGCGTGATTTGTTGCCTCCCCGTTTTTTGCCAGTTGGTTGTCGGCACGTAAGCTGATCCGGCCACTCCCTTGATCTTCATGAAGCGCTGGTAGTTGAAGTCGTCCGGGTTACCAAAATTACGAAAGGGTTGCAACCTTGCCCGGAAAACCAACTCCTCACCGGGCGTGAGCGCTCGTGCCTTATCGCTTTGCTGAAGGTAGAGGATAACCCGCTTCTCCACGGGGTAGCCAACTTTCACGTGGCATGCTATGGAGCGTGGTTTCGTTTCGGGGATATCAAGAAGCGTGCCGATGTAATAGGTTTCATCGCTTATGAAGTCGGGTTCCGCTCTTTTCTCGTGTTCCTGGTATTGCAGAATGGCAATGGAAAAGAGGAAAAGCGAGACGCCCACCCCAAACAGCCAACGCAGTGGGTAACGCCACTCCCCTTTAAGGAAAAAAGAGAGCAGCATGAGCAGCAGTCCCACGAGTGCCACGAGGGAGAATCCGAGTTGACCAACGGGGAGGTAGGCCGCCACCGCGATACCGGCGATGACGGGGAGGAGGAGGCGTAAAAAGGGCGTTCTACCAAATATGGAGGGTGTAGGCATTATCAAGTTACAGCGCCTTCAACGCTTGGATGGCCCTGAGGGGGTCGTCCGCGTTGAACACGTAACTGCCCGCGACCAGCACGTCGGCCCCGGCTTCAACCAGCTTTTTCCCGGTTTCAAGGTTGACGCCACCGTCTACTTCGATGAGCGTGGATAGGCCTCGGCGGACGATCATCTCCTTGAGGCGGGCTACTTTCTCCAGGGAGCTCTCGATGAACTGTTGTCCCCCGAAGCCTGGATTCACCGACATAAGCAGTACCATGTCCAGTTCGGGAAGAATCTCTTCCAACACGCACACGGGCGTGTGGGGGTTCAGCGTGACCACTGGCTTCATCCCTTTCTGGCGAATCTGTTGCACTACCCGATGGAGGTGGGGACAAGCTTCGTAGTGCACGTTCATTAAGGTGGAACCAGTGGCTGCCACCTCATCGATAAACTTTTCCGGTTGGATGATCATCAGGTGGGTGTCCAGCGGTTTCTGGGTGACCCTTTTCAGGAGGTCGGTTACAGCGAACCCGAACGAGAGGTTGGGTACGAAAACACCGTCCATTATATCCAAATGGATCCAGTCCGCTTCACTTCGGTTCAACATGTCGATATCTCTCTCGAGGTTTAAAAAGTCAGCCGCAAAGAGGGACGGCGCCACGATGGTACTCATGCTTCGTTGTCGTTAGAAATTTGTAAAAGGGATGACCTGAATAGCCTCGACCATTCATAAGGTCGCCCACATTCAGGAAATTGAAGCCAAAAATACATGAAAAAACTTCTTTTCACAAGCGCTAGGGATAAAAAAACCTTCTATACCGAGAATGAAACGTTTTTTTACAGCCTTTCATTCGTGCGATCGGTCATTTTATTTACGGTAACGAGGTAATTGAGGAATATCTGCGCTCCCTTTTGGGGATATATGGTAAAAAAAGTATATTTGTATCTGTAATAAAACATTTCATTATGACAAACCGAAGAGATTTCATCAAACAGATGACCGCGGCCGGCATCGCGAGTTCAATGCCATCCATCATGCGCGCCCAGCCGGATATACGACTAGCTAGTTCCGTGCGGGAAAACAGTGATCAACAACGCATCTGGGCCTATCTTTTACACCTCAGCTACAACATGTGGGAAGATAACGTGCCGCTCAAGTACCGGGATGAGAATTACGTCTGCAGCACGTGTCAGGAGGCCAGGGAGTGGGCACATCCCTACAGGTCGTTTTTAACTTTCGACGAGGAAACGTGGAACACGCTCCTTCAAGAGATGGCCAACGTGGGGATGAACATGGTAGTGATAGACCTGGGAGATGCCATCCAGTACGAAAGCCACCCCGAGATAGCTGTGAGGAATGCATGGACTAAAGAAAAGCTAAGCTCCGAGCTTGTTAAAATGAGGAAGTTAGGCCTAGAGCCTATTCCCAAATTGAACTTTGCCACGACCCATGATGTATGGATGGGGGAATATTCGCGCATGGTCTCCACATCGACCTATTATACCGTTTGCCGAAACCTTATCAGTGAAGTGATCGAATTGTTCGAAACACCCCGCTTCTTCCATCTGGGAATGGATGAAGAAACGGCTGGCCACCAGGCTCGCTACGACTATACCGTCATACGTCAAAATGATCTGTGGTGGGGGGACCTCTACTTCTATATTGGCGAAGTGGAGAAGAAAGGGGTAAGGCCTTGGGTATGGTCGGATTACGCTTGGCATAAACCGGAGGTTTTCTTCAGGAAAATGCCCAAGTCCGTCTTGCAAAGCAACTGGTACTACGGGAGCGTGTTCGACGTAGAGAGGTACAGGCAGCAACCACTCCAACGCGACAAACATGGAAGATACCGTGAAATACGGGAAAAGGGTCATTGATCCCTCAAGGCTTTTCGGCTTCATGACTGCTCCCTGGAGGCCTACCCTCGCCCCCTGCCTGGATAGGCATAAGGAGGCTATCGCGCAAATAGGAAGGGCCATGAAGAATTATTGATCCCGCGCAAACTTTTTAAATTGCTAACATTATGAGGTTATTTACATTGCGCCTCTGTATGGTTGCGTTGGTTATGATGGGTTTCCCCGGCAAGGCTAACGCTACAGCTATCTCTGTCGAAAGAGGAGAAGAGCCGCAAGAACAGAGAGTTTTTAAGGCTGGTGCGGCAACGGCCAATATCACCCCGCTCCTTGGCGGTGCGCTGATTGGCGAATGGAATAATCCACCCGGCATTGAAGTACATGATGAGCTGCATGCGCGTTGTTTAATGCTTGACGATGGAACCACCCGGCTGGCCTTTGTCGTGGCCGATCTTTTGGGTTTGAATCAGGACTTGATCGATGCGGCAAAAAGATTAATTTTAGAAAGGATGGAAATCCCTTCCTCCAATATCATTATCTCCGCTACCCATACTCATTCGGCTGTAAGCGCGTTGGGAACGGGAGACGATCGGCGTAGCTGGAGATCAGGCCCATTTGACCGCTATCAAGAGTTCGTGATTCACCGAATAGCCGATGTTGTACAACTTGCTTTCAACCGTTTGGAACCCGCACGGATAGGATGGGGAGCTGTTCCCGTGCCGGAGCACGTTTTTGTGCGCCGCTGGAAAATGAAGAAGCCGATCATCAATCCTTTAGGTGACTATGATCAGGTGATGATGAATCCCGGCCACAACAACACTAACAAATTGACCCCTGCCGCCGTGCCCGACCCTGATGTTTCTTTTATTTCAGTCAAATCGACCGAAGGACGCCCCATAGCCCTGTTTGCCAACTATTCGCTCCACTACGTGGGAGGAACGCTTCAGGGGCACATCTCGGCAGACTACTATGCTGTTTTTTGTAACCGTATTAGGGAGTTGCTTGATACTGATGGGGAGCATCCCCCTTTTGTAGGGATCATGTCAAACGGTACTTCCGGTGATGTCAACAACATCAACTACAGTGGCTCTCCCGAGCAAAATGCTCCGTATGCAAAAATGGAAAAGGTGGGTGAGGATGTCGCTCGAAAGGTGTTTGAGGGGTTAGAATCAGTTACTTATCACGAATGGGTGCCTTTAAAGGCCAAGCAGGAGGAGGTTATCCTGAAAGTACGCAAACCCGATACGAAACTGGTTGAACGAGCTAAAACCATCCTGGCTAGGCCCGATTCGATCAAACCGGCGCATTGGCTTGAAAAAACATACGCGGAAAGGACATTTAATCAACTAAGGAAACCCGATCAGGTCTCTATCTGTTTACAGACGTTCGGTATTGGCGATTTAGGGGTAGCGAGTATCCCATTTGAAACATTCGCTGAAATCGGGTTGGAAATAAAGGCAAAGAGCCCGTTTAAACAGACGTTTGTCATCGGATTGGGAGGTGGTTACTGGGGCTATTTACCGACTCCGGCACAACACGAGTTGGGAGGTTATGAAACGTGGCTAAGCACGAATAACGTTGAGTTTGAAGCATCGGAAAAAATTGTAGCTGAACTATTGACACAGTTTTCATTGATAAAAAGCGAGTGATTGAAGGAGATATCAATTGATGATAAACGTGTTGTTGGGTAAGGGGAGTTCCCTTTTCGTGTGGCAGCATCGGGCGAATTGCTTGATTACCTCCAGCGTCACTTTTGTCGGTTTCACTTCCATCCGATGCACGGGGTAGGTCCCGTCTCTATTCTTGGGCTTGTAGTCGTTCATCTGCGCGTATTTCTGTAGTTGTAAAACGGTGGGGATTCGCCTTTATTGTTATCGATGCAAAAAAAGGTAAAAAGTCGGGCATGCACGGTCAATTTGGCTATCTTCGCGTAGGTTTAACGTTTAAAATGAAAGAAAATGAGAAAAGTATTCTATTTGACCATACTGGGCCTGTTGCTGATCTCCTGCCAAGCCAACAGCCGGTACACGATTCAGGGTACCGTGGCCGATGAGGCGTACGAGGGTACCAATGTATATTTGCAACAGATGACGGCCGACGCGGTTGAGAACATTGACACGGCGATCGTGCTTGATGGCTCGTTCACCTTTACCGGTTCGGTAGACTCCGTGGTCTTGCGGTTTATTGCCCTGGAAGATTTGGCGCAGTCAAAGCGGGGAGTCAGTGTGCCGATGCAGCTGGAGCCGGGGACTTTGACGGTAGCGTTTGACTCCGTCGTGACCATAACCGGTACCCCGGTCAACGATGCTTATACTACTTTTAGGGTGAAACAGCAAGAAATTGGTCTGGCCTTCCGCACCACCTTTGAAAACTATAACAAGGCGAAGCAGGAAGGTACGCTGACCGAAGAGATGGAGAAGCAAGTACGGAGCGACTTTGATCGCCTCAACGGCGAGTTGGTAGGATCGCTTTTTGCTTTCACCAAGGAGAATATGGGGAACGAGCTGGGGAGGTACCAGTTTATCATCTCCCACGATAGGTTCGAGCCGGAGCAGCAGCAGGAGTTGCTGGACCTGACCGATGATGCCTTCAAGGCTCGTGAGGATGTGGGCCGCGTGATTAAGCGGTTGGAAAACCTGGCCAACGTGGCGATTGGGAAACCGTTCGTGGATATTACCTCGAAGGACCCGAAAGGGAACGAGGTGTCACTATCCGATTACGCGGGTAAGGGTAAGTACGTGTTGGTCGATTTTTGGGCGGCGTGGTGCGGACCTTGCCGCAACGAGATGCCCCATGTGGTAGCTGCATACAAGAAGTATAAGTCGAAGGGATTCGAGGTGGTTGGTGTATCGCTGGACCGTACACAAGAGGAGTGGACGAAGGGTATCAGTGACCTGAAGATGACCTGGCCGCAGATGTCCGACTTAAGCTTCTGGAAAAGTCCCGCGGTGGAGGCGTATGCTATCCGGGGGATTCCCCATACCGTGCTGCTTGATCCGGATGGGGTGATTATCGCGAAAGACCTGAGGGGTGAGGAGTTGGACAAGAAATTAGCCGAGCTGATGCCTTAACAGCTCATGCTTGAGTCTCGTTCCAAACAGGTATGTATACCTGAGGAGCGGTAGTGCTAACCGCTGGAAAGTGGCACATTGCAATATTTAAAACGAGGAAGGTGCGCAAAGAGCCTGAAAAGAATAGACGATTCAAGAGGGTAAGCAGCAGGCCTCCCCACGGGGGTCTGTTGCTGCTTTGCTGTTTCCTCGTTTCGCTTCCTTTCACGGGAACGCTCTGGGCTCAAGAACGGCCGTTCACGGTGATTATCGATCCCGGCCACGGGGGCAAAGACCCGGGGGCGGTGGGTGCCACCTCCAAGGAGAAGGAGATCGTTTTATCGGTGGGAGTTAAACTGGGGCGGATGATCGAGAAGGGGCATCCCGATGTGAAGGTGTTGTATACACGCGACGAGGATCGCTTCGTGGAGTTGAACAAGCGGGCCGAAATCGCCAACAAGGCGAAAGGTGACCTCTTTATCTCCATCCACTGCAACGCGGTAGACCGGCGACGGACCTCTCCACGGGGAGTGGAGACGTTTGTTCTGGGGTTGCACCGCAGCAAGGATAACCTGGATGTGGCGAAAGCGGAGAATGCGGTTATCATGTACGAGGAAGATTACTCGGTGAAGTACGAGGGGTTTAACCCCAACGAGCCGGAGTCGTACATCATCTTCGAGTTCATGGCCAACGAGTTCCTCGACCAGAGCGTGCGCTTTGCGACGATGGTCCAGAACCAACTGGTGTCAAACTCTAAGCGGGAGAACAGGGACGTGCGTCAAGCCGGTTTCCTGGTGCTTCGGGAGGTAGCCATGCCGAGTATCCTCATCGAGCTGGGCTATATCAGCCATCGTCAGGAGGAGAGTTACCTGAAAAGCGAGAGCGGGCAAACGTCACTCGCGACCTCCATTTATAACGCCTTCCACCAGTATAAGCGGGAATACGATAAGAAAAGTCACGTCTTTGGGAGCACCGGTAACAGTACTCAACTACCTGAAGAGAGTACCGCGCCGGACCAGGGTGTTATTCCTGGTGCGAAGGAGTACCGGGTGCAGTTCCTGACCTCTTCCCGAAAGTACGAGAACGGGGCCTCCGTCTTCAAGGGGTTACATCCTGTTGACGTGTACAAAGAGGGAACGATCTATAAGTACACGTTTGGTAGCACCACGAGCCAGGAGGAGAGTCAAAGGAGACTCCGGGAGGTGCGGAAAAAGTTCAAGGATGCTTTTATTGTCGAATTTATCGACGGAAAGCGTGTGAAGTAGGTGGAGGTGCGGGGACTCACCCTCGGGGGAAATCCCCTGTGCGGGAGGATATTTCTTCATGTATAGAGCCGTGCGAACTCCGAAGTCAGGGGTGGCAAAAATAGAATTGTTCTAAATAACGATTTTCTTGTGATTGCACGTGAAACTCTTTGCGCAAGTGGCTTTAACAACAAAAAAAGGTAACACCGTTTTTTTTTAGGTCGTTAACATAGTTCTTTATATTCGCTTGTTAATCAGCTTTATCTGCCATTACCTATCGAGGTATATGCCTGAAAATGAACACTGTGTTTCTATGAGGTTGATAAATAGGGTGATTTGGAAAATGGGGGGTCGATTAATGGCAGATGCATTTTTTATTCTCGATATTTTTTTGAATATTTGTACTCCCGTTTTTGAAAAACATTCAAGAGAGAAGGTCAATGTGCAGGGGTTAAAGGAGGGGGAGGCTGAAAGGAACTTTCGCTTCCCGAACAAATAACCCAAGTGAATGCTACATGAGACCCTCTCCTTTTCTTGAATAGCTAACCAAAATGAGAGAAATAATATAAGGGGATTCAGCAGGAAGGAGCAAAAGATATAGGACTACATGAAAAAGAACTGTCAAATTTTATGGAACAATTGCTTGGAGGTCATTCGGGACAACATACCCGAGATGGCGTTCAATACGTGGTTTGCCCCCATTGTTCCATTGAATTACAAGGACCGTGTGCTGACCATACAGGTCCCCAGTCAGTTCTTCTACGAGTACCTGGAAGATAAATACCTTGATTTAATTCAGCAGACGCTTTACCGGGAGATTGGTGAAGGAACCATCTTGAACTACCGCATCCTGGTAGAGACAGAAAGCAATACTGCCGTGGAGATGCGCGGCGAGGTCAAGCCTTATACCCCGTCTGATAAGAGGGGCGAAAAAAAGCCCCCGGTCAAGGTGCCCAGTCCCTTTGACCGCGTTGAGCCAGCCCAGTTCGATTCGCAGATCAACTCGAAGTACACCTTCACCAACTTTTTCGAGGGTTCGAGCAACCGGTTGGCTCGTACGGCCGCTGAAGCGGTGGCGATGAACCCGGCGAAGACGGCATTCAACCCACTGTTTATTCACGGTCCCTCGGGCGTGGGGAAGACCCACCTCTGTCACGCCATCGGTTCGGGTGTGTTGGATCGCTACCCCGATAAGAAGGTGCTCTACCTGTCGGCTCACCTCTTTAAGGTTCAGTACACCGATGCGCGGCGCTTCAACACCATCAATGATTTTATCAACTTCTACCAGAGCATCGACGTCTTGATTATTGATGACATCCAGGAGCTGTCGGGACTGGAGAAGACGCAAAACACCTTTTTCCATATCTTCAACCACCTGCATCAGAATAACAAGCAACTGGTGATGACTGCCGATTGTGCACCCATGGACATGCAAGGGGTGGAAGAGCGCTTGCTTACTCGTTTTCGTTGGGGGTTGAGTACCCTGCTGGAGCGGCCGGACAAGGAGCTTCGCAAGAAGATACTGCAGAACAAGGTGTTGTCCGATGGTCTGTCTATCCCGGAGAACGTGATCGAGTACATCGCGGAAAACGTGACTGAAAACGTGCGGGACCTTGAGGGGATCGTTGTTTCGCTGATGGCTCACTCCATTATTAACAACCGGGATATCGATTTGAGCCTCGCGCGCAGGGTGATGGAGCAGAGCATCCGGTTTGAACAGAAGCGGGTGACGGTTGATAAGATACAAAACACCGTTTCGGAGTACTACAACGTGAAGAAGGAACTCATCCAATCGCCTTCCCGCAAGCGGGAGATCGTGCAGGCGCGGCAGGTAATCATGTATTTCATCAAGAAGCATACCGAGCTCTCTCTTTCGCAAATCGGGTCGAGGGTAGGCAACCGCAACCACGCCACGGTATTGCACGCTTGCAATACCGTCAAGAACTACCTGGATGTCGACAAGGGTTTCCGGTCCGACCTCGAAGAGATAGAACGGTTAATCACCTCTTAAGTGTTTTACCACTAGAACACTTTAACTTGATTGTCTCGCAGCTTCCCTTTTGATCACCTGAATATTTGCTTGATCGCTTGACCACATTTATTTCGAAGCCTTCAGCAACTCGTCTTTTGAACCCTTGTACGGTTTATCGTTTCACTCCTTCGCTCTCGTCCCCTGAACGTATTACCCTCAAAACGGTGGTATCCGATGCTCACTTTCCGTTGATCACGGTTTTTAACGAATAAAATGAAACAGTTGGTCGTACCTTTAAAGGAAAGTATGGTGCCCGGTCGTATTGAAGCCGGGTGCGATGAGGCGGGTCGTGGCTGCTTGGCGGGCCCCGTGTTCGCCGCGGTGGTGATCTTGTCGGAAGGGTTCCAATGTGAAGGGTTGACCGACTCCAAACAGCTCACGGAGAGACAACGGCGTGCATTGCGGCCCTTTATTGAGGCGGAGGCGGTCTGTTACGCGGTGGCAAGCTGCAGTCCCGAGGAGATCGATACGATGAACATCTTGTGGGCATCGGTGGAGGCGATGCACCGGGCGTTGGGTAGGCTGACCGTGATGCCGGAGCATGTTTTGGTGGATGGCAACCGGTTTCGTCCTTTCCGGGATATCCCGTACAGTTGTGTGGTTAAAGGGGACTCACAATTTCTCTCGATCGCGGCGGCTTCGGTGCTGGCAAAGACCTACCGGGATGAGTACATGGAAAAACTTCACGCGCAATTTCCAGCTTACGGGTGGGAGCGTAACAAAGGATACCCTACCCGTGAACACCGCGATGCCATCGCGCGACACGGGGTAACTATCCATCACCGGAAGTCGTTTCAGTTGATGGAAAAACAGCTAGAAATCGACTGGTGATCTATAGAGTGAATGGAAAACCACCGGCTGAGAGCTGCATTGAACGGTAGTCAGTGTGCCGATTGTCGTGCGACCTAAACCCTATTCGACTCGGATGAATCGTCGTTTCTTTCGGTCGTAATTGTAGATCTCCCCCTCCTCAATGTTGTAGTACCAGCCCATCACGTTTAACTTTCCCTCTCTTACCCGTTTCCGGATATAGGGGTATTTCATCAGGTGCCTAAGCTGTTCTACCACGTTCATTTTTTCGGTGTACTCGCTACGCTCCTCAAGGGTGAGTTTCTTTTTGGCGATTTTATCTTCCACGACCTTTTTTACCGGTTCTGCCAATTGAAGCCAAATTTTGGTGTGTGGGAGATGTTTAAGCTCTTTCTCTTGGTAGTATAGGGCCGCACAGCCCCCGCAGTTGGAGTGGCCGCAAACCACGATGTTATCGACGTTCAGTTGGAGAACCGCGTACTCAATCACCGCGGAGGTGGCCAGAAAGGTCTCGGATTTTTTCAGGTAGTGAGGTACAAAGTTGCCTATATTCCTCACGACGAACAGCTCGCCGGGGATGGTTTGGGTAACCACGTTGGGTATGACGCGTGAATCGGAACACCCGATGAAGAGGGTGTGCGGGTTCTGTTGATGCGCCAGTGCCTCGAAAAATTCCTGGCGAGGGATAAACTCGTTCGCTTTAAAATTCCGAATGCCTTCGAACAGATGGGCGTAATCGATGGATTCGGGGATGTTTTGTTCAGTTTTTGAGGATGATGACATGGGCATTGATGTTTAAGTGATCAAAGTTGAAACAGATGAAACGCTGTTTAGGTTCTTGAAAACAGGAGAAAAAACGTGCTTTTTCTTCTCTACAGGCTTTTTTAGCCGTTTTGTTCGGTGTTTTTTGGGGCTTTCTTACAGATTTTGCGAAAATTGTTTGCGTGCCTTTTACCCACCTATCACCCGTCTTTCATGCTTAATTGAATTCTTTTTCGTTCCAGGTCGACCGACAACACCTTCACCTTCACGTGCTGGTGCAGCGACACCACTTCGGCTGGGTTGGATACGAACCGGTTCGCCAATTCCGAGATATGTACCAGCCCGTTTTCCTTGATGCCGACATCCACGAAGCAGCCGAAGTTGGTGATGTTGGTGACAACGCCGGGCAACACCATCCCCTCCTTCAGGTCGCTGATGACCCGAATATTGGGGTCGAACTCCAATACCTTCGCCTCACCGCGCGGATCTCGCCCCGGTTTCTCCAGCTCCTGCAGGATGTCGGTGAGCGTCTCAGTGCCCACTATGTCTGTCTTGTACCGGTTAATATCGATCGTGTCAATCAGCGGCTTATTGTGCATCAGCTCTTGGATTGGCAGGTTCAGGTCGCTCGCCATCCGCTTCACTACCGGGTAGCTCTCCGGGTGCACCGCGGAGTTATCCAGCGGGTTCTCCGAGTTGGGTACGCGGAGGAAGCCGGCACACTGCTGGAACGCTTTTTCGCCAAGTCGGGGCACCTTTTTCAGCTCGTTACGCGAGCGAAATGGGCCGTTCTCCGTGCGCCAGTTCACGATGTTTTGCGCCAGTGCGTCGCCCAGCCCTGACACGTAGGTGAGGAGGTGTTTGCTCGCCGTGTTGAGGTTCACCCCCACCTGGTTCACGCAGCTCTCCACCGTCTGGTCGAGCGACCGCTTGAGCTTCGTCGGGTCCACATCGTGCTGGTACTGTCCCACGCCGATCGACTTGGGGTCGATCTTCACCAGCTCCGCCAGCGGGTCGCTCAGTCGCCGCCCGATGGAGACCGCTCCCCGCACAGTTACGTCATAATCCGGGAACTCCTCCCGGGCGATCTTGGAGGCGGAGTAGACTGAAGCCCCGCTTTCGCTCACGACGAACAGCTTCACCTCCCTATCGTATCTCAGGTTAGCGACAAACCGTTCAGTTTCCCGGCTCGCGGTGCCGTTGCCGATGGCGATCGCCTCGATCCGGTAGGCGGACACCAGCTTCGTTACCTTATTGGCCGCTTTTGCCACCTCGTTCTGCGGTGGGTGGGGGAAGATGGTCTCGTTGTGCAGCAGGTTCCCCTGTTCGTCGAGGCAGACCACCTTGCAGCCGGTGCGGTAGCCGGGATCGATCGCGAGGATCCGTTTTTGTCCCAGGGGTGGGGCGAGCAGCAGTTGCCGCAGGTTCCCCGCGAAGACCGCGATTGCCTCGTCGTCCGCTTTCTCCTTCGAGAGGTTGGCGAACTCGGTCTCTATCGAGGGCTTCAACAACCGCTTGTAACCGTCCACCACCGCGCTTTCCACGTGGCCGGCCGCCTCGCTGTCGTTCTTCACGAAACGGCGGGTCAGCCGGTCGATACACTTCTCCTCTTCCGGCGAGATGGATACCCGTAGGAACCCCTCCGTCTCGCCCCGGCGGATGGCCAGTATACGGTGCGACGGGCAGCGGGAGAGCGGCGCGGCGAAGTCGAAGTAGTCGCGGTACTTCTCCCCCTCCTCCTCTTTCCCCTTCACCACCTTTGACGTGATGACCGCCTCCCGGGAGAAGATGTTTCGTACCGCTTGTCGTGCCGCGGCGTCCTCGTTCACCCATTCCGCGATAATGTCGCATGCGCCTTTAAGCGCCTCGTCGGCAGAGGGTACCTCCTCGTTCACGAACATGGCGGCCTTGGCCTCGGGCGAGTCCCGGTGTTGCGCCATCAGCCAACCGGCCAAAGGCTCTAGCCCCTTCTCACGCGCCATCTCGGCACGGGTCCTCCGCTTCGGCTTGTAGGGGAGGTAGAGGTCCTCCAGCTCGGTAGCGTCCCAGCACCCCTCAATGGCATTCTCCAGTTCGGGGGTTAGTTTCTCCTGCTCCGCTATCGTTTTCAGTACGAACTCTTTCCGTTTCACGAGCTCCATGTACTTTTCGTGAAGCGATTGAACCTGCCCTACCCGCACCTCGTCGAGCCCCCCGGTAGCCTCCTTCCGGTAGCGGCTGATGAAGGGGATAGTAGCTCCTTCTTCCAGGAGTTGGACGCAGTTCTCAATGGACTTGATCGGGATGGAGAGTGACTGGGCGATAAGCGTGTGTATGACTGACATTGTAACCGGTTTTAGTTGTAGTTGCAAACATACAAGAAATTTTTGTATCTTTACTTTATTAAAAGGATCCGCTTGATTTTTTCAACGATTTTCACCCCTATACCAACAACGGATGGCAAAGTTAAAAACGGTCTATTTTTGCAGCCAGTGCGGGCATGAGTCGCCCAAGTGGATGGGGCGCTGCCCCGCTTGCGGCGAGTGGTCCACCTTCGTGGAGGAGGTGGTGCGCAAGGATGCCGCTTCCAGGCAGGAGGATACCCGCTCTTTTACCGATCAAAAGAGTGAGCCGCTCACGCTGCGGGATATCAAGGCGGAAGAGGAGCCGCGGATCGATATGCAGGACGCTGAACTCAACCGGGTACTGGGTGGCGGGTTGGTGCCCGCTTCGGTGGTGCTTATCGGTGGTGAGCCGGGTATTGGTAAGTCGACTTTAGTCCTGCAAACTGCTCTCAAGCTAAAGGGACTTTCCATCCTTTACGTCTCCGGCGAGGAGAGCGCCCGGCAGTTGAAGCTTCGGGCAGAGCGGATCGGGCTGGAGAATGACGACTGCTGGATTGTCTGCGAGACCGACCTCGACGAGATCTTCCGGCACGTGAAGAGCCTGTCGCCCCGGCTGTTGATCATCGACTCCATCCAGACGGTCTTTAGTGACGTGTTGGATTCCGCCCCGGGTAGCCTTTCCCAGGTACGCGAGTGCGCGTCGTTGTTGCTCAAGTTCGCCAAGCAGTCGGGTACGCCGGTGCTGCTTATCGGCCATATCACCAAGGAGGGGAGCATCGCGGGGCCCAAGGTGCTGGAGCATATCGTGGATGCGGTGCTGCAGTTCGAGGGCGACCAGCACTACATGTACCGGGTGCTACGAGCCATCAAGAACCGGTTCGGGAGTACTGCCGAGTTGGGGATTTACGAGATGAACCAATCAGGCTTGCGGGAGGTGAGCAACCCTTCTGAGCTGTTGCTTACTCAAAACCACGAGGGGTTGAGCGGTGTCTCCATCGCTGCCGCGATCGAGGGCATTCGCCCCTTCCTGATTGAGACCCAGGCGCTGGTCAGCAGCGCCGCGTACGGCACCCCCCAGCGGTCGGCCACCGGTTTCGATATCCGCCGGATGAACATGCTGCTGGCCGTGCTGGAGAAACGTGCGGGTTTCAAGCTAACCCAGAAGGATGTGTTCTTGAATATCGCCGGCGGGTTGCGGGTAAGCGATCCCGGGATGGACCTGTCTGTAATCACGGCGGTGTTATCATCGAGCCTCGATATGACGGTAGATCCCGATACCTGCCTCTGCGGGGAGGTGGGCCTCTCGGGGGAGATTCGCCCGGTTCACCGTGTGGAGCAGCGGGTGCAGGAGGCCGAAAAGCTGGGTTTTTCAAGGATTTTGATTCCCTCTAACAACCTGAAGGGCTATCATAAGAGGGGACCCATCGAGATCGCAGAGGTACGCAAGGTGAGCGATGCCTTCCGATTGCTCTTTTCGTAAAGAAAGGGGTAAATCCTTTGTAACTCGAGGAAAATAACGTATCTTCGCGTTCGCTTTAACATCTACCAGGTACCTTGACCGAGTGGCTAGGTAGCGGTCTGCAAAACCGTTTACGGCGGTTCGAATCCGCCAGGTACCTCCAAGCCTCATTCCTCGATACTGCTTGTTAGTATCGAGGTTTTTTTATTTCTATTTCTCAAGTAGTTAGGTTGATTTGAAATATTTCTAATTTGATTTTTTTGTAGACCGCTTGTAGACCGGCGGCATATTTTACCGGAAAATAGACCGAATGTAGCTCAGCATGGTAACTCTCAATATATATTTAAGAATTCACAAAAAAGGATCTGATGCAGGGGTAGTTTGGATCAGCTTTTACGTTAATCGTGAGAAGGTTAACTTCAGCACTTCAGTGCGTTGCGATGTGAAATGCTGGGATGAAACTAAATGTCGTGTAACAAAGAACGATCCTAATTGTGAAGACAAAAATCTGATCATTGAAAATATTGCCGCTCGGATCAATAACGTGTTCGTGAAATATAGACTTCGTGACAGGAAGTTAACACGCGATGCCTTTATGAAGGAATATAACCGCCCTGATGACTATGGCACTTTTTTTGATTTCGTGAAAGAAAACAAAGCGAGGATAAATGCCGGCAACGCTGCATCGACGAGTAAGACTCACGAGAAGGTGATTAAAAAGGTAAAGCAATATGCACCGAGCTTACATTTTGATGATATAACCCCGGAGTGGTTGATAACTTACTTCAGGTATTTGAGGGATAAATTGAAAAACAACGAGAATACTGCATATAAGGATATGGGCACATTAAAAAAATACGTACTTGCCGCGGTAAAAATGGGATACATGATTGATAACCCGTTTGATGAATTCAAAGTGAAAAAAGTCCCGGGGAGTTTTTCATATTTGAATGAAAATGAGTTGCAAGTTTTCGTAGATGCTTATTTGGAGGGCAAGTTCGAATCGAAATATCACAAAGTGTTAGAGTTTTACCTGTTTTTGTGCTTCTCATCATTGCACATTGGGGATGCTAAGCTTTTGAAGCTTGAGCAATTTTCACAAGACTCGTTCGTATATTTTCGCTTGAAAAACAGGAACATAAAAAACGTTCCGATAACGGTTCCGGTATCTGAGACGCTTAGGATGATCTTGCGAAACATTGTCGGCACTCGAAAAAAAGGCCTGGTGTTTGAAAATCTTCCTTCAGAGCAGACAATAAACTCTTACTTGAAAGATATCGCTTCAGTGTTGAAAATTGATAAAAAGCTATCAACTAAGAGCGGACGACATACTTTTGCAACATATTTTCTATCGAAGACAAAGGATATCACTTCTCTAAAGGAAATTTTGGGGCATTCGGATTTGCGAGAAACGCTTGTTTACGCTCACGTTCTTGATGAAAGTAAACAGGAGGGGATCCTTTGCTTTAATAAATTTCTTGAGTAAACGTGTTTTTCGTGTCCAACAGACCTACAAACCAACAAAACGCCACCCGCGTTTCTCAACGAATGTGGCGTAACGGAATAAATTTTTCGTATGTAAAATCCACGTGATTTTTTAATCAAAGACTATGGGAAATGAGATTTCTTATTAAATCATCAATCATTTCATACCGTGAACCGGAACAATGCCGGATAGGTGAAGTACAGGTTTTGACGTTATTGTTCCACGATTTGATACCCGATCGGCAGTCCCTTGGCATTGAGCAAAGATTGCAATGCCGTGGCATTTCCGACGTTGGTGTAGATCGTCTCGATGCCTGTCTGGTTGTGGAACACAAAAATGTTAATAATTCCGCCACCAATTGACGTGTAGTCAATTACTCCATTTTCGATGCTTACGACTGATGACGGTATTGTTATCCTTTTAAGCGCTCCACATGGATTGCCATTGAAAAAAGCTGGTTCCAGTTTTGTCACGTACGAGTTGAGAATGACTTCTGTTAATTTGGGTTGATTACTGAATGTTCCAAAGTAAAGGGTCGAAATCGAGGCGTCGCCAAAATCGAACTTTTCAAGATTATCCGCAAAAGGACAAACTTCCGAAAGCAAATGATACCCGGTTGAATGCGACTGTGGCGTATAATAAGATCCGTATTCATACGTCACTGACGCGTGAATGTAGTCAGATATTCCCGCACATAATCTTATCTCCTTTGCATATTCTAACCAGGATGGCTTGCTCATTACCCCGTTCGCGTCTATAAAGTCAGCCGTCGCGTCGAAGTATGTTTTCACCCCAGTTTGATAGTGAATCCACCATCCGCGCGTGTCAGGTGGCACGTAGTTCCATAATAACGTGTCACCAAAATGGACGTTCTTCACTACCTTGTCGCCCAAGTAGATTCCCTTTACCGACTTATTCCCCAGGTGTATAGCCATCAGATGTTCGCGTAAAATAGTTTAGCCTGCTGCTCGAAGCTGGAGTTAATCACTTGCTCAAGCACCGTGTCGTAGCCATCAGGGGTCACGGAAGGGTCTGTTAAGACGGTTAAAACGAAAGTGTTAAACCATGATCCGGCAGGGTTTTTCAACACGTGAGCGGCGAACTTCTTTATGATGAACTCTGCCGCATCATTAATTGTCTGATACTTCGCGTGCTTGGTTACTTCCATCAGCACTTTCTTGCGAAAAACGTCGTCCCCGTAGAGGGTTGTCATTTCAGTTGTAGTTGCCATTTTGTAAAAATAAAAAAAGTTAATCTTCTAGTTCAAAGTAAAACGTGTTCGGGTCTCTCGTCACCACGGCTTGTAGTTGAGCGGTAGTGCCGTCCCATATTTTTCTCGTGTTATTCGCCCTCGTTTCTTTTATAACGTTGTCGAATAACCCGGCTAACTTCGTCTTTTCAGCGCTGGTATAATCGTTTGTCGATAAACCTTGCGGTCATCGTGAGCGTGAGAGGTCGGCGCGTAGTCGTGAGTGTGCGCAGTTGGCGGTAGCGCGGTTGGTTTGTTCTTTATAAAGCCATCGGCTTCCGTGTTGGTCTCGTTCCAATCGCTTTGGACGTTTGCTTCTGCCCCTGCCGCGATACCTCCAAGTTTCGTTTTTTCCGCGGTGGTGTAATCCTCGGTGGATAGGCTTTTGCCTTCTACCTTATCGACCTTGCCACCCAGTGCCATGTCCGTTTCGGTTTTGGTGTAAGTGGTGGATTTGTCGGCCTTGCCCGACAGCTTGGTGTCTACCTCGCTCTCGGTGTAGTAGCGGTCATCGTGAGCGTGCGTTGGAAGGCTCATCTCCTCGATGTAGTACTCAGTGCTGCCGTTCGCTTTCGGCTTCAAAACGTACTGCTTCGTAGACAATGCATCGTTGACATTCAAAACTAAAACGTTACCAGCGCCGTCCCCCGGGGATCCCGTATTACCTTTTGGGATGGATAGGGATATCACGAATTTCGGGTTACCCTCATCAGTGAACCCATCTGGCGTGATGCTTACTGATGCCGCAACGTCAGGATCGACTGTTAACACTTCCCCAATTACTAAGACAGGTGCTTTGCCTGCAGCTCCTTCATTTCCTTCCGGAATAGATATACTTCCCGTGTAGATCGGGTTCCCATCATCATCTACATTCCCGCTATCTGAAAGAGTAAATGATGGGTTTTGATCGCTCGCCACGGATGTCGCGCTTATCGTCCCGATAACGGGTGTTTTTCCCGGATATCCCGGGTTACCTCTCAAGGCTTCACCTACTATCGAAACGAAATCTTCGTCTTCTTGCTCTTCTTCAGTAAGCTCGCAACTCTTTTCTACCAATTCAAAAGCATTGCAGTAGTCGAGCGCGAATGAAGCGATACCACCTTCAATAGATTCATCGATTTGCTCCCACTTGGCATGTAAATCGTAAACGCCTGCAATTTTCTGCTCAGAAGCTAAAAAATGCAAGAATATAACGTTATCCACGACATCGTACTCTTGTTTCTTTGCTATATCAAGCCGTGAGTGTCGCACGTATACGCACAGGTTTCTCACGAGAGACAAGTCTACAGATGTTCCGTCTTTCCGTTTCAGTATCCACGTTATCGATACGTCATTCTTTATTCTTTTTCTGATCATAGAACTATTCCTGTTGATTTCGAGTAAATATTCATCCCCGCAAGTACTTAATCCACGCGAACCTATTGCGAGTTTTCAAATATGACACGTTGTCGTCATTCGAGAATGCTTCCCTCTCGAAAGCGATATTACGGTAAGCAGTATGAAAGTCACGATATTGCACCAACCTGAAAAGCCACTCGATACCGTACCAAACGTGCCACGTGATAAGCGATACGAACAGCCACCACGGACTTAACCCTAACGCGCAAAGTATCGCTGTGACACCAAGTCCAATAGCAGCCATTTCCAGCTTTTGAAAAAGGTGTATTTCCTCGTGATTTTCGTCGACCATAGTCACATTAGCGTTTTGTCGCGTGAAAATAATCCAAAAGAAGGTTATCATCTTCATGCTCGATGGTATTGGCAGGTATTTTAATCGTTTTACTTTCATATAGTTACACTTTAACCAAGTTCAAGTAAAGAATATCCTCGTCTATTCCAACCAGGTTATTCTCTTTCAGCAAGGATAGTATCGTATTTTCCGAGAAGATATTGCTGTTAATTTCTATCTCATCGTCTCCCCAACTTTTCACGGCATTATCGATTGCCGGTTTCAGGTCAGTTACAGGTATGACCTTTCTCGTTTCCTCGATTAGCTGTTCATGTTCCTCCGCCACTTTACGTAACTTCGTTCGCAACAAGATCAACGCTATCTTGTCATCTTTCTCCAAGCTGCTCGACGTGATCGCCGTGAGCACCAGGTACAGTTTCAACGCATCAATCTTTTTCATGATAATTATTATTTTATAGAACTTTATCCAGCGTGTTACCAATCCATTCCAAATCATAGTTTATTGACGGGTAAACGCTTATAGCTATACTCGCCATCGATTTCTCCTCATCGGTGAGCGTCAACACCGTGTTGCTGAAATCAAGGCTATTCAACGTGTTCGCCACCGCGTTAAAGCTACCAAGCTCAACCGTTCTTATTACCGTGTTAAGCTGCTTCAAATCGCACATTATCTTACCAGATATGCTGTGAGATGGATTAATGCCGATAAGGTCGAACAAAACGTCATTACCAACTAAGTTGGGTTCGTACCTCGGGTAGCTCATCGTACCGGATATATCAACGCCGCTTTGCGGTATGTCATCGTAACTAATCCCACCGGAGTAATGCGCGAAAGCCGTCTCGGGAGACGCGTTAGTGAAGTACCTCACCGGCATGATAAGGCTGTCCATTTTCAACGAAACACCAACGGGAACGATCGCGCTTGACGGTGCGATGTAAACCGCCACGACGATGCCAGTGTAGTTGTATGGGATTCCATCGCTCTCCATCGTTTTCGTTATCATGCTGACGGATAGAGACCCGTCCGCCACGCCTTGCGCCACGGTGTTCGATGATTGCGAGTAGCCAAACACCTGCCAGTCGGTGCCAATGAGGTTGTACATGAGAACCATCGTTAGGAATGAGTTGGCGAAGTTGCCGTATGGCCCCATGTTGATGTCGGACAGCGGTATGTCCGCGTCTACCAGGTCAAGTGTCGCCATGTACCAGCAGTTATTGTCATTCGCGTCGGTGGAAACTGGCACTTTACCGCCACCGTACCCGTTCATGAAGCTCAACGTACCGTAAGGAGGTAGAGCATCGTGGTTGTACCCCCTGAAATCCCCAAGCCTGAACGGTTCGTCCGGGCCGCCGGAAGGGGGACTCCATCCAGTCCACAAGCCGTACGTGGCACCAGCCTCTGGTGTTTTCGGCAAAAGGCTTGGATCGAAAACCTTAGGGTCTAAATTGAAGTTGATGTTCTTTATAATCGTGTCGCTCTGCCCTGACGCGCCGTATATCCCAACGAGAGACGGGTAAGCGTAAGGCTTGAACCTGCTCCATTTGTTGATATACTGGTGAGTGCAAAGATAGCCTACCGAAATCGGGATGCCTTCTTCTGGTGTTACTCCGTTGAGAACACTATAAACCATCGCCGTCGTTATCCCGTAGTTTGGTAAATTAGCCATGTCTACCTCCTTCCATTTCTGTGAAACACCCGATTCCTTTACCTCTTCCGGTTCTACATCTGGCTCTGGTAACGGCAAATCGGCCTGGTAATCGCACCCGACTACCAGGATAAACAATAGCAAAAGTATTTTCCTCATGATTCATGTTTTTGTATGTTATAATTGTTAACTAAACGCGGTTACCTCTCCAGTGCTCACGAAGCCACCGCTTAAAAACCTCGCCTTAACCGTTCCGCTAAGTTTGACGTGTATCTCGTTCGTCGATGCCTCTATCGTCCAGCCATTTCCTAAATCTAGTTTAGGAACCTTCACGTACCCGGTAGCATCTATGTTCGTCACGTTGCTTAACGCCCCCGTCACGTTAGCCGTTCCATCAAAGGATTGCCCCCAAATGGATCGTGCCGTGGCCAATTTCGTCGCCGCTGCTGCCGTGGCGTTAATACCCAGGTACCTGGTATCGTGATCATGCCCGGATGCAGCCGCGCCAACGTCGCTTGCCGACAGGTTAATATCCGCACTTAAAGCCTTGCCGTTGATTTTACGCGTTGTGGGTACTTTACCGTCCAAGCTGCTTTTTACCAGCTTCTCTGACGGGTAATTGGTGTCCGACGGTGTCGCCGACCACGCCGTTTTCTTGTTCGCCTTATCTTCCTTCTTGTTTAGCTCCGTTTGCGTCGCGGATGAAACGGGTTTGTTAGCATCGCTCGTATCGTCCACGTTACCTAATCCCACTTGCGCCTTGGTCACCTGGTGCGGGTTGCTCTTGTTAGCCGTGTGCGATGCAAGGTTATCCGTAACCGCCTTTCCTTTCGATCCCTCGTAGGCAGTCCCGGTTGTTTCCCCAAGTTCCAGTGAGCTTATGGCCGGTAATTGAGACGTTGGTACTTTCCCGTCAACCAGGTCTGCCTTCCCGGTAAGGGCCGTGTTTACCTCCGCCTTCGTGTACGTGGTAGACTTGTCAGCCTTGCCGTCCACCAATCCTTTTAGCACCCTTCCCTGATTAGCGCTTAGCGCCGCATCCGTGGCCGTGGAGGTCAGGTTGTCGATAATGGTGATACTGCCACCAGGGCTGCCTGATCCAAGCCCGTACGCGCTTAACTCCCCGGTACTGTAAAAGTCTGTTGATACCTTCATCTTCCCGTCAACTAGCGAGAACTTCGCCAAGACGTTCAAATGATCTTGAGTAAGGCTATCAATGATACTCTTGTTCGAGTGAGTATGCTTGTCAGAATACGCGCTGTTCCAGTTGCTTCGTTCCGTTGACGTGATATGCCTCGTGGTATCATTCGCGTGGCTATTAAACGCTGATAAAGAAGCGGCGTCAGTTATGCCGTAACCGCCCAACGTTGTCGGCTTGCTGCCTATCTCACTCCATGTGTAACTTGGTTTACTGCTCGCCTTAGCCCACGAGTAGACATCGCTGGCCGGTAAAGAGGAAGGCCTGTCGGTTATGTGAATCCAATTATGATTATGCGAGCTTGGTGTGAAGGTCAATGGCTTGTTTAAAATATCATCCCAGTAAACATCCGATCCAGATCCACCGCTCACGTTATCTATCAAGCTCTTTAAGTACCTTCCCATGTTCGCGCTAAGTGCCGCATCCGTGGCCGTGGAGGTCAGGTTGTCGATAATGGTGATACTGCCACCAGGGCTGCCTGATCCAAGCCCGTACGCGCTTAATTCTCCCGTGCTGTATGCCGGGACAGATATTTTTAGTTTACCATCAACAATTGCAAGTTTAGAAAGTACAGCTATATCAGCTGTCGTTAGCGCATCGAGAACTTCTTTGTTAGAGTGCGTGTGAATCTGATCAAGCAGTTCTTGCAGCCCAATGATATCGCTTGCACTGTAAGATGGGAACTCGATCATTGACAATATCATTTCGCTCAACGCTCCGAACGTGGTAACTTTCGCTGTATCGGAGTGTGGATCGAAAGTTGGCAATATAACCCCCTCGTGCAGTTGAACGCGCGGGTATTCAACAAGCCGAGGGGGTAAATGAAAATCCGGCGAAGAGATATCAGGTATGGTTATGGCTGCCGGTATTTCATCTTCATTTCGAATAAGGTTAAGTAGCGCGGCCGTATCGTCTGAGAAACGGTAAGTGAAGTTGTAGGATGACGGTAAGTCGGAGGCTTGGTATTTTACATCGCTATCTGTCACCACGATGGATCTGAGCCCTGAGTTAAAGTAGATGTACTTTTTACGAGACGGGAAAAAGTCGAGCATCCAGCGACGCTCGTACTGGTTAAGGTGTCCCGTGTTCTTATTGAAAGATCTCTTAGTATCCACGTGATACTCGGATAGCGAGTTGTCTGTTTCAGCCACTTTGTGAGCATGTTCGCCAGTGAAGTCTGTTTCACCGTATGCCCGTACCGTGTCGACTCCTCCCAACGAGTTCTCGAAAACGAACCATTGCTCCTGTTCCGATAGCTTTTCACTGTAGAGATATCGTTGCACGTACGTCAACCTGTTCCCGCCGGATTCAACCCAAACGTCATAATGAGTTGGATACGTCTGACCGAGCAGTCCAGCTATCCGCGCGTACTGCACGTTAAAGGTGAAGGCCTTCCCGGCTTCACAAGCACCCAGATTAACGTTTTGAACCGTGTCGTCCGGGAAGTACGCCTTCAGTTTAACGTCGCACGCTTGCGTCGCGTAATAGGTAAGCCACTCGGGCGAGTAGTACGTCACTCGCTTATTCGTGTGTTGCCACGTCAGGAAGTTCGTGCGCAGCCAGTTTGAGACCGTGTCCTGCAAGTCTGCCACGCCGGCCCGGATCACCCGGAACGTGACCGTTGTTGTTTCGTCGATTTCAGCCGTAAACGTCTTAACGATACCCGTTTGCTCGTACATGCCGTCGTGAGATAACAGGAAAGTTAGCCGGTTTTCCACGATATCTTTCAGATCCACGGTCACACGGCCATCTTCACCCGGAACGTACGATGATTCGAGCAACACGGTATCGCCCTCTTTCAGCAAGAACGAAACCGGTGATCCCGAGGAAATAATGAACTTCTTCATATTCCCCGACATCGATAACGAGTTAGGTTGTTGTATGATTACCGCCATTATTTGCTTATTTAAGTTTTTTGATTAAAACTATAATAGCCATTGCCATTATTAAACCTACCGAGAGTATTACCCAAAACCACTCGACACCCTGAACCGTACGGGTATCGGTCGTGGTTTTATCCGTGAATGACGATTCTTTCACGGAGTCGACTTTCGTTTCTATCGTGCTTTCGGTACCACTAACGGCAACGGTTTGTTCTTTCCCTTTTGAAACACACCGCTCACCGGTTATCTGTTCGATGTCTTCCCGGACAACTTCTCGAACTCTCCCAAGGGTGTCATACGAGGTAATTTCGCGCCGTATTACTTTCTTCTCGTTTTTTTCCGTGTCGACATCCGCGGATACCATGCTGATAACTCGAGACGTGTCTTTTCGCAGTTCAACCCGCTCAATCCTCCCGCTCACCTTTTCATTCACGACCACGTTCCTTCGTGTTTTACAAGCGGTAAGACACGATGTAAAAAGCAAAATCAGGATTATCTCACGGGATCTCATGTTGCCGGTTTTTTACAATTCAGTTTTCACGTCGAAGCAGGGGCAGTCTTTTTTCGCGAACTCCCGGTGACCGTGAATCGTTGCGAGAGGATATTTTCTTTTAAGCCGATCCACCAGTTCACGGAGTGCCTTTTTTTGAGCCGGCGTGCGGGTATCCTTCGGCTTCCTATTCAGGTCCAGCCCCCCAATATAGCAGATGCCGATACTGTTAGCATTTTTCCCGAGCGTGTGCGCTCCTACTTGATGCTCGGCCCTCCCGGGATGGACCGATCCGTCAAGGTAAATCACGTAGTGATAGCCGATCTTGGCGAAACCCCGCTCCCTGTGCCACCGGTCTATATCGTCCACGGTGAAGTGCCTGCCTTCTATAGTTGCAGAGCAATGAATGATTATTTGATTGATTTGTCGCATTACATTTCGGTTTTTCTCAGTTCACAATGCGTGTTATGGCAAATGAGGTGTTTATTTTCATTGATTTTTTTTTCTAAATCCCTGACTTTCGTAGATAGGGTTCTTAGTTGCTTCCGATTAAATTCAGAATCGTCTTTGTACTCGTTTACCTGCGCTTTATATAGATTGACTATTTCGATAACTCGTTCGTACTTCTCGTTGTGATAAGCTTCCACTTCATCAAGCCTTTTTTTCTCGAACTCCAGGGCATCCTTGAAAAAATCCGTTGCCTTAACCGCGTTATCGATAAAAACCGTTTCGGATTGATACTGTGACGATTTTACCTCGGTATCTTTAAGCTGTTTATTCTGCTTGAAATAAAACAGCCCCGTGCCAATGCCTCCAGCGCCAAAAATGGCGCCGACTATTGCTAAAATCAATTCGATATTCATCTGTAAATATTTTTTTGTTTCAAAAATCGTTGTTTTAAAAGCGCGTACAAAGGACACATTTAAGCGAGTACCACCTCCAGCCACGCCGTGATCACCCCGTCGCCTTGCTTTTCGAACGTTTCCTCCACGTTTTCGCTATCCGGGTGAGCTATCGTGCCGTACTCTACCTCGTATTGCGTTTCGTTGTAACGGCCACCGGCGTCATATTGAGCCTGCGTTGGCACGGGTGGATAACAGGTTTCCGGGGCTGTTTTGTATTTTACATACGGGTAGCGAGCTCCCGGTGCTGGATTGGTTATGGTGAAGTTGCGTTGGCTTTTTCGCTCCCACTTGAATGGATGCGCTATCATGTTATGTTGATTTTCAGCGCTCGAAATAGGGGACTGTAGCTTAGTAGTTAAGAAGGCGCACTCCATCGGCATCTTCTCCCCAGGTACGTACTTCAATTCTGATGGTAACAGCTTTTGCGCGTCAATCGTGATGGGTTGATAAGAAGACATCGTCATTTTATCCGTCTCGTCCAGGATTACCTCTCCCCTGATTTCCAGTAGCGCGTTCCGGAGCAAATCATCGTATTGCCTCCAGAACTTCTCGTAAATCCCGTCTTCCCCGTTATAAGCCAGCGTGAAATCCCACAGTTTAGTACCGCTCAAGTTTTTGTTGTGAATAGTTCCCACGTTATATTTCCTTTGCACGTCGTGGAAATAAAAGCACAGCATGGCCGGGAGCGATTCGTTACCGGATGCCTCGGCAGTCTTGGCCTCCTCGGAGCCATCAATCATCAAGGCAGTGCGCAAGTACCGGGTATTTCCCACGTAAGGGTATGGAAAATTGGAATACTGACCGGTGCCCACCCACACTTCAACCAGGTGATCGGGGAACGATTTCTCCTCTTCCGGAAGTGGATCCATGGAGCGATAGTTGCAATGTAACGAGCCCAATTTCTCGTAAAACCCAAACTCGCCCCGGTAGCCCATCCGGTATATGTACCCGTGTTTACTCGATAATTGCGCGGTGGGAAAACGGACCAGCAAGTCGTTGAGGTCGTTAACCCCCATTTTAGCGTTAACCGCGAGCTGGTAATCACCAAACGTTTTGGCACCTTCCGGTATGTTCAGCGTGTTGGATGTCAGCTTGAGTTGTTTGAAACTCTCAGGGTATGAAACGAGTAAATCTCCTGCCAGCTTCCGCGATAGGTCGCTTTTCGGTGTTGAGTCCAGCACGTCGTTAAATGAGACGACCTTCAACACCTTGTTTAGCTCGTCCGGGATAATTTCGCAGTTAAACTTCCTGATCACGTTGAAAAAGTCGGAGACGGTAAGTCCAGGCACCACGTCCACGTAATCTATCCGGCCATTCATGATCGTGTCCGCGTTGTTATTTAGGAAAACCATATCGCGGAACGGTTCATCGTCCAAGAATGATTCGCCTAAAGTGTACCCGAGGTAAGTTACCACCTCGTTCAAAACGTGGCGCACTTTAACGAACGGGGTAATGAACATCCCCTTTGGAACAAATATAGATTTCCCGTCTATCTCCTCTGTTCTGTCCGTTGCATTTCTGAATGCCGGGCTATCACCGTAAAGCAACGCGTTTAACTCCCTCTCAGTTGTGATCACGCTAAAACATGTGAACCTCTCGTCGTGTTGCGTCAGCAATTGTTGCATGAAGTTGATCGCTGCGGTAACGTTACCGAAGTCCACGCTTTTTTCACGGAACACGTCATGCAGCGTGAGGTTTTCTACCTTTTCGTAAAAGGCTCCCTCGTTCAGGTAGAAGGATGTCTCTATTGGCTGATTCCTTCTTGCAGAAAGGATGGCCTGCCTGGCATTGATAAAAAAAGGGCCGGCTTCAATCGTGACGTCAAGCCTTGTATTTACCTTCTTCGAGTTAGCGATATTTGACGGGTGGCCCAGGAGATCCACGTTTCTCGCCGATGCCGGTAACGAGCATGGCATGCTTTGTTCCCCCGTCTCGTGAAAAAACGGGTTCGTGCGATTCAGTTCAAGCGTGAATCCTGGTGGAAGGTCGTATGCCTGCCCGGATGGGTGGGTTATCTTCATGATCTGGTTCCTATTTTGCGCGATTTAGACAATAGATCCTGTTTCCTTTGCAACTCTGTTAACACCACGGATGCAGGTATACCGTCATTTTTCAGAGACGAGAGCAGATCTCGCAAGTCCTTCAACAACTCGTTTTCCTCACTACTTCGAGTAGTAGGGAACGGTGCAGTTACCGGCAGATCCGGAGCCTTTGCCGCGCCGCGATCTATGAATCCACCGGGCTCGAATCCCGCCATCCTGGCACGCATCAGGTGATTGAGATCTATCGTTCGTATGTTCCCCGCCTGCTGTGCATCGTCAAGCATTTTGATAAAAGGTATGATGGTGGGATTCTGGAGCGCATCGTTGCTTGCCACCCATTCCCTCGATTTGCCTGTCGGTCCCTCGCCAACAATCACAGTTGGTCGATCGATGAATCCCCGGCGTGCTGGTTCAAACCGAGCGATATATTTCCGCTTATCTTGTTCGCGGGTAACGTCAAGGAAGCCTCCGGACTCTCTACCGGTTACAACGTACTGCCCGGTACTCGTTGTTGTGGTGTCACTCGCTTGTTTGGAATCAACACCATACTTACTCCTTATAACCGACTTCACGGCCGAGAATGCTGCCTTTATTAACCCGGCCATCAAGATCGCTCTGACGGCTCCCGCGGCCCCCAAGGTTAATACGCTGTCTGGTTGCGCAAACGACCATCCGGCAGCTTGCGCCACCGCCATTTGCACCTGAGTTTCCAACAGGTCGAGTGACATCATTATGATGTTTTTCCTGGCATCCTTCATCATGTCCGAATTATCAGTGATAAATCCTCCCAGGAAAGCCCCCATTTCCTCCCCGAAATCCTTTGATAATTCGTAGTTCTTTTTAAAACGTTCTATCTGTTTCAGTTTTTCCTTTTTATATTCTTCTTCATTTTGTTTTGCTATTGCTTGTAACACGCTAAAGTTCCCGCTTATCTGCTTATCTCCTGCCCTCTTTTGCAATTTGAGCATATCCTCCCGGAACTTCTTTTCCTCTTCCCGTATTTTTTCAAGGATCTCCTTCTTTTTTTCAAGCAGCTTGAATTCTATTTCCATTTGCTTTTCGAAGCTGATACCAGCCAGCTCGAGCGTTTTCCTTAATCCTTCCTGCTCGAGGTACATGATTTCTCGGTTGTATTGCTCCTTGTTTATCTTCCCCTCGATGTACTTTTGCTGTATAAGCGCTTTCTCCCTTGCCAGGTAGGACTCGAGTTCAGCGTAAGCCGCCGCGTATGCCTCTTTGTCTTCATCGACCCTCGTTTTATTGTTTTGTGTCGTATCGTCAGCAAGCGAATCCTCCACTTCCTTACGCGCGTCATAAATATCCTTGGCAATCGCGAGGTACTCGTTGTGCGCGTTTTTTTCATCTTCAATCCACTCTTGTAGCTGTTGTAGATTCATCTGGTTGAACTCCTTGCGCTTTTCTATGCCTTCTCTTTGAATGGCAATTTGCTCTTCAAGTGAAGTTCCGTTTAAAAATTTAAGTTTCTCATTATGATCCGTAAGGGTTCCTTCTTTTTCTGCCAATAGTTTTTTCATATCTGACATTTCAACATCGGTATATTTAACCTCGATTGTTTGAACTTGTCCGAAAGCTCCAACCAACTCGGAATATGAGCCTTTATTTATTTTTTCTTGAAGACTTGTTATTTCCTCCTCTGTTTTTTCAATTTCCTTCTCTACTTCCTGAATAGCATCGCGATGCATGTACTTTAACTTTGTTTTCTCGGCTTCTATGAACGCCCATACCTTTTTCGTGTTTATGGCTAACGCATTTCCATACCTGTCGAATTCAGTAGCTACACCGGGTACGGCAGCAGCAAGCTTATTCATAACTTTAATTAATTCAGTATGCTCTTCCGTACCTTCCTTTGTCTTACCTTTTAATTTTTCATACTTATCAATTAAATCTGGAAGAGTTGAGTCAAGTTCAGCTACTTTTTCTATTTGTTTATCATAGGCTTGCACGAGATTTTCTTTCCCGGAGAGCATATTCGCAAGTCCACCGGCAAATGAAGCTTGAAAATCATCCCATCCTTTTTTGAAATTAACGAAAAATTTTCCCGTGGCAAGCTGTAGATTTTCCCACGCCACTTTTTTACGTTGCGCGGCATCGGCGGCAGTATCTATTGCGGGTCCTGCTTTTGCCATCTCCTCGTCGATGATGTTTCCGACGGCTGTAGCGAAGTCCCCTGCTTTTTTCACCTCCTCCTGCAACCTAACTGTGGATATCCCCAGGTTGTCGAGAATAAGTGGAGACTTGCGACCGATACCGTTCACGATAGACTCAACGAGGTAGTCCACGTTTTCACCGGTGTCACGCGCCCGGTTTTGGGCGAACTCCAGCATCTTCCCCAACTGTGTTAACGGTATGCCAAAATTCTCGGCCCTCACTGCCGACTGCATGAGCGTGAAATCAGACACCAAGCCTTTGGTTTGCTTCCGCAACGATTCAAGGTAATCTTTATTTGCTATACGCTTGAAAGCGTGGTCTATCCCCTGTGCCTGCGATGCCAGGAGCGTGGACTCGGCGATGAACTCGCGCGTTTTCCGGATTGCCCCGGAGATCTTCATCGCCAGTTGCGCGTAGAGGTTTCCCCAGAATGACGCGAACGTGTTTTTTGAAAATACCATCGACCCCAGGTTCTTGTTCAGTTGCGAGGCGTTGGTCCGCAGGTCGTTCATTCGTGTGGTAGTTTCAGATAATTTTTTGTTTACCTCGTTCCACCGGTCCGGCTGCAACTCTTTTGAAATGTTGTTAAGCTCACCCCGCAACGCTTTCGCCCGTTGTCTAAGCTGGTTCATGGTGAGCGAGTTCACGCCCATCGCCTGCTCGTGTTGCCTAATCAAGTTGGTGTTCTCGCGAAGCGTCTTCGAATCTTCGCGAATAGCCTTCTCGAGGTTTTTATACTCAGTCGTGTTTTTTTTCCCCTGAGCCTCCAGCTTCACCATCTCCTTGCGCCGGGCATCCATGACGCGGGTAAGTTCCCGGTTGGCTTTATTCAGGCGATGCAACTCCTGTTGAGCCTCTGTCGCTTCCAGCCGGTAAACCGTTTTAATCTCATCCTCTTTTAATCTCTTGGCCATATGCACGCGTGTTATTGTTATACGCGAATGTAATTGGCCGTGAGGGTATAGTAAAGGACAAAAAAAGAGACCCGCTCGCGTGAGCAGGCCTCAAAGTAAGGGGAGGAAGTAGGGGATCGATTCCCTTCAAGCAGTTGCCCCCGGTTAACGGGGAAAGGGGCGATCAGTTCCTCCCGAGTAACAGTATTCCCAGTACCGGGGTGATAAAGAAACTTATCACCGTGACGAAAAGCAGGTACCAGAACTCCTTCTTTTTGCAGAAAATAAGCGCGCAAAGGAAGCAAATAATGGCGTATATCACGTAAAACATGATCTTGTGAAGTTTACTGTTCTTTCAATGTTTCTTCCAACTCGGAACGAATAGATCCGCGTACCTCTTCCGTGAACCCGTACAAGAGTCCCGGCTCTATTTCACCGCGAATCACGCCCCAAACTACCTTGTTATAAAGGTGCAAGTTCCGGCGAAGCTTCATCTTGTCTTTCCTGTGCTTGATGTCCAGGAACCGCAGGTACCTGAGCAGCCGGATGTAATACACTTTATCAACCCCCCAGCCACCAAGGCGCAAATCGAACGGGGCCTTTGACAGGAATGCCTTCAACTGCCCTGTCCCACCCGTGAGGTACGTGCCAACCACGTCGGTCTGCGTGGCGTAAATCCTCTTTATACCCCTCGAGACCACCTGGTGGACGAACTCGCCGCGTATCATGCTGTCTGTAATCATGATCTACCTTTTCTCACAAAGTTACATTTTTTCGTTTTACCTTTCAACCAAAAGCCACTTGAATTTAAGCGATTGAAACCCACGCGCTGCCTCGAACTCGTACCCGGCCATCGCCATGGCATCGAAAACGAGCGATTCCGGTACGGTCAAGCCCGGGTTTAACTCTTCTATCGCGTACTTCACCTCCCGGGTTGATAACCGGTGCGTGGCTTCTGCCGGGCCGTTAGCAGGCCTGAACCTGCGGGATAACGCATCCATGTATGGAGAAAGATCTATATCGGTACTCTTTTCGCTCATGCTCTGCCTCCTTCCGTGAACGGTTTTATCTCGTCAATAGCGAACAGTAGCTTCCGCAACATTTTCATGGAATCCTCGTCTTTACCCGGGTTGGACTCCGATTGCGAGACGATGAAACGCTGCACCTCTTCGAGGTTGCAGATAATGGCGTGAGGCGTGTAGTCTTCCTCCATTTCATGATTGTACCAGCGTTGCAACCGTTCCATCATGCTCTCGCTAAAATACACGCCATTAAGCGTTATGGCATTTGATTTGTTTTTCATAACATACCTCCATCTCTATTTTTAAACTTCACCTCCATTTGGCTGTTTTGAAATACAACCTTATAGGCCGTGACGCCAACGGAGCATTTTTTTCTACACTCCAAAACGATGCCGTTGTACTCTTTCGCCAAACGATAGGCCTCGGCTTTTACTTTTTGAAGCGACCATGCCTCGGGAGGGTAAGGTTTATCCAAGTAATGAACGGTAACGGATGAGCCAAAGCCTTTAAACTCAGCCTCGATCACGCGTTCGCCCTGTGCCGTGGTAGCAATAAACGTGCCCTTGTAACCGAGATCGCATAACCATTCAGCTATATTTTTCGCGTGCTTTGCCGATCCGTAATCCATCAAGATAGTTTTGGGTTGCTTCTCGACAAGCTGTTTCATTCGCTGTCTATCGGGGCATACCGGGTTTAAACGAAACTCTGCGTGATCTGCCGGGTTGCTAGAAATTGTTTCTTGCAACTTCCGAGACAGGTAGCTTTTACCGCTGCCCATTGGGCCTGAATAAATAACTATTTTCATGCCGCACCTCCTCCCATTGGAATCCACGCCGTGAATTCTTGGTTATTCACCCTGTACCTTACAATACTCACTCCCTTGCCGTTTTTTCGATGCCCTTTGGCACCGATTATTTTCGCTTCTTTCGGCAATTTTTTAATGTTTGAAACTGTTGCATTCATATCTTCTTGCATATTTCAGTTAACAATTCACGTTCCTCGTTTGATAGCATCATGACAAAGTCATCGTTGCTATACCAGTTACCATCTTCGTCTCTATTGTCAGACGGGAAACACCTCTCATCAACCGTGTTCAGGATATCGCTGATAAGCGATAATTCAGCATAAGTTAATTTTATTGCCATAATCGTAAACTTTTAAAATGTTACTTCTATGGTGCAAATATAACCCTATAAGGTTACATTTAAAAATGCAAAGTTTCACTTTAACGTTATTTTAACATCATTTAATAACTATATGGGGTTACAGACGGCGTAAATTCTTTAAATTTGTAACTATATAATTATTCCCTTGTATTGATGATATGCTTAATGTGCAAAAAATAATGAAACAAAAAGGGGTTAGTCGTAAGGATTTGGCGAACAAATTAGGTATTAACCCGGTTTCCGTTTCTCGTATAATCAATGGTAATCCTACAGTGGAAACTCTACAAAAAATAGCCAATGCGTTGGATGTTACGGTCCCGGAGTTATTCGCGCCCCAGAGCGAGAGCAACTTTACCGCGTTGATTGATAACGAGGGGGAGTTAAGGCGGTTTGACTCCGCGGACGAGTTGAAGCGGTTTTTAGATAAGATTTAAGGGGCGTTGAAACAACGTCGTAAACACAAATGGAATAAAACTTTAAGATCACAAATCGTGATCATAGACGAAAAAGGGACTACTTATGCTCGTTGGAAACACGCTAAATACCTTCTAATGAAGATTGAGAAATAAACTAAATTATTTTAGAAAACCTTCGAGACAATAACCACCCGTCCCGTCACTTTTAACAACGAAAACATAGCCGCTTGAACGGTGTTTAACTTCTACTTTTTCATTATTGACGCAAAAGGCAACAACCCTTCTATCACTACCAGTTGAACTCCACAAGTTTACCCTTTTAACATCATAGCCATCAGCAATGGAAGTTATTCGCCCGTACCTTTTCGGTTCCGGTTTATTTTCTAATTCTGCCTCTGGTTTCAAGCTCTCGGTTTCTCTCACTCCAGCTAAATTAATAACTTGGAAACAGTTTCCTTTTTTCTGGAATTCAATTACCTTTTTCTCTTTTTCTACGCCGTCATCTTTAAAAGAAGCATAATACCCTTCAGAGCTACCAAAGTATATAATTCCATATGCTCCATCCGGTTCTTTAGGTAAAAAATCAATGGTTGGATTGCTATACTCTTTTAAAATCTCATCATAATCAATCCAACCCCGTTCCGTTATGGCTGTTAGTTTTTTAAGAGTTTCCACATCTTTAGATGAAACAGCCTCTTTGAAAGCATTAAATGCTGTCTCTGATGAGTCACAGCATATGTTTTTATTTGGATTAGTACAAACTACAAATAAAAACGGTACGACAAGCAATAAAACTTTTCTCATAATAAAACTAATTAAAATGCCATTCCTACTGTAGCTCCGGCTCCCATTATCTTGGAGTAGAAACCCTTCACGTAAAATGATCCGAAGTCAGAAGATGGCGGGAAATAACAACTGATATATGCCTTGTATTCAATTTCTCCACCATTACTGGTTGTGATGTGGTAAGATCCATTTACACCTAATACGTGTAAATCATCATACATGTTTCTATATAATACCTTCATGGCATATCCTAAACTTCCACCAATAACTAAGTTCTTAAACACATTGTAACCTACATCAAATGTAAATGGATAATAGAAGTGACCGCTTTCTATTATGTCATCAGGAAATTCATCCCAGTTTACAGTAGAATAGTGCTTTCCTTTTTGGCCCGAATTTATAGGGTATCCGAGTGAAAATCCATACTGCGCCCTTTCAATTCCCATGTAAAAACTCATGGGTAGGTACCCATTTTGGGAATACCCAAGGTCAACTCCAATTGTAGCATGTTTTGAATCGATATAATCTGTTTGTGAGAATACGCTAATAGAAAATAGCGTAAACGTGATTAGCATTATTTTTTTCATACGAATTATATTTTTAAATAATACATTCTTAATCGGTTGCAAGGTAGCAAGATTTTTTGGGAAAAAATAAAGAAGCCCCGAGACGTTTAGCCTCGGAGCTCTTTCGCGTGTAAATTAAGCTGTCAAACAATAACTCACACAACTGAAATAAATTCTTCGCCAATGCGATGTATGCCGTTGATGATTTTTTCACGTTGCTCGGGGCGCGGCTTACGGTGACCGGTCGCGTAATGACCGAGCTGACGTTCATTAATGCCGGTCACGCGGGAGAGTGCCGACCGGGTTAAGATCCCGTCGAAATATTGCAACAGCGCCGACACTTCTAATTTATACTCTACCTCGTAACCGTTTACCCAAGCGGGTAATGGTTCCCCGCTTTCTAAATGTCCCTCTTTTGAAAATTCCAAGGATTCGATTATGGCTTTTTTCACGCCATCGAACGTGCGGTGGGTTACCACCACCACCTCGTCAGGTAGTTCTACGAGCGCGCTGTAGTTACGTTCCGCGTATCCTATTCTCGCGATAAGTTTTTCCATGTTCTCGTGTTTTATTGCAGGGGGCTTAGCGCCACCCTGCCTGTTTCCAGATGCTGTTTAATACGAATTGATTTAAAACTTCATTCGGTTTCCCGTTTACCGTAACGGTTCCCTTTTTCGTGGGATGCTTGAATTGTTTATGGCTTCCCCTTTGTCGAGCGATAAACCAGTCATCTTCTAATAACAGGGCTATCACTTCTCTTACTTTGTACCTTTTCATCGCGTTGTGAGTTATTGTTTGACGTCACAAAGATAGTATAAATACTATCAACAACAAAGAAAAAAGGGAAATATTTTCATGTTATAAAACATGTTTTAGTTCATGGGGTTTTCGCGGTAAAACTGTCGTAACCCTCCCGGTTGAACATTAACGTCCAACCGATGCTGGAGAACTGCTCGCCCACGAACGGCACGAAGGTGTGTTTGTCGGAGATCTTTTTCAACCACCTGTGCTCTCGTTGCTCATCGATCATCTTGTTCCTTATCCAAACAAGGCTGTCGAGCGAGTGGGCGAAGGCGAGGGCCTGCTCGATCAGGTCTGCAGAGAAACTCTTTAACCGGTAAGCGACCGTTATGGCCAGGCTCACGGAGTCCGTCATCCGGTTCACCCGGTCAGTGTCGCAATCCACCTCGCCAAAGTCAACGAAAAGGTAATCGGAACCGGCCGGTATATTGTTTACCCGGTAGCCAACAGCTTCTATGTTGGCACCGAAAACGTAGTACTGTATGCCGGTTAGCGAGTGTTCGGGCAAGTCGTGAACGGCCCGCGTCATCTTGTTGTAACCAGGCATGCTCGACTCTACGGCATTAAACATGGGGAAGACGCCTTTGCGATTCGGGAACTTCGCGAAGTAGAGGAATAGTTCCGTGATGATGTTTGATGGTGTCATATCATTTTTTTTATCGTGTTAATGGGTAAGCCGGTGACGCCTGCAATCTCCACGATATTCACCTTAGCGAAGTGCATGGCGCGCACGCTTTCTATTAATTTCTTGCGAATAATGGTCAGGAACTCGATTAAAGGCATTTGCTTCACCGCGTTCACATCGCCCATCCCGTCTGCACTAAGATTGTACATCGACTCCTGGATGCCGGTGGCGATCTCCGGGACGTTGTCTTCTATCACCCCGGACGCGAGGACTGAAAAGCGGGTACGCGTGAACAGGAACGTGATCAACGCCTGAAAGTTGAATGAAACGGCTTGCAGCAACGTGGGGTTCACGTTTGCCAACTTCCCGGCGAGGGCGTGGGCTTTTTCCCCCGAGTACGGTGTTGGACAGTACAAAATGGCAGCCAGTAACGGTAGTTGCGTTGATTGGCTATCAAGCAATTGCTTCGCGTCGATGAACTGGGCAGCCGTGAGGGAACAGGTGAGCGTGCCGAATCCGGTGTTAACCTCGTAACCACGATATCGCTTTCTACGGAACCGTGACACTTTTACCTCCAGCTCAGGGACGAGTTGCGCGAGAAACGAGAGGTTGACCTTACCGGAAGGGGTAAAGATAAAGTCCACGTGGTCGGCGATAATCATGAGGTTGCCCAAGGCTTCCGGATCTTGAACAGACGACAGGTCAACCTCAGCCGCGTGGCACGTGTAATGCAACCGGACATCATCCGCGGTAGCAGCACCGCACGCGTACCGGGCCAGTAACGATACCAGGTAAACGTAGTGATCCATGGGAAGTAGTTCCCACCGGTTAGGTATTTTTACCTCCCTTTTCAGGGTTCGAAATATCACCTGCTCGTTGTTCATGAAATGAAGTATATTTTATCGGTTTCCCGGTTGAACGAGGTGTCGGAAACGAGATCCGGGTTGGAATGATCTGAAAGCGCGAGTTCCACGGCTTGGATGATCCCGGTAGCGTTAGCGCGTAAATCCGAGGCGAGCGAGAGGATCCTATTTTGCTCATCGCCACCGGCCCGGGAACTCTTTTGGTCATCAAACAGGTTGCGGATGGTTGGCGGAAGCTCGATGATATCAAAACGAGATAACGCCAAGGCAACCACCAGTTGTGCAAGAGCGAGCTTGAGTCTTTCTGTCAAATCCTCGTCTTCTCTTGCTTTTTCAAAGGTATCATTCAGACCATCCAGCAATACCTCACGCTGCAACGGAATGGATCGATGGAAAAACAGGTACGACATATCGATCCCGTAATACGAGTTGAATTCGGGAGTGTCTTTAATCTCGAGATTACTCAGTAGCTTGTACTCACGAGTGTTTTTCCATTTATCTGAATAATTATCGTTCGATGTGAATTCCTCGATAAGAGAGTCCATCGCGTTATAGTAATTGTCAATGTACTGCCTGCGCATCGATTCCAGCTCGTATTTATAGACGTCGCTATCATTTCCCGATCGTCTGTTCGCTATGATATCGAAGAGAAGGGCTTTGTGCATGATGAGGTTACCGAACGCGGTAGCAAGGGACTTGAACGCCTCGGTATTGTCCACGTTCTCGTCTTTCACGATATCCCACAAACCTTTCGTGATGATATTCACGATCTGTTTCTTCGCGCTGATTGCAGAACTGTTGAGTTCTGTCAATTCCAGGTTGGCGGATATGCCCGGCACGAACTCTATGAATTCGGTGTTCGTGTGAAATATTTCTTTTATCGTGCTCATACTTGTTGCTCGTTTAGTCTTTGTGTTGGACTTACTTCTTCCTGTCGGCTCGGGATCTCCCGGTAGAAACCAAACCGGTACCCATCCGAGTAGATATCCGGAAAATTAAGCTGCAGGGCCAGGTTGAATGGTTCCGCGCACTTCTTATCATCCGGCGTAAGCGATGTGAGGTATATGATAAAGTTGTAATATGCATCGGACCCGGACTTGGATATCATCCCCGGCTTACTCACCGCCGAGATGGATGAGTCGATGCCAACTGCCCCGATCAGTACCTCGTCCACTCGCTTATCGTAATTAGTGAGTGCCTCGATGTACTCTTTGTACTTCAGGTCTATCGTTTCTATCCTCCATCGTTCCTCTTCGCCACCCCTGTCGCTCTTGAATGAATACGACGCGTACGCTTTACCCTGGTTCTTTGCCCCGCTCAAGTAAGCCGATAACCTGCGTAACTCCTCGGTAATGAATTTTATCAAGTTAGACTCCTTGAACTCAGTACCTATTTCAATACCGTTATACTTCAACAGGGGGAGGCCTTCCTTTTTGCGTTTTTTGTTCTCATCGCAAAGTGTTTTCATTTGTATGCGCTTTGCATTTACCCACGCGTTCGGGATGATCACGTGAATCTTCGCGGCCAACGCGTTGGAAAGAAAAGAGTCGATATAAACGGGTAGTTCGTTGGAGGTCTTCAAGAACGGCTTCACGCCCTCGTGCGTCTCGTTCAGACCGTAGTAATCGCCCACCGAGCTCTCCTTGTGGTGCGATATCGCGGCATACTTGTAGTTATCCAGCTCCGCGATGTTGAAAAGGGGATATACCTTGTACTTGGCCGCTCCTCTTTGCCAGTCTCCGAATAGCACGAAACGAAAATCCTTGTACAACACGGTATCATTAATGACGTCATCTTTTTTGGTGGCCAGCCGGCAAAGCTTGTTTTCCACCATCTCCATGCCGGCTATCGGGTAACGCCCGATACTTTTACCGGCTGACATCCTGAACTTGACGAAAAAATCTCTGAAGTAATAAAACCTCTTTATAACGGCCAGCGCGAAATCGGTGTAGGAGTGCTCCATACCGTTCTCCTCCCATGACTCCAGCCACTCTGATACTTCATCCGGTGTTTGGATCCACGCGCGCACTACCTTGCTGTCCACGATGCTTTCTTTATAAAGAAACAGTCCTTTGCCGTACAAGAAGTTGTTTTGCTTGTTGAATAATCGTGGGAGTAGCCGGTTCCCCTTGATGTCCTTTTCTATTTGCTCGCAACCGCGGTTATTTGTCCCGCGTGAGGCTACCTGGTACCCGTCAATGTTCATGAACTTCGGGACGAAGTAATTCGTCTTAGGTTCATCCATTGAAAACCTTTGGTCCATGGACGAAGCGCCAATTTCACCAATTTGGAAGGTGATCACGTTATTGTCGTCCACGTAGGTTCCAAGGTTACCAAGCATATCTACACTACCTTTGCTCATAGCCATTTTATTTTGTGAAGTTTAAAATCATCATGTGGAAAACCCATGTACCGGATGAGGATCCTGTAGCAGGATCTCGGGTTTCCATCCCCGTCCGTGAACAGGAAGTAGTTATCCGAATCCACTTGAAACCGATCCTCGGGGAGCTGGGCGCGTGCCTTGCACCGCTCCTTCACGGTAAGTTTCCTGCCGGCTAACCCCCTGGCCCTGGAGTATGGAAAGAAAGCGATCGTGAAGCAACCGTCCGGTAGCTTGGAAATTTCTTGAGCCAACCGAAGCGCGTCTATCCCGTTCAACTCGTTGTTCGCTTTTTCCATGTCGTTAACCTTTTGCTCGCACGTCATATTTCCGAGTAACGGGAGGGTGCAACGCGAGTCCAAAACTTAGTGCCCGCGGACTGCAAACAGCGCGTAAAAAATCCCGTTTTTCCCCGTTTTTAAAATTTTTGTTCATTTTCAAGCAATTAACTATGTTTGCGATGTCAATTCATTCAATTATTGCAAATTTTCTAAACATTATTGTGTCAAAAAAGGACACTATGTAACGATGTTTGAGGGTAAATCATCCGGTATTCGTGAATATTCGGATGGAAGTCGTTCAGAATACCTGCCAAAAAGCAGGTAAATAAGCGCGGATGGTAGCTGCGTGGTTAAACCGGCTTGAAGATGCAACGCGACTTTCTTTTCGCTCGTTTTATCCAGCTCGATTTTCCCGTCCGTGTATTTACGCGGCGACAACATAATCGCGCTGCATAGGTTCGGGCATTCATTCTCGCAAATGGTAACACGGGGCACAGCGTTTGATTTATCCCCGAAAATAAACTGTAACAACTTATACTGCTGCCAGTAATAAACAGTAGATTGCCCCTCGTTCATAAGCTCTACAGAGAAGCCGTAACTTTCCAATTCGCGCTGTAATATCTTCGCGTCGGTGGTTATCCTGTCCCACTCCTCTTTTCTTTTATTCCCGGCTCTGTCATAATATAACTTGACGTTTTTGTTTTTCGCGTCCGCGCCGAAAAAGTCGTTAAAGTCGCGGGCAAGATCGGTTTGGTCGTGTGGAGCGTAACAGGTGAACTCCTTTATCACCCTGGTGTCATATGGCGTTATCTCTTGCGCGGCTACCAACGATGAGAAATTCCCAGGGTCGTACCCCAGCAAGATCTCTTCATGAGGCTTGTAATACCTGAGATAAAAAGCGGTAAGCCGGAAATGTTCTTTCAGGTCCATCTTCAGAATCGACTCGTACTTATAGCTATCCGAAAATTGGTGTTTAGATGGTTCGTAATTCACGAAAAAACGGTCCACAACGGCCTTTTGCCGTATCGCGCAGATGGCCACCAAAAATTCATCCATGCTCATCGAGTCCAGCTGCGTTTTGAAAAATCTCGGGCCAAGGATCTCTTTATTGGCAAACGAAGAGGCGCGCATGTAGTAGGTAGCATTGCGGCGCATATCGTTTAGCCGTGGTTCCCAAAGGCTTATCCTCCTTTTTTCTTTCTCGATGTAAAGTCGTATCGCTTCCAGGTTAATAGGGTTCTTTTCATTCCTGGCGTTATCCTCGGCATTGTAAATGTTGTACTTGGCCTTATTGACGTGGAGGGCTACCGTCACTATTTCGTTAATCAGCTGATGGTTTACCTGTTTTTCATACTCCTCGAACCAGTCGTCTTCTCCCATATCCACGCGGGCCGTGTCTGACACGCCCGTTACACCTTGATAATATGGACTCATCCGGATACGTGCCGGTGATCCCCGAAGGGCCGGGAAAAGACGCGTTTTAATTTTTTCGCCTTTCTGGTGTTTCATCTCCTCGATGAACGCGTGAACGCCAGATTGACCGGCCACCGACTCGGGTTGATCTGAAGATACCAGTTGGAAATGATGCCCGTTTCTTAACAGGACTGAGTGTTTTGGATACGCGATGGGACGGCGAGGTCGTTGGAAATGTGACGGGATTTTGCTGGCCCCTACCACGTAATCTCTCCCCTCCTCGAGCATGGGGCGACGGCCGTCCATGATTGGACGGGAAAAATAGCCCTGAATGTTTGGCCACACGTTCGTGAATAGTGCGACGTAAGTTTTATGCACGAGAAACGACACCTCACCAGGCATAGAGTCGGCTACCCGGATAAGGCGCGGTCCAAATATCCCTTCCGTTTTACCGGTAGCACGCCCCATCTCCGTGATAAGCACGTTCGTATCCACTACCGTGGCACGTAGTTGTACCATGTTCATGTAGTGAGCTTCCAGCCTGGATACGTTTGACTCAGTTATATCCTTATCACTCTTCATCATCTCGTATTATCGTTTCTTCAATGATCTCCACGGTTTCAATATCGGCGTCTTCGAGTAGTCGTTTTTTCTCGCCGCGATCGATGGGCAAAGAGTCGATAAGGTTTATGTAGAATCCCTCGTTGTTTTTTCTCGCGATCTCCTTGAGTGATTCCTTCGTGAATCCCATCTCTTCCGCGGTTATATCTGGAGATATAATGAAAACCGGTGCCCAGTCTGTTTCCCTTGCTGCCGCCTCGGTAGCCGCTATCCGGCAAGCCCGAGCCGCGTCAGTGCAAGTTTTGGCGGTTTTGTAATCATCGTTAGCAATGGCCAGTTTAGCAAGATCCTCGTATTTGTCGGCGAAGTTACTCTCCCACACTTTAAGGGCCACGTTGTTATCGATGTTGAAGTAATTCAACGCGGCGTAGATGCGCGATTTGCAAGTGCGAACTGGCACATTTATTTTTTGCTCGGTGAAAATTCTGATTTGAAGTTTTTTGGCGGCACGTGCAATGTTTCGTTCGTACTCGTAAATCTCGGCAGCGTACTGCAATTGTTTGAGGAACAACTGCATCTCCTCCGGTATCCCCTTGCTTTCACCGGTTGTTAAAAAATGGTGTACTATATCCGGGTGCAACTTATCTATCTTGTCAATGTAATTCATACCCCGAATAACTCTTTTTTCATGTCTTTCATCTTTCGCTCCTTCGAGCGTTCGGCCAAAGCGATAATAGAGTCAACATCGCCTTTTTCAGCCTGTTTAGTTAATTCAACGTCAATGTTATACTCACCTATGGCACGCCCGTTATCGTATGCAACGCGAAGCTCATCACCCGGTATGGATAACCGGACGACGAGCTCCGTTCTCTCTTCGCCGTGCAGGTTCAACAGGTCGGCAATGCGTGCCGCGTCGTACCCGAACGCACCGAACGTTCGCACCTGGCTTATGTATTTTTTAACGTCGAGTTTCATGATGAAGTAGGGATATGTTGTATCGGAACGTTCGGAAACATGTGCTTGAACCGTTCCACGATGATGTCGCAATACTTCGGATCTATTTCCATGGCGTAACAAACACGGTCTGTCTGTTGCGCGGCCATGATGGTAGATCCGGATCCTACAAAAAAGTCAACGACTATACCGCGACGGGGGCAGCTGTTCCGGATAGGGTAAGCTATCAGCGCGACCGGTTTCATCGTTGGATGGACCGCGTTTCGCTTTGGTTTATCGAAGTTCCAGACGGTTGCTTGCCTGCGATCTGAAAGCCACGTGTGAGCCGCACCCGGCTTCCAACCGTACAGGATGGGCTCATGCTGCCATTGGTAGTCCTGGCGTCCTATCGTGAATTGATTCTTCACCCATATAAGGCATTGCGCGAACTTGAACCCGGCCTGCTTGAATCCAATACGGAAGTTGGCTCCTTCGCCATCGGCGTGAAACACGTATATCGCCGCTCCGGGTTTCATTACATCGTGCATCCGGGTGAACGACTGACGTATGAACATCAAGAAATCGTCGTTGCTCATCTCGTCGTTCCGGATACTTAGCTCGTCCTCTGTCGCGCCAACGTATGCCACGTTATACGGTGGATCCGTGACGCAACAGTCGGCTTTCCTGCCGTTCATCAGCCGGGCCACCTCGTCCCCTCGAAGGCAATCACCGCACAATAGACGATGATCACCAAGGATGTAAAGATCGCCTGGTCGGGTTATCGCGGGCGTAGATGATAACGACTCCAGCTGCTGGAGGCTCTCATCGGAGTCTTCTGTCAACTCGTTTTCATCCACGTCGCTCAACACGGAATCAAACGATGGCAACTCCAACGCGCGCGGTGTAAAATCGAGATTGAAACGTTCCAACGTCTCCGTATCGATCTGGTACTTCTCGAAAAGCAACGTATCCGGGTTTTTCTTGCCAAACTCGCTATTATACGCTGCAATCTCTTCCACCGCTTCTTTTTTGTCGGCGGCATAAATCGGCTCGTATGGAATTTCGGGGATATGGAACCCGTATCTCCTTAATGCCAACAGCGCTTTTTTTCTCTGATGGGCATCAATGATCCACAACTTTCCCTCCGGATCCTTCCATGCCTTAAACGCGTACTTGAATCCACGGGTGATAATCAACATTTGCAGTTTAGACAGCTTATCCGGATCGGATATCTTGAAATCTTCCTGCAGTTCTAAAAAGTCGTCGACCGGTGCAGTAGGTAATCCACCTAAATTGTAAACTTCAATTGTTCTCATTTAATATATTTTCAAAAATGGTCTGCCTCTCGCGATGCTTTTGTAGGTTTTTCTTGTCAGATTCGCGTTTGTCGGTCCTTGATTTGTTTTTCAGGTAGGAACGATATCGTTTCACGTTACTTGCACAGTTGGCGTACTCTTTCAAAAATCTCTCCGGGTTGCGCTTCATCAACTCTTCTAACTGAAAACGCTCGGACATATGGATGATGAGCGGGTGCTTATACTTCCATTTGCCCGAGTCGTTAAAAGTTTGAAGCTCCGAAAATGCCTGGAGATTCCTGATCCGAAGTTCTGCCATTCGAGCGACATCCCTGCTGGTTGGTTTACTGTCGAGTTTCTTGTCAAGCTCGACCATCTGCCGGTAGCAGTTAACGCGATCGTTGTAAAGGATCGTCGCTATTTGGACGTCGTTGCTTTCGAGGTTTTTCCAGTCGATGTTCGGGTACTCGTCTTCTTTTTGGAGCTTTCCGGCTTTTTTGCCGTCGTGGTCGTGGCCTTTGAAGCTTTCACCGTCGTTGGATCCGGATCGCTTTTTTTTTCAGCTTCGAGTTCCGATTCAAGTTCCGCGTTCCGGGTTTCAAGATCATCGACGGTTTCTTCTAACCTTGCAACTTGATCTTGGAGTTCCTCTTTTTCAATTTCGGAATCTTCGATCTGATTCTTAAGATCTTCAATTTCGGGATCCTCACCCGTTTCAGTCTTGGGATCCTCACCCGTTTCAGTTTTGGGATCCTCACCCGCTTCATTTTCGGGATTCTCACCCGTTTCAGTTTTCCCCTCATCGGCTTCAGTCACTTTTTTCAACTCTGCAGTTCGCCGGTTGTTTCGGATATCCTCTGGTGTTGTAAGGTCGAGCAGGATATAGAGAATACGTTCGGCGTGACGCTTAGGCGCGTGATCAAACGTGGGTAACTGGTCATTTCTCGGATCCAGCTTTTTCAATAGTTCCAGGTCTATCTCTGCATGAATGGGTGCATGTAAGTCCTGTAGGTATCTACTTTTTTCTTTAAACGTGTACATGATTCGTGATTTTTATCAACCGGGGACGAGTGTCATACCCGTCCACCGGTTTACGCATGAAAAAACTACGCGGTCTGGATGCGAGATACTTCAACGATAGTAGATTGGTCGAGTACCCGGAAAACAATTTGTGATCCAACATTTGCCGTCCAGGTGGCCCCGCCCTTAAGCACGATGCCTGAGACTTCTGAAATAGTAGCCGCGTTGCTAACACCTTCACCCAAGAGCGTGATGTAGCGTCCTTCATCGTTCGAGGATAATCCGGAGAAGCTGGAGATAGCATACGTGGTTGAAGATCCGCCTGGGATTCGATACGTGTCAACACCGGATTGGAAGCTAAGCTCAGACGATCCCGCGGTGTGCAACGCTGGTTCTACGCCGGATAAGCTGCCGGTATACTTGTAATACTGATTAACAGATCTATCCGTGAACGTGAACGTCACCGATCGGCTTTCTTTGTTATTGGCCACGTTGTAGCTACTGAATATCATCGGCTTGCACGGGTTCCCTTTTATATATTTCTCGTTCACACCGCACTCTTGGAATATGATTATAAATTTTCTGCCGGCGAAGTTTTCTATAAAATTAAGCAGTTGATCCCTTACTCCTCCCATGATGATCACAAAGGTGTTGGTCCCGGAAGTAGCAAGGTCTCCTCGCTCCCCGGATCCGTCGTAAGTTGGAATATCGTGGGCCACGAAGTAGTGTGGTTTTTGCCCTGCCTTCAACGAGATAGCACCGACCTCCCGCGATGCATTTGGTTTAGGGAATGGTTGCGTGTCATCAATTTGGCTTAACTCTATGAGCCACACTTTGTAGGATAGTGCTTCGCCAGTTACGTCTCTATCGGGTACGTCCTCGATATTACCGATGGCAAGCATGGATGCCATAGTGGTGCCACTTACCACGGATATGGCTTCCTTGGAATTATCGATTTCGGTTAATGCTACCACTGTCGCGGGAACTGCGACAATCAGCATTAGCATGAGAAAAAAGCGAAGGCGCGTTTGCATCAGTGCCTTGTACACTTTTTTTCGCGAGTATCTAAGTTGTTTTTTATTCATCGTGAAAAAGTTTTTAACATGTTATGAAATATCAACTCCTCCGCGCGACACTCTCCCCAAAAGAGGGGAGAGCGCGCAGAAGAAGAAAGCTTGATTACCTACCACCCGGGATATTGGGTTGTACATCCTCGTTAATCGTACGAACACCACCAACGCAACGCTCGAGCTCGATAAACTTGTTCGATGAGTTGAGTATTACCATGATGTAGTCGCCTACTGCCGTCGGTTCCCAGTCGTCAGTAATGCTTGAGAAATTGCTTGCTTTTTTAATCGTGGTGGCATTTGTCGTGCCGCCGATTTCAATCTTGTACACAACGCCTTTCTTTGCCCCCGTGATTTCTGTAATCGCCGTATCCTGTGTGTTGCTTTTGGTTACGAACCAGAAATTTTTCGCGGTTGTGGCATTTGGTTTGGTTGCATCTGCCGCGAGTTCTGTAGCCGGACGGTTCATGAAGATTTCCTGCATCGCGCGGTTGTTGGCGGTCAGGTCCGACAGCGTTGCGAACTTCTTACCAACAAGGAATGCCGAGAACCCTTCCTTCCAAGTGCTCCAGACGTGGTACATCTCCATCGCGGAATCGAATTTCACACCGAGCATTTCTCCCGGAATGAATTCCAGGGCTTGCAAGTTCCCATGCTCCTGGATGAACATCAAGAATGAGTTACCCATGTTTGGAACCCATTTAATGCGCAACGAGTGGTCGGGAACTACATTCGCGTAGCTGTCCGGGCCGGTAAAATCGGTATCTTTCCCGAATTTCGTGCGGATGCATTTTATCCACCACGGCTTGTGACGCTCGTTCAAATAAATGAACTTGTTGTTCAAAGTGAAGTCATCTTCAGGATTCTCTTGCACGTCCTCGATAAATGCCAGAACCGCGTCAAGCATGGTTGTCGAGGTGTACGAGTCGTAAGACACGTCAGAGTGCGGGAGCAACTTGTTCTCGTTTATGTAACGTTGCAGGGTGTAGATCAACCCGGTTCCCGCGTTCAGGAATGATCCTGCTACCCCTGGTTCTGGTTTCACGTAGCAACCACGGATCACGCGGATGTTTTGCTCGTTGACCAACACCTTATACATGTTCAACAATTGCCATTCGATCATACTCCATTTCATCGGGTCAGAACCGTCGGTGTTCAAATAACCGATGTATTGGCGTTCGATTTCCTTCATCGGCCCGAACTCAACTTTGAACATGGCGTCATCCACGTATCCAATTTCGGGCTGCAGTTTCATGCCACCCTTGAACACCTTACCGGTCTGATAACCTTGCGATAACTCATCGAAGTATGCAATAGTCATCAATTCACGGTCTTGCACACCGTAACGACGCGGGAATAGGTAGTAAACGGTTGGGATCTCCGCGATGCGTGCAATTAACGCGTCTTGACGAAGTGTCACGTACTGGTCTCCCAATCCGGCATCAGACAAATCAGTCAGCGTGTTGGTGAAAGCCGCGTCTTTTTCGATTCCCGGAAGCATGTTGTTATCTTTCAGAAACTTGTAGCGAGCAGCTAACAGGCGGGCATAGTTTCTCGTTGAAGCTTGGAAGTCTTCAAAAATAACATCATCCGGGTCTGACAATTTCGCCTCGTTGGGGTTGCGGGCGATTTTATTCCAACGCTTTGTCATGGAGAACATCTCGTGCTCGATGCCAAACAGGTGGGTATCCGTGTGTCCCGTTCCGTAAGGAGTCAACACCCGAGAAACAACACCCTGAGGGTTGTCGGGTAGTGCCATTTTGGCCATTTTATCTACCTTTTGGCGCAGCTTCGCGTTTTCAGACGTTAGATTGTCCAGCTTGGTGACGATGTTCTGCACTCCACTCGCGAGCGAGGTGGCTTGATCCCCTTCATCGTCGCCTTCAGGGGGATCCTGCGTGTCATCATCCGCGGTGGCCGCGTTAATGATGGCCAAGGCGGCAGCACGATCGGCCTCGTTAGATGCTACCGCTTGATGTTCGTTCATTGCTTCGGAGATGGTGACGCCGAATTTTTCCTTGAAAGCGGTGTCTATCTTCTCCCAGTCCTCGGCGGTTAGATCGTTAGCTTTTGCCTTGCTTACGAAACCTAACGCCACCAAGATTTGCATAAATTTTTCTTTGAACTTCATGTTGTGAAAAATTAGATGGTGTTATTAAATATCTGAAGTGCTTGTTTCCTATTTGCTACCCGGGTGCTGTACGAGGTTCCAGCATCGTGTACACGATGAATTGCAGCCGCGAACGACTCAACAACATCGATAAGCCCGTTTTTTATGGATTTATTCGCGTAGTACGTCTCACCTCGAAGCACGGGGTGATCCTCTGGAAGTTCAGCGATCTCTTCACGACATAGCTTAACGTCATCAACGAACTTATCCCTTAATGGATCCAGTTCCTCTTTGATGTATTGATCCGGGTTGCCGTGTAAAAGATCAAGGTACTTTTTGTTCTTCAGGTCAGACTTTGTGGCATACTCTTCAATGAACTTCACGCCCCATTTTTCGAACATTGGCTGAAGATCCATTAATGAGGTCATCGTTCCGATACAACCCACCAAGTCATAGTCGGTTGAAGCGGAAATGAAGTCCGATTGAGACGCGATGTAATAAGCAGCCGATCCACACACGCGTTCAATGAATGAATGTACCGGCTTTTCCAGCTGCCGGATGGTGGCTGCCAGCTGGTCAAGGTACCACGCTTCACCGCCACCAGATGAAACATGCAGCAAGTGGGCGGATATATTGTCGTTCGATTCGGCCGCGAGTAGATCTTTTTGAAGTTGCTTGGTTGAAAACCTCCAATAACTATCAGCCGTTATAATTCCTGTGATCCGGTGGTAAGCCACGGTATTCGCCAATTTCACGGTTGAAAAGGAAAAAAGGGAGTAGTGTCGCCAATTCGGAGATGTATTCGTTTTTCGTGATGAATAACCTTGAATCGGTGGCGACTAAGATCTTGAGTAAAGAGGTAATAGAATTCATTTATACATCTATTTTTCACGAAAATAGATGTATGACGCGGCAAAATAAAGGACTGTTTGCGCTTAACCGAGATGCGATGGCTGCTTGTGTTCGACTTTTAGAATGTCCCGGTTAATCGTTCGCGTAAGCGTGATTTTCGCCGGGTACTCCATTGATCCGATTATCGACTTATCGCCATTTGACTTGCATGCTTCAACGATAACGGAGCGTTTTATCCTTAGAAATTGAGCGTCATCGTCTGTCAACTTATCGGCGTACAACGTTACGGGGGTGTTAGTAAGGAGCGATGATGGGCTATCGCTCACGTCCGGGTTCACGTCAAAATCTGACGCGTGCGCGATAATCGGTGTTCCACTTCCTGAAACGACGACTTCCCCGTTTTCTATTTTCTCGACGATATGGATCGGAAAAATTTTCACGATATTACCAAATTCTAAATTCATGTTACGCGGTTTTTATAATTGCTTGTATTTCAATGATTCCCGTTTTTTCGCACTTTTTCGCACCTTTCGGACAAAATGAACAGGTTGGGAGGTTGTGTTTTAACTGTTATTTAACCGCATTTAAACTTTTTTAGCTTTAAATCGGTACGGTCTTGTCTTGTGCCGGTGCCGATGTTTATTTCTCCACCGGTAATAGTCCTTACAGAGGCTTTCGGTGTCTATGGATCTCACGTTCGTGATGGATGCGAAAAGTACGCTCGCCTCGGTGATGGTGTCGCCACAGTCATCGGTACGGTAGTCCATGAAGTCATGAAATTCCGCCTTGAACATCCTGTTTATCCTGGACTGGATGGTTTTTTCCGCTTCACGAGAGTAGTAGTTGTATATTTCCGGATCCCGGGAATTACGTGGCGATGGTACCACGAACGTGAAATTCCCACTACTCTGTGGCGCGTTCTTTGGTTTTTTCGATCGAAGTTTGTTCAAAACATAATAGAGATCGTCGCTTGGAGGGATCGAAACGTGATCCTCATCCTCTACTCCATACTTATGTTTCATGAACTCTACAAGGTGATCCTTGAGTTGAATAGATGCCAATACCATATTAAAACGCTTAGTTACAGGTTTTTAGTTAATAATTCACGTTTTCACGTGAAAAAAATTTTTCTTGCCAATCCCCTGTCATTTTCGAGACCAACAGACCAACAGACCAACAAGTACGGAAGTTTCGTAATAACATTTTTACACTAAGTTACTATGAATTAAATAAATAAACAATTTTATACGAGAAAAAATACACGGGAAAATCGTTTTTTTCATCTCCGTCCTGTTGGTTTGTTGTTGGTTTGAATTTCACCGACCAACAGACCAACAGTGACCAACAAAATAACGACGAAACCAACAGCGACCAACAATAACAAATAAATAAATAATAAATATAATATATTGATATATAGATGGTTATATTTTTATTTTCGATTGTTTTTTTATTCCTGTTGGTCTGTTGGTCTGTTGGTCGCCATTCTTGAAAAGTTTTCAACGGTTTATATATCTTATTTCTTTTTTGTGAATAAGGGGGGTGCGGGGGATTTTTTGCTGTTTTGAGTATTACTCTACCCCTAACCCCTTCAAAGGGGAATTGAAAAGGTGTTTGTTTGCTCTGTTTTGCACTGTCGCTTCGGGCTTTGCCCTCGCTCATGGAGCAAAACAGGCAAACTGCACACGTTTAAAACGCCGCTCTGACGAGCGGCGGTCAGTAATAAGGATATGTCTCGCGCTGGCGCGCAGGCCCAAAAAAGGCCGCCGGAACTGCTTGAAACCGGCGGCCTCTGAGGGCTGAAAGAACGCATATGCTTTTTAAACAGAAGCTTTGAAACTGTTTCGCGGATCCCTTAATGCTTGCACGTTGCATTATCCCGATGGATCGGGCGAGTGGACTGAAACACGGGATCGTGGGGTTACTGGCAGCCGATACTCATGGTAATCGAGTACTCTTTGCCGTCGTGAGTGAATTTGCAGTAACCTTCCGTGAGGTCGTCGAAGAATAGCACGTCCGTGCCCGTGAGGCGTACCCCACTGGGGAGGATGGGCTTGAGCGCGTTGAAGAATTGACGCACGTTTTTCCTGTAAGATGAAGCTTGATCGTTCCCGGGCTTGGAGAAGTCCACGATGGAAGTTCGCGCGGTTTTCGCACCGGCCGGCGTTGATTGCAAGGTACTGTTCTTCGCTTGCAAACAAGTTCTTTCTGCGTA
>JAMNYO010000078.1 GCA_023622765.1 Bacteroidota bacterium | reverse complement strand
AACGGGTTGATGGTCGCTCTCGTGATATGAACAAGATACAGCTGTTGCTTCGGTCCTTGGCGAGGAATGAGAGTTCAACCGCAACGAACAGAACCTTGAAGAACGACATCAAGGCAGAGGACGATGAAGACATCGACGTCGAAACAGTCGCCGACTACCTCAACATCTTTGACAGGCTCTTCCTTACTGAGAACCAGATGTCGTTCAGCCCCCATCTCCGCTCGTCCGTCCCCATCAAGAAGGCGGTCAAACGCCACTTTGCCGATCCTTCCTTGGCATGCGTTCTGCTGAACGCGACGGAGGAGTCGTTGCTCGCTGACATGGAGACGCTCGGATTCCTCTTCGAAGCATTATGTGAGCGTGATTTGAGAGTATATGCCGAGGTACATGATGCACAGCTCTACCATTATCAAGACTACGACAATAATGAAATCGATGCGATCGTGCAGATGAGCGATGGCTCCTGGGGTGCATTTGAGATCAAGCTTGGTGTTAATGACGTGGATAGGGCTGCGCAGAACTTGCTCAGGATAACAGAGTTGATCGAACGGAATCCGAAAGGGAGACCGCCACAAGTCATGGCGATTATCACCGGACTGTCAAACGCCGCCTATCGCCGTCCGGACGGTGTCTATGTACTCCCGATCACTGCATTGAGAGAGTAGGGCGTCAGTGTATCTTAACTTGATGCCATTCATTGAGAACTGAAGACAACATAACAATTGAGAAAATTAGGTAACGAGGTGTAAATCGCCAATGATGGGGCATTTGAAGTGAGCGAATAGCTCTATGAGTTTCTTGCTGTAGTTGGCGGCTTCCCAGGTCTCGTTCTTCTTCTTTATCTTCACACCCCTGGCTTCCCGGAGGATGTCGTCCGGCGTCTTGCCTTTCATCTTGGGGCAGGCGGACCTGAAGGCCTGCTCGATCTGGCCCGTGATGAGTATGATGAAGGCGAGTCCCTGGCTCATGTAGTAGTCCTGGGAACACAGGGCGTTGAACTCCTCCCTGTTCTTCACAAGGTCGAAATAGCTCTCGATGCCCCAGCGTTGCTTGTAGAGGCAGAATATCTCCTCCGCCGTCTCATGGGCGAGGGAGGTCTTGAGCACGAATACCCCGAAGGAGCCCCTCAGCGCCTCGAGGCGCTCGCTCGTGTACTTGCCGGATGTCCCGATCCTCTTGCTGAACGCCTCCTCTTCCTCCGCGGCCCTGTTCATGTCCTTGTACAGGATGACCCTGGACCCGTCCTTATTTGCAGTCCCCGCCTCCCAGAAGAAGATGGGGTGCGCCTTCTTCCGGGTGCGGTAGATGAAGCTCCTCTTGTAGTCGAGGTTGTCCTTGACCGCCTTGTATTCAAGGAGGTTCTCCGAGAGTGGGATGATGTACTGGTTGCCGCCGCTGGTGAACAGCGACAGGTTCTCGAGGGAATAGAACCCCCTGTCCGCGATGATCAGCTTCCCCTTGAACACAAAGGAGCCCATCAGGTCCTTCACGCTGGTCTTGTCGACCATGCTTCCCGGATATATCCTCGCGAACACCGGCTTGCGGGTGTCGATGTCGTAGGCCATGAGGAGATTGACCTGCATCTCCTCCGTGACCCGGTATTTGTTGCCGTACTGGGCAAGGTCGTCCTCATGCGAGTAGGACTCGATGCAATGCCCGTCTATGGCTATCTTGTGGGAATTGTCCAGCAGGTGCTGCTGGTAGCGCGTCAGTTGCCCGTCCCTCCTGCCGAGCGCGTCGAGGAGATCGGAGAGGATGCCGTAGCTCATCGAGACCGAGGGGTACCTGACGGAAAGGCAGCTCTGGGCGAAGAACTCGGCGATGTTCTTCAGCCCCGTGTACCCGTTGACCATGTACAGCAGGGCCAGGGCATATATCCTGGTGGCGTCCAGGGGGTTAAAGAACACCCTCAGGTCCGCGAGCACCGCCTTCGACGCCTCGTACACGATGGCGTACTGACCGTACTCGACGACGGTGATCTTCTCCTCACGGCAGAAGTTGTCGTTCGGGATGAACCCGACCCCCTCCTTGATGCTGCCGATGAGGCTGCCCATCTTGAGGCGCCACTTGCCGTCCTCGCCCTTCTGGTTCGAGCAGGTGTACACGTAGTACCCGTTCTTGATCGCCTTCACCATGGTGCCCTTCGGCTTGAGAGCCCTGATGTGCTCGGGAACGGAATAATTGCCCATGGTCCCCCCTCCTCCCCCGTTACCTATCGTATACCTAATTATGGCACAGGAGGAGGGGGATCGGCAAGG
>JAMNYO010000141.1 GCA_023622765.1 Bacteroidota bacterium | reverse complement strand
CTTAATTGTAACGTGTATGTAAGTAAGCTAAAGAACGCTATTTCAAAAAAAACGCCCAGAGGAAAACCCCTCGAAAAGGGGTTAGCTTCAAAAGCGGGTGCAAAGATAGAAACTGTTTTCTTATAAACCAAATAATCTCTAGAAAAAACGCGTTATTTTTTTTTACTTTCCCGAAGCCTTCTCCTCAACCTCTTAATTATCAGATTCAAAAAAAGTGCCATGTTAGCTCTACACAAGATACCCCTTAATCCAACCCCTCGACACAGGTACTACTTTTTCTCCTGTTATGTTCATTTTCCGCTCTGTTCGAGTCATCGAATGACAATTTATGCGTACCTTGCGGTCGTTTACAAACCGCGTCGCTTTGTTTCGACGCATGCACGCTTCACGCGTACACGCTTTAATTAAAAACTTTATACAGCAAAATGAGAGGAATCCTTCATATCTTGCGACGCTTTCTGCCCCCTTATAAGAAGTACGTCTTCCTGTCGTTTTTCTTCAACATACTGACCGCCGTATTAAACGTTTTCTCGTTGGCGACCATCATTCCCATCCTTCAGGTACTATTTAAGGTGAAGAGCGGCACGTACGAATTCATACCGTGGCGCGGGAGCGACACTTCTTTAATAGATGTCGCCCTGAACAACGCGAACTGGTACGTTACCCAGCTCATCGAAACCCACGGTAGCAGTTTTACCCTGATGATGCTGGCCGTGGTGTTGATTGTCATGACGCTCCTGAAGACGAGCAGCGCCTACTTCGGCTCCTTCTTTATCGTACCCGTGAAAACCGGGGTGGTCAAAGATATGCGTGACCGGCTCAACGACAAGATTCTCGTATTACCGCTGGGGTTCTTCACCGAAGAGCGGAAAGGTGATATCCTGGCGCGTATTTCGGGGGACGTGAACGAGGTGGAGAACTCGGTGATGAGCTCGCTGGACATGCTCTTCAAGAACCCGGTACTCATTTTGATCTACCTGATCACGATGATCATCCTGAGCTGGCAGCTTACCCTCTTCGTGATGGTGGTGTTACCGATCATGGGGTTCGTGATGGGCCGGGTTGGGCGAACGCTGAAGCGAAGCTCGTTTGAAGCGCAAAACAAGTGGGGCGAATTGATGTCGCAGGTGGAGGAGACCCTCAGCGGGCTGCGGGTCATCAAGGCGTTTAACGCCGAGGAGAAGATATCCAGGCGCTTTCACGAGGGGAGCCACACGTTCCGGCGCATGTCCAACCGTATCTCCCGCCGTCAATACCTCGCGCACCCCATGAGCGAGTTCCTGGGCACGATTACCATCGCCATCGTCCTCTGGTTCGGAGGATCGCTCATCCTCCAGGGAGACGGCATGATCGATGCCGCCACCTTTATCTATTACCTGACCATCTTCTACAGCATCCTGAATCCAGCCAAGGAGTTCTCCAGGGCATCGTACGCTGTACAACGGGGGCTCGCCTCCATGGAGCGGATCGACAAGATACTGGAGGCGGAGAATAGCATCAAGGAGATTGACCACCCGAGGGAGACCCACTTCAACGACACCATCGAGTACCGCGACGTCTGGTTCCGTTACGGGAGCGATTGGGTGATAAAGGGGGTCAACCTGAAGATAGAAAAAGGGAAGACCGTGGCCCTTGTAGGTCAGTCGGGATCGGGTAAATCCACGTTGGCCGACCTGCTCCCGCGGTTCTACGATATAGAAGGGGGGGGTATCTACATCGACGGCGTGAATATCAAGGAGATGGCCCTGTACGACCTCCGCTCGCTGATGGGAAACGTGAACCAGGAGCCCATCCTCTTTAACGACACCTTCTTCAACAACATCGCGTTTGGCGTGCAGAGCGCCACGGAGGAACAGGTCATCGAGGCCGCGAAAATCGCGAACGCCCACGAGTTCATCATGGCCACCGAAAAGGGGTACCAAACCAATATTGGGGATCGGGGCGGCAAGCTCTCAGGCGGTCAGCGCCAGCGGGTAAGCATCGCGAGGGCTGTCCTGAGGAACCCGGAGATACTGATCTTCGATGAGGCCACCTCGTCGCTGGACACCGATTCCGAACGGTTGGTGCAGGAGGCTTTGGACAACCTCACGAAAAACCGAACCACCCTCGTGATCGCTCACCGGTTATCGACCATCAAGAACGCCGACATGATTCATGTGCTGAACGAGGGCGAGATCGTGGAGTCGGGGCAACACGCCCACCTGTACGCCCTGGGGGGGTACTACACCAAACTGTGCGATATGCAGGGTGACCTAATCGAATAAGTAGGCCTCGTTCACGACAGCCTCCCTCGTTGTTTTCCCGGTTTCGATTAACTCGATTCCCTTCCTAATCAGGGGATCTTCCTGTTGATACGCCTCCCAGAAGGCCTCCTCCCCGAAAAAGTTCCGGATAATATAAGCGGTCATCACGTTCTCAAACAACTCGCTCGACTCCTGGATGTAGTAGGGTCTCCGGCGGATACCGTGATAATCGGCGTAACTCACCAGGTTGAGCAGAAGCGGTTGCTGTAACAGGTACTTGCGCAACTCCTGCCAAGTGTCGTAGCTGCTTAACTTATCCCGATGCAGATCGGAATAAAGCATGGCGTACTCCTCGTCGAGCCGCCTGTTAACCACCAAATTGTAATAGGAGTTAATACCCGTTGTGTCCCTCGCCATGAAGATATCGGGCATGATCCCGTCGCCCCCGTACACCGTTCGCCCGCCTAACGTGGTATAAGGTGTGAGGTTGTTCGTCGTGTCAACGTTCACGTAGTCGCCCTGCAAATAGCGGTTGAGCGCCTCCATCTCGTACTCCGCGTACTTCCCCTTTTCGTACCCCCGCTGTATAGATCGACCTGAAGCGGTGTAGTAACGGGCCACGGTCAATCTCACGGCCGACCCGTCTGGGAAATTGCGCTGGCTCTGCACGAGCCCCTTCCCGAAAGAGCGTCTCCCGATAACCAGTCCCCGGTCATGGTCCTGGATGGCACCAGCGAAGATTTCGCTCGCCGAGGCGCTCAGTTCATCAATCAGCACCACCACGTCATCCTCCTTGCAGGTACCAGAGCCGTTCGCGTAATCATCTTTCCTAGGGAAATCCCTCCCCTCGGTGTAGACGATGAGATCGCCCTTTTGCAAGAACTCGTTGACCATGGCCACCACCACCTCTAACGCTCCACCCACGTTTCCCCTTAGGTCGATGACCAATCCGGTAGCCCCTCGGCTTTTAAGCTTCGAGATGGCAGTAATGAACTCGCTAAAGGTATTAAAACCGAAGTTCTTGCCCAGCTTGATATAACCGATGTTGTCGGTCAGCATATAGGTCGCGTTCACACTTTTCATCGGGATGTCGCCCCGGGTCACGGTAATATCGATCAACCCCGGCCCGTTGTCCCGTCGGATACCCAACGTTACCTCGGTACCACGCTCGCCTCGAAGCGTTTTCAGCACCTCTTCGTTTTGAATCTGCCTACCGGCCACCAACGAGTCGTTCACCGTTACAATCCGGTCCCATGGCATAATCCCCGCCGCTTCCGAGGGTCCCCCCGGGACGATTTGGGTCACCACGATAGTGTCCCTTAACACGTAAAAGCTCACGCCGATCCCGGAAAAGTGCCCCTCCAGGTCTTCGTTCACCCGTTTCATCTGCTCGGTCGTGATGTACTCGGAATGGGGGTCCAACTCCTGGATGATATGGGGCAACGCATCCTCAACGAGACGGGGAATATTGACCGTATCCACGTACGATTCTTGAATGTAACTCAACACGGCATCAAGCTTGCCGGAGCTATCTACCCACCCGGACTTGCCAAACTGCCCGTACTTGCCACCAATAAAGACGCCAATGGCCAGTGCGACCCCTATCCAAAAGGGGAACCCAATATTCTTGTTATTTCTCCTTGACCTCATCTATACCCTTTCACTTTGTTACCTTAGTCACACAAACGACCCAAACAGGTAGGTGTGCGCCGCAAGTCTCATCTATACCCTTTCACTTTATTACCTCGGTCACCTCAACCGCCACAAGTTCGATACCCGCCCTGTTCAGCAGGTCGATCCCATCGCTCAGCCGGTACGCGTCGGCATAAACCACGCGCTTGATCCCGGCCTGAATAATCAACTTCGCACATTCAATGCAGGGCGACGAGGTGACGTAAAGCGTGGCACCCTCGCTGCTGTTATTGGAACGGGCCACCTTGGTGATCGCGTTCGCCTCGGCATGCAGCACGTAGGGCTTCGTGACATTATTCTCGTCCTCGCACACGTTCTCAAAACCGGAGGGCGTACCGTTATACCCGTCGGATATGATCATTTTATCCTTCACGAGCAACGCCCCCACCTTCCTGCGCTTGCAGTAAGAGTTCTCGGCCCATATAAAGGCCATGCGCATGTAACGCGTATCTAGCAACGTCTGTTTACCTTGATTGTTCTTCATCACTTGTCAATCAGCTGTTATCAAATCGCTTTCAGGCTCATATCGAGGCTCTTTACGGAGTGCGTAAGCGCACCGACCGATATGAAGTCAACGCCCGTTTCGGCGTACGCACGGATGGTATCACGCGTGATGCCCCCCGATGATTCCAGCTCTACCTGGCCAGCCACCCGCTTTACCGCCTCGCGCGTGGCCTCCACCGAGAAGTTGTCGAGCATAATCCGGTCGGCTATCCCCACCTGGAGTGCCTCCTCCAGCTCGGCCAGGTCTCTCACCTCTATCTCTACCTTCAACGCTTTGTTCTTCTCCTTTAAGTACCGCTGCACACCGCGTAACGCGTTCTCAATCCCCCCGGCGAAATCGACATGGTTGTCCTTCAACAGGATCATATCGAACAGCCCTATCCGGTGGTTCTCGCCACCGCCCAACTTCACAGCCTGCTTTTCCAGTAACCGCATGCCCGGTGTAGTCTTTCGGGTGTCTAACACCTTCGCGGAAGTGCCGCGTAGCAGTTCCACGTACTCCCGGGTGGTGGTGGCAATGCCGCTCATTCGCTGCATGATGTTCAGAACAAGACGCTCGGTCTGCAGCATCGAACGCACCCTCCCCCGCACGGTAAACGCCACGTCGCCCGGCTTCACGGGAGTGCCGTCCTCAATGGCGACCTCCACCTGCAGATCGGGATCGAACCGATGAAACACCATCTTGGCGATCTCGACACCCGCCAGGATGCCCTCTTCCTTGATCAACAATTCAGATTGTCCCATCGCGTACTCGGGGATACTGCTTAACGTGGTATGATCTCCCTCGCCTATATCTTCGGCGAAAGCCAACGTAAGGAGACCGTCAATCAGTTCTTTTTCACTCATATCCTCTAAAAAACGATCATTCATTATTATTTCACCTTTTGCTTTCAGGCTCGACTGACAGAAATTTTGCGACCCATCAACTACTTGTTCGCTAAAAGAAAAGAACTCGTTATCACTCGAACAGCTTTTCTTTCTTAACGCGATCTTCGCAGGATGTGTCCCCGCAAAAACTTCTGAGGTCTTCGCCTTGAAAACAAACCTGCAAAACGTTATACCTTCATAAATGCTGAGCTCTAAGTGATAAACAAACGAACGCCCATTTTGTTATAAAATCAATTCTTGGGCAAAAGTACAAAATAAACCATTACTTTCGCGCTATCTTGTCATTTTACCGTTGGCCGTATCGAAATAGTTTTCAGGAATGAAGGTGACCCTGCTCTCCGTCGGGAAGACCGACAGTGATCTATTTTCTCGCATCATCGAAGAGTACGAGAAGAGGATCAATTATTATCTCCCGTTCGAAACGGCATTCGTGCCCGACGTGAAAAACCGGAAGGGACTATCCCTTACCGAGTTGAAGGAGCGGGAAGGGCAAAATCTGCTTGCATTTCTGCAGCCGACCGACCACGTGGTGCTGTTGGACGAGAACGGAAAACAGTTCGACTCTCCCGGTTTCGCACGCTACCTACAAAAGCGGATGCACTCCGCTCCCAAGCGGCTGGTGTTCATTGTGGGAGGCCCCTACGGCTTTTCGAAGGAGTTGTACGACCGTACCCACGAGAAGCTCTCCCTATCCCCCATGACCTTTACCCACCAAATGGTCCGAATGATCTTCACGGAACAGTTGTACCGGGCGCTGACCATCCTGAATAACGAGCCTTACCACCACGAGTAAGTCCCCCATCACTTACCGTTACACCCCGCTCACCCATATCAACCGATAGAGTAATCAAACTCGCACTTAAGTTGATCATACATCTCCCTCTCCCTCGGGGATGACGAGGCCTCAAACGATGACACCTCCTGTAACACCCACGCCGACCGTTGCCGGTTGGTACGACCAAAGAAGCGCAACGCGCCCAGGGCCGACTGGTACAGCATCGGGGAGTCCGCTTTCATATCGGCTACGGCACGCTGTAACACCTGCATCGAGTCGACTTTGTCTACAAGAGCTGACCCGCGGATACAAAGGCGGGCGAACAACCAATGCCCGGTGGCACGTATCCCGTTTTCTTCACAGGCTGACCAATCCTCCACCGCTTCGTTGGCAAAGGGAAGTTTCTCAAACAGGTTCTTACACGCCTGCTCCCGAAGCTCCTGGTTGTTAATCTGTCTCACCCACCTGTCAGCCACTTCAATGCTCATCTCCCCTGGAGGATAGAGCAGGGTAGCCAAAATTTTCAACTCACGCACATCCTCGCTCCATAGCCGTTCCGCCAACGCTGCACTGGGCTCGTATTTACGCGAAATCCCCTGAAGCCGGGGCAAATCAACACCAAAGATGACGCGGTAACTTATCCCCATCTTACGCATACCGGCGGCTACCGGACCGTTCATCGACAACCGCAAATCGGTTCGTATAGCTTGTAACGTTGCTTCCATTGTTAAATGGTTTATTTTTGTCGTTTTATTTGACTATTTTCGCGTTATAGCAATATACTAAAAAAACAGACGAGATGAAACTTTTACTGATCAGCAATTCCACGAACCCGGGCGAGGGGTACCTGGAGTACGCGATACCCTACATCCAGGACTTTTTGGGTGAAAAAGCGAAGAACGCCCTATTTATCCCCTACGCGGCCGTCACCTTTTCGTTCGACGAGTACGAGGAGAAAGTCAACGCTCGTTTCACTGAAATCGGTCACCACGTTACAGGCATCCACCGCTTCATCAACCCGGTGGAGGCCATCGAACACGCCGATGCTATCGTCGTGGGCGGGGGCAACACCTGGCAGCTCGTCGATATGCTCTGGGAAAAGGGGTTAATGAAAGCAATCCGAAAACGGGTGAAAGCGGGAACGCCCTACATCGGTTGGAGTGCCGGATCAAATATCGCCTGCCCCACGTTGAAGACGACCAACGATATGCCCATCACCGAGCCCATCCAATTCAAAACGTTGAAACTGGTACCCTTCCAGATCAACCCCCACTACCTGGATCACCATCCCGCTAACCACGGGGGTGAAACCCGGGAGATGCGCATCAACGAGTTCATCGAGGTGAACCGGGAGGTGCACGTGGTGGGTCTACGGGAAGGCAGCCTGCTCCTAAGGGAGGGTAACGAACTGTCTCTCTTGGGAAACCGACCCGCCCGATTGTTCAAGTACGGGCAGGAGCCTAAAGAGTTGACCACCGAAGATGATCTAAGCTTCCTGCTCGCGTAAAGCATGCAAGGAAATTGCTTTTTCTTTCGATTACCTATTCACTGGTTATTTCACGGCCTCTACCTTCACTACCACGCTACTTCTGGAGCTGGATACCAAGGGGTTAAAGCCCACGTTCATCAAGAACTCACCACTATATATTTTTTGCCCGGTAATAGGCGTGTTGGCGCCTTCGTAGAGGTTGATTTCCGTCAACCGGTACAGCTTATCGCTGTCCAATCCCTGTAACTTAACCGGGCGAAGAGAGGGTTCAGCCAGGTAGCGCCAGTTGGTGAGGTAGTTGAACATGACCCCTTCGGTTTTCGCCTCGTTCACGTAGATCAGTGACGCGATGTCATGTTCGTACGGGCTTGCCAACCGGTACATCTCGCCGTGCCACACGATCCCTTTGTAATCGTGGTAGTTTTGCACCGCCTGCTTGGCAAACGTCATATCCCTTTCACTGAGTTCGTTCGTGCGAATATCGAAACCCATTTTGCCCATCGATGCCACATCCACGCGGTACTTGAGCGGCCTGTTGCTCCAGTTTGTCACGTGGCTACACATGGTAATCGCGGGGTAATAGTAAGAGTAATCCCATTGCATGAATATCCGCTCCAGCGGGTCGGTGTTATCACTCAGCCAAAACTCGGTGAAATAGCGCAACAGGTTGTAATCCGAGCGCCCTCCTCCCCCGGAACAGAGCATCATGGGAACCATGGGGTATTTTTCCCGAATCCGCTTCAGTACGTTCTGCAACCCCCTGGAGTACTCCACGTACAAGTGTGACTGAGGAATATTTTCTCGTTCTAGGTAGCTCGAGTGACCATTGAAAATGGGGGCGTTACAATCCCACTTCATGAATGCCAACGTGGGGTTCTCGGTAAGCAGGTCGTCCACCACGCCAAACACGAAGTCTTGCACCTCCGGGTTGGTTAAATCGAGCACCAATTGATTTCGGAAGTAGATCTCCGGCCTCTGCTCCTGTTTGATCACCCAGTCGGGGTGTTTTTCATACAGCTCGCTTTTGGGGTTCACCATCTCCGGCTCAATCCATATGCCAAATTTGACACCTTGCTTCTCGGCTTCATGCACCAGAAAGGGAACGCCGTCGGGTAGTTTCGCCCGGTTCACCTCCCAATCCCCTAAGCCCGCGTTGTCCCGGTTTCGGGGGTACTTATTGGCAAACCAGCCGTCATCTAACAGGAACAGATCCACGCCAAGTTCTTTGGCTCCTTCAAAGAGGCTTACTAACCTATCTTGATTAAAGTCGAAGTAGGTTGCCTCCCAGTTGTTGAGCAGTGTTAACCGCTCCCCATGCCCATCCAACAGGGTATGATCCCTGAGCCAGGCATGCAAGTTGCGGCTGGCTTTCCCTTTTCCTTCAAAAGAGAGGGTATAGACAAAGCGCGGTGTTTCAAACGAAACGTTGGGTTTGAGGTGATAAGCGGATTGATAGGGGTTGATCCCGGCAACGATATGCAAGTTTTTATAGACATCCGTCTCAAACTGCAGCGCGAAATTCCCATTCCAAGCCAATTGCCCCATCATCACGGTTCCGGTTGTCTCGGTTGCCTGCCCATCCAGCGCCAGCATAAAGTTGGGTGAAGCAAGCAGGTGTTCCCTCGTGCCCAGTCGGCTCTCGATCGTATGCATCCCTTGACGCAATGGCGTCTCCGCAGGTTGCATCTCCCTTGCCCACGCCCCGTTATAACTGGTGAGCAGGTACTCTTTGTTGTAGAGGTAAAGGTTGGCCGAGGCGTACTTGTGAAGCACCACCTCCCCCTCCTCGTCGTGTCTGATCACGCACCACTGCTCCACCACGTCCTTCTCTCTCCAAGCTTTATAATAGAGATCCACGAAAAAAGGATATACCGGGTCTTTCAGAGCCACCTTCGTCACCGTGGCACCATCTGGAGTATCGATGACCTCATGTGCTTCGTACCGCAGGTCTAACGAGTTGTTGCCATCCGCGTGTACCACTGCGATGGCAGGCTCGACGAAATTATTGTCGATACCGGCAACCGCGTAAGCGTTGTTGTTGGAACTGGCCCCCTCGGAACGAAGATTAATCACCTCACCCGACTGCTCGTACTCCGACAAACGGGACAAGGTTTTACCGGTGTAGATGATCTTCAAGCGCTGGTTGTGATCCGTTTGCAACACCGTCGCCATGTTAGCCGTTGTTATCGGGATGGTCACTTTCTGCCCAAAAGCAGATGAGGCCAACAAGGTAGCCAGCAATACAATGGTAAAAGAATAAACAGGTCTCATTGAAAAACGGTTTTAAATAATCATGCAGCCAAGTAGCCCGGTTAACCCGGGAAAAACAACGTTCGAAGTACAACCCGTGAGAGATGAATTTCAAACATCACATCCTCGGGTACTTCGAGAAGTCGGTGTTAAGCATGCTACCAGTCTCCACCAAGGCATGATGGAACGCGAAACAAGCGTAAAAATCCTGCGGGATATGCCCCTTTACACCGCGATTGATGTACTCGTGCAGCAACGGACGATAGTCGGGATGCGCGCACTTTTCGATGATCTCGATGGCCCGGCTCTTCGGGTCTTTCCCCCGGAGGTCGGCCACGCCATACTCGGTAACCACGATCTTCACCGAGTGCTCGGTATGATCCTCGTGGGTCACTTTGGGGACGATGCAACTGATGGCCCCGTTCTTCGCCGTAGAGGGCGTCAGGAATACCGATAGGTAGGCATTTCGGGTAAAGTCACCCGAGCCACCAATCCCGTTCATCATCTTTGTCCCGTTTACGTGGGTGGAGTTGACACTGCCGAAGAGATCTACCTCAATGGCCGTGTTCAGGGAGATAATACCCAGCCTGCGCACCAGACCAGGGTTGTTCGAGATCTCAGAGGGACGCAACACCAGCTTCTTCTTGAAGAAATCAATATCGTCATAAAACTTTTGGAGCACCCCGTTGCTCACGGTGAGCGAACAGCCGCTCGCGAAGGAGACGGTCCCTTTTTGCATCATATCGATCACCGCATCTTGAATGACCTCGGTGTAAACTTCAAAGCGAGGGATATCTGGATGGTCACCCATGGCCGACAGTACCGCGTTCGCGATGTTCCCAACACCCGACTGTACCGGCAGAAAATGGGGAGGAATGCGCTTCGCGTTGATTTCGCTTACAAAAAAATCGGCCACGTTTTGGCCAATTCGGGTGGTTAACTCATCCACCGGGGTAAAGCCCTTCCCATCACCGTCCCGCTCAGTTTCTACCACGCGAATCTTGCGAGGGTCTACTTTAACGTACTGAAGACCCACCCTATTTTGTATCTCATAGATCGGTATCTCGCGCCGTTTGGGTGGATCCTGAAGCTCGTAAATATCGTGAATGCCCCTTAGCCTAGAAGGTACCCCCTTATTTAGTTCCACGATAACGATATCGGCCAGGCGACAGATGGTGGGGGTGATACCCACCCCCGTGGTGGGTACAATTTCACCGCTCTCGGTTACGTCGCATGCCTCCACGATAGCCACGTTGATCTTCCCGTAGAAACCATATCGGATCTCCTGTGCCAGTTGCGACAAGTGGAGGTCGAAGAAGTCGAACTCGCCATTGTTAAGTGCCGCCCTCGTGTCGCTGTTTGTCTGATAGGGGGTGCGGAACTTGATCGCTTTCGCCCGGGTGAGCGCACCGTCTATGGAATCACCCGTGGAAGCTCCGGTGAAAACACCTATTTGAAACGGATTGCCTTTCGCATGCTCAGCTTCCGCCCGCCTGGCTATCTCCACCGGCACCACCTTGGGGCTACCGGCATGAGTAAACCCGCTGAAACCCACGTTATCGTTATGTTTGACTAACGATGCCGCCTCTTCAGCGCTGATAAATTGTAATGCCATGTCTATTGTTTATACTTTTTATGGTTTTGTACTGTACATATTATTATTCCCGTGAATATCACGTGATGGGAGAATGATAACCTAAGTGCCTAATGATATCTGAAAGCTCGGTAATAACCATTGACACGACGTCAATATCGTCGGTTCAACAGCTCACTGTAGATAATCCCTTTTCGCAACTCGTTGGTGGCATCCTTATCATGCAGTTCAGCCACCAAAGGATGAACGCCTCCCCGATTCTTGCCATCGGAGGTTCTTCGGCTACGTGACTCATCGGGCATCTCCGGGGAATCTGGAAGAGTGGGAGAGTCAGGAATATAGGAGGAACCGACAAGATGAGCAAAGCTCGCTTCCGATAAACTTGACCGCATGTTATTGAACGAATTGTAGTCGTAACTCGTGGTAGCTTCGGAGCCATATTTCGTGAAGTCAGACGGGCTCAAGGTGGACTGATACTCCCTGATTGGCGGTAACAGGGGTGATGGCGGGGGCAGGTAATCCCCTTCGGGATAGCCGTGAGATCCTTCCGAGGGCCCGTAATCAACCACCGTGTACTCACTCGGAAGCGGGGTGGAGCTCTTTTTTTTCAGCTGCTCCTCCTTTTTTTTCCTTTTGCGGGCATCATTAAAAAAGCCCAATACCATGAAGGCAATCAGCAAAAGGAAGTAAATAATGTCTCCGAAGTCCATATTTTGATTAATTTTGCACATCCAATAGGAATCCAGACAAGCCATCGGTTATTCCGCTTTACCCGCGGGTAAGCGATTGGCTAGGAATAACAGGGGCAAAAGTAACGATTTTTCGCGGATTAACAGGTATTTGGGGTATAAAAATTTCGAGAGCAACTTCACAGCTACTCTCGAACATTAACCAAAACCTTAACTATGAAAAAAATTTATTTTTTCCTCGGCGCAAATATAGTAAAAAAAAGACTGATTTGCAACTTTTTCACCTGGATAATCATGATTTTAACTTTCCCATCCACAGAAAGCGCCATTTGAAGAAAAAGCGATGAGTAGTGAAGCATTGAAAGATAAGAAACTTTATATTGAAACGTACGGATGCCAGATGAACGTGGCTGATTCTGAAGTGGTTGCCGCTATCATGGAGATGGCGGGATACGGGTTGACAAGCAGTTATCGCGTTGCCGACGCCATATTCCTGAACACTTGCTCCATTCGGGAAAGTGCCGAGATCAGGGTAATCCAGCGACTGGAGTACTTCAACTCGCTCAGGCGCAAACGAAAAGCCCCCCAAATTCTAGGTGTACTAGGCTGCATGGCCGAACGGATACAACGGGAACTAATTGAACAGCACGGCGTTGACCTGGTCGCAGGACCCGACGCGTACCTTGATTTGCCCAACCTGGTGGGTGCCGTAGAGCAGGGCGAGAAGGCGATCAATATCGAGTTATCCACCACGGAAACCTACAGGGATGTAATCCCGCGGAGGATTGCGGGCAACCCCGTTTCGGGGTTCATCTCCATCACGCGGGGATGTGACAACTTCTGCACCTACTGTATTGTTCCCCACGTGCGTGGCCGTGAACGCAGCCGAGCACCGGAGAGCATCCTCAACGAGCTGAGCGACCTTCGCCAAAAGGGGTTCAAAGAGGTCACCCTGCTGGGGCAAAACGTGAACTCTTATCGCTACCAAAAGAGTGACGAGAAAGGGACAAACGGGCAAGTGGCCCGCGTTATCAACTTCCCCGCCCTGATGGCCATGGTAGCCGAGGCGGCACCCGATATGCGAATTCGTTTCACCACCTCCCACCCCAAGGATATGACGGACGAGACACTGGAGGTCATCGCCCGTTATGACAACCTGTGCAACTCCATTCACCTACCGGTACAGTCGGGCAGCTCACGCATGCTGAGGCTAATGAACCGGAAATATGACCGGGAGAAGTACCTGGATCGGATCGCTGCCATCAAACGGATTATCCCCAACTGCGGCTTATCGACCGACATCATGTGCGGCTTCCATTCCGAGACAGAGGAGGACCACCAAGAGACCCTATCGCTGATGCAGGAGGTGGAGTTCGATTCGGCTTTCATGTTCAAGTACTCGGAAAGGCCGGGAACGCACGCGGCCAAAAGGCTTGAGAACAACGTGCCGGAAGAGGTGAAAATCAGAAGGTTGCAAGAGATCATCAACCTCCAACTGGAGCTCTCTCACCAAAGCAACAAGCGGGATGTTGGAAAGGAGTTCATGGTCCTGGTTGAAGGGGTTTCCAAGAGATCGGATGAGCAGCTTTTCGGACGTAACGAGCAGAACAAGGTCATCGTCTTCGACAAGCAACATTACCGCGTGGGACAACTGGTGAAGGTGAGGGTCACCGGGTGCACGCCGGCCACGTTGCTGGGAGAATCGGTTACTTGTTAAAATCAAGTAATACGGGGCAATACAAAACAATTTTAAGATTAAAACGTTTTATCTTATACGGGTATCAGCAAAATACAATTATTCAATAAATAAATTAATCGTATGAAACCGACAGGTTCATTAAAATAGACTATTTCTCGCCACGGCACAGTCCAAGTAAACTTGTCCTATGCTCGTTTGGCTTAATGAAATAGTTCCATACACCAAATCAACAAAATAAAAAAATCGTATGAAACCGACAGGTTCCATACACCAAATCAACAAAATAAAAAAATCGTATGAAATCAGAAGCAAAATTATTACTGGGATTAGGAATTGGCATCGCGTTGGGTGCAGCGGTCGGTTACGGGAAAAACGAAGTGGAAGATCTCAAGGAGGACATCAACGATATAGCCGAAGTAGCCAAGAAAGAGTTGGCAAAACAGTAACAGGCAGGTTAAGCAACAAAGCAAAAACGATGGAAGAGAAAAAGGTAAGTACGTGGTTCGAGGAGATCAGGGGAGATATAGCCAACTACATCACCAGCACCTTCGAACTCGGAAAGCTAGAGTTATACGAAAAGATTAGCAAGGCCTCCTCGATCATCTCGTACAGTTTAATCCTATCGGGGGTAGCCCTGGTTATTTTCCTGTTCGTTCTCATTGGTGCCGCCCTTTTCTTGGGTGAGCTTCTCCAAAGCTCATGGATGGGATTTGCCATTGTCGCGGCCTTTGCCTTTGCGGTACTCCTCATCCTGCTGATGGTGAAAAAGCCGTATAAGAAACGGTATACCAACAAAGTGGTGCGCTTCCTGATGAACAACGAGGAAAGAGACGATAAAAACAAGCGATAAATGAGCAGGTACAACTTGACCCCGTTAGAAAAACTTCAATTGGAGAAAAAGCGTTTGAACGAACAGCGCATGATTTCCAGCCAACGTCTTTCATACCAGTTGCAATACTTAAGTGATAACTGGGGGACGATGCTTACCAAAGGGGTCTCCTCTTCCATCAAGACCAAATTTTCCGAAACGCTAGACAACCTCACGGCTGATGCACCCCATGTCCCCCCATACATGACCAGGCGCTCGCGTTCTTGGTTAAACAATGCCGCGGTAAACCTCATCGTGTCGAACCTACCGCTCATCGGCTCTATCGCTTGGAAAATTACCAAGCCAGCCCTCTTCGCGTACGTTACGCGACAGGCTACCGCAAGAATTTTCGGGAAAAAGAGAAAGAGATAGCGACTCGGTATCCAGCCTACAAGGGTTTCCTATCATGGGAGCCCTACACATGGGAACGGTGGACGGTGGTAACACCGTCCACTTTTGCTATCTTGGCACAGAGTTCATTCACCTCCTCGGCGCTATGCACCTGCAGGTTAAACACCCCCTCGAAAATACCATCCTTGGACTCCACGTTCACCCCTTGAATATTCACCGTAACCCCCTCGGTTAACTTAGCAAGTATGTTGCTTAGGATGCCTACGCGGTCAATGCCGGTAAACACGATTGATGCCATAAAAGAGTACTGCCGGTAATCACCCCACGCCACCTCGATGATCCGGTTGCCAAAGTTAGATTTTAGCTTCACCCCAGTTTGGCAGGCCAGCTTATGCACTTCCACCTCCTCCTTCTCGGTAATGTAGCCAAACACGTCATCACCCGGGAGCGGGTTGCAACAAGAGGGGACGATAAAATTTTTCCGTAGTTTGACCTCGGTGAGCTGGTAAACCGCGTTCCGATCCACCTTGGGATTGGTGGGCTCCATCGGGACAATCTTGGTTTTGGATTCCACCTCGACACCGTTCGCTACTTTGGGCTCGGGTGATTTCTTAATCGCGTTCATGGCCTGCTTCACGTACCGCATGAACAGGTTATCCTGCTTCTCAGGGGTGGGGGATTTCATCTTCTTGAATCCCTCACGATTCTCGGGCAAAGTCACCTCGTTATTTCCTATAAGGAAGTAGAGATCCTCCTTGTTTTCAGCCTTGTAGATATGGAGGATCTTGTTGAAGATAGTGTTGTCGATTGGTTCGTTATTGAACAGCTCATCGAGCATCTCCTTCCCCTTCTCCCCTATTCTCCGGCGTTGGCGACGCAATGATGCCTCGATCTTGGTCCTGGCTTTCGCGGTACCCACGAAGTTAATCCATTCCGGTTGGGGTTGCACCGACTGCGAGGTAAGTATCTCCACCTGATCGCCGCTTCGCAACTTCTCGCTCAACGGCACCAGCTTGTGGTTCACCTTAGCTCCCAAGCATTGATCACCCACCCGGGTGTGGATGGTGTACGCGAAGTCGAGTGCGGTAGCCCCCTGGGGCAACGTTTTTATCTCCCCCTTGGGCGTGAAAACGAATATCTCCGACGAGAAAAGGTTCATCTTTACCGTGTCCAGGAAATCGATCGCGTTGGGGTTGGGGTTGGCCAACACCTCCTGAATGGTCTTCAACCACTTGTCCAGCTCGTTATCCTCTTCAATGCGGCTCTCCTTGTACCTCCAATGTGCGGCGAACCCTTTCTCGGCGATATCGTCCATGCGTCGGCTGCGAATCTGTATCTCGATCCATTTGCCATCAGGCCCCATCACCGTGAGGTGGAGCGCCTGGTACCCGTTGGCCTTGGGGTGGCTCACCCAGTCGCGTATCCGGTCGGGCCTAAGCTTGTAAATATCGGTGATGGCGGAATAGATGTCCCAACATTGCTTCTTCTCGTCCATCCCGGGGAAAATCTCGAAGATGATACGCACCGCGAACAGGTCGTACACCTCATGAAACTCGATCCCCTTAGACTGCATCTTGTTCCAAATGGAGTAGACCGACTTCACGCGGGCACGCATCTCGTAATCGATACCCATCTTGTCGAGCGATTTCACAACGGGGACGGCAAAGTTTTCGTACACCTTGTTTCGCTCTGGTGCACTCTCTTCGATCTTCCTTGTAAGGTCGGCATACGCGTCGGGCTGCTCGTACTTGAAGCAGAGCTCTTCCAACTCGGTCTTGATGGCGAAGAGGCCCAAGCGGTGCGCCAGGGGAGCGTAAATGTAAAGGGTCTCGCCGGTGATTTTAAACTGCTTCGCCGGGCTCATGGAAGAGAGGGTGCGCATGTTGTGCAGGCGATCGGCTATCTTTATCAGTATCACCCGGATGTCGTCGGACATGGTCAGCAGGAGCTTGCGGAAGTTCTCAGCCTGCGCGGAAACGTCTTCACCAAACATACCGCTCGAAATCTTGGTCAGCCCATCCACGATCTGAGCAATCTTGCTACCAAACAGGGCACGGATATCCTCCACGGTGTAGTCGGTATCCTCCACCACATCATGCAAAAGAGCGGCGGAGATGGAGGTTGAACCCAACCCCATCTCACGCGAGACGATTCGGGCTACAGCCAGCGGATGCATGATATAGGGTTCACCCGACCGGCGACGCGCCCCCTTGTGTGCCTCCCTCGCCATGTTGAAGGCGCGGGTGATGATATCCACCTTCTTCCGGTGGTTGGAGTTGAGGTAATCGTTCAGCAACCCCTGGAACTCCTCCTCGATCATCCGCTCCTCTTCGATCAGTTTCTTTTCATCAACCATCTGTTCCCTACCCTTTATAACATCCTCCCGTTTAAGCGTTCACATTTTATGTTTCACTTTTCATGTTCCGCGTTTCGGCTGTCACACGCAACCGCCAACACTTTTAACCTATCATATCAGTGAACTTTTTCACAATATCCCACGAAATTAGTAAAAATCCGAATAGGAATGCACTTAATGCGAAAAAATGGTGTTTCGTGTCAAAATAATTCCAAGAAACAACCTAAGTTCAACTTAGAAGTGCAACGCCCAGATATTTTGTTTTGGAAAAAATCCAGTAAACAATCAGGAAAAACAGTACAAAGGAAGAAATTAAACAAAAAAGATGTATCTTTGTTCTTTCAAAGAACAGGGGTGCCCTAAAATCACGGGCTGAGATCATACCCATAACAACCTGATCCGGGTAATGCCGGCGGAGGGAATGAAAATGCGTGAACCTGTTGCATTTTCTGGTATACATCTTATCTAAATCCCCTTTTTTATTTTACTAACAACCGATGGGCAGCGTTCATAGTGCAGTTCATCATTAAAATGGATGTAAATGAAAAAGGTTTTTTTACTGCTGGCGACCTTGCCGGCATTGAGCTATCTGGCGGAAGCGAAAGAAACGGACTCGTTCAACGCGAAGGAGTATCTTTACTTTGCTCAACCTAAGTTTGAAACAACTATTCCGCGAAATGAGTTGAAGGCTATCGACAGCCTTAGCCACGCCCAACCTGGGGTTGAATCCACTGATAGCCTCAGTCATATCCGTCTCGAGGAGGTGGTGGTCTCCAGCACACGCGCCGGCCAGCAGACACCGGTGGCCTACTCCAACATTAACATGTCGGACATCAAGAGACATAGCGCGGCGCGGTCTATACCCGTCACCCTGCAGAGCTACCCGTCGGTCGTGGCCTTCACGGAAGACGGGCTGGGCGTGGGTAACACCTCCTTGCGGATCCGGGGGACGGACGCCACCCGCGTGAACGTCACGCTCAACGGGATGCCGCTGAATAACCCCGAGACGCAAGAGCTGTTTTGGGTGAACCTGCCGGATCTCTCCAGCTCGCTGCAAAGCATGCAAATTCAGCGGGGAGTCGGCACCTCCACCAACGGGGCAGGTGCGTTCGGCGCATCCATCTCGCTACAAACCGCTGGGGGACGTCCCAAGGCCTATGGGGAAGCATCGATGGCCGTGGGTAGCTACGGCACGTTCCTATCTAACATCGCCGCGGGAAGCGGCATCCTTCGAAACGGGCTTTCAATGGATGTTCGTTTCTCGCGGGTGCTGGGGGAAGGCTACGTGCGGAACGGGAAAGTGGACCATAGCAACCTCTACGCTGCCCTGTCGCACTACACCGACCGACAACTGCTCCGATTGGTCTACCTGAACGGGGTGCAACAGACCGGTATTACCTGGGAAGGGGTGTCACCCAAGCAGATGGAGGACGAAGAGTATGGACGCCGTTACAATCCCGCGGGGGAGTACTACGATGACACGGGCAACCGACTCTATTACGATAACGAGACGGACAACTACTGGTCGCATATCCTGCAGCTTAGTCTCAGTCGGGAGCTAAGCCGCGAGCTGGTGCTAAACGCTGGGCTGAGCTACAACCACGGCTACGGCTATTACGAGAATTATCGGCAGAACCGCAAGTACTCCGATTTCGGGTTAGAACCACAAACCATTGGCGACAACACGTACACCCGAACCGACCTCATCCGGCGGAAGTTGATGAGGAACGACTTTTACGTGGCCAACGTGGGACTTATCTACCACCGTGAATCCTGGCACCTCACCTTCGGGGGTATGCATAGCTACTACGACGGGGATCACTACGGGCGACTCCCCTGGATAAAACATAACGGTACTATTCCCTTGAATCACGAGTGGTACCGCAACGTGGGCAAAAAAAGGGAGACGAATTTCTTCACCAAGGTGGAGTATCAGGCTAACCAGAGGCTGTCGCTCTTTGGCGACATTCAGTACCGGCATATCGGCTATCGCTTTACCGGGATAGATGACGACTTGATGGATCTGACGGGCCACTTCAGGTACGACTTCCTGAACCCCAAGGCAGGAGTCTCTTACCGGTTAAACGACCGCGACCGCTTTTATCTTTCGGTAGCGGTAGGGCAACGGGAGCCGCTGAGGTCCGATTTGAAAGATGGACTAAAAGGGGGTACCGTGAATCCCATCCGGCCGGAGCGGATGATCGACTACGAGCTGGGATACCATCACGAAGGCACGAAAGGCGAACGGTTAAGCGTGAACCTGTACTACATGGACTACCACGACCAGATGGTACAGACCGGGAGGCTGAACGACAACGGGTACAAGATGATGGAGAACGTGAAGGAGAGCTACCGCGCGGGAATAGAGATTGAAGCCTCCGTCCCTCTTTGGGCAGAGCGGCTGCGCATCGACGCGAACACCACCTTTAGCCGAAACAGGATTAAAGACTACACCGCTTACTTCGACCTGTACGATAGCGATTACAACCCGGTACATATCGATAACGATCCCGCCAACACCCACGAACAGGTGTCGCACTATCTCGGCACCACCCCTATCTCCTACTCGCCCAGCGTGGTGAGCGCGATGGGGATCACCTATCAACCCACGGGAGCCCTCTACCTGAACCTGGCGGGCAAGCAGGTGAGCAAGCAGTATTTAGACAATACCGGCGACAACGCGAAATCGATTGATGCCTACTTCCTCGCCAACCTCTCGGCAGGTTACACCTTCACCAAAAACTCGCTGGGAACCTTCCAGCTACAGCTGTTCGTGAACAACCTACTGAACCGGAAGTACGTGGCAAACGGGTGGGCAGCCACGGACGCCTTCGAGGATGGTAACGTGGTGCATTATATCGGCTATTACCCGCAGGCCACACGTAACTACATGGCGAGGCTCACGCTATCATTTTAATCGATTATATTCATGAGACACTTTAATCGTGTCCTTGTTCTGGTAACACGAATAATGTGTTCTTTTGCTACGGGGTAACAAATCAATGAAAGAGATACCTGTACAATTGCCTAAAGATGTTATTTTCATGAAAATTAAAAATCTCACCCTCTTTACATTCATTTCAATGCTGGTGGTGTCATGTAGTTCAAAGAGCACCATTGTTTCAGCTGACAAAACGCCATCATGGGATACATTCCATGTGAATGTCAAGGCCACATGCTTTTTCCACGAAATTCCGGAATTTAATTAATACATAGGACTGTAAAGCCCGTGAATTATTACAAAGGTAACATTTGTGGCTCGAGCACGGTACGGAAGCATAGGGAAAACGGTGGCCTTGATTTTTATTACAGCCGCTTGGAAATAGGTAGATTTTCATGTAATTTTGTATTCAATCAACAAATACTCACTATTATGCTTACTGATAACAAATTACGCGAAAAACTACAATTAGAACTCAGCAATTTATCCACTGAAGAACTTCGCACGGTTGCTGCTTTTATCACCGCGTTAAAGCAAGAAAAACAAAACAGCATTGATGAGCCTGTTGAAAACTATCGTGTTCTATCGGAAAAAGAAACCGGGCTCGATAATAAGCTCTACTCTCAAGAGGAGTTTGAAACGCGGCTATGGAATGAACTTAACCATGCTTACGGAATGGATTTACGAGAATTATGACCCATTTTAACATTCAATATACCCGACAAGCTTTAGACGATATTCGGCAAGTCGTTTCTTTCATTAGGGATACTTGTTCTGCACCCATTACTGCGAAAAAATATGCCGAAGGTTTAATTGAATTTATAAAATCACTTTCTCACTCGGCTCACTCCTTTCCCGTATCGTTACAAACCGATGTTTTGCAGTATGGCGCAAATGCACGTAGAGTTCACTATAAACGTAAAATGTCCGTTATTTATACAATTTCCCGTAATAAGGTTATCATACATCGGATTATTCCTTCCTCGATTATTAAAAAATAATTCCCTGCTCCTTCAATCTCTCGTAACTAAATTAAAGCGAAATGGGGGGGGCATCATAGTGGTATAACCCGTAGCCCATTAAGTTCTTATCTTTTTGCTCTATCAAGCAGTAGATGGGTCGTGAATTATTACAAAGGTAACATTTGTGGCTCGAGCACGGTACGGAAGCATAGGGAAAACGGTGGCCTTGATTTTATTACAGCCGTTTGGAAATAGGTAGATTTTCATATAATTTTGTATTCAAACCTATGCAAACCATCGAGATTATCGCCGCGATCATCGCGCTAGTTTACATCTACCTGGAGTACAAGGCCAGCAAATGGCTCTGGCCCGTGGGGGTAATTATGCCCATCCTATACATCTGGATCTTCTTCCAGAGTAAAATCTACGCCTACATGGGCATCAATATCTACTACTTCTTTGCCAGCATATACGGGTGGATACGGTGGACCCGCCCCACTCCCGATAAGGGAGAACTTCCTATCACCCACACGCCGAAACGGCTGTTTCTTCCACTCGGTGTCATCGGCGCCGCCATCTACGCGGCAATCGCCTTTGTATTGATCCGGTTCACCGATAGCCCGGTGCCGTACGTTGATAGCTTTACCTCGGCGCTAAGCATCATCGCCATGTGGCTGCTGGCACACAAGCATGTGGAGCAGTGGTTGCTCTGGGTAGCGGTCAACATGGTATCTTGCGGCTTGTACGCCTGGCAGGGGTTGTACCCCACCTCCATCCTCTTCGGGATTTATACAATAATATCGATTTTAGGTTACTTCAAGTGGCTACGGATGATGCGTAGCGAAGCTGAAAAGACGCTGAGGTTTTCGTCTTGAAAGCAAACAATAATGCCACTCACGAAAATTGAGCAAATAGAGTGGAGAGCTATGTGGAGATTGCTCAATCGATGATTGCCTCGGTCAGCTCTTCAAGCGTGAAGCCGGTAAAATAGCGCGGGATATCGACTGTCGAAAGGACCTCCCTCACCTCCTCACGGGTGTACCGCACCCCTTTTAGTCGGCACTCTACCTCAATGAGATCGCCATCCCTCCCGAAGAATGTCCCGAAAAACTGGATCTTCTCAATTTTGCCCCCCTTGAGGTCAAGGAACACCTCGATCTTGCCGGCCGGGTAGCGGCTCGCCCGCGTCACCTCCGCCCTCGGGTTGTTCCCGTAGTTCCAGTCCCAGTTGGCAAATTTCTCGCGGCGCGCCCGCTCGATCTCCTGTAACTCGCTCTCGTTGAACGTGTAAGGCTGCATCTCCGGGAAGCGCTTCACCATCTGCTCCAGCACCTTGTCGGCAAACTCGTGCACGGTCATCTCCTCTTTCAGGTGCGGGAGGATGTTGTCCACCCGGCTTCGGACCGACTTGATCGCTTTCGACCTCACCGTCTCCTTGGGGGGCTCCAGCGCCTTGGAGAGCACCGTCAGGTCGGTATTAAACAGCAAGCAGCCGTGGTGCATCACCCGCCCGTCGGCGTACGCCTGTGCATTCCCGCACACCTTCTTCCCATCGATCGTGATATCGTTCCTTCCCGAGAACTCCGCCTTCACCCCCAGCCCGGCGAGCGCCTCGATAACCGGTTGCGAGAAGGCCTCGAAGTCGAAATCGCTCCGCCCCTCCTCCTCTTTCGAGATGATGGTGTAGTTGAGGTTATCAAGGTCGTGATACACGGCTCCACCCCCGGTGATGCGCCGTACCACGTGAATCCCCTGCTCCTTCACGTACCGCTCGTTAATCTCCGCCATCGTGTTCTGGTACTTGCCCACGATAATGGCCGGCTCGTTGATCCAGAGGATGAATATTTTCTCGAACCGCGTTAACCGCCTGAAGCAGTACTCTTCCAGCGCAATGTTGTACGCGGGGTCAGTACTTTTGTTGACGATATAAATCATATTTTACCTATTTGTAGAACTCATAGTTATGTTTGCTTTCAGGCTCGACTAACGAAAATTGAACTACAGTTTATTTTGCCTTAACTGTTAAATTCAATCAATCGCTTTCAAGATGCAAAGGTAACCCCTTTAGTCGTTTTTTTCATACCTTCGCGAAGAAATAGGTTAATGATGAAAACGAACAGCAGCACCTCAGCGGTGATTATCGCCAACGGGCGGTTTCCCCGGCACCCCCTACCCCTCTCTTACATTGATAACGCGACGTTCATCGTCTGTTGTGACGGGGCCGCCAACGAGTTTATCGCCCTCGGGGGAACACCCGATGCCATCGTGGGCGACGGCGACTCTATCTCGGAGGAGAACCGGAAGCGGTTCGCCAATATCCTCCATATCGTTCATGACCAGGAGATAAACGACCTGACCAAGTCGGTGAACTACTGCATCGAGCAGGGTATCACCGATATCGTGATCGTGGGCGGAACGGGAAAGCGGGAGGATCACACGCTGGGCAACATCTCGCTGCTGGCCGAGTACATCCGGAAGGTCAACGTGATCATGGCCACCAACTGGGGCCTGTTCACCCCCATCCAAAGCAACAGGGTATTCCAGAGCTTCAAGGGCGAAGCGGTCTCCCTCTTCTCTTTCGACCCTGAGCCCATCACCACGTACGGGCTACAATACCCCCTTGACAACAGGGTACTCACCACTGGCAGGGCTTATAAAGAAAAACGACCTTTCAGAAACCAAGCCTGTTAAATTAATCTAATCTCATGATTAAGCACATAACATTTTTGCAATATTGCAAAAATGTTATATATTTGTGTTGTCCTATTGAAATAAACTTATCCGGACAGTAGGTGTTAATTTAAACAGGTTTGATAATGAAGTGGAATGAACTTAGGACAAAAGCAGAAGAGAACGGCTGGATATTAGAGCGTCATGGGAAAAAACATGACATTTATTATCATCCTGATAAAGATTTTAAAATTCAACTTGGCCGTCATGACTCTCAAGAGGTTAAAAAGGGGATTTATCACGACTTGAAAAAGAAGATAGGGTTCTAATTCCTATCTTCCTTTCAAGAGACCGACATAAATAGGTAAGAATCGTTTATTTACATTGTGGCAAAAATCTTTACAAACTAAAAGCAAATCATCAAAATATTCGTATCACTATAATCATCACTAAAGTTGCCACATTTTTTAATTACGCCACGTAAAACTATTTCGTAATGAAAGCAAAGAGATCCGCTACAGCCCTCATCGAAAAGGGAAAAGATGGTACGTTCGGTATTTTCACGCCCGAATTAAAACACTCGATTATCGGAGAAGGTGCAACCGTAATCGAAGCAAAAGAAGACTTTCAAAATTCAGTAGTAGAAATAATTGCTTCTTATACTGGAGAAGGCAAAGAAGTTCCTGACGAATTAAAAGGTATCACCTTTGAATACAAATACGACATCGCGTCATTTTTTGATTATTACGACTTCATCAACGTCTCGAAATTCGCGGAACGAGCGGGCATTAATCCTTCCCTCTTGCGCCAATACAAGAGTGGTTCAACTAAATATATTAGCGAAACGCAAATGAAAAAAATCGAATCAGCTTTACACGAAGTTGGAAACGAGTTATCAAACGTTCAATTTATCGTGTAAATTTTTCACCTTCTACTTGCGTGACTTTCGGCTTTTTTGACTCAAATTCAAAAAAAGACACGATGAATACGATGTCGTTAATGTTGGCGTCTCACGAGATATTCGACACCACTTCAATGATGCATACCTCTTTAGGATTTAGCTCCATCTCAATATGGATATCATTCAGATACCTTTTCAACTGTTTTTTTCCACCCGCCTTAATGAGGTTAACCTCCCCCTTGGATGAGATATCATACTCTTTTGGATCAATGGTGAAGTCGATAGGAATCACCTCATCACTGATACTTGCCAAAGCGATGGCAATATTCCCATTCTTGGCTTTCCACGTACCCACGTATAGTGAAGGGACATTTTTCTCAAAGGCCGTTACAGTGTTCCCAGTCCTGCCCGCGTATATGGACAGCCTAGAAATATCAATGTTTTCACGGGGAATATGTAGGTCCGGGTTCCTGCAAAACTCGCCGTATAGCAAATAGTCCAGGGTATGATACCTTGTCTTGACTATCTCCATCAGGTAATCGATCTCCCCTCTCTTTTCAGATTCGAGAAAGGTGTGATAATTGGCAATGGTAGGCTGCACCCCCCATACAAACGACTTCGCCTGTTCCATTAAAAATTGCTTGTCGAAAATCTCATCCAGCGGCTGCTCCCTCTCTTTCGGGGCAAACTCGATGGGCCACAACTCATCGTAGGGTGGTGAAACCAACGATGAGTAGCTACCATAGGTAATCCCGTATTGATGGAAAACGGCCTGGAAAAAGGGGATCGTCTCAATATTATCCACACCGGCATACCTCTCCCTGCTGGCTTCCAGGGTCAAAAAGGCATCCAGGTGAGGAAGCCAGTTTTCGGATGATCCCTCCCCGGTAAATATCGGTTCTTTATCGCCAAAGTCTTTTGAGCGGATTTGACGGATCATCTTAGCCGAACTTTCCACCCAGTAATTGCCTCCACCGGGGGGATGAGCATGGTTTTTATCATAGCACATCCTGCTCAGGCAGGTCTGGTCCATATAGACGCCGCTGGTTTGATAGCTGTTTACAACGCTATCGCAAAGGGAGGAGTAGTGTTCCCTCCAGAACTCCGTGCCGACGCACATGTTCACCAGGGCATTACCGGAAAAAGCATTATACACGTGCGGGATCTCCTTCTGGTTGATATCTTTCACCGCGTAAGGAAGAACCCTTCCCGACTTCCACGCTTCGGTGGCTTCTCCCCACTGGATGGCATTCATGTAGACGATGGCATTGACACCGGCATCCCGTGCCGATTGAACCGCTTCAACGAAAGACTCTTTCCCTTCCCTTGGCGGCAGGTACTCAGGGAAATTATCGTCATAGGAGCAATTGTGCCACCAGTGCCAGAAGACGCTTACCGGCAAACCGAGGGATTGTTTCAATTCCATGGCGGGCACGATAACATTCTCGGATTTTCCCCGGTTCCATACCCACAGGGCGGTGTTTTCCAACCACGCTGGGGTTAGCCCGTTGATAAACCTGCTCTCCATCGCCCATCTTTGCTGCAGGGCCCACTCCTTGTATATTTCCGCCACATCAATCCAGTCCCCTTTAAATGACCCGATCACCGCCTGGTAGCTGGGAAAATATGCTTCGACGGTGGCATCAAACGCTGGGAAGTTGCTCATTTCATACGTTATCGTGTTCAGGGTATCCAGTGTTAATGAAAAGTTTTTCCTGTAGTTCAGGGAGTCATTACACGAAGCGTAAAAACCACATTTGTCGACATTATACAGGGCAACAACCTGGCTCGATAAAGCCCCCGGGTAAACCCACGCCATTCTTCCACTCCCCTTTGAGAGCATCTCCCTGGGGTCATTCATCAGGCTACCCATCCAGGTGGGGATCACCAGCTTTTCATTCTCCAAGTCCCTTATGCCCTGAATCCTGGGGAACACGACCTCTTGAACAGCCATATCGCTGATTCCCTCGACCGATATGTCCCAATAGGAAAACGGATCTTTTTTATCGAGCGAGACCTTTGCTTCCACCTGAAAATCAGGTAGCGTCTTAAAGTTGCCCCACTTTAACACAAGCGTTAACGGGTTTGGCTTTGAGAAAGAAAATGTGGCCCCTGCTATCTCATTCAAAACAGTTTCGTTCAATGATGCCGATTGGCACTGTATCCTCCATGGCCCCCCGTTTATCGCGTCAGGGTCAATAAATTCATGCTGATTCACCTTATCCGTGAACACCATGAGCCTGCCTGTCTCCTTTTCAAAGCCCAGCCTCACCTTCCTGTTTTCGATGTAAACGATATCGTCGGAACGGCTGCTTTGGCACTGATAGCAGGAGAGGGCGAGCAAGCAAACAAGAACCACTGTCCATAAACCACGGTTAATAGCTTTCATTTTTCGTTTATTCAATACCGGTTAGATGTGTACGTTTAACTGGTAAATGCAACACGGAGCTAAAAACAGTTTTATGTCGTCTCATACAAAGGAATATGATGTTCCACTGAACAAAGATACGCATTTTCCGTGTTACTCGAGCAAGAGCACTGCCACAGTTTCATTGGCAGGAACTACCCAAGAAACTACCCAAGAAAACATTTTCATTCTCCTTATTCTTTTTTTCCCTATCTTTACCAAAAAGTAACACAGGCTATTCAGATGATTACAAAAGCTGAACTCCAACATCTTCTTTCAAGCACGGAAAGCTCGCACGTGGAACGAACCATATCCACCAACGATATGGACAAGTTCTGCCAAGCCATTTGTGCCTTTTCCAATGATGTTTCGGGAAGTGGAAAGAACGGCTATTTAATCATCGGTGCTCATAATGATGGAAAACTATCAGGATTAAAAGTAAACGACAAGCTGTTGCTGAAAATATCGAATATCCGCACAGACGGAAATATTTTGCCACAGCCGGTTATGAACGTGGAGAAGTTCACTTTCGATCATGGCGACTTGTTGGTAGTTGAAGTTCAGCCCTCCGAATTTCCACCTGTACGTTATCGCGGACGAATATGGGTAAGGGTTGGTCCACGGAAAAGCCTTGCAATGGAAGCGGAAGAGAAAATCCTGATGGAACGCCGTTTATCCAACGTTCACACGTTCGATGCCATGCCCTGCTTAGGTACAACCATCGACGATTTAGACGTTAAGCTCATTGAAAAGGAGTATCTCCCCAAAGCTGTAGCCGAAGAAGTGCTTGCAGAAAACAGACGCAGTATCGAAGAGCAACTCGCATCGCTCGGGTTCTACGATTTGCGTTACAACTGCCCGACCAACGGAGCCATCGTGCTTTTCGGGAAGAATCCCGAACGTTACCTGCACGGTTCGTATATTCAGTATGTCCGTTTCAAAGGGAAAGACCGTGCCGGCGATATTATCAACGAACATAAATTCGCGGGAAATCTTTGTCAGGAGCTTCCCAAAATCGACACGTTCATCGAGACAAGCATTGCTCAAAAACGACCCATCCCGGTAAGCGTACTGCGAGAAGAAACTTTCTCCAAGTATCCCTACTGGGCTACTCGCGAGCTGTTAATGAACGCCCTTATGCACCGCGATTACGAAACCAACGCGCCTGTCCAATTTTATGAATACGATGACCGGATTGAGGTGCAAAATCCTGGTGGATTGTATGGAAAAGTCACTCCCGAGAACTTCCCGAATGTAAGTGACTACCGCAATCCGTTTATCGCCGAGGCAATGAAAGTATTGGGCTACGTCAACAGGTTTAGTCGTGGTGTGTATCGGGTGCAAAAAGAGTTGGTTAAAAACGGTAACGGCAAAGCTTTTTTCGATTTTTCGCTAGTAACCGCTTTTCGGGTAATAGAAAATGTTTCGGAAAAGTATTTGGAAGAGGGTTTTAGAGCAGAAAACGCCAAAGAAAAGCCAAAGCATCCAAGAAACTACCCAAGTAACTACCCAGGAAACTACCCAAGAAAAGCCCAAGAAAAGCCCAAGAAAAGCCCAAGAAAAGCCCAAGAAAAGCCCAAGAAAAATCGAAGAAGAAATAATGATGATTATGGAAAATAATCCCCAAGTTACAAGAAAGGAGCTAGCCAAAAAATTAGATAGAACGGAAGACAGTATTCGTTATTACCTGCGAAAAATGACCAAACAAGGCATTATCAAGCACGAGGGTCCTACAAAATCAGGCAAATGGGTAATAATAAAATAGGGACAGACTATGATTACAGGAGAAATACGCAATAAAATCGACGCTATTTGGGATACGTTTTGGACATCGGGTATCACCAACTCCATCACCGTTTTGGAACAAATGACCTACTTGTTCTTTATCAAGATTTTGGATGACGCTCAAATCAAGCAAGAGGCGACCGCCAGCGTGTTTGGTGCCATGGTTGAAAACCCCACTTTCCCCGAAGGCGAGTGGCTAAACCCGCAAACGGAGGAGAGCGTGCCATATCAAAATCTGCGGTGGAGCACCTTCAAGAATTTCGACTCGCAAGCGATGCTTAAAACCGTTAGAGACGATGTGTTTGTTTTTATCAAAAACCTCAGCTCGGGCAAAAACTCGTCCTATTCGACCTACATGAAAGACGCCATTTTCCTTATTCCAAACGAACGGACGCTAACGAAATTGGTGGATGGCATCAGCGATTTGAACATGGAAGACCGCGACACGATGGGCGACGTGTACGAGTACATCCTCGGTAAGATGGCGGCGAGCGGCACCAACGGGCAGTTTCGCACACCCCGACACATTATAAAGATGATGGTAGAGCTGATGAAGCCCACGCTTAAGGACACCATTTGCGACCCGGCCATGGGTTCGGCCGGCTTTATCGTGGAAAGCGCACGGTACATCGCGGAAAACTACCCGAAAGAGATACTGAAAACCGAAAACGCCAATCACTACAAAAACACCATGTTTTACGGTTTCGATACCGACCAAACGATGCTTCGTATCGGGGCAATGAATATGATGCTGCACGCCGTGGAAAATCCCAATATCGAGTGGCGCGATTCGCTTTCGGACGACAACAAAGACACCAACAGATACACGTTGATATTGGCCAATCCGCCCTTCACGGGAAGCCTCGATTACGAGGTGGTGGAAAAATCGTTGCTTACCCTTGCCAAAACCAAAAAGACCGAACTGCTATTTTTAGCACTTTTCTTGCGATCGCTTAAACTGGGCGGACGTTGTGCCAGCATAGTACCAGACGGTGTGCTGTTCGGCACCAGCAGGGCCCACAAGGCCATTCGCAAAGAGCTGGTGGAAAACCAAACGTTACAGGCGGTTATCTCGATGCCTTCGGGCGTGTTCAAGCCCTACGCGGGAGTATCAACGGCAATCCTTATCTTCACCAAGACCAACGCCGGAGGAACCGGCGATGTCTGGTTTTACGATATGAAAGCCGATGGTTACTCCCTCGATGACAAGCGCACCGAGATAAAAGAGAACGACATTCCCGATATTATCGTGCGCTTCCACGCGCTTGAAAAGGAAAAAGAGCGCGACCGCAAACAACAATCGTTCCTCGTTCCCAAAGCCGATATCGTGGTAAACGATTACGACCTGTCGATAAACAAGTACAAGGAGGTGGAACGGGTAAAAGTAGAATACGAAAATCCTAACGTGGTGCTGGCACGACTGGAAAGCCTGCAAAGCCAAGTGGCGGAGGCGATGGCGGAATATAAAAAATTAGGAGAGTAAACAGATGAAAACATAAAAAATGGTAACCATTAAAGACATAAAAATCATAACTGTTCCTTTTAACGGCAAGGAAAAAGAGTATTGGGTTAAGAAAGATGTTCCAGATGGGTTGATTGAAGAATTAATTGACCGATTTGGAAAAAGTTTGGAAGATATTTACAGAAGCGTTGAAGAATATGATTTTGTTTGGTGTCTTGTCGGAAACATTGTTGAAGAACACGAATTTGGTGAAGAAAAAGAAATCAGAAAAGGGACTAAACATTTTTCACCCAATGCGAAAGTTTACTGTTTCCCGGCGCTATGGGGTGATGGTTACGAACACATTTTGGTTCTAGGCAAACCAACCTAACAAATAATTAAACTAAACTGTATGCTTATATTTATTCTTTTTTTGCTCTATTTTTTCATCTATACCCCCATATTGATTGTAAGAATAACAAAACATGGGAAGAGTTTTCTTAAACCAAATTTCCAAAAAGCATTTGAAAAAATGAATGAAGGAAATCCGATAGGCAGCATTTTGGTACAACATAAATGGTTTATCGTGCTTAACGCTATCTCGTACTACCTTCTATTATTGGGATGGTTGGCTGCAGTTGGAGCCATAATTTATTGGTTTGTAACATAAAGGATACCTGCAACTGTATAGATGCTATAATTTTGACGTCTCAATATCAACCAATTGACAACAAGGTAACATGACTTTATGAAAGAGAAATGGGAAATAAAGAAGTTAGGAGAGGTTTGTGAAATCGTTTCGGGCTCAACACCTAAAACAAATATTCCAGAATACTGGAATGGACAATTAAAATGGATTACACCTGCTGAAATAACTAGCGAGACAAGATATATTTACAACACTGAAAGGCATATTACTCAAAGAGCTATAGATGAAACAGGTTTAAAGCCTTTCCCTAAAGACACGGTACTACTTTCGTCAAGAGCACCTATTGGTAAAGTTGCAATTGCAGGAAATGAAATGTACTGTAATCAAGGATTTAAGAATTTAATCTGCAATAAGAGCTTTATTTCTCCAATATTCCTGTATTATTTCTTAAAAGTCAAAAATGAATATTTGAATTCATTAGGTCGTGGTGCAACATTTAAAGAAATCTCAAAACAGATTGTTCAAAATGTTGAAATACATCTCCCACCCCTTCCTATCCAAGAAGCGATTGTAAAAGAGTTGGATGTTTTACATCGCTTGAAAGATTTGCAAGAACAGCAACTTGTAGAATACGATAATCTGGCTCAATCCACTTTCTATAGCATGTTTGGCGACCCAATAGAAAACGAAAAAGGATGGGAAGTGAGGATGTTCGGTGATTTGTTTTCATTAAAAAGTGGTGATGCACTCTCAGCTAAAAACATCATAAAAGGCGACTACCCCGTTTATGGAGGAAATGGCATTGTTGGCTATCACGCTGATTTTAACACAGAAGGAAAACAGATAATAATAGGTAGGGTTGGAGCTTTGTGTGGGAATGTCAGATTAGTTAAAGAAAAGATTTGGTTGACAGATAATGCTTTTCAATTATTTGAGAAAAAACTGAAATTCAACTATCAATTTCTTACTTTTCTTTTGATTGAATTTGACTTACGTCAATATGCTAGGGAAGCTTTACAGCCCGTTATTTCAAATTTAACATTGAAAAACATAGATGTCCCAATCCCTCCCCTCCCCCTTCAAACCGCCTTCGCAGAGCGGATTGAAAAGATAGAGGCACAAAAAGAGTTGGTGAAACAAGGTATTGCCGAAACACAGTTGCTGATAGATTACACGATGGATAAATATTTCGGGTGAAACATGATAATTCTTCTTGATTCTTGAAGAATCAAGAAGTTTCGAGATGTTTTTGGTGGGCAAAAGCGATAATTAACATTGGGAGAACAGATTAATATTTCTATTTTTGTGATGCCGAAACACCAATACATCTACCTATGAGCAACAACGATATAATCCGGTTAAAATACGAGTTGGCCGATGGTTATGTAGATCTATCGAAACCTTACGACACCGACAGGTTGTATTATGAAGTGGTGGCTGACAGCGATGTGCAACCCGATAAGGAGAACACGCTCTACCTGACGATAAGAGGCAAGTGTTTTAACGAAATTATGTCGGGCGAAAAAACGGTAGAGTACAGGGGTATAAAAGACACCACTTACCGGAAATACTTGCAAATTGACGGAAGGGGGGATTTCTGTCTACGCGATGATTTTCCCGAGGTGGACTTCGCTTTGGATTTGTATTACAACGGTTATTTCCCTTTTCTTCCCAAACCTTATAAATACCTGAAACTTGCCGTTGGGTATAACAAAGACCGCGATTGGGCCATCGTGGAGGTGGTGGGTATTTCGTTTGAACCCGAGACCGATGAAAACGGGAACGTGGTTCGTTTTAATGAGGCGAAAAACGGGGTTCACTTCACGCCGGATGGAGAGTTGACCGCTTGGATTATCGCTTTTCACTTGGGGAAAGTGGTGGAGTATTACCCGAAGGGGGTGAAAGCAAAACACGTTCCGGGTACATTGGATGAACCTGCCGTAAAGTATGAAAAACGCACACGCCCGGCATCTTCTCGTGGTGCGGACACTTCTGCCCGACATGCCGATGCAACGGGGAAAAGACCCCAAGACACTCAAGCAACGCAAGTCACTCAGGCCACTCAAGCAACCCAAGACACCCAAGACCCCAAAATCACCCAAGCCGGTCAAGCAGGTCAGCACATGCAGGCAACCCAAGCCACCCAGCCCTCTCAAACTATAAAACGCAATTTCGATTTCCTGAAAGGGAACCCCGACTTTGCCGACCTCTACACGCTTTGCAACGAGGCGGAGGTGTGCCAGTGGTACGACCCTGAAAAATCTGCGTTAAGCGCTCGCCGGGCGCTGGAGTATACCACCAGGGTCATCTACTTGCTCAAGGGCTTTCATATCCCCGAGCGGGCATCGCTTTTTGAACTGGTGGACGCGCAGGAGTTCAAGGAGTTCATCAATGACGAAATATTGATGAAGAACCTGCACTACATTCGTAAGGCAGGGAACAGGGCGGCTCACCTGGGAAGCGTTACCCGTTCCGAGTCCTTTTACTGCGTGCTGAACCTGCACAACTTCGTCGGCTCCGTCTTGATGATGTTGGACGTAATCGACATGTTCCCACGTTTCGACAACGCGTTACTCACGCGCGAAAAAGAGCTTTACATCTCACCTAAAAAAGATATCGCGCCCAGCCCCGCCGTTATCAAGAAATACGAGGGGATAGCCGAAGAGACCACCGTTCTAAAAGTCGCTCCGCTCCCGGAATACTTTACCGAAGCGGAAACCCGTGCGCTCTACATAGACCAACTGTTGAGGGAGGCGGGATGGGAAATAGCAACCGAGAAAAACGTTTTCGCACCCAACACGGTTGGGGTGGAAATCAGCACCGAAGGAATGCCCAACAGCGCGAACATCGGTATTATCGATTACGTTATCTACGGCAACGACGGCAAGCCGTTGGCCGTTATCGAGGCTAAAAAAACGACGGTCGACCCATCAGTAGGAAAGCATCAGGCGGAACTGTACGCCGACTGCCTGGAGGCGCAATATGGCGTGAAACCTGTAATCTACTACACCAACGGGTATGAGATTTACTGCATCGACCGATTGGGATACCCGCCACGACGGGTGTACGGTTTTCACTCTCGTGAAAACCTGGAACTGCTTATCCAACGTCAGAACCGACAGCCCATTACCGACTTGCGCATTGACGACGAAATTACCAACAGGGAATACCAAAAGCGGGCGATTACCGCCATTTGTGAGCACCTGAACGGCTTTCATCGGCGGGGGTTGCTGGTCATGGCGACAGGGACGGGCAAAACACGGGTGTCCATTTCGCTCGCGGATGTGCTGATGCGGAATAATTGGGTTAAAAACGTGCTTTTCCTTGCCGATCGTACTGCGCTGGTAAAACAGGCAATGAGAAACTTTACCAAATTGCTTCCGCACGTGACTACATCGGCTCTATCAGACAAGACGAAGAAACCCGACAAAAACGCCCGGGTGCTTTTCTCTACCTACCAGACGATGATTAACTTCATCGATGCCGATACCAAGGAGTTCTCTGTTGGGAGATTTGATCTGATTATCATTGACGAAGCCCACCGAAGCATTTTCGGCAAGTACATGTCCATCTTCAACTACTTCGACGCGTTCCTCATTGGCCTGACCGCCACGCCGCGCGATGAGGTGGATAGAAGCACCTATCAAACCTTTAACTTGGAACAGGGAGAGCCTAACTTCGACTACGAGTTGGATGAAGCGGTTAAAGATGGTTTCCTTAACCCTTATGAGGTCATTAACAGGAAGTCGAAAATCCTGACAGGTGGGATAAAATATGACGAGCTTTCGGAGGAGGAGAGAGAACAGGTTGAACAAATCTACGAGTACGAACAAGAAACGGATGATTTGGAACTCTTGTTCTCGGGAAGAAGGGACTTTAATCCCAGTGAAATGTATCGCTACCTTTTCAATGACGATACAGTGGATAAGGTTTTGCAAGACTTAATGACCAACGGGCTGAAAGTTCAAGGGGGTGAAAAGATTGGGAAAACCATTATTTTCGCGTACAACCACAAGCACGCCAAACAAATTGTAGAACGTTTCTACTTGCTTTACCCGAAGTACGGACACGACTTTTGCGTGCTCATCGACAACACGGTAAAATATGCGCAAAACCTGATAGATAACTTTGAGCAACGAGAAAACAACCCGCAGATTGCCGTTTCGGTAGATATGCTTGACACGGGCATTGATGTTCCCGACATCCTGAATTTGGTTTTTTTCAAAACGGTAAAATCCAAAATCAAGTTCCAACAAATGATTGGACGGGGAACGCGACTCTCGGAAGATATTTTTGGACCCGATGCAGACAAGGAGAAGTTCCTAATCTTTGATTATTGTGGGAACTTTGAGTATTTCAGCGTGGATTTCAAAGAGACTGTTTCAGTACGTCAGCCATCACTAACCGAGAAGCTGTTTAACCTGAATTTGGATATTGCCATTGCCTTGCAGGATTTGAGGTATCAAGAGGACGAATATCTAAGCGACCTATGCACGAGGCTCAAAAAGGAATTACAAACGCAGATAGCGGACTTAAACAGGAGTCATATCAGCGTTAGGAGCGTTTGGCAGATAGCAGATAAATACTCTGCCGACAAAGCTTGGGAATATGTATCACTCGTTGACGGTCTTGAAATCAGAACAGATATTTCGCCACTTCTACCCGCGACGTCAGATGATGAAAATGCAAAACGTTTTGACTTGATGGTGCTTTTGATAGAACTTTCACTGTTGGATGAGGAGGTAAAAGCGGAAAAGAGCATTGAAAAGGTGGTCGCCATCGCGGAAATATTGCAAACAAAACTGACCATTCCACAGGTGAAAGCCAAATTGGAGGTGATAAAGGAGGTTCAAACCGAAAAGTTTTGGGAAGATGTTTCCGTTTCTGAACTTGAACGGGTGCGTATAGAGCTTCGGGAATTAATGAATTTCATTGAAGGTAAAGAGAAGAAAACATTTATCATTGATATCGAGGACGAATTTTCAGAGGGTGAAGAAGTTGGAAAACCAAGAATAATCGTTTCCTATAAACAAAAAATATTAGAGTACCTGAGTGAGAATATCGACAGCCCCGTGATTCAGAAAATCAAAAACTTGGAACAACTCACCATCGGCGATATCCGACAGCTGGAAAGGGTGCTTTGGGAGGAGTTAGGCAGCAAGGAGGATTACGAAAAACAAGTCGGCAACAGGATGTACGGCAACGTGGCCATCTTTATCCGCTCGCTGGTGGGAATAGACCGGGATACTGCTTTGCAGAAATTTTCTAAATTTATTGATGCCAACACGCTCAGCTCCGTGCAGCTGGAATACCTGAAATCGATCCTCGATTACGTGAGCGTAAACGGCGACATCAACGGGCAGGTTCTTGTCAATAAAGAGCCTTTCAGCGAATTCGACTGGATAAAGGTGTACGGGCAGGATACGGCAAAAGTAAAAAGGTTCGTGGATGATATCCACGGGGTGATAACGGCGTAGGGTGTACCCTGTTGTTCCAACGTGCCCAAAATTGACACCATCGTGGCGCAAATAAACAAGAAGTTGAATTAAATACAATAAGCTATGATGAAATATAGATTTATAATCATGTTCTTTATTGCTGTTCTTTTGGTGGGTTGTGGACAGCAAAACAACAATGTAAATCCAAAAACAGTTGTCGAGCACGTGAACCCTAACATCGGCAACATAAGTCATTTGTTGGTACCTGCCTATCCTACGGTACATCTGCCCAACAGCATGTTACGTGTATACCCCGAACGGGCAGATTATACTGGCGATTTGCTAAACGGTTTACCTATAGCAGTTACCAGCCATCGTGGAAGTTCAGCTTTTAACCTGAGTAGCTTTCAAGGAGACGAGTCAGAGGTGAAACCGGTTGTTCGATATAGTTATGACCGCGAGAAAATCACACCCTATGACTACTTCGTTTACCTTGATGAAGCGGAAACTAGCGTATATTACGCCGTGTCACATCAAGCAGGAATATATGAGTTCACGTTTGAACGCAGCGAACCGCTGTTCCTCATTTTAAATTCTCGCAGAGGAGAGTTACAATGGGACGGGCAAGCACTCTCCGGGTATCAGCAACTGCAGAACAACACGCGCATTTTCGTGTACATGGAACCAGATGTGCAACCTCAGCAGGTAAACAACAAGACGGCTTCGGGACAAAATGCACACATCATGTTGTCGTACCCGGCCAACACCAAGCAGCTGAAAATTCGTTACGGGATCTCCTTTATTGATGCCAAACAGGCGAAAAGCAATCTTTACAGGGAAATACCAGGCTTTGATATTGCAACCGTAGCCAAAGAAGGAAAAAAGATCTGGAACGAAACGTTGGGAAAAATAGTCGTGGATGGTGGTTCTCACAACGATAAAGTGGTGTTCTATACTTCGTTGTACCGTACTTACGAACGCCCGGTGTGCATATCGGAAGACGGACGCTACTTTAGCGCTTTTGATGGAAAGGTACACGACGATAACGGTAGACCGTTCTATACCGATGACTGGATCTGGGATACATATCGAGCCACACACCCACTTCGGGTAATGATTGAGCCCGAAATGGAAACAGATATCATCCACTCTTTTCTTCGGATGTCGGAACAGATGCCTGAATTGTGGTGGCCGACCTTTCCCGAAATCACAGGCGACAGTCGCCGGATGAACTCAAACCACGGCATAGCTACCGTGATAGACGCCTACCGGAAAGGGCTGACCGATATTGATTTGGCGAAAAAATACCCCGCCCTGCGCAATGCGATCATGGAAAAAACGTTGGCACCTTGGTCGGGCCGGCCAGCAGGAGAACTCGATAAGTTCTATCACGAAAAAGGGTATATCCCTGCTCTACAAGAAGGTGAGGAAGAAACCGTTCCTGAAGTCAACGATTTTGAAAAACGCCAACCGGTGGCAGTAACGCTTGGAACATCGTACGATGAATGGTGCCTGGCACAAATAGCCAAAGAGTTGGGGAAAACGGAAGAGTACGACCATTTCTTGAATAAATCCTATAATTACCGCAACCTGTTTAACGCGGAAACCGCATTCTTTCATCCGAAAGATGAAAACGGCAACTTCATCGAGCCGTTCGATTACCGATTTTCCGGAGGTCAAGGCGCTCGCCTCTATTACGGCGAGAACAACGGCTGGGTCTACCGCTGGGATGTACAGCACAACGTGGCAGACCTTATTCACCTGATGGGCGGTTGCGAACGTTTCATCCAGAACCTTGATCAGATGTTTCGTGAACCACTTGGGAGAAGTAAATACGATTTCTATGCCCAACTGCCCGACCATACTGGCAACGTGGGGCAATTCTCCATGGCAAACGAGCCCTCGCTGCATATTCCTTACTTGTATAATTACGCAGGACAACCCTGGAAAACGCAGAAAAGAATTCATGAACTTATAGATCAATGGTTCAGGAACGACCTGATGGGATTTCCCGGTGATGAGGACGGGGGAGGGATGACCGCTTTCGTGGTATTCTCCCAAATGGGGTTTTATCCCGTAACACCGGGTAGCCCTACCTACAACATAGGTAGCCCTTTCTTCGAAAAGGTCACCATGGAATTGGGTAATGGGAAACAGTTCAGGATTATCGCGAAAAACTACGGCAAAGAGAACAAGTACATTCAATCTGCCCGTCTCAATAGTAAAGATTGGACAAAACCTTGGTTCAGCCACGATGATATTAAAGAGGGTGGAACCCTGGAACTGGTAATGGGAAATAAGGCAAATCGCAAATGGGGCAGCGCCCCAGAAGATGCACCGCCTTCTGAAGGAATAAAAAAATAATGAATGGCAAGTTCACCTTAAAAATGCAACACCAGGGGGATTTTCATTTTGCTTGCTTTTAGTTTTGGGTAATAAATCAAAGTGTTGTAATTTTACAAACCATGTGTGCAAATCATTTATGCGCAATCAGATGACAAAATTAAAACAATCGTATGAAACCTATTTTACCTGTTTTATTGATAGTGAGCGCATTTTCATTCTCGTTAAATGCAAAAGAGGTCAACATAATCTCGCCGGACGGCAAATTAAACGTAACTGTTTCGGTAAGCAATAAAATAACCTACTCGGTTCAACATGGGAACAATATCTTAATTGATGCTTCGCCTGTTTCAATGAAGCTTACCACAGGAGAAGTATGGGGCGAAAATGCGAAACTGCGCCGAACGAAAAGAGACAGTAACAGAGGGAGCATCGATTCTCCTTTCGGGACAAGCGCCACTATAGAGGATAATTACAATGAAGTTACATTCTCCTTTGGGGGCAACTGGGCATTACGTTTCAGGGTTTATGACGACGGAATGGCATATCGTTTTATCAATTACCGCAAAGAGACGTTGTTTATTGAATCAGAAGAGGTTTCCTTTAGGTTCCCTTCCGATTTCACCGCGTATCTCCCATATGTGAGAAAGGGAGATGATCAATTTCAGACCTCTTTTGAAAATGTTTACACCCACACCAAATTATCGCAGGCCGACAACGAGAGGATCTGCTTTTTACCCGTTCTGATAGAGGCATCGGATGGCAAGAAAATATGCATCACTGAAGTGGATCTGGAGTCATATCCCGGAATGTATCTTCAAAACAGCACCGGAAAATCACAACTAGACGGTGTCTTTGCCCCCTATCCTTCTAAAACCGAACAGGGAGGTCACAACATGTTGCAACAGAGGGTATTGCAAAGAGAAGATTATATAGCCAAGGTGGAAGGAGAACGTGAGTTTCCTTGGCGTGTGGTGATAGTGTCGACCGAGGACAAACAATTAGCGGTGTCGAACATGACATACAAACTGGCATCACCGTCACGCGTGGACGACACCTCATGGATCAAGCCGGGCAAGGTCGCTTGGGAGTGGTGGAACAATTTGAACCTCTATGATGTTGATTTTAAAACCGGTATCAACAACGAGACCTACAAGTATTATATTGATTTCGCGTCACAAAACGGAATAGAGTACGTTATTCTGGATGGGGGATGGTCCGTAAATAAAAAGGCTGACTTGATGCAGGTGGTACCCGAAATAGATATCCAAGAGCTGGTCAATTATGGTAAAAAGCGCGATGTGGGCATCATCCTATGGGCAGGTTATTGGGCGTTCGATAAAGATATGGAGCGAGTTTGCAAGTACTATTCCGATATAGGGGTAAAGGGATTCAAGGTGGATTTTATGGATAGGGACGACCAACAGATGGTGGACTTTATTTACAGAGCCTCCGAAACCGCCGCGCGTCATAACCTGATACTCGATTTTCATGGCATGTACAAGCCCACCGGGCTACAGCGTACCTACCCAAACGTGCTAAATTTCGAAGGCGTGAACGGCCTGGAGCAGGCTAAATGGTCGACTGAAGAGCTGGACATGGTAACCTACGATGTAACTATACCGTTTATAAGGATGGTTGCCGGGCCAATGGATTATACACAAGGAGCCATGCGCAACGCCTCTAAAGGCAATTTCCGTCCTGTAAACTCCGAGCCCATGAGCCAGGGAACACGTTGCAGGCAACTGGCGATGTACGTGATCTTTGAATCTCCCATCAACATGTTGTGCGACAGTCCATCCAACTACTTAAGGGAACCTGAATCGCTCGATTTCATAGCAAACATCCCGACGGTGTGGGACGAATCGATCGCGATAGATGGCGAGGTTGAAAAACATGTGACCATAGCGCGCAGAAAAGGAGACACCTGGTACGTGGGAGGCATGACCGATTGGTCGGCACGCGACATGGAGATAGATTTGTCATTCCTACCTAAAGGAAACTACAGGATAACCCTTTTCAGAGACGGTGTTAATGCTCATCGTGTGGGACGTGACTATAAAAGAGAAATCTTTGAAACAAGCTCGTCTGACAAATTAAGTGTCCACCTCGCTCCTGGCGGAGGATTTGCCGCGAAAATAGAATCAATGGACAATTAAACGAGTAATCTTAAGAAACATATAGATGAAAAAAGCTTTTACCTTTACACTCCTGCTGTTGCTGGTAAGCACGACAGGTCAGCTCACGGCACAAAAAGTGGGAATAAAAACCAACGTGGCCTACTGGGCTACTACCACGCCCAATATAGGGTTGGAATTTGCCTTGGGCAAGAAGCTCACGCTGGATATCAGCGGGGGGTATAACGTTTGGGTGCTGGATAAAGAGACGCAAGTAGTAGATGGGCAGGAGAAGGTGTTGGCCGAGAAGAAAATGCCGCACTTCCTGATCCAACCCGAGTTGCGCTTCTGGACATGCGAGGCGTTCAACGGCTTCTACGTGGGCACACACGGGCACTTCGCCCTCTTCAACGTGGCCAATATGGACATCCCGTTTGGACGTTTAAAAGAGCTCAAAGATCTGCGGTATGAGGGCATACTGTACGGTGGGGGACTTAGCCTCGGTTACCAATGGTACCTCTCTCCCCGCTGGAACCTAGGTACCTCGGTAGGGGGAGGGTACGCGTTCATCGATTACGAAAAGTACCCGGGTGCCAAAAACACGAAGATGATCGGGGATGGCACCTATCACTATTTTGGGATTACCCAGTTATCGCTAAGTTTCACCTATCTTTTTCGTGAACGACCATGAAACGAACATTCATCATATCGTTAACGGCCATCCTGTTGGTAGTAACACAAGCCCTCCATGCTCAACTCCCCGAGGAGGATAGGGGCATCGCCGTGGAAAACTTACGTTTGGAGAGAAAGGATAATATCCTGGTACTCAGCATGACCTTAACGCTTGACAAGTTAAGGACAGGTAAGAATGAACAGATCGTGCTGATTCCCGCCCTGCGGTCGAACAAAGACCCCAAAATAGAGCAACGGTTCCCGACCGTGGTGGTGGCTGGACGCAAACGCCACAACATGATTACAAGGGGTAACGCCCTGAACAAAAGGCTTTTTACGGAGGAGCCCGCGGTAATCACGAGGCGAAAAAATGGCTCCATGCAAGGGGTCAATTACGAAGCATCCGTGGCATATCAGGAGTGGATGGCGGACATATCGCTATTCTTGCGGGAAGAGGTTTCGGGTTGCGCCAACTGCAAGCTGGATTACCGTTCACGAAAACTGCCCCTGACCGATTACCCTGTCGTAATACCTGACAGAGATGCACAAGCTAAAAGAGAGGCAAAAAAGGGGTTCGAAGTGAGCATTGTTGATGAAGCTGAACTGACTTTCAAGCTTAGCGCCATTCAACCTGACTTGCCCGAAACGCTACCCAACAAAGAGGAGATAGATAAGTTGAAGTGGACGATGGAAAATAACCCCGCTCAACTCAGCCTAGAGGAGATGTTGTTGCTCTCGAGCCTATGCGATTTGAACAGCCCGGAGTTTGACGACATATTCCAACAGATCGCCATCTGCTACCCCGAAAACGAGATGGTGGTGCTCAATGCCGCCGCGGCCGAAATCGTTGCAGGTAACCACGACAAGGCAATCATCCAACTGGAAGCGATGGAGGGGAACCCGTTAACGTGGAATAACATGGGGGTAGCTTACGCCTTGAAAAAGGATTACGTGAAGGCGAACCTCTACTTCAACAAAGCGGCAGAGAAGGACGATGAGCAAGCGAAAGAGAACCTTAAAACCCTACAGGAGATTGAACGGCTAAAGAAGGAAAGACAATAAAACAATCATATGAAACGAGCATGTAAATCATTTACACCCATGACAATGATTAAAGCGAGTTCCATACGATACATTTGAAAATAATAGTTTTAATCGTATGAAATCGACATGATTAAAATAATCATCAAAGGTTCCATACACCAAAGCATAAAAGTAGACTAATCGAATGAGACGACAAGAAAGAGGTTTGGAAGGTAAAAACGTGCTGATTACCGGCGCCACTTCAGGTATAGGAAGGGCGGCAACCATAGCGCTATCGCAAGCCAATCCCGAGCGTATGCTCATAGTGGGGCGAAGAGAAGAGCGACTGCAAGAGCTTGGATCGGAACTGAATAGATTATACCCGCAAATAAAGGTAGATAGACTAGCACTGGACGTGCGTGACCGGGTAACCGTCGAAAAAGAGATAGGTGATTACTGCACCCGCTATCCCATCGACCTGCTACTGAACAACGCGGGACTTGCCGCGGGGAACGCCCCTATAGACCAGTGCGACACGGACGACTGGGAGAGGATGATTGATACCAACGTGAAGGGACTGCTATACGTCACGAAAGCGGTGGTACCCGCCATGATCAAGCAGGGCAAGGGGCATATCATCAACATCTCGTCCATCGCCGGGCGAGAGGTCTACCCAAACGGCAACGTCTATTGCGCCACCAAGCACGCGGTCACGGCGCTAACCCTGGGAATGCGACAAGACCTCGTGGGTAAAGGGATCAAGGTATCCCAGGTTTCACCGGGAGCCGTGGAGACGGAGTTCTCGATCGTGCGCTACCATGGCGACGAAGAGCGAGCCCGAAAGGTATACGAGGGGTACACACCCCTCACCGCCGAAGATGTAGCCGAGTGCATCCTCTTTATGGCTACCGCACCCGAGCATGTAAATATCGCCGAAATCTTCGTGCTCCCCGCTGCCCAAGGTGATACGCGCATTTTTACCCGTGACTAGAATTAGTTGCCTTTCTGATATTCAACTCGGCACCAAAAAAACAACCATAATGTTCTAAGATACGAATTAAACCCGGCCATTTGTTTTGCAATTCAAAACTATTTTCCTAAATTCGCGTGGGACATCGACGTAAAGTGAAAGCATGCGCGTTGATTAAGTGCTGTTTTTTTAGTAGTGGGGTTGTATCAACAAGAAACGGAAACGGATGGTAGTAATAGCACATAGGGCATTACGAGAATTCTATGAAACAAGGGGAAGGGAGGACTCCAAAGAGGCCCTTGAATGTTGGTACGCGGTCGTGAAAAGGGCTCAGTGGAAAAATTTAGCGGAATTAAAAAGCGTTTACCCAAGAACAGATTATGTTGGGAATGACCGCTACGTATTCAACATCAAAGGTAATAAATACAGAATTGTCGCTTTGATTCTTTTCCAGGTTAGAACCGTTTACATTCGTTTCGTGGGTACACACGAAGAATATGACAAGATAGACTGTTCAACCTTTTAAAAAGAGTCATGATAATGTAAGGGATGTAATCATTGTAAAAAAGAGGGAAAAACAAAATGACTAAAATAACGAAAGAACAATATGAATTCGCTTTAGCAAGGATAGAAGAGCTTTTGCCCCTTGTTAATGGAGATACACCAACAACCGATAAAAATATGGTAGAGCTATCGATTGTTTCTGACGTGGTGGAGGAGTACGAAATAACGCACTACCCCATTGCACAACCCACTATAGGCAGTTTGATAAAGAATGGCCTGGAGGAAAGGGGCATGACGCAAAAAACACTTGCAAATATACTCGGGGTCAGCCCCTCCCGGGTTAGTGACTTTATCGCTGGTCGCTCCGAACCCTCTCTCAAAGTTGCCAGCCAAATTTGTTATATCCTGAATATCCCAACGGAGGTCGTATCAAACATCTATACCGAAGAGTTGAGGGAAAAGCAGATTTTACAAGATGTAATTTGATATAAAACACCTCCCAAATTATTAGCCTCAGTTTTTCAGCCCTCTTTTTCTCAGGAATTCTACCAACTCTTTAATCCGGTCGGTTTGAATGATATTAACCCCTTTCTCGATATACCATTCGTAGACGTTGGGGTTTTCAAGCGCCACGTCATCATGATGTCCCGCGTTGTGATGACGCCATAGTGAATTCACCCAAACGCGTATGCCCTTTTCACGCAACGGTCTGAAATCAATCAAATTCTCCTCGGTCTCTCCGACCGTGAATTCAATACCATAGGGGGTGTAGTTTTCCAGAAATCCGTCTACAAGCGCTTGACCATCTCCCCTCTCTAACCCGATAATGGGCATGTAAACGATTTTGTCTTTAAGGTTCCCGTAGTTTTTATTGAAGGTCTCATAATCGGCGCTCCCCTTAAAAAGTACCTCATCCAGCATATCGTACTTTTCGAGCATCGGATAAACCAGGCCGATATAATTGAATCCCTTATCGAGGTTGAGAAATATTTTCCCTTTCGACTCCTTCAAGACCTCTTCCAAGGTGGGAACACGCATACGCGTGGCGCTCCCGGCACCATCACGCAGGTAAAACTGTTGAATTTCAGCTAGCGTGTAGTCCGATGGCGCACCCTTGCCGGTCGTAGTGCGGTCTATAGTGCGATCGTGCATCAAGATCAGCACGCTGTCTTTGGTGAGCGCGATATCAATCTCCGCCATATCTGCGCCAGCCTCGATGGCTTTTCGGATGGCCCACACCGAGTTTTCCGGGGCTTCACGCCAGTTGCCGCGGTGGGCCACCACCATCACCCTGTTTTCCGGGAAGTTGTACAGTGAAAATTCGCACTGCGCTTGCACATAGGTTATCAGTGCAAGAAAAAAGAGAAGAAGAGATGTTTTTTTCATTGTCGTTTATTGCATGGGTTGCGATTCTACCTATCGATAAGGGCAAAAGACTTTTATTTGCAATGATACAAACAAAATATCTTTCGCCCTCAAAAAATGTTGGAAAAATCCAGCAACAAAGTTCTCTACGAAACTGCCAAGCAACGAGATGATTAAGAATAATCAATCAAATAGTAACTCAAGCCGACCATCCTGTCGTCATTTAACTCGTTGATAGCAAGACGGTTAATCGAATATAAACTCGAACTCATCGTAAGGTTCTCTTCTATTGGCCAAATGAGAAGTCAGCTCTGAATAACCAAAAAAGGGAGAATAGGTCTTCACCTTCATCGTTTTGCCATCAGGCAAAAACTCCAGGATCCTCAACCAGCCGTCACCGCCATTGCCATGCCAACCCCCTCCCAGGGTTTGGGCATTGAACATCATTTGAAACACCTTCTTTCCCGATGCGTTCTCATCCACACGTTGCCCCACGTTCATTTCGTAGTCCCCTATCAGCGCGTAATGGCCACATATCACCATCTCGATATTGGATGAGGGATAGATCAGTTTATCCCAAATGGCTTCACCATAGTTGGCAGGTGACATTTTGTAGTTCTCGATGTTGATCCTATCCCCATTACTTTTCAAGTAAGAGTGGGTTAAGAAAACAGCCCTATGCTTGGCATACTTCTCGTGGGCAACCAACTCCTTTATCCATGTCAGCACCTCATCGCGGGGAGCAAATTCAGTAGCGATAATCAGCATCTTCCCCCAGTAGGGCATATCGAATTCAAACGCCGCGTTTTCGAGCGTAAGTTCTCCTCGCTGACTGGGATAGATACTCACTAAATGATTTTTCCACGTGGAGTTTCGTTCTACCGGAAAAAAATCCTGAAAATGGGTTTCCCGATTTTCACCGTTTTTATACCCGTAATCGTGGTTGCCCGGGCTGATAATATAAGGCACCCTGTTATCAAGCCGCTCAAAAGCCTTTGAAACTGAACGCCACTGCTCTATTCCCGTCTGATTGCCGTTGATGCCATCCGGAATGATCCAACTATTTTGCTCCACCAAATCGCCCGTACACAATACAGCTTTTATATTTAGCTCATCCAACTGCGATGCAACCCAAGCGGTTATAAGCTCAAAGATAGGCTGATTGGTATCGAACTTGGAATAGTTTTGGGGGTCAGGCAACACGATCATTGAAAATGAGTTCGGATCGGTAAGCTCCGGGCAGTTGTAGTTTTGGGCATTGACCGTGATGGTCAATGCCGTGACTACAACCAGTACAAGTTTTATTCGTAAACGCATAAACCTAAATTATAATGGTTAACTACCCCAGCCCGCTTTCTGCGTGATGTTATCGTTGTTAGCAATCTCATTCGACGGAATGGGGAAGTCCTTGAATTTCTCATTCCACTGGAATCCACCCACCCGAGGCCACTCGGTTGACAGGGTACCCCAACGCTTTAAGTCGAAGTAGCGATAACAATCTTCCGTGAAAAACTCCACCCTGTTTTCGTAGTTCAACGCAACCATGGCGCTCTCTTTCGAAGTGATCTTAAAGTCGGGAAGCACCTCTACATCCGTCATCCCCGCGGGAATATATTTATCCCGGTTATTAAAGGCAAAGTCGCGTGCACGGGCACGTGTTTTGTTGACATAGGTGTTTGCTTTCGCGTAATCGGGTGAAGATTTCAACGCGTACGCTTCAGCCATGAGCAGGTATACCCTGGGCAAACGAATTAAGGTGTTGTCCACACGACGGTTCCAGTTGTTATCGCCATAATAGACACCCCGTTTCTGAATATCGTACCCGGTATCACCATTAACCAACCACTCGGGCTTCCAGTTCATGGTTACACCCGATGTGGTCGTGATCTCATCCATGATGGTAAAGAACGTACCATCGAAACGGGGGTCACGGTATTTCCACTCAACCGTCTTGTCGAAATAGGGTGAATTGTCGTTTATGGACTTCCCATCTATCGTTTGAAAAAAGTCGATAAAATCGCGCGAGGCATTAAAATAGTCCCCCGAGTAAGTGTCACCACGCATAATGCGTCCAAGGTTTCCACCCAAATCCTCGGTAGTACCGTAATAATATTCGCGATAGGTCTCATTACCCACGCCGTACCCCACCGAGAAGATGATTTCGGAAGATCCTTCGTAGTCAACGCGAAGTACGTATCCCGGGTTTTCAATCATCTTGTAACCAAGCTTTTCAACCTCCAGCCCAGCCGCTATCGCTTTATCGTACTCTTTGGTATACACGTACAGTTCTGTAAGCGTAGCATAAGCCGCTCCCTGGGTAGCTCGATTGTGATGCTTGCTTTCCCACGAGGAGGGCAAATTTTTAGCCGCGAACTGCAGATCGGGTAAAATCATATCGGATATAATGGTCTCTTTCGCGGTAAGGGGCAACATAACCTGCTCTTTATTACTCGGGTCGGTTACAATGGAGGAGCGTAATGGAATATCGCCGTAGAAACGAATGAGCCTAAAATACCAGAAAGCCCGGATAAATTTCATCTCAGCCAAATGCTTGTTCTTAGTGGCTTCGTCGATAATATCACTGCCCATGCTTTCCACACCCTCTATGTTATTGTTGCAGATAGCGATTCCCTCGTACCCTCTTCGCCAAATTCCATTCACCAAATTCGCTTCATTCGGGTTAAACGATGCGGTATAAAAGGCTTGTGCATCTTTAAAACCGGAGGGTGAAAAGTCACCCGTCATACCCAGCTCAAGCTGAGCATCGGCCCAGTGGGCGTTCATCTTCTGAAGCGTTGAATAACAGGCCGTGGCCGCCAGGTCGGCATGCGCTTTCTGGGTGAAAAAAGTTTTCTCGTCTAAATCGCCAAATGGATTGCGCTCCAGGAAGTTATCCATACAGCTATTTAACCCGATTAAAGCCAGGAGAAATATATAAATAATGCTCTTTTTCATTGTCTTTTAATTTTTAATTAGAACGTTACATTTAATCCAATCAGTAAAATCCTTGCCGTGGGATAGTCGCCCCCCCAGTTAGTGTAATGCCCGGGTGCCAATCCGTTTTCGGGATCGAAACCGTCAAAATCTTTATGTGATATCGTCAACAAGTTTTCCCCGGATACGAAAATACGGGAAGAGATACTGTCGAAGTTGTGGCGATACCCCAAGGTCAATGACTTCACCTTCACGTACGACGTGTTTGAAACCATTAAATCGGTCATCTCCTCGTACGATTCTCCCTGGATGATAGCGGGATACTTACCAACAGGATCGGCTCCTATCGTCCATCGGTTATCATACCACTTGCGGGTCTGGCTTCGGTTGGGATATCGGTTTTGGAAAGACATCGGCGAGTACTGTTTCCTGCCGAAAACCCCGGCCAAAACCGTCGTGAAATCGAATCCCTTGTAGTCGGCTGACAATGTTAGCCCTGCAGTAACCTTGGGAATATAGCTACCCAGAATAACCCGGTCATCGCCCGTTATTTTTCCATCGTTGTTCGTGTCAACGTAGCTCAAACGCCCTATTTTGGCGTTGCCTTGTCCCATTGCCCTCAACTTGTCGGCCTCTTCTTTGGTGGTGATCACGTTACCTGTTCGGTAACCATACATAGCACTTAATGCTTCTCCCACCTTGTTAATATAGAGGCCACCGTACGGTGCGGTGATGGTTTCGGAATCGACACCTGAACTCAGCTTTTTGATTTCGTTATGGAGGTACGATGCATTCGCTCCTATTCTATAGTTAAAGTCATTGATATGCCCGTTGTAAATCACCTCAAAATCAAGCCCGGTATTCACCACCTGCGCGTAGTTGACGTTTGGAGCCGTGAGTCCAACGTTAAGGGGTAACACCATAGAGCGGAGAATGCCATCGGTCGACTTGTAAAAATAGTCGGCTAGTATCTGAATCCTGTTATTTAGCAGGTTCAGATCCACACCTAAATTGGTCACCGTGGTTGTCTCCCAACGGAGCGTCCTGTTAGGTAGCGCCGTTTGCGAATAACCGGAAGAGAGGGTTTGGTCGTTACCCGACTTGCCAAACGTGACATTCTTCTTCACGACCGAAGCGATGGTGGGGTACCAAGAACCGATGGACTGGTTACCCAGTTGCCCCCACGAGGCACGAAGCTTCAACGAGGAGATGGTTCTCGACTTGAAAAAATCCTCCTCGGAAATTCTCCACGCTGATGAGAACGAGGGGAAAACACCCCACTGGTTGCTCCCCTTGAACCTTGATGAGCCGTCGGCACGAATATTAAACCCAAACAGGTATTTCCCCATGTAGTCGTAATTAATCCTCCCGAAGTAGGAGCCGAGCGCCAACTCGCTTTTACCCCCCGTGAGGGTTTTATCGGTGGTATTGGTTCCCCCTTTGATGACCTGCATATTGGGCACTTCGGACACGAAATCCTTTACGGTACCGTTTAAATTATCATTCGAGAATAGCTGCTGAGACATACCTCCCATGGCATTCACCGTATGCTTATCGTCGAAGGTCTTATCAAAATAGAGCAGGTAGTCGGTAACCCACATCAGATCCTTACGGCGGTTATCAGCGTAACTGTTCGTGTTGTTGGTTTGTCCCCCGTCGTTATAAATAGGTGAGAAGAGGCTGTACTCATTGAAGCCCACGTCAATACCGCCGTTGAAACGAAACTTAAGCCAATCGGTAAATGTAAACTCTACAAAAAGATTGTCCAAGAGCCTGTAGTTGTTGTTTTTGGGCGAACGCCAAGCCACCTCCGGAATGGCATTCTTTGAAGAGGTGTATTTGGGATCGGGTTCACCATACGTTCCATCCGCGTCATAAGCCGGAGTAATCGGTGCATTGAATATCACATCCGACAGGCGAGTCCCTTTATCACCATTACTCTGGTTATACAGCATTTGAACGTTATTGCCAATCGTCACGAACTTATTGATGTCAGCTTCCAGGTTGACCCTCAAAGTAGCTTTCTGAAAAGAGGTGGTTATACCAATCCCTTTTTGATTGAGGTATTCACCCGAAACGTAATACTTGATGGCATTGGTTCCACCGGACACGTTCACGTTAAGATCATAGGTGGGGGCGGTTTGATAGATATGATCACTCCAGCGTGTACCTTTGCCGAAAGTAGAAGGTTTAACACCATCGTAGCGGGTGGTAGGATCTCCACCGTCAATGGCTTTTTTATTGTCGCGCATCTCTAAAATAGCCGCGACAAACTCTTCGGCCGTGAGCACATCCGGTACATTTGAGGGACTTTGAACACCCCAATTGGCATTAACCGAAAGCTTGGCTTTCCCCTCTGCCCCTTTTTTGGTGGTAATAAGAATAACCCCGTTGGCGGCGCGCGAACCATAAATAGCAGCCGATGAGGCGTCTTTTAACACGTTTACGCTCTCGATGTCATTGGGGTTGAGCATTTCAATGCCGGAGGTTACCGGGGAACCGTCAATAACTATCAGTGGCGCATTGTCACCTGAGCCGAATGTACCAATACCGCGGATAGTAATATTTGTCTCTGCCCCCGGGAACCCGGTAGAGCTCATCACGTTAATCCCGGACATCTTGCCTTGCAATGCCCCACCAACGGAAATATTGGAGTTTGTCGTCAGGTTGTCGCCACTTAATGCTGAAGCCGCCCCCATTAAGTCTTTTTTCTTCATCGTTCCGTACCCTACCACCACCAACTCATCAAGCAGCTTGCTGTCTTCTGTCAATACCACGTTGGCCAGTTGGGAGCTATTGGCAGGGAGCTCCACGGTTTGATAACCGATATAGGAGATGGAGATGGTAGCATTTTCCGGCACGCCGCTCAGCAGGAAGTTCCCATCTATGTCAGTAACGGTTCCTTTGGTAACATCGCCTACCACGACCACGGTGGCACCGATGATAAATTCGCCTGAAGCACCTGTTACGACACCCGAAACGGTTATCGTTCCGTCCTGTTGCTTCACAGCTGCAGATCCTGTTTTCTGTGAGAGATAGATCTTCCGGTTACTCACCTGAAAATCGTACAGACTCCCCACCAGCTCTTTTAACGCATCGCTCAAGGGGACAGCGTCAACAGCGATTGACACCCTTTTATTTACATCGACCGGTGGCTGACTGTAAATGAAAGCGTATCCGGTTTGCTGGGTGATGGAGTTCATAACCGTCTCAAGGCGTGCGTCTTGAAACTTCAACGTAACGTTTTGAGCGAATAGAAAATGCATACCGCTCAAAAGAATTACCGCGCATAAAAATAACTTTTTCTTCATATACTACGAATTAATTATATTTGACCGCATTGACGGACAAGCTATATAAAAGACAACCCCAAAGTTGAAAAGTGGTACTTTTTGTGATTAAGATTTTGTTACGCTTTTCTACTCAACCCAAATTGTAACGATTTTCGCCATGTTCGAGGTTAGGTTAGGCAGATCTCAATAAAGGTTCCTACTCTACACCAACCATTACGGTATCTTTTTTGATGTTGAATTTAAGCGATGAGACGCGCTCAAAATCTTTTAAGATGTTTTCCAACGGTTCATTGGGGTTTGAGGTAAACGTGAAAGCGAACTGATATGCATTCGGATTTTGAACATGAAAGGTTACATCATAAGTGCGCTCGAGCACACGGGCAATTTCCCGGAAAGGGGTGTTTTGAAACACGATTTGGTTGCTTGTCCACGTGGTAGCATTGGGCTGCGCGTAAAGGCGACTGGCACCGGTTTGTTTATTAAAGACGAGCGTTTGACCCGGTATAAGCAGGGTTCGCGAATGATCAAGGTTGTTGTGGAAAGCGATGCTGCCCTCATCAAGGGTTATCCTGATGCTATCTTCCTCGGGGTAGGCATTCACGTTAAAGCTGGTCCCCAAAACCTTAACCTCCGCGTTTTCGAGTTCTATAACGAAAGGTCGATTTTTCATGCCAGCCACATCAAAATAGGCTTCACCCTGTAACTGTACCGAGCGTTTTTTCAGACCAAAGCGTGTAGGGAATTGCAACCGGGTAGCTGAATTTACCGCCACCCTACTGCCATCCTGAAAGATGAAATGCAGCTTCTCACCCCGCTTTGCCTCGATCACTTGCGTCTCCGATATGCCGAAAATATCGGTGTACCTGTTTACATATAAGCCGAAAGATGTAAGCAGTACCAGGGGGATAAAAATAGCCGCGGCCCGCCACAAGTGGAGGACACGACTCTTTTTTCTCTTGTTAGCCGTTCTTTGTAATATCTCGTCGAGCATCTCATCCGACGGGATAGGATGAGGCACGAAAAGATCGCAGGGTAAACGCTCTAAGTTGTGCAGGTCTTTATCAATCTGTTCCAACAACAAGCGACTTCCCTCGTCAGTAGAAAGCCAGGCAAGGGTTCGCGCAGTATCTCCCGCCGTGGCAGAATCGCTGAACCTCTTCTCCATATCTATGTCGGATGATTGTTGCATATAAAAAACCTATATTCTGACTCATTCCCTGCAATAAGACAATCGAAAAGAGATTCAGTGTAACAAGGACGAAGTCATTTAACATATATTTAACAATACCCGCAGCCTTGCAAGCGATTGGGTATAATGTTTTTTCACCGTATGCTCCGTTATATTGAGTTTTTTCGCCACCTCTTTGTTGCTCAAGCCCTCTTTTACCTTTAACAGGCATACCAACCGCTTCTGTTTAGGCAACTGATCAATCGCCTCATACAAACTCTCCTCCCAGTGATTATCCTCTATGGCTGGCCGCAAGTTATCGGTATCGGCAAGTGCCTCTTTCTCGTTTTCCAGGTCCGATAAAACCAGTCTCTTTTCCCGCTTGATGAGATTGAGAATTCGATTCTTCACCATGGAGTAGAGGTAACTTTTCAAACGTGTGTTCACCTGAATACTTTCCCGTCTTTCCCAAAGAGTCGTGAAAACATCTTGAACGACATCTTTGGCTCCATTCTTCTCTTTCAAGTATCTATACGACACCACGTACAGCACCTTATGATACCGCTCATATACAGCGACAAAAGCCTCTTTATCAGACTGCCTAATCTTTGTCAAAAGAAGCTCATCAGGTATGTTATCATAAACGGGCAGCGGCATTAACCAAATCTATCCTACCTTTCTCTTCAATATCTACAATTAGTTCACCAAACAGGGTGTTCACCCAGGCGAACCAACTTCGTGTAAACCTGACAGGATTGTCTTTATGAAACGACTCATGCATAAAGCCGGTATCGGCATCGGTATTACGCAAAATACGCAGGCAATCAACGATCTCCCTGTCATCGGCAGATGTTTGCGCACGCATTATAATACTCATAGGCCAAACCATATCATACCCAATGTGTGGTCCTCCAATTCCTTCGCCTGCACTGCCTCTGAAGAAATAGGGATTATCCTCGCTCCACACCAGCTTTCTTGTATTCTGATATATGGGATCGTCTCTATCCATCGCGTTCAGGTATGGCAGGGCCAACAGGCTGGGAATATTGGCATCATCCATAAAATAGGCGTTGCCAAACCCGTCAACTTCGTAAGCGTATACTTCTCCATACTTAGGATGTTGTGCCACCGCGTACCGTTTCAAAGCCTGTTCAACCTCCTCGGCAAGCGTTATGCTGTCGGATGCCAGAACCGGATCGTTTATCACCTTTTCCGCTATTTCGCTCATCTGCCGAAGCGAGACGACAGCAAAGAAGTTGGAAGGAACAAGGAAACCGAAGGTGGTGGCATCATCCGAGGGACGGAACGTTGAAACGATAAGTCCTACAGGGTTTACCGGATTTCCATAGCCGTCGTTACAGACAGTATCGAGCTGCCGCTCCGTTACACGCTGGAACTTATAGGGACCGAGGCCATCCTTTCTCTGCTGCTCCTTAAAGGTTTTTATGACCAGATACATTGCCTTAACCCAATCGGCATCGAAAACAGACGTATCACCGGTTGTCTTCCAGTAGTTATAGGCCAACCTTATGGGATAACAAAGAGAGTCTATCTCCCACTTGCGTTCATGAAGCATGGGCTGCATTTTTGTACGATCTTTCGCCCAATCACCGTCGCTTTTAGGCTCAATATAGAAAGCGTTGGCATAGGGGTCTATAAGGATGCATTGCGTCTGCCGGTTAATTACACCTGCAATAAGCTGTTGCAGAGGCTTGTCTTTTTTGGTTAACGGCAGGTAGGGCCACACCTGAGCCGAGGAGTCCCGAAGCCACATGGCGCTAATATCGCCGGTATAGACAAATGTATCGGGTCTACCATTTTTCACGCTATAGTGCACGGTGGTATCGAGCGTGTTGGGGAAACAGTTCTCAAACATCCAAGCCAGTTTGGGATCATCTATTTTAGCCTTCACCCTGTTGATCGTTTCATCTACGGCTACTGACACAAAATTTCGCTTCACCTTTTCGGGACGTTGTGAAACATAGCTGCTCATCCCCTTTGTGCCTGTTAATCTTTCGGCTTTTATCAACAGGGGGCTCACGGCAAATGCAGTGGCTCCGGTTACCGTTTTTTTAATAAAATCTCTTCGTGTAGTCATAATTCCACTCTATTAAGTTGTAATCATTATGGTCAGCAACAACATCACAAATTTAATATAAAATAATTACAAAAACGAGATACAGCTGCACGCGTAAGTTGGGAATATGTTGAACTTTAACATGCTTTTTACAACTCCCGCAATACCTCAAGCGATTTTAGGCGGGGAAAGTCGTACAGGTGCAAACGGTAATACTTCAGTAGGTAGTCCACGATCAGGTTTCGGTCGCCACGGGAGAGCTTGAAGAGATGCATGTTGCGGTAGGTCATCCGCCCCAACAGACGCAGGTAGCGCCCCTCCCTCGGTTTCAAATAGTGAGAATGCAGTTGGGATGGCGTAACGAACTCACCGGACAGCATATCGAAGTAGGGATTTTTATCGTTCCCCTCCACGTTGGGATAGATACCTAGGTATTTGGTTAACCCCATCATAAAGGCCAGGTGAAAGTTGGCGACCCCCTTTTCTGTCGCCTCCAGCAACTCGACCGAATGGCGAATGTAAGCGTAAGTCGCCTCGTTGCGATCCGATTCACGCAGTACGGACAACAAAAACTCGGCGAGGAAGAAGGCGATCGACGCCTTGATCATATCGGTGCATAGGGAATACAAAGGAATCAGCCGCTCCACCTCTTTCATCCGTTGGATGTCGCGCAACGGGAAGTGCTCCACCTCCAAACGTAGGAGCGACAAAGGGAAGAAGAGCGATGGCCTAACCTTACTTCTCCTGCCCCGTGGCTTGGGCAAAAGGTAGGCAACCGTCCCAAAATCGCGGGTGTAAACTCGGGCAATGGAGTAAGTATCGCTGTAGGAAAAGGTGCCAAGTACTATGCCCTCCGTTTTTGTTAACATGGTAATGGGCAAAGGGTTCCTCTAGCGTGCAATGGCAAAACGTTCCGTTAGTATCCTTTTTTCTTGATACGAGCCGCCTTACCACGTAGTTTACGCAAGTAGTACAATTTGGCCCTGCGCACTTTACCGCGACTATTTATCGTGATACTTTCAATAAAGGGTGAGTTCAACGGGAAGATACGCTCCACACCGATGTTGTCGGATATTTTCCTCACGGTAAAACGCTTGGAATCGCCATGGCCATTTATCTTGATCACCACGCCGCGGTACTGCTGAATACGCTCCTTACTCCCCTCCGCGATGCGGTAGGCCACGGTTACAGTATCGCCGCTCTTGAACACGGGATGTTCCTTTTTCTGGGTAGCGAAAGAGTCTTCCGCTATTTTCATCAAATTCATCTTGTATAATGCTTTTATATTTACTACCTGAACGTTTTCGAGACGCAATATGGCGGACAAGGCCGACAGAGATTGCGCAAAGCGGGTGCAAATGTAGCAATTTTTCTTTAATATATGGCATAAAACACCTTTTTATAATTATTTTTGCTACTCTCGTTTGATTCCCTCCTCGAAATAGTGTACTTTTGAGGCTTTAGAATCAATCGTAAAAGCGCAAAAAAACCGTTCTTGAAACCTCGAGCATATGAATCGAAAACCATTTTGGAAAATCAGTACATCGTTCGCGTTGAGCGTGGTAAGCATGTTGTTCGCCTTCACCGTGATGAGCGCGTGCAAACCTACTTACCGGGTGACCGAGATAAGCGCCACCTTCGTCCCAATGGACACTTCGTATGACGCACCTCGGCACGCGAAGATGCAAAAACTCGTGAACAGTTACAAGACGGAGCTCAGTAAAGAGATGGATGTCATTATCGGGAAGTCGGAACAACTCATGGATTACAGTCGACCGGAAAGCCTGTTGACCAACCTCACGTCAGACGTGATGAAAGCGTACGGTGATGAGCACCTCCTCAACGGGGCCGATATAGCAGTAATGAACGTGCATGGGCACCGCGCCACCCTGCCCGAGGGCGATGTTACTATAGGTAACCTCTTCGAAATTTACTCTTTCGATAACGCGATCACCTTCCTGGAAGTGAAGGGAAGCGTCCTGAATCAAATTTTCGATGCTTTCGCCCGTATCGGTGGAGCGGGCATCTCGGGCAACGTACGGCTCGTGATTGAAGGAGATAAGGTTAAAAGCGTTACCGTGGATGGAGAACCAGTAGATGAAAGCCGACACTACAAGGTGGTGACGGTCGACTACCTGGCAGAGGGGAATGACAACATGGCGGCGTTCCGCGACGCGATCACCTGCACCTACACGGGAGTCACGCTCAGAGACGTGATGATCGACTGGATGAAGGAGCAAACCCGACAAGGGAAAGTGGTAGATTCTGCCCTTGATGGTAGGATCAAAATTTTAACCACGAGGTAAACAGTCTACCAAGGGCTTAAAACCTGAAAGACGGGGCAAAGCAAGGAATAATAGTCAACAGCGAGGGACAGAACGATTAAAACAATCCATCAAAATGGTACAAGCATGAACGCTTTATACAGATACGGTAGCCTCTTTTTCTTAGCGCTCTTTATCCTGATCGGATGCGCTCAAAAACAACTGGTCATTCTACATACCAACGACACCCACAGCCGTATCGAACCCCTGCCCGAAACCGACCGCTACACCCCCGGCTTGGGGGGAGTGGAGAGAAGGGCGAACTACATCGATGAGGTCAGGAGAGAGAACCGACAAGTGCTACTCTTCGATGCCGGGGATTTTTTACAGGGGACACCCTACTATAACCTCTTCAAGGGTAAGGTGGAGGTCGAAACGATGAACCTGATGAAGTACGACGCGGTCACCCTGGGGAATCACGAGTTCGACTACGGGCTGGAAATGCTGGAGAAGGTGGTTCGCGCAGCCCACTTCCCGATCGTATCGTCCAATTACGACTTTTCTGAAACGGTGCTAGCGGGGCTGATACACCCTTTCCTTATCCTGAAAAAAGGTGGGGTGCGAATCGGCGTGATGGGAATCAACATTCAACCACAGGGGCTAATCACGGCGAATAATTACAAAGGCATGAAGTACCTGGACCCGGTGACTTCGGCCAACGAGATGGCGAAAAGGTTGCGGGAGGAGCACCGCTGCGACCTGGTGATTTGCCTCTCGCACCTGGGCTACACGGCAGACAGGGAGCTGGCCGCCGAATCGCGTGGCATCGACCTGATCCTCGGTGGCCACAGCCACACTCACATGACGAAACCCGTCGTGGTGAACGACCTGAACGATAACGAGGTGGTCATCTTTCAAACGAGCGGAAGGGGGGTCAACGTGGGAAAAATCGACGTGCGGCTTAGTAAATAAAGATGGCAGCGTAAAAGGTGAACACGTAAAGAGAGAAGGAAGAAAGGAAGAAAACGATTGCAAGGAATGATAGAAACCACAATGAGAAGAGCTGCTTTGCTATTCCTATTTTTGGCATTATGCCTTTTTTCACGGGCTCAAATCACCCCGACGTTGTACGAACAAGCGGACAGTACCGCCATGCACCGATGGGTCGACTCGGTCTTCGCCACCATGAACCTCGAGCAGAAGGTGGGGCAGCTCTTTATGCCCATTGTAGCATCGTCAAGCGACTGGGAAAAAAGGATCACGGACTATATCCGACAACAAAAGATAGGTGGTCTTCTGTTTTCTAAAAGCACGATAAGCCGACAAGCAGCCATAACGAACAACGCGCAAAAACTGACCGACATTCCCCTCTTGATCGCGGTGGATGGGGAGTGGGGACTCTCCATGAGGTTGACCGACGCCCCCAAGTACCCCCGCAACTCGATCGTGGGTGCCATACAAGATCCCCAGATCATCAGGCAATACGGCAGGGAGGTCGGCAGGCAATGCCGCGAAATGGGTATCCATGTGAATTTTGCCCCGACCATTGATATCCATAGCAATCCAGATAACCCCGTTATCGGCACGCGCTCGTACGGGGAGAACCCCAACCGGGTGGCCGAGCAGGGTATCGCCTACGCCCAGGGGGTGGAGGAGAGCGGCGTTATGGCCGTGGCCAAGCACTTCCCTGGACATGGTGACACATCGGAGGACTCGCACGTCACCCTACCCACCATTCCACACGATAGGGCACGCTTGGACAGCGTCGAACTCTTCCCTTTCCAGAAATACATCGAAGCTGGCCTATCGGGAGTCATGATTGGCCATCTCAACGTGCCGACACTTCGCACGAGGGGTAAACCGGCTTCGCTCTCGCCTGAGGTAGGGATTCAGCTGCTCAAAGAGGAAATGGGTTTTGACGGGGTGACCTTCAGCGACGGGATGGCCATGAAAGGGGTTGCCGACCAACCGAACGTGAGCGTGCAGGCGCTGCTGGCCGGCAACGACATCCTACTGGGCTCGGTGAATCCAAAAAAGGAGGTGGAAGCGGTGAAGAGGGCGGTGGCAACAGGCGTGATCCCAAACTCCCTCCTGGAAGAGAAGGTAAGGAAGGTGCTCTCCTATAAATATATCCTGGGAGTACATCACTTTAAACCGATCGATACGGGTACCCTCCGCGAAAAAGTGCACGCACCAACGGCCGAATGGACGCTCCGCAAGATTTACGAGGGAGCCATCACGTTGCTAAAGGATGAAAATAACCTGCTTCCATTGAAAGGACTGGACACCACGAACATTGCCTCCGTGACGATCGGGGTTCCCAAGCCCAACCCCTTCCAACACTACCTGAAAAAACATGGTAACCTACAGCTCTTTCAAGCCGAAACAACCAGCGAAATTGGCAACATGAAGGAGTTGAAGGAGTTCGATGTGGTTATCCTGTCCATTCACTCTCCCAACGTGGGGGACGCTATCGCCCTGCAACAACTCGCGCAGGGAACCAAGGTAATCCTGGTGCTCTTCACGTCGCCCTACCACCTCAACACCTTCCGTTTAACGGCTGAGAAAGCCGCGGCGGTTATCGTGGGATACGACAATAGCCACTTTGCTCAAGTGAACGTAGCACAAGGCATCTTTGGCGGCATCGCGATGACAGGACGAATACCGGTCACCGCCGGTGATTACCCTGAAGGTAGCGGGCTCGACACGGAGAAGGTCCGACTGGGTTACTCCTCACCGGAAGAGGTAGGGCTCACCTCCACCCATTTCCAACATATCGATAGCCTCGCGATAGAGGGCCTCCGGAAGATGGCCTATCCCGGCTGCCAGATCGTGATCGCGAAAGATGGGGTAATCATCTACGAAAAGGAGTTCGGGAAGCAGGAGCACGGCCACGGGGCGTGGGTGAGCAACGAAACGGTCTACGACCTTGCCTCCGTCACGAAGGTCGCCGCAACCCTCCCGGCCGTGATGAAACTATACGACGAGAAAAAGTTAGCCTTGCGGGATTCAATCGGCAAATTCGTTCCTTTAACCAGAGGAAGCGACAAAGGCTCCATCACCATCCGATCGCTCCTGCTACACGAATCCGGGATGGTATCCTTTATCCCATACTACGCCACCGTCATTGACGAGGAGAGCTATTCCGGGAAGCTGTCCGGTTCTCGCTCTTCCACCTACCACGCGAACTACGCGGGGGCTTGGTTTCGTACCGACTACAAGTTCCTACCTCACTTGATTGCTTCAAGCCCCTCCGATAAATTTCCCCTCCTCGTGGCGAAAAACCTGTACGCGAGCAACGAGATGCACGAAATACTCCTTCAAGAGATCATCGCGAGCCCGTTACGAAGGGTAGGAAAGTACAGGTACAGCTGCTTGAACTTCATGCTGTTAAAAGAGGCGGTGGAGAACGTGAGCGGTAAAAACCTTGACGAGTACGTTAAAAAGCATTTTTACAGCAAACTGGGTGCTAACAACACCACCTTCCGCCCCCTGGAGCAAATGCCAATCGAACGCATAGCCCCTACCGAGAACGACCCGTTTTTCCGTAAACAAAAGGTGCGGGGGTACGTTCATGATGAGGGAGCAGCCCTCTTCGGCGGCATCTCCGGCAACGCCGGTCTCTTCTCAAACGCGAACGACCTCGCCAAGCTTTGCCAGATGTGGCTCAACGGAGGCACGTACGGGGGAGAACGATTATTGAGCGAGGAGACAGTGCGCCTGTTCACCTCCACGAAAAGCGGCATAAGCCGCCGGGGACTGGGATTCGACAAGCCGGACCCGCGGAACAGCAGAACGAACCCCACCAGCCCGGGTACCCCCATCGAGACGTATGGCCATACCGGCTTCACGGGAACCAGCTTGTGGGTGGACCCCACCCACGATATGATTTTCATCTTCCTATCGAATCGGGTAAACCCTTCCCGCTCACCCAACCGACTCCACACGCTAAGTATCCGTGAGCGGATACAGGAGGAGATCTACCGAATTCTTAACGGCGATTACCACAAGGAAGATCAAAAGGAAAATCCAGACGAAGAGAATATGGAGGAAGTAAAGGAGACGGGAGTGGAAAGTGCACAAGGGGCAACTCCCGAAGGAGAAAACTCACAAGGAATAACCCCGGAAGGGGAAAAGTCGGGAAGAGAGTGCTCGTAAAATGCAATCCCTTAAATAGACATTTATGGCGCCTTTATTGAACACGGGGTAATGCCATGCAACAGGTATCGTAAGGTAACAGGCAACGAAATGAAACAAACAGCGCAATGGATAACATAACGCAACGGGTAATTAAAAGCGATCACCTCGCGAGTGACCTGCAGGAGGTCATTAAGTACATTCACCACGATAAATGCTTTATCCTGGTGGATGAACGGACCTTGGTGCATTGCCTCCCTCTCTTGAAAGATGTTCAAGCAACACGGGACGCTGTGACCATCGTTATCCCCGCGGGTGACTCGAACAAGACGCTCAACAGCCTGAGCATAGTGTGGGGACAGCTTACCCAAAACAGGGCTACCCGCCACTCGCTACTCATCAACTTGGGGGGAGGGATGGTGACCGACCTGGGGGGTTTCGCGGCGGCTACCTTTAAACGGGGTATCCGGTACATCAATATCCCCACCACGCTCTTAGGGGCAGTGGACGCGGCGGTTGGGGGTAAGACAGGAATTAACTTTCAAGGGTACAAAAACGAAATAGGTGCCTTCTACCCCGCTCAAGCCGTGTTGCTCTCGCCCGATTTTTTCCGGAGCCTAGACCGCCCGGCCATCCTGTCCGGTTACGCGGAGATGGTGAAGCACGCGCTCATCCACTCCACGAAAGAGTGGAAAGCGCTCCTCACCTTTCCCCTTCAAGAAATTAATTACCCATCACTCAACGAGCTGGCATTCCAGTCTGTGGCCATCAAGCAGGCCATCGTGGAGAAAGACCCGTACGAGAGAAACCTGCGCAAAGCGCTTAACCTGGGCCACACCGCGGGGCACGCGTTCGAAAGCTTCGCGCTCGGACGTGACGAACCGATACCCCACGGGTACGCCGTGGCATGGGGACTGGTAGTGGAGCTCTGGCTGTCACACCGGCTGCACGGCTTCCCGGAAGAGAAACTGCGGAAAACAGTACGTTTCATCCAACAACATTACGGTCCTTTTCCTATCACGTGCAGCGATTTCGAGACCCTGCACGAGATTGCCACGCACGACAAAAAGAACGTGGGCGAAGCCATACGCTTCACCTTACTAACAGAGATTGGTAACGTACTAATTGATCAGGTCGTGGAAAAGAACACGCTGTTCGACGCGTTCGATTTCTTCGTCGAACTGTTCGCATCGCGTTAAAACGGCAAATCGAATCACATGCCCAAACACACTGTCAATCAAACGCAAGAAACATAAAAAGGTAAAACAATAAATAGAATAGTCATGAAAAAGGTACTGTTTATCCTATTGTTCGCATGGGGTGCGATTGCCCTGTCGGCCCAGGAAGTTCCGAGCGATGCCGCACAAGAACCGAGGATGGCTACGCGTGAGCTAGGTTGGGTTGCCCAGCAATTCAGCGAGCAACTGAATAGCTTCCCCCATGAAAAGATCTACGTGCAGACCGATAAATCGGCCTACTTATCGGGAGAGCGGGTATGGCTACGCGCTCACCTGGTAGACGCGACGACCAACCGGCCCGCGTTTTACAGCCGCTACATCTACCTGGAGCTGTTTAACCCATTCAACGAGTTAATAGAACGGGTGAAAATACGCCCGGATAGCATTGGAGCGTACGCCGGTTACATCGATTTGAAAGATGACCTGGCCGAGGGAGGTTACACGCTTCGGGCCTATACCCGATACATGCGGAACCAAGGGAACGAGTCGTTCTTTAAAAAGACCATCCGCGTGCTGGATCCCTACTCCCTACAGGTTGAGCCCATCGCCCACTTCACGGCCAATGGGAATAAGGTTGATGTCACCTTCCAGTTCGTGGACCGCATAGATGGCGACACGATCGCTCCCGATATGGTGACGTTCAAGCTGTCGGATGAAACTACCCGAACGATCAGACCGAAAGGGGGCAATCGTTTTAACAGTTCATTCACGATGAACAAGCGTCGAAGCAACAGAAACATGCTCTTATCCATAGTCCACAAAGGGCGAAAGTACGAGCGCTACTACCCTCTCCCTTACGCGGCAGACGACTTCGAGGTATCGTTCCACCCCGAGGGTGGCTACCTTGTCCCCACCCAAACATGTCGGGTGGGCTTTAAAGCCATTAACCCCGCTGGGCTAGGCGAAGAGGTGAGCGGCTCTGTCTACAACGCCAACGATGAAAAGGTAGCCGAGTTCACGAGCCACCCGTTGGGAATGGGCTCGTTCTACCTATTCGTTAAACCCGATGAGACCTATTACGCTATCTGCGAAACCAAGAACGGTGTGACCAAACGCGTGGAACTGCCATTAGCGGAACCCCAAGCGAGAACTATCCGCATACGAAAAACGAGCAACGCACTGGTAATCACGCTCCTAAAAGGCGTAGCAGCCCCAAGCACCCCGGTATCCCTTTTGATACACCACAAGGGAATCGTGATGTACCACGAACCTTGGTCGCCCAAAACCGACAACTACTCCTTCCCTGCAAACATCTTCCCCTCGGGGATAACCAGCTTCCTGCTGCTGGATGAAAACCGGGAGATACTGAGCGAGCGACTGGTTTTCAACATCAACGAGGCAGACTTTGCCCAGATGGATGCGACATTCTCCAATCCCACCTACAAGAGTCGAGAACGTGTTACCCTCAAGCTTAAGTTGGAAGAGATGGACACCGTGACTTTCGTGAACAACCTGGCCGTTTCGGTAATCGATAAAAACAAGGTGATCACTGATACCGTGGACAACCTGGCCTCAACGCTGCTACTCTCCTCTGAACTTCAAGGGCACGTGGAGTCGCCCACCACCTACTTCACGGGCGATAAATCGGATCAACAGGCGCTCGACGCGTTGCTGTTGACGCAGGGATGGCGAAGGTATGATATCCCCAACGTGCTGAAGGGTATTATCGCAACGCCTGACGCCTTCCAGCCCGAGCAGTTCCAGGAGGTTAGTGGGAAAACGGAGGCGCTATTAATAAGCATGAAAGATGGTGAGGTGAGCCTAATGGCGAGCCTCGATACGCTGCTAAGTGGCGAAACCACCGTGGCGGATGAGAAGGGAAGGTTCTTGTTCAAGGTGGAGTACCCGGAGGGAACGGAGATCACGGTACAATCGTTAAGCAAGAGAGGGGGCAGACATAACCTGATTAGCCTGGACCTGGAAACGTTCCCCGACCTCTCCTACGCCACGGTACCTCAACATGGGCGACTGTCTACCGCGTACGATTCTAACTGGGAAGCCTACGTGCTGCAGGCCAACGAGGACTATGCCCTTAGATATGGCATTCGAACGATCGCGCTCGAAGAATTCACGGTCACCGCTCAAAGCAAGGAGTCGTATACCGAATCGAAATTTTACTCCCCCATCACTTCCAGCGGACTGATTACTGCCGATGAGATTGAAAAAAGGAAGGTCAGCAGCCTGCGCTCGTTGCTCATATCCACCCCGGGACTCATCGTGAAGTCGGACCGCGTAACGACCACCCGATCCGACATGCCGGTACTCTTCGTGATAGATGATATCACGTACGAGGATTTTTTCGACCAGATAGACGCCATTGAGGTCACATCTATCGACAACATGTTCATCATGAAGGACAACACCTTCATGATGGGGTATTATCCCAACACGAGCGGTGCCGTGGTGATCACGACCAAGGGCGGATTTGTACAGAAAAATACCCGGTCGATGAACATCGACCGAATCATCCCGCTCGGTTACCAGCAGGCGGCGGAGTTCTACTCCCCGAAATATGAGACAAGTGAGGAGAAAGAGTCGGTGGAAGCCGATTACCGTACCACCATCTACTGGAAACCCAACGTGAATTTCTCACCGGAAGGAGAAGCGGTTATAGAATTTTACTCGGCCGACAGGTCAAGTACCTACCAGGTGATTGGAGAAGGGGTAACCGGCATGGGGCAAATCATCCATTTCACGCGAGACATCGACATTGAACAAGACATCGAAAGCGAAAGCGAAGCGATTATACCATAATTGCTTGGGTTGCACTTTGCCCATTTGACCCTCCCACACTTAATTAGTGTTATAAGCAACATCTTCCCTGCATTAGTAGTCAAGCAGAGGTTCGCGAGTATGATTCATCGAGTTGTGGCATGTTACAAGTACATCTGTTATCGAAAACGTTAATCGAACAGTCCCGTACCGCATCGCGTTGCAGTATGTTGCAAGCCCATTCAGCATCGCCCTACCGGTCGAATTGAAGTGCTTCACCAACGAAGTTTTCATCGAACTGACCCTCGTCGTACACAAGGTGGCCGTTGACGAACGTCTTGCTCACGGTTACACCAAACGTCTCCCCTAAGAAGGGAGACCAGCCGCACCTGTACCAGACGTTATCGTCCGAAACCACGTGGGGGCGGTTCGGGTCTACCAACACCAGGTCGGCATAATACCCCTCCCGGATAAATCCCCGCTCCTTCACGCGGAACAACTTGGCCGGCGCGTGGCACATCTTCTCCACCACCTGCTCCCTCGAGAAAAAGCCTTTGGCTGCCAGTTCCAGCATCGCTTGCAGTGAGTGCTGCAGCGACGGGCCGCCCGACGCAGCCTGTAATGCCCCACCCTCCTTCTCCTCCAGCAGGTGCGGCGCGTGATCGGTCGCCACCACGTCCAGCTTGCCCTGCTTTAGACCTTCTCGCAATGCCTCTCTATCCGCTTTGGTTTTAATCGCCGGGTTGCACTTCACGCGGCTTCCCAGCCGGGCGTAGTCCTCGTCCGTGAACCAGAGGTGGTGCACGCACACCTCTGCAGTGATCTTTTTCTCTTCCACCGATGTCGCATCAAAGAGGCTCAGCTCCCGCCCGGTAGAGAGATGAAGCACGTGCAGCCTTGTACCGTACTTATCGGCGAGCTCCACCGCATCGGCCGAAGAGCGGTAGCACGCTTCTACACTTCTAATAAGGGGATGGTACTCGATAGGGATCGCTTCACCGAACTCGCGCTTGTACAGCGCGATATTCTCCTTGATAATATCCTCCTGCTCGCAGTGGGCGGCGATCAACAGGTCTACCTCGGCGAAGATCGCTTGCAAAATACGCGCATGATCCACCAACATATTGCCCGTAGAGGCCCCCATGAACAGCTTCACGCCGCACACCGCTTTCGGGTCCACCTTTTTCAGCTCGGAGAGGTTATCGTTCGTTGCGCCTAGGTAAAACGAATAGTTGACCATTGATTGGGAAGCGGCCCGTTCAAATTTTTGCTCCAACGCCTCAATGTTGGTCGTTTGCGGCATAGTGTTGGGCATCTCCATGCAGGAGGTTATCCCACCGGCCACTGCTGCCCGGCTCTCGGTAAACATATCGCCCTTACGCGTTAGCCCGGGCTCACGAAAATGCACATGGTCATCGATCACGCCGGGCAACAGCCAGAGGCCACGTGCGTCGATCACTCGCCGACACTGCCTGAAAACCGGCTCCGGCACTTCACCCCGAATCACGCGGGCAATCTTTTGTCCCTTCAGCAGCAGGGACCCTACATAAGTTTCCCCTTCGTTTATCACCGTGGCCCTGTGGATTAGCGTCATGGCTGCCTTTCTATGTGCGGCTGAATTTTACCGGTCAGCTTTCGCCACCGGAGATTAATCACCCCGAAGAACGCCTCCCCGAAAATGCTGGTATTCATCTTCGAGGTGCCTAGTCGGCGATTCACGAAAACAACCGACACTTCCTTGATCTTGAACCCCAGCACGTGAGCCGTGTACTTCATCTCTATCTGGAAGGCGTACCCTTTGAATTTGATCTTATCTAGGTCGATGGTCTCCAACACTTTCCGTCGGTAGCAAACAAAACCGGCAGTGGTATCCCGCACTTTAAAACAGGTGATGAAACGCACGTACTTCGAAGCGAAGTAGGACATCAGCACGCGACCCATCGGCCAATTCACCACGTTCACCCCCGAGCAGTAGCGGGAACCCACCGACACGTCGTATCCCTCATCGTGGCAAGCGGCATAGAGGCGTGGCAGGTCGTTGGGATCATGTGAAAAATCGGCATCCATCTCGAAGATATAGTCGTACGAACGTTTCAACGCCCATTTGAAGCCGTGGATGTAGGCCGTGCCCAACCCCAGCTTGCCCGCTCTCTCCTCGATAAACAACCTGTCCTTGAACTCGCTATCTATCAATCGCTTCACGATATCAGCCGTGCCATCGGGCGAGCCATCGTCAATGACCAGGATATGGAACCTTTTTTCCAAGTTAAACACCGCCCGAATGATGTTTTCGATGTTCTCTTTCTCGTTATACGTGGGTATAAGTACAATACTGTCTGACATAAGCCGTCTATTTTTTCCCAAAAATAGGGTTTTTCAGGTACAAATAAAAAAGATTAAGTGACATTTTGATATTTCAAAATAAAATACTACCTTTGCATTCCCATTTCAAAGGAAAATAGATCGCGGAGTGGAGCAGTTGGTAGCTCGTTGGGCTCATAACCCAAAGGTCGTAAGTTCGAGTCTTACCTCCGCAACATTTGAAGCCATCCGGTACCTTTCATCTCCCAACTTATACAAAGACACTCATCTATCTTGTCAGCACCTTGTTGCTCCAATGCGACAGGTAGACCTTCCAACCCTACATAGCTACCGTTTATAATCAATAAATTCCAGGTAATTCTCCCGGTGAATCACTTTGAAATCGACATCGGGATATGCTTTTTCAAAGGCTTTGGGTAGCGAGGCTTTTTTCCTGCCCCACTTGATTTCAAAAGCGCTAAGCACTCCCCCGCTTTCCTCCACGAGGTCTATCTCCTGCTTATCGTACGTTCGCCAGAAATAAAAATCAGTATGCCGCCTCCGATTAAGGCTCACTTTCCTCCGCTCGCTTAAGATATAGTTCTCCCACAAGGCACCCAAATCGCTTCGTACCGCTAACGGTGAAAAATCGCCTGTAATCGCGTTGCGAATCCCGTTGTCGTAGAAATACCACTTACCCGCTTTCGTGACCTCTTTACGCAAGTTGCGTGCAAAGGCACCCAGGCGGTAAACGACAAACACTTTCTCCAATAAGTCAAGGTACCTCTCCACCGTGTTCCTGCTCATCCCGAGCTGCTTCCCGAGCTCGTCATACGAAACCTCGCTGCCCAACTGAAAAGCGATCAGTCGGAGCAAATTACACTCCCTGTTGAAGATTTTAACGTGAAAAATGCACTCTTAACTGAAGATTTTACCGAAAACGGCGCATAATCTTTGAAGTCAACTTATGTAATGAGGTATCAAGCGAATCAGCCCGCGTGTGAAAACAAAATCAACTTTTGGGGCATTTCTTTGCGATTCGTGCAATGAGACATCGAGCGAATCAATCCACTTTACCGGGGGCTTTTAGGAACTTCAGTAACCTCTGGCAGAAACGGGCCACCTTTTTCCGTTCTACGACTCCCCATATCACCAGCGCGATCGCCACGAAGATCAGCACGACGCCAATCGCTTTTATCCAGGCGATCATCAGGTTATTACTGTGTAGTAACCGGGTATGCTTCTCGGGGGTGTTATAAGAGAGCTTGGCCACTTGAGCCACCTTGGTCAGCATCCTGTTCGGGATGGTGCCTTTCGGGATATCCTGGTGGCAAGCGACGCAGGAGTTTTCGCGGGTCAACTGGTTGCGTTGCGCTTGCGTGAGCGGCATTGAAGTTGGCCAGTGCGTGTCAATCGTTTGCAGTTGCTCCCCGTGAAGCGTGAGCAGCTGCATAAAATCACCGTGCAGCTCGCTGATGGCCGCTATTTGGGCCCGGGTGTATTGGCTGACGTTATTACCCTTGGCATCAATCACGTCGGCATATCGCGGCGTTCCGGGCGTCGCATCGTAAATACCGCCGTCAATGCCATACCCGGCTGCCACGGGATTGCCGTGGCAATCCACGCACTCCCTCGATTTCAGCGAGGTGGTGTGCGGGTTAAGCGGTGCCAATTCGATGGCGTTGTACCCGGCCGCTGTCTTGGCCACGTTGTTCCAGACGACGGTTTCACCCTTCTCGTCAATCACGGTGCTCACCGTCTGAATCACGCCGACCAGTGGGGATACCCTCCCCTCGCCGTTCACGCCCAGCGGGGCGTTCTCCCAGCGGATATGGCTGTAGTCACCGTAGGTGGGTGCCCCAGGCTGCATGGCGTAGTTCTGGTTATAATCGGCCGTCGTGCCGTCAGGTTTAACGAGTTGCGGTGAACGTAACCAGTCGACGGATTGTTTCGAGTAGTCGATCACGTACTTGTAGCCGTAGTATTGTGGCATCCAGGTGGAGTGGCAGGCATAGCACTCCATCTTATCGATGTGCGTGGTGGCTACCATAGCCACTTCGGCATCGTCCGGGTTCTGCCAACTCTTGCTCTTCGCTATCTCCTTTAGTGTTACGAGTTCAAACTCATGCATGCTCCCGTCGGAGTAGACGATGACCCGGTTACCCTTGCGCACCACGTTCCCCAGCGGGTTCCCCCGTGCCGACAGTAGGTAGCCATCTTCTTTGGGGTAGGTAATACCAAATTTCTTGGTCACCTCCAGCGGCTCATCGGCCACTCCCCTGGCTTGCTTCATATCGAGTTCTTTCCCGAACTCATCACCGTAGCCCAGCGGCAGCTCCCACGGGTAGTGCGTGGGTGTACCGTGACAATCTGCGCATTCGATCTCGATGGCTGCCAGCGTGGTTGCCTCGATGTTGCCACTGCCGTGCATGGAGCTTGTGGTATGGCAATCCTGGCATAGCAGGCCCGGTACCATCACTCCATCCTTCTCTATCTGACGGTGCACATCACCCGCCATGTACTTGAACACGTAGCCTGCGTTGCTTTGCTGCGGTAACCCCTTCTCGTCGAAAGGTCCTCGGTTGTACGAATCGTCCAGGGCCATCAGTCCTTGGTAAGCGTGTCCTATACGGCGACCGGCCGCGTGGCAGGCGGCGCAGGTGTTGAGTTGCACTCCGCTCAGTTCATGTTCGTTAAAGCGGACGGCCGACTTTCTGGTACCCTGCATGGAGTGTACCAAAACATGTCCCGGTTTATCGTTAGGGATTTCCGGGTCGCCCCCTTCGTAAAAGCCCTCGTTGCTGTATAGGTTATGGCAGGCGGCACATCCCATTCCCCGGTAATGCCCCCTACCCTGGTTTCCCTTGTTGTTCAGGTGGCAAGCGTTACAGTTACGTAGGTAGGTAAACGCCGCCAACTCGGGCTGCGTCTTTATCTCGTCGACAGAAACGGAAGGTACCTCTTTCAATTCCGTGGGAAATTGCCCCGGGAAGGTGGCAACCATCTCCTTCATGTAATCGATGTACTGTTGGGTACCAAATCGGGGGGTTGAACCATCGGTATCGCTCAGGTCGCTATTGGCATAAACGTGATCGTAATTCTCGGTACCGATACCGAAACTCCACGAGATCGCCTTCATCTTTCCCGCGTCGCTGTTCATCATGGAAAGGCGCACGTTGTAGGCGTGATCCTCGTGACATTGCGCACAAGTGTTGTTGTTCACCTGCAAGGCGGCGGGAACGGGCGTGAACGAAGTCAACAAGCTTCCTTTGGGAACGCCGCTGTGCGCTCTATCCTTATTGACAAGCTCGGTAGGCGTGCCGCCGTGGCAAATAACGCAGCCGTTGGGATCACCAAGCGCCTCCCCTTTCTGCAGTATCTGCTGCATCATCTCGGAAACGATGGGTCGCGCTGGTTCTATCCCCTGGTGGCAGGCCAAGCAGTACTGCCCTTCGGCGGGGAACGGTTCATCCGTCAGGTCAAACGTTAGGTCGGGATGCACGAACGGCTCGGAGACCTGCTGAGCCGAAAGCCCGCTCTCTGCACGTAAATTCCCCACGGTATTCACGTAGTAACTCACTATCCACCCGGCGGCGATAAGGATGAAAAGCGAGGCTAACAACTGTATTATTCTCCTTTTGCGCATGTTTCTCTTTTGTTTGAGGTAAAGCTTCTACAAATAATTGTGCAATATTGCTATTTTATTTTAATTTTGCAAACAAAGTGCTAAAAAAACAACCTCGCTTTTTGAAGTTAGGTGACTCAAACTTGAAAGCCATCACATGGTTAAGATGCGAAGATAAAATTCAAACGCTATGAACAAAATTAACTCCCTTGTTGTCCTACTGATTTTAGCCTGTTTTTCCTGTTGCTTTAACGGCTCGTTACTGCTTGCACGGTCAGCTGATAAAGAGAACTCGTCAGTGCTCGCTCAACCGGTAAACATCTCCCTCCATATGCGTTCGGCATACCACAACGAGTTCATCGGATCACCTTTAAAGTTTGATGATGGGGGATTCCGATTCGATCAGGTAATCATCGATATAGCGGGTGAAGTCACCTCCAAGTTGTCGTACAAGTACCTGCAGCGACTCAACAAGGTGTCGCCCATTTTCACAAAGGAGAACCTACCCGGCAGCATCGATTACGCCTACTTGAGGTACCGGTTCAACGAGCGCTTTTCGGTAACCGCCGGCAAGCAAGCCCTCACGATAGGGAGCTTTGAATACAACAAGTACCCCGTGGAGGTGTATGACTACAGCGGGATCAACAACCTTGTCAACTGCTACCTTAACGGGTTACAGGTGGCGTTCACCCCCATGCCAAACCAGGAGTTCACCTTTCAGGTAGTCAACAACCGGTGGGGTACGGTGGAAGATGCCATCGGGACACCGGTGAAAAGCTTGCCCCCTTCGTCCATCACGCGTGTGGAAGCCCCTACCGTTCCCCTGTACTACTCCCTTGGCTGGAACAGCAACTACTTTGATAATGCCTTGCAACTTCGATACGGGGCCAACGTCACCTCACCCGCGAAGGGTAAAACGCTGTTTATGTTGAGCGGGGGACAAAAATGGCGTTCCGATTCCTGGCGCATCTACATCGATGTCCTGTATCAACGTTCCGATATCGATTACCTGGGCGCGATCAGGAGTGCTACAGCCACCCCCGGGGCCATGGTCGAAAACGTGGAGTACTTCACACTGTTGGGAGAACTCAATTACCGGTTTCAACCGCGATGGAATATCCTGTTGAAGTGTTTTTACAATAACTTTTCGGTGTATAAAAATAACAGCCACGTGTACAGCGGCAACTGCCTCACCTCGTGGAACTACCAGGGCGGCCTGGAGTTTTACCCGATGAAAGATGACAACTTGCACCTGTTCTTAATCGCGACATTAAAGAAGTTCAGCGAACCCGAGATCAAACAGATCATCACCCCGGCCAACAGCTTCAGGGTTTCCGCGGGATTTATTTACCGTATACCGGTATTGACGGTAAAGCGCTGAATAGCACAATAGGATGTAGTATAGAAATTACGACAAACGGGGAGGACGGAAAAGGGGAAAATCACTTTGCAAGGCTTTAACCCGAACTTGACCTCGTAATGCGGGTTGATAAGATAGCAAACTTCATCAACCTGTTTTAAGTCGCTTTCCCGCACCAATTTTTTGAAATGCTCAATAGTCATTCTGCAACCTTTTATTTCCAACAACTCATCGATTGCACGTTGATTAACACCTGCCCTTTTCAGCAGAGCCCTATAAATTTTTCGAGGTAAAAGATGAATGAACGGGAGAGACGATATCACCCTGTTTCTACAAATCTGCTGATGCCCGCCAAACGGCATTTGCCACGGTGGGAAAGCCATGTAAATTAACCCGTTATCATTCAAAAGAGCCGATACAACAGTAAGCAGCTTCCCCTTTTCCCTCACATGCTCTATCACATCGCGCATGATGATGATATCGAATTTGCCGGTCAGTTTGACTGAAAATATATCTTGACACAAAAACTCGCCTTGCAAATGCTCCGCGCTAAAAAAAGCCCGGGCCTCTTCAATTCTGTTGGCAGAAATATCGATGCCGGTTACCCTGCATCCCCGTCGGGAAAAAGGCACTAAATTACCTCCCTCGCCACACCCTACCTCTAAAACGGTAAGGTTGGGACCGACGTGAATATGGTTTTCTATAAATGGCAATATATAATTTTCGCTGGTCCGTGCCAACTCTTGAAAGTATAGTCTCCTGTCAGTATGTCTCCCTTGCATAACTTCTTCATCAAAAAATGATCCTGTATGCATTACGGAGAAAACTGAAAAAAACTAACCGAGGTTTAAGTTAAAAAACATCAATACGGGGCTGTTGAATCAAATCTATTTTTCTCATTTATTCGTAATTCGTAATAAAGTTGCATTAGTAACTTAAATCTATTCTCTGTTACTTTTCCCATTTTTAATCCCTCCTGTTTGTGAAAAGCTATTTTTTAATCTATATACAACGCATTATCCCTGCCAGTTTAATTGTCAATTAACCGGCATTTAAGTAGGAAAAAATTCAGTTATCATAGATTACCGCGATAAGGATTTTTCGGCAGGAACGGGAGCAATTGGCGGAGTCGTTATAGCAGCAGGAAAATCGCTTTAATCAAAAAGTACGACTAACAGAAAGGGAGAAAACGCGCCCGTCACGAATCTTGTGAATTACGGGGTCACGGCCCTTATCGTAGTTCTCAGATTTATGCGGCAGGAGCTTGTCCGTGGGCAAATTATATTCATCGCGAACATAATCGTCGGGGCTGTTTGTATAGAAAACCTGCACGGAATTCAACAGGTTAACCCCGCTCAACTTGAGCTTGACACCACTCTTGGGGAAACGGTAGCTCACGGCTGCTTCCAGCGAATTAAACGGCGCACGATACTCGTGCTGAAAGGCATTTTCACCCAACACGAAAAGTTGACGGCTACTTCTGTTAAACAAGATGTTCGCATCCATATTTTCCCCCATGTAGTTAAATCCTACAGTAAACAGGTATGGCGTTTGCCCCGAAAGGGGACGTTTTTGTACGCTTTCGGTTTCAACGAAACTGCCTTTGTGATTCATAACCATACGCCTGCCATATACCGAGGAGCGGGTGCAGGTAAATCCGACAACAAGTTGAATATCGCGAAAGAAATCGGCATCCGCTATAAACCCCAAATGTTTACGCGCGCTAGCTTCAACACCCCAATTGGTGGCTTTATCGGAATTTTGCAAAACGTACATACGTTCATCCCGCGCGTATTCATGTGTAGTACGTTCAATGGGATGGCTGATATACCTGTAGAACAGGCCGGCAGAGATAAAATCGAATGTGCCCAGCTGCCTCTCCACCTGAAAATCGAGGGCCCTGACACACGATGAACGTATAGGACGGTTAACAGAGGTGCCTAGCAGTCGCGTGTTGTAAACCGGGAAATGGATATAATCGGCTAATCGGGGATAGATAACCGACCGACCGTACGCCACACGCGTGTTCAATGTTTCAAGGGGTGCAAACGTGAGGTTTACCGACGGCATAAACTCCCATTTTGCCGCAATGCTTTCATAATTGCCACGTACTCCCCAAACCAAGCGAAATTTTTCTCTCCAGCGCTGTTCCAGCATGGCAAACGGGAGATGCTCCGTCACCGTTTTCTTAAAACCCTCACGCTCAAACGAGGTGTATATTTCGGGTGCAGGAATATTTCTGTACTGCAACAGCAACTCACTAAATCCATACCTGATACGCCGGTAGTTGCCGTTATACCCCATGGTAAATATAGTTGTCAGCTTCTCTCCCTGAAATGGGGATGGAAACGGGAACGACACCGCTGCCCCCATCCTGAAACTTTGCTCCCGACTGCCGTATCGTCCGCTGGAAGCCGGGTATAGCTCTCTTAGCCGGGGATTGTCGTGCAGGAAGTAAAGAAGCGAGTCATCACGTAACGGCTTATACATCTCCGAGAACGCCGCGTCTTTCCGTTCACGTTCAACAAGGGTGTGCGACAGATTCCATTTTATCTTCAGGCTGTTGACACCGTGCTGTCCGTGCACTTTATTTTGCAACAATGTAGAAAAGGTGGGATAGTTAAAAAACTGCCTGCTCAGGTTCTTATCGTTACCTGCAATATCTTCCAGACGCTGCGACACTACGGTTACATCGTTCTCAAAGCCCCGTGTGAAAATATTTCGCACGCCTATTTCGCTTTTCCCAAACCGCAGGCCCGCGTTCAACAATCCCCCCGTAACCGTGTTGTAGCCATAGGTATGTCCCCGATTTCTACTGTCACCCATATTACCCGTATACCCCATCCCGTTCTTCCATCGGCCACGTTGAGTATGCTCGATTATCGACTGTTGCTGCCTGTTTTCATAAGAGAGGGAGAAGAGCACCCCTACCCGGCCTCCCCGATTTACCCGATTTACCCGATCTACCCGATCTACCCAGTCTCCCCAGTCTCCCCGGTCTCCCCGGTCTCCCCGGTCTAACAGATCCCCTTGATCTAACAACAGGGCTCCCCGGTCTGCCTTGCCTTCACGCTCTCTCCCGCCTGCCCTACCTGCCCAATCTCCCGCCTGCCCTACCTGCCCAATCTCCCGCCTGCCCCCTCTCTGCCAACAAGCGTGCGCGAGCTACCGTCACCGAATATTGTTGCGATGGCATAGTTTCACGGTTGTAAATCCGGAAATGTTCCGGGGGAAGCTGTTCATTATCGCTCGGCACCTCACGACTTCCATCGTCTAAGGCAATAAAATCGTACCTGCCCGATCTTCTGGCGCACCGGTTCTGAAATGTACTTCGCGGATTCATTTGAAATCCGGCTTTGAGCTGCACGAAATTCTCCTCTGGAATATCTTTGGTAACGATATTGATCATCGAGCTACCAAATCCTGTTTCAATATCAGGAGTAGAAGATTTTAACAACCTGATGCTCTCTACCGATGAAACGGGCAGCAGGTCAAAGGAAAAAATGGCGTACGAAGGGTCATAATCAGGCATAGGAACACCATCAATCGCGATTTCGTTCCATCGCCCTTTCAACCCACGAACTACCATGCCGTTATCACCGCTAACCGCGATACCCGGCATAAGGTACATCGCCTCACGGACGGTGCTGGCCGCCAAACGCTCTATCTCCTGCCTTGCAAGAACGGCACTTACGCCGGGGGTGTTTCGCTGTGCCAATAAAGCACCTATAATGGTACTTTCCGATGGCACCCGTGACACGACAATTTCATGTAACGGGAACTCTGTCTCCTTCAGGACTACATCTAAACGGGTGCTCTTTCGTGCCTCTATTTTAACGGACTTGACCAGTATCGGGCCATATCCCAAAAAGGTGACTTTAATATCGAACTGGCCCGGGGGGAGCTGCAACAGGTAATCCCCGCCAACACCCGTCGCCGTCCCCCTTTGCACCTTTCGCTCATCTTGCTCATTTAGCACGCGAACGGTCGCACCCGGGAGCGGTTCACCGAATATATCGGTAACCCTTCCCGTTAAATGCCCTACAAAAGGGTGGCTGGTTACCGACACCCCGGAATACACCCCCTCGTGACGACGCACTATCACAAAGCGCTTTTCATGAATTTCACGATAGGTAAGGGGTGTATTTTCAAGCGATAAGCGCAACAGGGTTTCGATATCGGATTCATATATTCCCATATCGGGCATTTCAGTATCGGATGATTCGATATCGGGTGTTCCCCTATCGCTGAAATCAATTTTCAGGGAACGAGCCATGACCCCCTGTAAAAATCGCACCTCGTAGGTGATGGATTGTCCATTTTCCTTAGCAATCTCAGAGAGGCGTTCAACACGGGAGAGCATGGTTTCTTCCGGGAAGGAAAAGGTTTGCGCCGATGCATTTTCCACGAAAATTAAAGCCAAAATCACAAACCCTATTTCACGGAAGCCCTCCATCATTTTTAGGTCGGAACACTATTTTATCCTCCTCCACACGATAGGAAAAGTTGTATAGCGTGGCTATCTCTGCGGCAACTTCGGTTACAGGCATAGTTTTATCAAACGCGATATTGATAGCGATGGCATCGCTGTACCCTTCGAAAACAATATTTTTGTCATAAAGCTGTCTGACACGCAAAGTTAGTTCTTCCGCGGAAGCATTCTTCAACAGAACTGCGCCAGTACGCCAGGCGGCTTTTTGCCGACCATTCACGGAAGCCGTTGAGAGTCTTTTTTCCGCTTCGCTGTAGGTTGCCTGCTGGTCGGCGACAAGTTGCACGGTTTGATTGGTCTGAGTCGACACATTCACCTTCCCACTCACAACGCTAACCTCCTGAAAGGGCAGCCGCGAATAACTTTGGATGTTAAAGCTTGTACCGACGACATTCACGGTTAACCCGTTCCGCAAGTAGACGGCAAATGGCCGTTTCGCATCGGGTTTTACATTGAAAAAAACCTCTCCCTCTTCCAACCACACTTCGCGTGAACCTTCAAGTAAAGTCGTGCCCACGTTTAAAACCACCTCGGAGCCATCAGACAGGATAACCTCTTTAATGGCATCGATGGCGACATGCTGTTTCTCGGCGACCTTATCCCCTCCTCTATAAGGGCTGTAAAACATCCATACTATTATGGTCAACAGCGCGATGCTTGCCACCGAACCGATAAGTAGCGGCGAAAGTCCGTGTCGTTTTTTTCCCTCTATTTTTTGAAAAATAAAATCTGCCGTTTCTGCCTCTAATTCATCAATCAGGCTATCGGTAACCTCAAACTCCTTTTCAGGGATAAACATCGGTTCCAGCGACTCTATCACCTCGTTCTCCACCCGTGAAGTTTCACCTTCACGGTATCGCTCGAACAGATCGCGTGTAATGCCCGCCTTTTCGTTTGCCGATAATTTATCCTTTTCCATTCCGATTGCCCTTAAGGATGCTTAGAATGTATAAAATTACTATTTTTGTTTTGGATTGCAAACAACAGACGAAATATTGTTGAAAGCCATTGAGCATAGGGACCGCAAGGCCTTTGCCCAATTTTACGAAAGGTATAGCCGTACCGTTCTATGTTTTGTATTGTCTAAGGTTCACAATACAGATATTGCAAAGGAGATCGTTCAGAATTTCTGGCTCTCGTTCTGGGAAAACCCACGCATTTTGCGGGCAAACAAAACCGGCAGCGTGAAAGTATACATGTTGCAACACCTGCGTTTTCGCGTTTACGATATGTATCGCATCGCTGTCCCCGAAACCATTCCGCTTGAACAAACAGAGGTGGCTTCGCCTGTTTCGGCTTGTGAAAACATCGAGAAAGAGGAGTTGCTAACCATCGTGCACGATGCGTTAAGAGAGAGTTCAACGCTAACCAAAAATGCCTTTTGGATGCGCGTGGAAAACATTCCCGCCAAAGAGGTGGCAAGCAAATTGAATACAACCCCACAAACGGTTCACAACATCTTTTCAAAATCGTTGGATACCGTTCGCAAGTACGTGAAAAAATATTACCTGCTTTCCCCTGGAATCGTTGTAAATAAACGGGAATAGTCTGTTTCGATTGATCACCTTTTCAGGTAAATTACCCAGAACCAATCCTCAGGATTACCCATGCCCACACTGGGAGTGTAGCGGAACATCTTGACTTTTTGATGGGGGTTGGCCGTTAAGAACTCCCGTGTTTTCACCAACCCCTGAACGGCGCCCCACGCTTTTTCGTAATTCAGCGCATGATCGTTAGGGTTAAATATATCCTCAAAACCATTTATCGGTCTTATATAATCCTCGGTTAGCACAAATGTAAACTTATCGGGTAAAGCCAGTTTTTCGGGGAAGGTCATCTTTCCCGTTCCCATCCAATGGATAGTACCGAAGAAAAGTTTCTCGCCCAACTCCTCGTAAATGAGCTCAACGCTACCGAAATCGCTTGGCTCCACGTACTTGTTTGTAATGGTGAAGTTCTTGGTCTGCTTTGAGAAACCCAGTATCGTACCGCCTTTGAAAGCGTTCGTCGTGTAATCGACCGTTAGCATCAGTACCTGATTGGGCGCACGCGTTTCAAAATCCGTTTCAACGTCTTTATCCACGGCCACATCGGCAAAATCACAACCGATTAAAACGGCCATCAGCAATAGAAAAGATATTTTTGTTTTCATCGTTCATCGAGTTTTTTACATTCCCTTATAAACACCTTATCCCTATCCCCTAACGATTGCAAGGTATTGACACGTCTTACGTGTTCCCCTACAATATATAGATGAAGTTATCGGATGAAATGTTGCAACGGCTTCGGGGGGAGTCCCCCTTTATAACAATTCTTAACACGACGATGCCTTTCACCTCATCCCATTTTTGCCCATACGCGATTCAGCTTACCTTTAAGAAACAGGGTAATCCATGTAACCAAGACAAACGGAAAGGTAAACGCGGGGATTTTTCGTTTGATAAAGAAGTGCTGCAATATGGCCGCTAACGCCGATCCGATAACGATAACCACCCAAGTCCAAAACAGAGGTTTCAAGAATAACATGGCCGCCACGCCGACCAAAGCCGCGCTAAAGCCGTATAGGCACTGAGTGATTTCCGACTTGTCGTATTTCAGCAGGTAGGCAGTAGCCGTTCCACAAATGGCTGCTAACAACGCTGCCAAGCCCATGGTGATCGAGCCGTAGAAAATGCCGATAAGAAACAGCAAGCCCGTAACGCTGTCTTCTTGAAGCATGATTTGCCCAAGTCCTTGTAATATAGCAGACACTATCGAAGCGGACTTGCCGACTAATATACGCATAGCGTTATTTTTTGCTTCATCACACCTTTATCTGTTACAAAACGCTATTTTTGATTACTCAACATCTCTTTTATTCCACCAATCGAGCTTAAAATACCCGTTGCCTCAAAGGGTATATAAATCGTTTTATTATCCTTCCCGGAAACCATTTCATGGAGTGTATCTATATATTTAGTTGCTATGAGATAGTTGATCGGATCGCCATCTTTTGAGCTGATCGCGTTTGTGATAAGCTTAATAGCTTCTGCTTCAGCTTCCGCAGTTTTTATTCTGGCTTGAGCTAATCCCTCTGCCCTGAGAATCTCGGACTGTTTGTCTCCTTCAGCCTTCTTGATTTCACTTTCTCGGAATCCCTCGGCCTCTAAAATTTTCGCTGTCTTCTTCCCTTCCGCTTCCAACACGGCAGCCCTTCTATCTCTTTCGGCACGCATCTGCTTCTCCATGGCCTGCTTAATATCTTCAGGCGGGTTAATGTCCTGTAATTCTACACGATTAACCTTTACCCCCCATTTATTGGTTGCATCATCGAGGATAGTCCGGAGCTTCGAGTTTATGGTATCACGTGAACTTAAGGACTCATCCAATTCCAGTTCGCCAATTACATTTCTAAGCGTTGTTTGGGTTAACTTTTCGATTGCATCGGGTAAATTTTCGATCTCATAGATTGCTTTGACCGGATCCATGATTTGGAAATAGAGCAACGCGTTTATTTGAACGTTTACATTGTCCTTGGTAATCACATTTTGTCTTGGAAAGTCATATACGGTTTCCCGGATATCGATTCTAGATTTTGTACTAAATCTTATGTGCTTTTTATTGTCCACACCTTCAACAACGTACCTCCAAGTAATTTCCCTTGGCTTATCAATGATAGGCCAGATAATGTTTATTCCAGAGTGTAACGTGCGATTATACTTCCCAAGTCGCTCGATTACAACAACTTCAGCTTGTTGCACAATTTTAAATCCTGCAATAACGAAGATTAATACGAAAAGAGCAACAGCTCCGGCAATGATAATAGCTCCCATAACCAATTAATTTAAAGGTTTGACAATTAAAACGATACTCTCTATGTCAACAACTGTAACTATAGTCCCAACTTGAATTATTTCATTGTTTAACGATTTTGCTTTCCAGTCATCACCATCTATTTTAATCCTACCTTTATTGTTTGTAGGGTCTATTTCCTCTGTAACCGTTCCATTTTTATTGATTAAAGCGGCTTGGTTGGTTTTGACTTTGTCTTTTCCATAGCCGTATTTTGTCATGATTGGTCTTATCAGAAAGTAAGTAAGGGCAACGCCAAAAGCAAATAACAGTATTTGCCATTCTATTTCCAATGCGAAGTAATTCCCGATTGCTGCAAATATTAACCCGATACCAACCGCGCCAAAAATGAATCCCGCCGTAAATATTTCAGCAATAAAGGCGATAATTCCTATTGATATTAAAATGTGCCAAGTTTCCATTTTTGTAAATTTATACATCGTTCCCAAACGGGGGAACTCATGTTAGCAACTGCTATTCTTGTATTTGTAATCGTTCTTCTTTAATCTACACTGCACAATAAGGGAACAGGGGAACAGGGGAAATTTCTTCCCCTGCCCTTTACTTCAAATAATCCTCCGTCAACGCCACCCAGTAGGTTGCACCACGACTAAGCATATCTTGGTTGAACACGTACTTCGGGTGATGCACCATAAAGGTGTCGCCATTGCCAATCATGCAGTAAGTCCCGTCTTTCTCTTTCAGCATGAAGGCAAAGTCCTCACTACCCATGTAAGGATGCATATTTTCCACCACACTCGCTTCACCGAAGGTGGCTTTTGCCACGTTAACCGCCCATTGCGTGTTTTCGGGCGTGTTGACCAGTACCGCTCCCGCCACGCCCTCGCGAATTTCATACGCGCAGTTGAACGCTTCGGCTTGCGCTTTGGTAATCGTACGGATTTTATCAAGTACCATCGTGCGAAGGTCGGACTCCATATTGCGGATACTCAACCGCAAAATGGCTTTCTGCGGAACAGCGTTGCCCGCTACACCCGACTGGAAAGCCCCCACGTTGACCACCGAGTTTTTCCATGGCGACACGTTGCGGCTCACGATAGTTTGCAGTGCCATGACCAGCGAAGCACCGCACACCAGCGGGTCGATGCTCAGCTCCGGCATCGAACCGTGTGAGCCTTTACCCGTCAGCTCAATCTCCCAGTTATCCACGGCAGCCATCGTTTCACCTTCACGGAAGTGGAATTTCCCGAGCTCCAAGCCCGGCATATTGTGCATCCCGTACACCGCGTCAACGGGAAAACGCTTGAACAGCCCATCAGCGACCATTGCCGGTGCCCCTTCCATCGTCTCCTCGCCCGGTTGGAAGATCAACCGGACCGTTCCGTTGAAATTTTTGGTCTCAGCCAAATATTTCCCCGCGCCGAGTAGCATCGTAGTATGGGCATCATGTCCGCAAAGGTGCGACCACCCCTCTACCTTGCTCTTGTACGGCAAATCGTTATCTTCCAGAATGGGCAACGCATCGAAATCGGCACGCATACCGATGGATTTCTTCCCGTCACCCACGGTCAAAGAACCTACCACACCCGTTCCGCCAATGCCTTCCACTACATCGTAACCCCACGATTTCAGCTTCTCGGCAATGTATTTCGCCGTGTTCGGCGTATCCATGTTCAGTTCTGGATTTTGGTGCATGTGGTCCATCCACTCTTTCATCTCAGGTTGAAGTTTTGCAACTCCGGCTAATAATTTTTCGTTCATAATGTTTGAGTTTTTATGGGTTTGATAGTTTATATTTTCAAGATTTATTCATTTTCCTCGTAATAGTAGGAATAATCGATGCCTTTCATAAACATTTCGCGACTATTGATTTCATCGGTAAGGGCATTTTTTAATAACGCTTTCAACATATCACTATTAACAGCACTTTTTACCATGGCGTTCATATAGTCGTTCTTATCTATTTTGCTCCAATCCACGCAACGTTTTAAACTTTGTTTCAACATCATATCTAACCAAATGCGGGTGCTCCTGCCGTTGCCCTCCATAAACGGGTGAGTTATATTCATTTCAACGTATTTCTCTACAATTTCATCAAATGTGTTTTGAGGCATTCGCTCAATTTGTCGCAATGTGTTTTCTAAAAAATGAGCCGTGGCAAACTGAAATCCTCCCTTCGAAATGTTTTTGTGCCGAATTTGTCCTGCAAAATCGTAAAGGCCCCCGAATAAATAGGCGTGAATTTGTTGTAACCCTTTTGTTGTACCGACTTCTATACTGTGCATCAACGAACTCTCAAACAGTGCGTAGGCCTTAGTTTTGCTTTTCCCATCGATGCTTTCATCGCTGTACGTGAACCACTCTATAAATCGGTTGGCTTTGGTGGAAGGAAATTGCTTGCCAAGGGCGATAACACCATCGTAATCAAGCACATTTGACTGTCGCATTTTTCCATCGGGCGACTCTAATTTGAACTGGGTAGTGCTACTACCCAGTTCATGCCCCTCTTTTTTAAGCTTGGCCTTCAGATACTTCCAGTAATTTCTTGTTTTGTTATAATCCTCCTGGTCGGTAAGCACAGCCACAATATCCAGCACGGAAAACCACCATTTACTGTTTTCCTCGTCCCAAACAGCACGCACCTCGCGGTCATCAAAAAAACGGATGGATATTTTGGTGTTGCTCATAATTACACATCTTCTGTTTTGTCGTTATCATTTAAAATAAATGTTTAAGAATGTTTTTATAAAGACAACTACAATTTCTTCATTTTTTCCATTATTATAGTTCAAATTCACTTCGTTGTTAACCTGTACTAGACGTAAACTTACGAACAACTTACTTACACCCTCGCAAACTCTCTCTAATCCACTCAAATTACGTGGGATTACCGCAGAAGTGATGGAGTTACTTGCAATCGTACAGATACTTTTTTCTTTTCAGGGATTCGCACTTTGCTTTATCGCCTTAAACAATTTCACTTCGAAATAAAGTGCCGCGACAGCCAGCACCGTAAATATAACAACTTTTGTAATCAGCGCTTCAATCGGTAATGCTACTCCAAAATGGATCTGAAACAGCGTTTGTATTATAACCATTAATCCCACGAATATGCCGACGGTCAGCATTATTGCCAGTAATATATACCCAAATTCCCTCTCCCTGTTAAGTAAAAAGATACAAACAAAGCAGAGGGGAGATATGAGTCCCATATCCAGCACGTAGGTGATTTCCGTTGTATATACTTCAATTAATGCCAATGACCTGCCGTTAGCGAGCGATACAAGAATATCCGGCAACCAGGCGACAATCAAAGCTATTCCGGAAATAATTAAAAATATATTGATGCCTGTTCGGGGGAGAGTAATCTTATTATTAAATTGAATTTGAAATATACCGATAATCAATCCGAAGAAACTTAACCCGAATAACCCTATGTAAATCAAATGTAAGAAATTGTAGGTAACCCCAAATGCTATACTTGTCGAATAGTATGCAAATAGTGCAAGCATTGCCGTTAAAAACAGCTTTGTGCTTGTACTGTTTCTCCGATAATCCAACAGCAGGGCGATAATTAATGCAGGAACACCGATAAATAGTATGGTGCAATCTGTTCCTTTAAATATTGGGGCCATGAACAGCGAATCATGTTTATACAATCCGTTTCCGAAAATTGTTACAGCATCGCCATATTGATTGATAAAGGTATAAGATTCACCTGCATCAGAATAAAACAGTCCAAATGAAGTCGCGATGACTGACAAAACGGCGATTAAAACGGATATAATGTATAATGTGCGTTTCATTTGACCTTTTGTTTTATCTAATAGCAACTTGCTTATCCTCTTCACAAAACCACTGTGAGCCACTTAAAATTTGTTGGATTATCGGGGAACCCGCAATCGTAAAGATACTACTTTTTCCAATAAATCATCAAAAAACCCGAGAGTTTCAATTCGATTGACACTCTCGGGTTTAATTATTAATTAATCCTTACTTCTATCCAAAGAGGAGAAAGTTGGAGAAGGGCTTTACTTTAAATATTTCGCTAAAAAACCCATCATAGCTTTATAGAAATCGATGCTGTTTTCTTCGTGTGCAAAGCCATGTCCCTCGTTGTATTTAACCATGTAGGGCACATCTACACCTTTTGCCCGAAGTTGCTCCACGATTTGGTCGCTTTCGTTGATATTTACGCGTGGGTCATTGGCACCCTGCACTACAAAGAGCGATCGACATCGTACCAGATCTCTTTCAGCATATCCAAATAGGGTTTCCAATACTCAGGAATGGAATTCATAAAGGTGAATATATTCGACACTCCCACGTAATCTACCCCACAAGCGTAGAGATCAGGTGTTTTCACCAATCCCATCAGAGTAGCATATCCGCCGTGGCTTCCGCCGTATATGGCAATCTTCTCTTTATCTACCCAGCCTTGCTCAATCACATGTTTTACACCATCTTCCACATCGTCCATCACTTTTCTTCCCACTTGCTTGAAGCCCGCTTTCAGGAACTCTTTTCCATAACCGCCGGATATACGGAAGTTTACCTGAAGCGTAGCATAGCCACGACTTGCAAAAAGCTGTGTCTCAGGATTGAAACCCCAACTGTCACGAATTCCCTGCGGGCCCCCGTGCGGATTTACTACCAGCGGCACCTTTTCACCCGCCAAAGCTTCTTTGGGCAACGTGATGTAACCGTGAATAGTGAGTCCGTCACGACTTGTGAATGTAATCGGGCGCATTTCAGCCATATCGGCCTCTTTTAACTGCGGCATTAAGTCATAAAGCAGCGAGAATTGTTTGGTTTTATTATCGTATTGATAATATGTACCGTACAGCTTATCGCTTTGGACAACAATCAGGAAGGTATTTTCATCGTCATCCGCGTCAACAACATAGAACTCTTTTCCGGGAAACTCTTTCTCCATCTGTTTGCTGAAACTTTTGAAGAAATCGCTAACGGGCGTGATAACGTACTTTTCGCCATTGTGTGCAAAATAGTCAATTTCATAATTTCGCTTACGACTGCGGCTCATGCTCGCCACATCGTAATCCGTATTAGAGAAAACCTCCTTTACAATGGCATTTATTTTGAAGTCATACAGCACTATGCGCGCTTTGTCCGAATCAAGATTGGTAACTACATAAGCTTCGTCAGGGTTGTCACCTGCATAGTTAAATCCTACAATACTGAAAGTATCGTACCATTTCATCTGTTTCACAAGTTTAAATTCACCTGTAGTCAGATCTTTGTACCACTGTTCAGTTTCTACACCGTTTACCAGGCGGGTATACCCCCGAAGGTTGCCGTCTTTGTCAAAGTCGTATCCTTGAATCGGGTTGGCAATATCATTGTTCTCATAAAGTTGTTCTATTTCTCCGGTAACGATATTCAGTTTGTAAGGCTCAAAAACTTGCTTGTTATTCTTGTTCATCATGACGATAACATGATCTTTCTGGTCCTTCAAAATGGTGATAATACCTGCCTGAACTCCTTCATACGGTGTTAAATCGACGTTGTTTGAGCCATCTACATTAACTGCATGAATGTGGTACTGTTCATTTCCGCCCTGGTCCATCACATAGAGAATTCGCTCGTTGTTTTTCCAGAAATAACCGCGAATCAACTCATCTTTCTCTTCCAAAACACGGGTAACCTCTCCGGTGGAGATATCCTTCACGTACACGTGGTTTTTTGTGGTTCCCTCTTCCTTTTCGGTGTAAGACATGTATTTGCCATCGGGCGATAGTTGGAATGAACTGGCTTTTGGACGTGAAAAATAGTCTTCCACTTTATACTTGTAATTACCCGTGTCATAGGATACAAGTTTCTGCAAATCTTCATCAGACGACACTAAATCAGGATTTCCGGGCAGTTTGCTTTCAAACTTATTCAATATCAGCGGAAACTCCTGTCCCATCTGTTTAAAAGTGCCTTCAATACTCTCGGCATTCAAAGTGCCTTCATAGGTAGCTTGTAAGGCTGCCATATTTAAGGTTAATGTATTGCCGTCAACTTCAGTTTTCTCAACCGGAATTCCCGCTGCACCTTGCATGGGAACATCCAGCGTAGTAGCGTAATTGCCACCCTCTTCCGTGATATGGAAAACAAGCTCCAACTCTACTCCTTGAACAGAAATAGCACCTTTCCAATCACCAACAAATTGCTGTGCATTTATCATCATAGTCGTAAAAACTAGCGTGGCTAAAAAGCCGATTCTTTTAATTTGCATATTGTTTATTAATTAATAGTGTAACATTTTTCAACTATATATACTTTTCCTTGAACAAATATTCCAATAAGCAAAACTACTTTTTCTATACCCCTTCTATTACGTATAATTCTCGAATGTAGTTTTTGATTTTTTTAAAATTGCCTCGCATAATCGGCAATAAAATTAAAGCAAGTACAGCTGCAGATGTACCTAATCCTGTGAAAAATCCATTGAAAAAACTGGTTACATCAGATTCCGGAAGGTAGCTAATCATCAAATTTCCAATAAAACCAATCGCCATTAATAAAAGTAACATATTCCTGCTCGCATTATAAATTTCCTCTACACGCAAAGCGTGAGTGATATGGCTTAAGGTTTTATTTTCCGAAGAAAACCCACCGTCAACCGTTTTTTTCCGTAGATAAATCCAATTTCTGCATTTCCCTACATTTTCAATATTGGCCTCTTTTAAGAAGTCAATATAGTTTTTACTTTTAAGCGTGTCTGGTTCTTCATCCAATAATTCTAATTTGTACTCGTATTCATTAGGCCCTCCCTTTTCAAAAAGATACCTGAATGAACTGCCTTTAATCAGCTGCCAGCCCTCCGCGGACATCTTATTCAGCCATTTTTCTTCTTTGTCATATTCCCAAACAAAGAATATTCTGTAAACCGTCTTTTTCATCTCTTTATATTTATTTTTTTAAAGACAGATGGAACCTGCCATCAATTATCGTTCAATAATATTATTACCATTTCTTACCAATTCTTTCAAACGGCTTAATTCAATCTTGGCTACCTCTTTGCCAAGCGAAGTAATCTCATACTCTTTCCTGCGGCTACCTTCTTCCACAGGCAACTCGATAATCCATTTTTTATCAAGTAAGGATGACAAAGCGCCATAAAGCGTTCCCGCGGATAGTTTTAATCTACCCCCGGTCATCATTTCAGTTTCCTGCATAATACCATAGCCATGAAGGGGTTTGTGCAGGGCGAGCAGAATGTAAAACACCGCTTCAGTCAATACAATATTTGTTTCATTTATCATTATCGCTACACGTTATATTGTTACTCGTTATATCGGATGACGATACAAAGATAGGCGATATAATAATAAAAACAATAGACGCTATGTTAAAAGAAATTAATTCCCCAATGTTTAACTTATTCTTTACTGAAAAAAATCGTGCCTTGGTAGCAAATTACCACCAAGGCACGATTTTGTTATAAATATATGATTTTACTTATCTATCTGTTTTTTCTTGTCCGGTATGAGTTTTACCACCGTGATGATCACCAATATAGCCAACAGCAGGCAGAAAGTAAGTCCCAGCATGGCACCTTGACGGATAACCACGTTGTCTTGCCGGCCTGTAAAGTGTACAATCTTGTTCAGCCACGCGATTGGCTCCGCCCTTGAAGAGACAGCCGTGTAGATGCCCGCCGCTATGGCAACCCCGAAGCTTGTGCCTAATGATGATGCCATCTTGAAAATCCCCGCACCGCTACCCGCTTGGCTATCGGGCAAGTTAGAGAGGGCGGCATCAGTAGCGGGAGTGGCGAAGAAGGCCAATCCCAACCCGAAAAGCGAATAGGCGATCACCGCCAGCACCACATATTGTCCTGTCATTATCTGCGTCTGCATCAGCAATATAATGGCTACGCCAATGATTAAAGCTCCCCAGATAATCGGTTTCTTCGCACCGAACTTCTGCAACAACTTTTCACCCACGCGAATAAACAAAATTACGGTGATAGCAAATCCTAACGTCAATAATCCTGCATTCATAGCTGAAAACTGTGCTCCCCGTTGCATTAGTGTAAGAGAGACGATCAATATGCCCGAAGTACCGTTGATAAAAAAGTTCGCCAACGTGGCACCGGTAAACACCTTGTTTTTGAACAGACCCAAATCTACAAACGCGAACGGCACCCTCATCTCTACCCGGATGAACAGGTAGCCAAACACAAGAGCTATAGCCAACAAAACAATGGTAATCCAGCTTGTCCAACCAAACTTATTCCCGTTGGTTATAAAAACCTGCAATGCGATCATCGCGATCATGAACATAACAATTCCACCCCAGTCGATTTTGTACTTACCTGCTCCCTCACGGCTATTCTCAGGCAACTCTTTCGTCAAAAACAGGGCGATAACAGCCACGATAATGGCGAAGAAGAAAATCCAGCGCCAGCCCAGATTCGACGCGATAATCCCCCCCGTGAGAGAGCTTAACCCCGAGCCACCGAACGTACCGATTGACCATAGACTGATAGCCCGCTGGCGCCCTTTTCCATCCCAGAAGATCTTGATCATCCCCAGGCTCGTGGGCATCACGAAAGCAGCGGAGAGTCCTTGCAAGGCCCTTCCCACGAGCAGCATTGGCACCGCCAGGTCTCCTTTGGGCGACAGCCCCACTAGGAGCGCACCAGCAATTGCCAGATACAATCCTATTTTGAAAATTTTTACTCGTCCTATACTGTCGGCCAAGCCACCAATCACGACGATGAAGATTCCAGAGAAGAGTGCGGCGAGCGATACGGCGATATTCATCGTGTTTGCATCCATGCCCAGCGCTTCAGTCATCACTGGCGAAACGTTCATCATCGAATTGGCGAAAAGCCAGAAAGTTAAAACGGCCAGGATAAAGCCAATAAGCACTTTATCTGTTCCTTTGTACGATGTTGTTTCCATTGCTCTGATTTTTATTTATTTAAACGTGTAAGGAATGATCAAGTTCGCACCCACCAAAAAATGAAATTGCTCGGATAGCGGGTTATAGGCAATTTTCGTGAACAGGGGCATCGTAATCGGCTCATAAAGCCGAAAATTGTACTGCAGCTTCAGTTCCAAGTTGTTCACGCCACCTTTCGCACGGTGATACAAGCCCTTCCAGGGTGTAACGCCAACTCCTCCCCAAACGCTGAAATCATTCCAACGATGCGAATAGGATAGCTCTGTGTAGGTGGTGAAGTTTCGTTTTCCTTCGGCATTAGGGTCTTTCCCGGCGACCAGCGTCGTCCATTTCAAGGAGAGGGGGAACCAAGGCAGTTGATAGGATACTACCGCATCAACGAAGTGGTTAGAGGTGGTCAACCCAAAATCGAAAGGCTTGGCATCGCTCGTCCACAACTTTTTCCCGGGGGAGTAAATGTCCCAAACGCCAATCCATAAGTTTTTCACGGGCGAGAAAGAGATCCACGGTATCACGGCTTTATAAACCCCGTCAAAGGACCCAGCGGCAAACAGACCCATGTTCCAATTCTTGTTTAAAAACATGACGCTTGGCTCAAAGGCAGGCGCTTCACCAAACAAAGGCCCTTTACCCAAACCGCGCTAAGCTTGTAAAACGAACAAAGATATGAGGGAGTAAACAACAACTGCTTTTTTCATATGACTATTTACCTTTATATTTCAATATGGAGCTTTTAGAATCTTACCAAACATCCGCGCAGGGTAATTCACAAAAATAGTTTTTTTGTTTAAAGTCTGGTAAAAAAATGAGGTTTTTTTTCGGAATTTCTCTCAAACAACAGGTTTTCGGTTGGTATTCAAAGATTGGGTCTCTCACTTCTCATACATCCACTCTTTGCTCAAAAGCGTAATGTCCGTAACGGAAAGATAGGTATTTCGCGAATGACTCCCGGCACAATAGCCCAGCAAAGCATGTATTCATAAAAGTTTAATGATAATCATATCAGTTTCAAACATGGATATCACTCTTTCTAAGTCTCGAACTGTAGGTAAAGGTACAAAAAATCCCCACACAACCTTTTGATTGTATGGGGAGTAAATTGTGACCCTCGCACTCGGTGCAGGAGCAGATCATTTATCGCAAACAACACCTAAGCGCCTCTTAATCAATTAAAAAGAGACGCGATAATATCATGTCCTGTATAAACAGTTAAAATTTCTCCGTCCATTTGGCAAATGAATCGATAAAGTTTTTCAAGAACTTCTCCGTATCAGGCACCAAATTGCCTTTATCATCAAACAATGTATGGACACTGCCTATATAGGCTTCCGGATTTTGCATCAACAGAACATTTAAAAACATCATCGGTTGACGAAGCGCTAGATTGGCACCAAAGCCGCCAAGCGTACTCATCGAGACACTAACAATAGCTCCCGGCTTGCCGCTCCACACATTTTTACCATAGGGACGTGAAGCCACATCAAGCGCATTCTTTAATACCCCGGGAATAGTACGGTTATATTCGGGTGTGACAAACAGAAAGCCCTCAGCTTCTCCTATTGTTTTACGAAACTCTACGTACTCCTTGGGTGGTTGATCTTGATCGATATCTTCATTATAGTGTGGCAAATGACCAATTTCGACTATCTCCATATCGAGATTTGCGGGTGATAACCTTATCAACTGTTGAACAATTTTCCTATTATAAGACTCTCTCCTCAGACTACCTACTAATACTGCTATCTTTTTCTTTTTCATAATTTTAAAATTTTTGCTGTGATTTGACTTTAATAAAATCGGATGCTAATAACACCGAATCTCCTATATCAACAAGAAAAAACAATATTTGTTTATAATGGGTATAAATAAGGGTATTGTAACGAGTTTGATGCAGCAATGTTTCAGCAGAAAAAACAATCCCCCACGCAATCGACTGACTACGTGGGGGATAAACCTTAATTCATGTACTCGGAGCGGGACTTGAACCCGCACAGCCTTAATGGCCACAAGATTTTAAGTCTTGCGTGTCTACCATTCCACCATCCGAGCGCACCTTAAAAAACTTTTTCTTTAACTCTGAGGTGCAAAAGTACGTTTTTTTTTTGAACTGATAAATACTTTCTTTATTAATTTATTTTTTGCGTTGAATATCAACCCATTAACTAATATTACCACTTCCTTATTACTATATCTAGCGAACTTTCCCCTGCAGTCAACATTTTATGCGAAAATATTCTATTTTTCTGTCGATAACAACTTGATAAATAGTGACATTCATGGTCTCTTTGAGACATTTTCAACAAACATATTTGTGATAAGCCACTTGGTTTCGTTAATTATATTGCAAAATATTGTGGAAAGATTATCTTTGTAAAAAGAAAAACCGGTTACGCCAATAAAAGGGATAAGATTTAACCCGTTTGTGTATGGAAAACGGATAAACGAAAGAAAAAACAGACAATAAAAGATTGATATGTAATTAATAATAAATGGCAACAGAAATCAGAAAATTCAAAAAAGAAAATCTCGCGGTTCGTGTTTTTAAGGATGATATTTCCGCCGGACAAGGCAGCGCGAAGTTTGTAGCCAATCATTTGAATGACGCTATTCGAGTTAAAGGGTATGCCAACCTGATTTTAGCAACCGGTGCATCGCAATTTGCTTTTATCGAGGCAATAAAAACTCTCCCCATAGATTGGAGTAAAATTACTGTATTCCATTTGGATGAATACAAAGATTTGCCCGAAACACATCCGGCAAGTTTTCGAAAATACCTGAAAGAAAGGATCCTTGATGAAGTTAAACCACATCAGGTTTATTACATTAATGGCGATGCAGAAGATATCGAACGTGAAATAGCCCTGTATGAGAAACTGTTAACGGAAGCTACAATCGATGTTGCCTGTATAGGCATTGGGGAGAACGGTCATATCGCCTTTAATGATCCCGGCGTCGCCGATTTTTACGATCCGAAATTGGTGAAAATAGTGCAGTTGGATGACATCTGTCGCCGGCAGCAATTGGGAGAAGGATGGTTCCCTACTCTCGAAGAGGTGCCAAGAGAGGCTATTAGCCTGACAATACCTGCTATCATGCGTTGCAACGTAATCAGCTGTATGGTACCGGATAAGCGAAAAGCCAATGCCGTTTATAATACACTGAACGCGGAAATATCAACTTCGTGCCCCGCGACGATTTTAAGAAAGCATCCTTATGCAGTATTGTTCTTAGATGAAAACTCCGCTTCTCTATTAGATTGAAACGAAATTTGTTCGTTCTGCCAAATGGCAGCGAATATGCATTGGGGATACTACCATTTATCCGACCGCCTATAACCTTTGCGAACAAACCATTTTTTGAGGGGTGAAAGTCAGGATAACATAAAAGTAGCATGAATCGTTATGGATTAAGATAACTATAAAGAAGGAATGATTCTTTCACTTTCATTTGAGTTGAACATGCCAAACAAAGACGATTTTCATCTGAAATCTGTCGATGCAATAGTATAGAATAAATCACATGTCTTGCAATTCGGGATCACTTTTAAAATGAATGTTTGATCTGCTTTTTAGGCGTGCAGCCAATAGATCAAATTCATCTTTGAACGATTCAATTTCTTCTTCAGACAGTGTCCTACCTGTTATACTCACCGGATTATTCAAGGTAATATCTTTGTTGCAGAGTACGGCAAGAAGCGATATATCCCCCCATTTTAAGAAATCCGGGATATGAATAGCCATCGAAAAATAATCAATGTCTCCCAGCTTGTCGAATAAATAGCTGATGGGCATATCATGAAGAATTAAATCATCCCCTTTTCGGGTGAGTGCAGATAACAACAGGCCAGCGACCGCCAACTCTTTATTGGCTTCTATAGTTATTTTTTGAACCTTATGGGTTGTTTTAAGCCAATCGAGAACAATCTCCAACTGATTAACCCAAATTCCCTGCATGGTTGTTCCCAACCACAAGACTGATCGGGATAGTGTATGAAACTCAGGTAATGAGCCGTCAAGACGTGTCGCTTCGGTAGAGGCACTCTCTCCGATTCCCCACAAATCAACGATGCAAATACCATATTTTTTTCCAATGAAATCATTTATTTTCGCTTCAGGAATATCTTTTTTACCTTTTGAATCACAAATTAGAATGTATTCTGTACTGCTTTTGTTCGGTAAATAGGTCAAGACAGGTATTTGTTCTCCCGATGAAGCTGTCAAGATATGGCGTTCCCAATCTCCTGAAATTGGCAAGCTATGCACTGTCTCTAATTTTGTGTCAGCCGTCACTCTCAATAAACCTCTCAGTTCTTTTTTCTTTTTCCCCGTCTTTATATTTTTGTTTGCCAACATCTTGCTTCTAAAAAAGGATCCTTGATTAAAGCAAAATTCTTCGGTTGAAACCACTTTGGGAGAACGTTCCCCACTCGGGAAAACCATTAAATCTGATTCGGGTAAAAGGGTAAACGGCTGCTCTTCCTTGGGAACGCCCATACCCTGATTTTTCAAGTGTAAATCAAACCAACCCAACATAGCTTCCCTCATTTCCGGGTAATAGCCGTGAGGGGTGTCAAACAGTTGGTATGAGAGTTTGCTCTCTGCCGCGTAGTGACGATAAATGGTCTTTGCTCCTTGAAAACTCCGCAACATCTCTTGCGGAAAAAATGAGGGGTTGGAGTCTTGCAGCGCATTACATATTTTCAATGCGCGCGGTGCGATTAATCCCAAAACAGAGGATTCCTCCGTAAAAGTCAATCCGTCCATGAGCATTTCACAAACACAGTTGCTATTCATTACGTACGACTGAAAGGTTCCAACACTCACAACAGGTACGGCCGCTTTGACTCTCTCGTCCATCGCCGCCAACCACATCGTTTGATTACCACCTCCGCTGGCTCCGGTTGCCCCGATATTCCCGGAATCAACAAAAGGAAAGGAACAGAGCAAATCAACGGCTCTCATATTATCCGTAATTTGCATCCCCATCAACGTTTCACCCACATTTATCAATGAAGCACCCCTGTTTGCTCCATGGTATTCAAATATTCCATGGGTGGTGGCTCGCTCCCCTGAACCCCACGGATCAATTGTTACGGCAACGTAACCGTTCACCGCGAGGGTATGACCTAACGATTGATAGGCTTCCACCAGTTTGGCGGTTTGAGAATGGCCCATCATCACGACGACACCGGGAAAAGGACCTTCTCCATCGGGTATGTATAAGTTAGCCGTGGCATACACATTCGGGCGGGTTTGAAAATAGATACTTTTGATGGTATAACCGCTAAGTTCACGAATCATCGTTTCATGATAATCCAACGGTAAATCGGGATAAAAAGAGATTTTTGCTTTTGCAATAATCTGTTCTTTCAATGATTCTTTTGTTGTAAACCAATCTCTTTGATGCTCAGGAACATGAAATCGATTAAAGGATTTTTCAGCCTTTGCCCTTAAATTGACCGCAATGACATCATTGGGGACATCGCCGGAATATACCATAGGAAGGGTATTTTGACCATGAAGATTTACCCAACCTATGAACAAAAATAAGGTTACGAGGGTGTGTTTCATACGATTAAAATAAAAATTAGGAGTATGCCAAAAAACGTGTAATTTCTATCCTACTTGTTACAAATTTATTCATTATTATTGATATGACAAAAAAGGCGGGCTGTTTCGCTTCATATGTCTACCAAGGTTATTCCCTGTCCCTTGACATTGACTAACGTTTCCTATTGGAAGGCACGTTCGGGACCTGCGCCCTTTAGAGGTATGATATGTGTAGCAAACTAAAAAACGCCCTAAAATGCTAATTTTAGGACGTTTAAATATCAATAAAAGCGATCTTTGAATACTCTTATGAAACCTGGAAAGGCTTCTAAAGAGCGGAAGACGGGACTCGAACCCGCGACCCCGACCTTGGCAAGGTCGTGCTCTACCAACTGAGCTACTTCCGCAAAAAGAACGCTACTTCCGCGATTATTTCAAAAAACACCTTGCCAAGGTCGCTTCCATTTCCTTTTGGGGCAAGGTCGTGCTCTACCAACTGAGCTACTTCCGCAACGAACGCTACTTCCGCGATTATTTCAAAACAACACCTTGCCAAGGTCGCTTCCATTTACTTTTGGGGCAAGGTCGTGCTCTACCAACTGAGCTACTTCCGCAAAAAGAACGCTACTTCCGCGATTATCTGAAAAACACCTTGCCAAGGTCGCTTCCATTTCCTTTTGGGGCAAGGTCGTGCTCTACCAACTGAGCTACTTCCGCAAAAAGAACGCTACTTTCACGAATAGGCTTTTTATTTCGCAATTGCAAATGTAGACATGTTTCGCCGCTTTTCAAAGTAATCGATGAAGTTTTTTTAAAAAAACCAGTGGACCGCGAATTCTACTAAGAAGTGAAAATGATCAGAAGCTGTCAAGCCAAGATCATGAAAAACACTCGGGGAACAGCATCGAGAGGGATTGAAAAGTAACGAGATGAAACAAGGGGAAGAAAGGTAGAAAATTAATAGAACACGGGATGCTAATTGATCACACGATACACGCCGGGGGCGGTTGAAATTACGCGGTAACACTGCAGCGGTCGGGAAGCTGGTCCCTTTTCCGGGGTACCCAACCCGTAGAGGGTAACGAAAACGGTGCCACAGGTCGGACACGTGGCCGTGCCGTTATCCTCGGGAACGACCCGAACCTCCCTCTTTTTCTCGTGAGGGCAACAGAGGTCGTACGCGTACAAGGCAGCTCCGGCAGCATCGGAAACAACCAAGACCCCGCTATACCCGAAACGCTCTTCGTCGGTTCGCCTATCCTTCTCGGTGAAAACCTTGTAAGAGAGGGGGTTCCTCAACGTGTAGTCTAGCCCGTTCAAGTCGATTTGAACGTTAACGGGTGCATACGGAACGGTCTGCCGAGGCAATTCATCGGCACAACCGATGGACAAAAGCAAACTAGGCCACAAAAGAAAGACCTTGAAAAAGAGGCTCTCTTTCCAACTGTTTGGTTTCCTTTTTGTCCACATCCACTTTGTTATTTTCGGGGTCAACTCATTTTCCTCTCGATCTCCTTATCCGATACGACGCAAACCACCACCCGCCCATCGGGGGTGTAATTGGGCATTTTGCATGCGAACAACTGGCTCACCATCAGCAGCATCTCTTCCGAGGTAAGTATCCTGCCGCGGGGAATGGCCGTCATGTTGGCCAGCGATAGGGCAATCGATTCCTGAATGGCCGTTTTCACGTCACTGCCGGTCTCCATGCTATTGTGAATCATGCCCTTGATCATCCCCGTGAAATCGCCGTTCTCGATCTCGGAAGGTACGCCCTGAATGGCATAACTTCGGTTCCCCATTTCGCTCAATTCAAAGCCGAGCGCCTCCAGGTCATCCTTAACGGTTGGAAAAGCGCTGTCCTCCGCCGCGGATAACTCCAACACCTCGGGGAAGAGCACGCGTTGCGACACTCCCCTCCTACTCTGGATCTGCTCGAGGTAGCGATCGAAAAGGATGCGAACGTGCGCCCGATGCTGATCAATAATCATCAGCCCCGATTTCACAGAGGTAAGGATATACTTTTGCTTATACTGGTAGTGTTCCGGGAAAAACTCCGTTTCCGGCACCTCTTGCGAAACGACACCCTCACCATCCATATCACCAGTTAAAGAGCCGGGGGAAGTTCCTTCCCGCTCGAAACCATCATAGAGCCTTTCCCAATCCAACGATTTAGAGGCAAAGGGGTGATCACCGGGGGAGCGGTGCGCGAAAGGATGACCACTGGGAAATTTATCACCAGAAGGGTAGTCGGTAGATTGATACCCAAATGGCTGGCCGCCACGGGAATGATCACCGGAAGCGGAATCACGAAATGGGTTGTAATCGGGGTTCAAACTCACCTTGGGCATTGATGTGGAACGGGAAGGATCGAAGATAGGGATATCGGGTGCATCATCGGTATCAAAGTCGATGGTCGGGACCGCGTTGAATCGACCCAGAGCCTCCTTCACTGTGACCATCAGTATCTGCCACAGAGCCTGCTCATTCTCGAACTTGACCTCGGTTTTGGTAGGATGAATATTCACATCGAGCGCATCGGGATCCACCTGGAAATAGATGAAGTAGGTAGGCTTCTCATTGGCGGCAATCAGGTTCTCAAACGCCACCAACACTGCCTTATGGAAGTAGGGGTGCCGGATAAAGCGATTGTTGACAAAGAAAAACTGACTTGCCTTCGTTTTTTTAGCGAACTCGGGCCTTGAAACGTAACCATGAATTTTCCCCAACGTGGTTTCTTCCTCTATCTCGATCAGCTGCTGGTTGACGTGCTTCCCCTCCATCTGCACGATCCGTTGCCTTAACCCTGTCTTGGGCAGGTACAACGTCTCCAGGTCGTTCTCCACCAGGGTGAACTCGATATCAGGATGGACCAGCGCTACCCGCTCTACCTCCGTGAGGATATGGCGTCGCTCGGTCTCGTTCGATTTCAGGAACTTCCGGCGAGCCGGTACGTTGTAAAAGATGTTCTTCACCGAGATGGAGGTACCCACCGCGCATGCGACTACCTCCTGCTTTTCCACTTTGGAACCCGATAACACCAGCAGGGTACCCAACTCGTCCTCTGCTCTACGGCTCTTCACCTCCACCTGCGCAATGGCCGCGATGGAAGGCAACGCCTCACCCCGAAAACCCATGGTGGTAAGCGCAAAAAGGTCGGCTGCCTCTCGTATCTTGGAGGTGGCGTGACGCTCGAACGCCATGCGGGCATCGGTGGGTGACATCCCCTGACCATCATCGATTACCTGAATCAAGGTGCGCCCGGCACCCTTAATATGCACCGTAATACGGGTGGCGCCCGCGTCCAGTGCATTCTCCACCAACTCCTTCACCACTGAGGCGGGACGTTGAATCACCTCACCAGCTGCGATTTGGTTCGCGATGGAATCGGGTAAAAGATGAATGATATCTGGCATAGGATCCTCCGTTACAACGTTATATCTTCACGTTGGAATCTCTTGGGCGGTTCTACCATATCGGAACCTTTTCGCTGGTTACCACGGAAGATATCGTCTGGTCCCGTTGGTCGCAGGTAATCCAGCCAGGTAAAACCCTTAAGCGTGAGTTCCTCCGGCTTCAACTGGGAGAGCGGGGTGGTGGACCCTTTCACCGCAGACCACCCTTTTAGCTTGGTGATCTGCTCGTTTTCAATATCGATGGAGAAGTAGGGACTCTCCATCCGATTTAGCCCAATCATGGTACTGTCTTGTTCCACAACGTAATAGAGAGATTCAGCGCTTCCCTCTACCAGCACGCGGCAAATAGCCCCATCCCTAAAGAAAGCCGTCATATCCTTACCGCTCAACTGGTTGTACTGCTTCTCCTCTCTCCTATCCTGAATAGCCAACGCGTAATCCCGAATGTGCGCTTTCTCCACAGTAGAGTCGTTCAAGTAGATGTCGATCATTTCACCCAAGACTTGGTTATTCTCGTTCCATATCACGGGATCACCCCGCATGTAGATCATGGAGTCGCGGGAGGAGTAGTGTACCGAGTCGCTAATCGCCTGAAGATCGGAACGGTAAATACGAACTTGGTAAAAAGCCTTGATGTCTCGATAGATCGAGTCGGTACTCATCATCAACGTGTCCCCGTGCAGGAAGAGGCTATCTTGTTGGGAGAAGTCGATCGCGTACGCGGAGTCGGTGGCGAGGCCAAACTCGGTCTTCTCGTTATAAAAACCGTAATTGCCCCTAAGTATAGCCTTTCGCTCCTGGTCTTCGAGGTACATATCCCCGAACACCTCCCCCTCTCCTGTTAGCCGGTTATAGTATATCGTGTCACCGATTAAAACCTTGGTCCCGTCGTTGCTGTAAACTTTCGATCGGTCGAGCAGCCTCGAATCCTCGGTAACCGTGTTGTACCAGCCGCGATCAGTGTGTATGTAACCACTGTCAGACACGATGCGAGATGGCCCCAGGATGTCGGCGATCTTCGTCTCGGTGTTGTACTTCAGCGTGTCGGCGTAGATGGTGTAATCCTCGTTCACCAGCTTCACGCTATCGCTAAAAAGCGCCTCTTTGGTGTCGGGCGCATATTGACCCCAGTAGGAGGTAAGCTCGTTCTCATCGTCCACGATCATGCCCCCATCGAAGTAGTACCCCAAGTTCAGCACCCTATCGTAATTCAAGCTATCGGTAAAGAGCGTCATGGTTTGGTCCTCCATCCGAATATTATCGCGCAGGCGGGCCAACTTGGTGTTGCCGTCGTAGTGCAGGTAATCACCGTAAACGAAGATGGTATCGCCCTGCTCCATCATCACGTTGCTGAACGCCTCGAACGAGTTGGTCTCCTGGTAGAGGTAGGCGCTATCGCAATACATGTAGGCACCCTCGTGGAAGAAGACCACGTCACCCGAGAAGATCATGGCCTCAAAGCCCTCCCGTTTGAAGCCTAAGTGCGCCTCCCTCATCTCGACAATGCGCACCACACCCTCGGGTGGCGCATTTTCAGGAGGTTCTTGTGCCTTAGCTGCAGCCATAATAACAAAAAGCACACCCAACAACAGCGTGCTTTCTTGTAAAAAATATGAAGCCCCTCTTCTCATCGCACCCAACCGTCGTATTTAAATTCACAATTCCTCCAGCCAGGATCGATGCGCACGTAGGTCTTTTCGATTTTCTTTTTGAGCCACTCGTCCACCATCTTTTGTTGCCGCTCGGCCTCGGCCATCTGCTTGATGATCTGGTAGTCGTTATTGATGTTCGCCCGGTGACCCTCGTTTCTCTCCGAGACCTTCACCATGGCCGCCACCTGCCGTCCCTTGTCGTTGATCATGATGAACGGCTCCGATATCTCGCCGGCCTTCATCTCGCCGGCCACCTTAGCGATATCCTGGTTCAGTTCATTCAGCGCGAAACGGGAAGTCCCGGCATTGCTGCTCCGTGGCACGTTGTTCACCATGATCCCCTTGTTGTTGCGGGTATCCTTATCGGCCGAGTAGTAGGTGGCCGCGTCATCGAAAGTGATCCTCTTATCGACAATCCCGGCCCGTATGGAGTCCAAGCGGATAATCGCGGTGTCAAGCGACTCCTGAGGAATTTTCGGCTTCAGCAGGATGTGGCGCAAGTTAGCCATCTCCCCCCTCCGCTCGATAAGCTGAATGATATGAAAGCCATACTCGGTCTCCACCACGTTAGAGACCTTCTTGGGGTCGTTCAGCGCAAACGCCACGTTGGCGAACTCAGGTACGTAGTTACTCCGCGGTGCGAACCCCAGCTCGCCCCCCTGCACTGCCGACGGGTCCTCAGAGTGGATGAGCGCCAAGGTCGAAAATTCACGCTCCCCACTGTTGACCTGCTCCGTGAACTCCCTCAACCTTGCCTTTACCTTATCGATCTCGGATAGCGGTATCTCCGGCTCCACGGTGATGATCTGAACCTGCATCGTGGTGGGGATAAAGGGGAGGCTATCCGTGGGTATGCTGTGGTAAAACTTCCGGATCTCGGAGGGGGTCAACTGGATGTTACCGAAGTGCTTTTGCTGTACCCCCTCAATAAGCATCTGCTCCCGCATCTGCTCCCGCATGTCCTCGCGAATGGTCGCGATGCTCTTTCCAAAGTACTCCTCCAGACGCTCTACCGATCCGATGCTCGATATATAATGGTTGATCTGAAATTCCATTTCGCGGTTCACCATGGCATCCTGCACCTCGATACTGTCAAGCTTGGCCTGGTCGAGGAATAGCTTGCGGATGGCCAGTTGCTCGGGTATAAAACAGTAGGGATCCCCTTCAAGGCGTTGGTTTTGCATAAGGATATCTTTCCGGTACTCCTCTACTTCCGACTTGAGGATGGCCTCGTCGCCCACCACCCAGACAATCTCGTCGATCACGTTGTTTTGCGCCATCATGTGCGGTACAGAAAACAGCACGAGGATGGCGAAAGAGATAAGACGTGTGAACAGGGAACGGGTAGAGCCAAAACGGGTGAATCTAGAACGGACCAAAGTGGAACGCTCAAACTGGGAGCGACTGTCCACTAAGCGAACAATTACAGGACGACCAGACACTGAGCGCCTGCTCACTTGGCGAACAAAAACAGGACTGGTGGACAGGGGATCCACGTAGGGCGAAGGTGACAATATAGCGGGACGATTCATACGATGATTCATACACTCTTTTTTTCATGCGTTCAAAGTGTAAAAGTAGTGATATTCCCCTTAATAGCCAAGCGGGCGGGGGGTTAAAAGTAGTTATAACCCATCAAGCCACCAGCCTATGCTTAACGAAGGAATCAAGGCGACAGGGTTAAAGGTGACCATAACCGACGAAGGCACCCCCTAAGAGGTGCCTTCGCTCATGTATAAGTGGTCAAGGAAAAGTTATCCTTCGATAACCGCCTGCGCTGCCGCCAACCGGGCAATGGGTACCCGATAGGGTGAGCAGGATACGTAGTCTAGCCCCACCCTGTGGCAGAACTTAACCGACGTGGGATCTCCCCCGTGCTCGCCGCAGATACCGCACTTGAGTGACGACTTCGCTTTACGCCCTTTCTCGACGGCCATGCTTACCAACTGGCCAACGCCCACCTCATCGATCACCGCAAACGGGTCGTGTTTCAAGAAGCCCTTGTCGATGTACATCGGCAGGAACTTGGCCACGTCATCGCGGCTATACCCGAAGGTCATCTGGGTGAGGTCGTTCGTACCGAACGAGAAGAAGTCAGCCTCTTTCGCAATGCTGTCTGCCGTGAGGCAAGCGCGCGGGATCTCTATCATGGTACCGATCAGGTACTCGATAGTGTCGTTCTTCTCGGCGAACACCTTCTGGATGGTCTGCTCGATAATCTCTTTTTGTGCCTTGAACTCGTGCACGATACCGGTAAGCGGTACCATGATCTCGGGCATCGCCTTCACCCCTTCGGCCTTCAGCTCAAGGGCAGCTTCCATGATAGCGCGGGTCTGCATCTCGGTTATCTCGGGATAGAGGTTACCCAGTCGACAACCGCGAAGTCCCAGCATCGGGTTCGACTCCATGAGTCCTTCTACCCGATCGTGAACCTCCTTGAAGGAGATACCCATCACCTCTGCCATCTCCTTCTGCCCCTTCTCATCGTGGGGAACGAACTCGTGCAGAGGCGGGTCAAGGAGACGTACCGTGACAGGCAGTCCATCCATCGCCCTAAAGATACCGATAAAGTCCTTCTTCTGTAACGGAAGCAGCTTAGCCAGCGCAATACGCCTTCCCTCCTCGTCCTTGGCAAGGATCATCTCCCGCATGGAGACAATCTTGTCGTCCTCGAAGAACATATGCTCCGTGCGGCACAGTCCAATACCGGTTGCTCCGAAATCACGGGCCACCTTGGCCTCTCTCGGCGTATCGGCATTGGTACGCACGTTCATGCGGGTATACTTGTTCGCGAGCTTCATCAGCTCGGTAAAGTCGGCATCCAGTTCAGCATCCTGCGTGGCGAGCGCACCTTCGTATACGCTTCCCGTTGAGCCATCGAGGGAAATCCAATCCCCTTGTTTGATCAACTTACCGTTGATGGTCATACAACGATCACGATAATCAATTACCACGTTGTTGGCAGCCGAAACACAGCACTTGCCCATACCCCGGGCTACAACCGCCGCGTGCGACGTCATCCCACCGCGGGCGGTCAGGATACCCTCGGCGGAGGCCATACCCCTCAAATCCTCGGGCGATGTTTCGATGCGGCAAAGGATCACCTTCTTGCCCTCGTTGAACCACTCCTCCGCCTCGTCGGCATGAAAGACCACCTGTCCCGAAGCCGCCCCGGGCGAAGCCGGTAGACCGGTAGTGATAGGTTTCACCTTGGCAAGCGCCTCCTTATTGAATATGGGGTGTAGCAGTTCGTCCAACTTCTCGGCCTCGCACCGTTTTAGGGCAGTTTTCTCGTCGATAAGCCCTTCGTGTAGCATATCCATGGCGATCTTGACCATCGCGGCTCCTGTGCGCTTACCACCACGAGTTTGCAGTATCCACAACTTGCCGTCCTGTATGGTAAACTCGAGATCCTGCATATCTTTGAAGTAATTCTCCAAGTTCTGTTGTATCTCGATGAGCTCTTTCGCACACTCGGGAAGCACCTCCTCGAGCGACGGGTACTTCGCTGCCCGCTCCTCTTCCGACACGCCCTGCAACTTAGCCCAACGACGCGCTCCCTCGGTCGTGATCTGCTGTGGAGTCCGCACGCCGGCTACCACGTCTTCACCTTGCGCGTTGACCAGGTACTCGCCGTTAAAGATATCTTCGCCCGTGGCCGCGTCACGAGTGAACGCCACACCGGTAGCGGAAGTTTCACCCATGTTCCCGTAGACCATAGCTTGGACGTTCACCGCGGTACCCCACTCCTCGGGGAAGTCGTTCATTTTCCGGTAGAGGACGGCACGCTCGTTCATCCAACTGTCGAACACTGCGCAGACAGATCCCCAGAGCTGCTCCCACGGGTCGACCGGGAACTCGTGTCCCGTCTTCTCCTTAACGGCAACCTTAAAGCGCTTCACCAACTCTTTCAAATCATCGGTAGTCAAGTCGGTATCCGACTCCACTCCCTTGGCCTCTTTCATCTCGTCCATGATCTCCTCGAACGGATCGATATCCTCCTTGCTGTGGGGTTTCATCCCCAGTACCACGTCGCCATACATCTGCACGAAACGGCGGTAGGAGTCCCACGCGAAGCGCTCGTTACCCGATTTCTTGGCAATACCTTCCACGGCGCCATCGTTCAACCCCAGGTTCAGCACGGTGTCCATCATGCCGGGCATCGATACCCGCGCACCGGAACGAACCGAAACCAAGCACGGGTTTTCATTGTCACCGAACTTGGTACCCGTGAGCTCCTCGATTAGCTTGATCGCCCGCTCCACCTCGTCTTTTAGCACACTGATCACGTGCTCCTTGCCCAGCTCGTTATACTCCGTGCATACCTCCGTGGTAATTGTGAACCCGGGAGGTACAGGTACCCCGATATGGTTCATCTCGGCTAGGTTCGCACCCTTTCCGCCAAGTAGATTCCTCATGTCGGCCCGCCCTTCGGCAGCACCGTTTCCGAACGTGTAAACTCTTTTCTTCTTCATCTGATGTTAAATAATGATATGTTAATGATTAATGATTACTTATTGAATAATTGTTTTTTCCAATGTCTAACCTTCCGCGAATATAACAATTTATCTTGAGATAAAGCACGTTATCGCTCACAAAAGCGTATCGGATTGAATGACTTCGGGCTGAAGGCTATCGGGTTCCAACGGACTGGCCGTCACCGTATCAGTAGGGGCAATTTCAACCGCGAGGGAGTCTATCGATTCGAGATCGGTTCTCAGCGAATCAACCGCCAAGGAGTCGGCTACTAAAGAGTCTACCGCCAGAGAGTCTACCGGAGCAAAATCACGCCCGGGCCGTAAAATCCCAAGGTATATATCGTGAAGCAGAATACTCGGAACCGTCCCCGTGGGGTTTTGCAGGTGAACGAAGCCACTAATCTGTTTAATCGTATCGTTATCGAACTGTTTTAAAGCGTCAATACGGTAACCCCTGTTCTCCGATAGTCGCAGGGAGTGGTAGAGCGTGGTGTCGCCGTAGGTCAAAGCGAGGGCAGCCGTTGGCGGTTCAGGGTAAACCGAGGGCACCCCGATCACGTGGAAGGTGAACAGGAACGTGTCCTGCGGAATCGTAGAGGCGATTTCGGCCGAATCCAAGCGAAAGCAAAACCCACTCCGCGTACCGTACGACGTGAACGAGTAGTGGGGAGGGATATACGACTCGGAGGTGAGCGACGGATCGTGAAAGGTGGGTTGCTGGGATTCTAACGCCATCAACGCATCGACCTCCTCTTGGGCCCGTTTCAGTCGTGCCTTCACGGAGTCGTTCATCCTCAAGTAGAGATCGATCCGGTCGGAATACCACGACAAAGAGGTATCCCATCGCGCTTGGTTTACGTTGTGTCGCTCAAAGACCCGGTGGATGTAGGCCTCTTTTTTCTCTGGCGTGTCAAACTGCGAATAATCGTTCTCCATGGTGGCCTCGGCGATGTAGACGTCGTACATCAACCGCTCCATCTTCTTCCTGCTCAACACCTCTTTGGGCCTGAAGCAAGATGTGACCAGCAGGCTTGCGGCAACGAGCAGCAATAGGTATACCAATTTACTCTTCACTCGCTTTCACATTGGTGTTAGCGTTTCTGTTTTCATTTACCAGCACCTCGGAATTGGCCTGTGCATTGGCTTCAGCTTTGACCTTAATAGCCACCTGGGAATCGGCGTTCGCCTTGGCCATTTTCTCACTATCATGCTTCTCTCGCTCCTTCTTGGATAACAACGAGTAAGCCAGTGTGTTCCTATAGAAGAGTAGCAGCAGGATCACCCCCACGGTAATGGCGGAATCGGCCACGTTAAAGATAAACCGGAAAAAAAGGAACTCCTGTCCCCCCACGAAAGGCAACCACTCAGGGTAGGTTCCACTGAACAGCGGGAAATAGAGCATATCCACCACTTTGCCATGCAGCAGGGAGGAGTAGCCCTCGCCCCAAGGCACCAGCGAGGCGACGTGTCCCGGGTAACTGGCATCGAATATGACACCGTAAAAGACACAGTCGATAATATTACCAAACGCTCCCGCCAAGATAAGCGAGACGCACGCGATGAAGCCGGACTTGAAATTCTCCTTCACCAACTTGTAGATGAAGTACGCGATGAGAACAACGGCCGCGATGCGGAACAGCGATAAAAAGAGCTTGCCCCCCGCCTCGATGCCGAAGGCCATCCCGTTATTCTCCACGAAGTAGATCTTGAACCAGTTGGTGATATGGATCATCTCCCCAAGCTCCATGTGGGTTTTGACCCAAATCTTTGAGAGCTGATCGATGATCAACACCAGGAGGACAACCGTGATAGCGACTAACGACTTGCTTTTTCTGCTTTTCATCGGTGTTATCACCTCTTCCTCTTCTTCGTTTTGGCCTCGATGCTGAGGGTCGCATGCGGCACGGCACGGAGCCGCTCCTTGGGAATCAACTTACCGGTTTCGCGGCAGACGCCATAGGTGCCATTCTCGATGCGCACCAGCGCAGCCTGCAGGTTCTGGATGAACTTCATCTGCCGCTGTGCCAGTCTTCCTGCCTCCTCTTTCGAGAGCGTGGAAGCCCCCTCTTCCAGCACCTTGTAGGTAGGTGATGTATCGACAATGTCGTTCCCATCAGTGTTGGTCACCGCGGCACGGTAATTCTCGTACTCCTGTCGGGCTATCCGCAATTTCTCGTGTATGATGGCACGGAACTCTTCCAATTCCTCCTCTGAATACCTTGTTTTCTCTCTCATAACGACCATTTTTTCTCAACTTTCGTGGGTTACCCCTGTTTTTGTATGCCCCTTTGCTAATAAAGCAGAAATCGCTATAAGGTAGCCCACGGAAGTGAAGTTATTTTGCTGCAAAGATAGGTATAAAACGAATACTTCTCAACTGTTTTTTCGAATGGAGATTCCCAGGGAGAGGTCATCGATCTCCACCCAGTCTTCAAGCTCCTCGCTCACGATACGTATCGCGTCGGCCAGCACCTGACTTTTAATGTACTCGGCGTTCTCCCTAACTGCCTCATCGAGGGTAGGAATGGAGCTCAGCCAAACGGTTATCCGGTCGGTAATCTCGAACCCCTTCGCCTTCCGCAAATTCTGAATCCGGTTGACCAGCTCGCGGGCGAGGCCCTCTTTTTGGAGCTCGTCGGTGAGGGTGATGTCCAGTGCCACCGTGAGTCGTCCCTCGTTGCCCACCAGCCATCCCGGCACGTCCTCCGAAAAGATCTCCACGTCGTCCAGCGTGATCACCGCCTCCTGCCCCTCCACCATCAGGGTGAACGTTCCCTCTCTCTCCAGTTCCTGAATATCGCGGCTCTCCATCGCCTGTATTTGCGCGGCCAGCTTCTTCATAATCTTGCCGTAACGGGGTCCCAACTTTTTAAAGTCAGGTTTCACCCGCTTCACCAGCATCTCGTTCGCGGAGTCCACGAACAGCATCTCCTTCACGTTCACCTCGCTAAGGATCAACTGCTCTACCGCCTGCACGTTCCCCTTCTGCTCTTCGTCGGCCACGGGGATCATCATCTTGGCGAGGGGTTGTCTCACCTTGATGTTCACTTTTCGGCGCAATGACAGCACGATAGAGGAGGCCGTTTGCGCGAGGTACATCCGCTCTTCGAGTTGCTTGTCGATCACGTTTTCGTCCCACGCGGGGAAATCGGTCAAGTGTACCGACTCACGCCATTCCCCGTTAACCGCGGGGGTAGTCAGGTCGAGGTAGAGCCTGTCGGCGTAGAAGGGGGCGATAGGTGCCATCAACTTGGTCACCGTCACCAGGCACTCGTAGAGCGTTTGATAGGCCGACAGCTTGTCCTTGGTCATTCCCCCGCCCCAGAAGCGTTTTCTGCTCAGCCGAACATACCAGTTACTCAACTGGTCATTTACAAAATCAGTAATCGCTCTACCCGCCTTGGTTGGCTCATACGCGTCCATCCCCTCGTCCACCTCCTTCACCAGTGAGTTGAGCGCCGAGATGATCCAGCGGTCGATCTCCGGCCGCTTCTCCAGGTCGATAGGCGGGTACTGGTTCCTAAAGTCGTCCACGTTGGCGTACAGCGCAAAAAACGAGTAGGTGTTGTAGAGCGTCCCGAAGAACTTCCGCTTCGCCTCCTCCACCCCGTCGATATCGAACTTGAGGTTATCCCATGGCGATGCGTTGGTGATCATGTACCATCGCAGCGGGTCGGAGCCATACTCCTTGATGGTCTTAAAGGGATCGACCGCGTTCCCCAAGCGCTTCGACATCTTGTTACCGTTCTTATCGAGTACCAGCCCGTTAGAGACCACGTTCTTGAAAGCGACGCTCCCCTTCACCATGGAGGCTATCGCGTGGAGCGTATAGAACCACCCGCGGGTCTGGTCCACCCCCTCCGCGATGAAGTCGGCCGGGAACACCTTTTGGAACTCATCCTCCGGGATATGCGGGTAGAAGACCTGGGCGAACGGCATCGCCCCGCTATCAAACCAGACGTCGATCAGGTCGAGTTCACGATACATGGGCTTCCCGCTATCGGACAATAGCACAATATCGTCCACGTAAGGGCGGTGGAGGTCAATATCATCATACTCCAACTCTTTATATTCATCTAAATTAACCCCCTTCCAAGGAAGCTCTTTCATTACCCCGGCATCAAGGGCTTTCTTCATCTCCTGGTAGAGCTCTTTCACCGAGCCGATGCAGCGCTCCTCCTTACCATCCTCGGTACGCCAAATGGGCAAGGGCGTCCCCCAGTAGCGGCTCCGGCTCAGGTTCCAGTCCTGCAGGTTCTCCAACCATTTACCGAAACGGCCGGTACCCGTAGATGTGGGCTTCCAGTTGATGGTGTTGTTGAGCTCGATCATTTTATCCCGGCAGGCCGTAGTACGAATAAACCAGCTATCCAGCGGGTAGTAGAGCACCGGTTTATCGGTGCGCCAGCAGTGCGGGTAGCTATGCTCGTACTTCTCGATGCGGAACGCCCGGTTTTGCAGCTTCAGCATCACCGCCAGGTCCACATCGAGGGTTGCGTTAGCATCGGTCAGCGACTCATCGAACTCGTTCTTCACGAAGCGACCGGCGTACTCTTTGTACAGTTCCACGTTCACCCGTTCACGGACGAACGCGGGGTTCAGGTCTTCCAGTCGGAAAAACCTCCCGGTCAAGTCGACCATGGGTCGTGCGTTCCCTTCTTTGTCGATCAACGTGAGGCCCGGCACGTCATTCTCCTTCCCCACCTTTGCGTCGTCTGCCCCGAACGTGGGTGCGATATGCACGATACCGGTTCCCTCCTCTGTGGTCACGAAGTCACCGGTAACCACCTTGAAAGCGTTGTCCGAGGCCTTTACCCACGGGATCAGCTGTTCATACCCGATTCCGGCCAGCTCAGCTCCGCTCCATACCTTGTCAATCACCTTGAAGGGAATCTGCTTATCGCCGGGCTGATAATCCTCAAGCTTTAATTCCCCGTTTTTCGGGGGGAAGTAAACCTCCAGCAGGCTCTTGGCGAGAACCGCCGTCATCGGCTTGCCGGTGTAGGGGTTAAAGGTCTGTACCGCCGCGTACTCCACCTTGGGGCCTACCGCCAGTAACACGTTCGACGGCAGCGTCCAGGGTGTAGTAGTCCACGCTAGGAAGAAGGGCTCGCCAAAGGCTGCCCACTCCGGCAGCGGGTCCTTGATCTTGAATTGTGCTGTGCAGGAAGTATCTTTCACGTCGCGGTAGCACCCCGGCTGGTTCAGCTCGTGCGTGCTTAAACCGGTTCCCGCGGCGGGTGAATAGGGCTGTATGGTGTATCCTTTGTAGAGGTACCCTTTGTTATATAACTCTTTGATCAGGTACCAAAGGGTCTCGATGTAACGATTGTCATAGGTGATGTAGGGGTCGCTCATATCCACCCAGTAACCCATGATCCGGGTGAGGTCCTCCCACTCCTTGGTGTACTTCATCACCTCGGAGCGGCACGCCTCGTTATACTCCTCCACGGAGACCTTTTTCCCGATATCCTCCTTGGTGATGCCCAGCGTCTTTTCCACCGCCAGCTCCACGGGAAGCCCATGCGTGTCCCAGCCGGCCTTCCGGTGCACCAGGTACCCCTTCATCGTCTTGTAACGGCAAAAAATATCCTTGATGGCACGCGCAATCACGTGGTGAATCCCCGGCATACCGTTGGCCGAGGGTGGCCCCTCGTAAAAAACATACGATGGGCTACCTTCACGTATCACCAGGCTCTGCTTGAAAACACCCTTCTCGTCCCACTCCTTCAACATCTCCCGGTTAACCCCCGGAAGGTCTAACTGGCTGTATTCAGGAAATCTCTTGCTCATTATCGTTGATTTTACATCGAATATAACCCGGCGTTCGCCCCTGCAACGACTTAGGCTTTATGGCCACAAATACCTTAACTGCCACAAAGTCACGTGCGGAAGCCGGGTGATATAAAAAGAATGTGCAAAGGTAGTAATTTATTGGGAAACGCGGAAGTGTAAAAACAAACAGCCGATTCTCACGAACCGGCCATTTGAAGTAATTTATAAAAGTAGAGTGATATGTATTGAAAAAAATCTATTCCGGATAGAATATGATATCCACCACATCGGCTTTACGTTTAAATTTCCTCAGCCATTTTCGGATATCTTTCACCGTTATTTTATCCACGATGTTTTCAAAGTTCTTGGGGTCATCGTTATTCACTCCCGTGCGGTAATAGTTGTAAATAACGTTCATCCAATACGCGTTATGGGGTTTCGACTGCTCCCTATTTTTACGAATATTCTCCAGGGTTTTATCAAGCTCCTCTTGCTTGGGCCCTTTTTTGGCAATAGTCTCCAACTCACTATAGAGTATGGGCTTTAGCGCATCCGCTCGTTCAGGCTCGCAATTAAACGACATCTCCAGAACGTAGTTGGGGGTCGGTTCCCGGGAGCTGCTTGCCCCTACCCTTACGCCATAGGTACCTCCCTCCTCTTCACGAATGCTCTCCGTGTACCTCAACTGTAAGACACCCTGCAAAACTGAAAAACAGATTTGGTCGTAGGGGGTTACTTTAACCTTGTTGTTGCTGAGGCGAACGAAAACCGTACTCTTTGGTTCCTCCATCTTGATTCCAACCCGTTTCACCATTTTCCCTTTCGGGCCTCTTACCTTATTGTCAACCCATTTCTCATCACGGTACTCACTTTTGATAGAGCCTATATATTTTTGTGCCATCGTTTTGGCCGTTTCCAGTTCTATGTTCCCAACGATGAAGAAGGTGAAGTCGGAAGCATCCTTTATCCTATCAGTGTACACTTGTTGTATCTTCTCTAAGCTGATATCGTTTAAATAGGACTCATTCAACAAGCGCGTACGCGGGTGGTAGTTGGACAGAATCAGGCTTAACGAGTCCTGAATAACATTTTGCGGGTTTTTATACCGATTTTTTAACGAGAGCCACGACCTTTCCATCGCGTTATCGTATAACGTTTGATCGAATCTCGGTTGCTCGAAGGTCATGTACACCAACTGCATCATGGTCTCAAAGTCCTTTGGCGCGCAAGCCCCGTTGACCGACTCGTATAACGAGCCAATACTGGGGCTCACGTTGGCGATCTTCCCGGTCAACATTTTACTCAATGTCACGGGATCGTAGTCGCCCTTGCCGAATGAAGCCACAAACCCCGAGGCGTTATTAGCCGCCGGGAGGAGATCCACGTCGTACAACGATGTTCCACCCTGGCTATAAGACGAGAGGGCAACACGGTCTTTTTCATAATCGGCCTTGCGATACACCACCTTTGCCCCATTGGACAGTGTCCACTCCACGGCATCGAACTGTGGGAGCGTTTTCTCTGCCGTGACAGTAGCGCCCGACAATTCCTCCTCGATCAAGCTTTCGGCCAGACTGACGGAATCTTCATAAGCCACGATAGAGGGATCGCTCTGCACCTCGGCTATAATTTCAAAAGCCTCTTCCTCAGTAAGGTGTTTGTGGTTATCAGGACCAGAAACTATGCAGGTGGTGTTCTTGGAAGTGACCCACTCGTTCGCTTTAGCGGAAACCTCGGCCGCAGTGATAGTGGGTATAACCACCTTCGCGAACTCGTAATAATCCGCGAAATCGACTATCGGGCTCCCTTGCAGGAAGTTCGACTTCATGGGCGAGACGTATTGATCGTTCTTTGTTTTATCTCGCTGTTTATAGCTTGATTCAAGTCCGGCCAGCGTGTTCACCTTGACCCGTTCCAGTTCGCTGTCAAGGAAACCAAATCGTCTCACCCGCTCGTTTTCCGTCAATATGGCCCGTAAGGCAACGTCTTCTTTATCGGGCATTGCGGTAGCGGTAATGGAATAGGCCTTGTAGCCTTTAACAAACCCACCGCAAGAGATGCCGGCGCTCATATACGGGGGGTTAGGCTTTGTCATCGTCTCAGATACCCTATTGGCTATCATGGCATTATAAAAGCCCTCCACGAAAGAATTACGGAAGTAACTGTAATTCATCTCCTCCGGCTTCACACCTTTTCGAAATAGGGTAATCAACTGAATAGAAGAGTTGCGAAGCTCTTCATCCGTTGCCACCACGAAGCGGGGCTCATCGTGTTCGGGTATCTCGAAAAAGGGAACCGGTTCGGGGTTGTCAACGGAAGGTACATCCGAAAACATCGCCATGAACTTTTCCTCCATCTCCTTTGGGTTGAAGTCTCCCACCATGGCGATGGCCGTCAGGTCGGTGCGGTACCACTTGTGATAAAAATCACGCAGTGTTTTATATTCAAAGTTTGTGATCACATCCATGGAGCCGATGACATCGCGCGTAACGTACTTTGAGCCTTTCATCAGCACGGGGTAAATTATATCCCGGGTACGGGTGTTCGCATTTCTTCTCTGACGTGCCTCTTCGACGATAACCCCCCGTTCGGCATCAATCTCCTCCTCCTCAAGCGACAGGTAATAGGTCCAATCCTTTAATATCAACAAACAGGTATCCAGCAAATTGGGAATAGTGGTGGGCACATCGCTAATGTTGTACACTGTCTCGCTAAGCGATGTATACGCATTCAGGTTGGCCCCGAACTTCACCCCGTACCGCTCCAACGTGCTAATAATGCCCTTTCCGGGGAAGTGGCTGGTGCCGTTAAAGGCCATGTGCTCCAGGAAGTGGGCCAACCCGTTTTCGTGATCCTCTTCCAATAATGCTCCCGCGTCGCGTATGATGTAAAAGCTGGCCCTATTTTCGGGCTCTTTATTCTTTTTAATGTAATAGGTGAGTCCATTATCCAACTTCCCTTTTATCACCGTTGTGTCAAGCGGGAAATAGTCGTTTGCATCGTACTGAGCGAACAGGCATGTTAGTGTAAAAAAGCTGATTACCAGCAGGGTGTAAAGTCTTTTCATAACCGATCCATTTTGTATTTTTACCGTTTAATCTTCTCCTTTAATGATCTCCAATATCTTCTCGTTGTTTATAATAACCATACCGTGCCGGTCATCGGTAATTCCTTCCTGCAGCTTGTAGGGATAAACGGGCACATTGCCTTTCATTACGGTAGGCAGGTAAAGAAACTGCATGTTGTCACACCGCTCCTTCAATGTCTCGCCCGCCTCCATGATATGGGTTGACACGATAAAGGCACCGCGATTCTTTTTGGAAAACGCCTCCGTGATGGCGACGGTAGCGTCATAGGCATCTTTCACGTTGGTGCCTTTAAACAGTTCGTCAAAGACGATCAACAGGTACTTATCCGACGCGACCGCTTTGGCCACCGTTTTAACGCGCAATACCTCCGCGTAAAAGTGGCTATACCCCATTTCGAGGTTATCAGGGACGTTGATGGAGGTATACATTCCCTCCTTCACGGAAAACCTCATTTCGTTCGCCGGCACGGGGAATCCCATGTGAGCCAGGTAAGTTGCCACGCCAATGGACTTCATCAAGGTCGACTTCCCCGCCATGTTCGCCCCGGTAAGAAAAACGACGTTTTCATTCCCCTGAAATTGGATATCGTTACCCACCGCATCTTTTATCGCGGGGTGAAACACGTTTTTAAACAGCAGGTGATTCTTCTCCTTCTCCTCCGCGTGAGCATAACAAAACCCCCGTTTTTCGGCCACATTGGCCACCGCTATATTCATATCCAGATCGTACACGATATCGAGCACTTGGCTCATCTCATCTTTCATAGAATAGCGCAACACGTGATCATACTTGGCCAATTGAAAGAGGGAGCAATCTTTTTCCGGGGTAATGGTCTCTATCCATTCCAATCGCTTATCGTTTATAATCGTACGAAACAACCGGCAAATATCCGCGTACAAGTTCTCTCCCCCATACTCATTGGCCCTGTGTTCGATCCCGTTCAACAGATCGCGCAGCTGCTTCAACAAGCTTACGGTGGCTTTTAAGCCATTCCGAACCATATTATACTCCTTGTCAAGCCCTATGCGATATAGCAGGTATATCCGCAGCATATTCGCCCAAGCGGTGACGGGGTTCGAGAAGTCGGTGTGACTCAAGTATTGCTCCGCGATGGAGAACCCCTCCTTATTTATCGTGAAGAGGTGATTGCCTTTCTGAAAGAAACTGAATAACCGACTCTTCCGGTTGATAGCCTCGGCATTATCCAGCGGTTCTTGAAAACAGTTGGCCAAAAGTTTTTCCCCACCAAAGGTAACCACCTCGTTAAAAAGTGAAAAAATGGAATTAGGCGTGTATTTTCCTAGAATGTTTAAATCGGCAAGGGTCTGCTTATCCGTTACGAAGCTCATTATATCCTAGCGTTTTAACCGTTCAAAATATCCATTATCTTCTCGTTCTGTATAATGACCATTCCGTGACGATCGGCCGTGATTCCCGGCTGGATTGTATACGTGTAAACGGGCGTATCACCCCTCATCTCGGTAGGCAAAAATATGCACTGTATGTTTTCACACTGCTCCTGTAGTGCCTCTCCCGCTTCGATAATGTGCGTGGAAATAACGAACGTGCTTTTACTCCGTTTGGAAAAAGCCGCCGATATGGCCACCGTGGCATCATACGCGTCTTTCACGTTGGTGCCTCGAAATAGTTCATCGAAAATCACGAAAAACTTTTTGTCTTTGGCTACTTCGTACGCCACTTTTTTAACGCGCATCACCTCCGTGTAAAAATGGCTATACCCCAAATTGAGGTTGTCGGCAAGGTTTATGGTGGTAAACAGTCCATCCTGCACGCTAAAAGTCATGGATTTAGCCGGTATAGGGAACCCCACGTGTGCCAAAAAAACGGCTATCCCCAGCGACTTCATGAAGGTGGATTTCCCCGCCATATTTGCGCCGGTGAGGAAAACCAGGTTGCTGTTTTTATCGATAAAGAGGTCGTTACTAACAGCGTTGGGCACGTAAGGGTGATAGACGCCCTTTATGTCCAACATGTTATCTTCACCATCAACCGCTTGCGCGAAAACAAACGACTGTTTCTTGGCGATCTTACCCACCGAAATGTAAATATCCAGGTAAGCGATTAAATGCAGCAGTTTGCGCATCGCCGCGTTTTCATCGTAGCGCAATATTTTATCATATTCGGCAGTTTTCGCATAACTCAATCGCTTTTTTCCCGTTTCCCTTTCCGTCCACCCAATGTTGGCCTCTCTGAATATGGTTTCAAACTGTTCGATATCCGTTTTATAGCACTCATGCCCGGGAATTGCCCTTACCTTCCTAATAAACTCCTTGGATAGGTTTATTATTTCAATGAGCGAGGTCAGTCCCTTGTGAATCTGCTCGTATTCGTTTTCGGCACCTATAGCGCTTCTGAACTTCCTGTTTAACGTATCGTTTTCGGCAGCGAGCTTTGTTCTTGCATCAGTGTTACCCAAGTAAAAATCCACCGCGTCGAAAAGATATCCCGGGTAGGGGAAATCTATCTCCAACCGTTGAAAAAACCGTATGGTGGCCGTGCGGTTATTGATCTCCTCCGCGCTACTTAGAGGGTAACGAAACATCTCCTCCAACAGGGTTGCCCCTTCTCGGCTGTGGGTATGACAAAAGAGCGTGTATATCGAATCGCGCCCGTGCCTACCAAACACGTTTAAATCATCAAGAGACTGTTTATCAACAAGAAAACTCATCTACCCCGCCTTCTTACCCAAATTAACAAACCTACAACAAGCAGGATAGCCGGGTAAACCCAATTGATAATCGGTTTACTGATCTCCCAACCCGTCTTACCCAATCGTATATCTCTGTCTGTAGTTCTCGGACGCCTTATATCAATGGGTACTTCCTCGTGTGAAAGCCAAAAGAACGCCGCGTTGATCAGCGAGTAGTTTGAAGCGTTTATTCGGTTACGGGAAGTGCCCAATTCCTTATTGCTAAGCCAATCGGCATCACCCGTTATCATTACCCGTTGTTCTTTACCGTTCACGTCGCGCGAGAAGGCGGCAACTAGCACCAAGCTGTCTAGTTTCTCTCCAGCTTCGGGATTCAGTTTTACCGTATCATCAACAAAGTTGGTGGTTTCCACCTCAGACCAGCAGCTATCCACGCGGAACAGGGGAACCGCTTTATACTCGCCAATGGTATCATACTGCAGGGCGGAAAAGGTGGGTGAGGCCAAGACGAATTCGCGTTGTGCCATGGCTTTCAGATGGTATGACCACGCCGTGTCCAGAGGGGCCACCACCATGAGTTCAGGATCAATGGTCACGGCTGGTATCGTGTCAATCTTATTCGTTCCCGACGAATGCACCACCTTGGTTTCCGGTTCGATAATTCTACCCGGCTTTACCACCACGCCCGGTATCATGGTCACACCAAACTTCTCGGTTATCGGGTTTACAAATTCCCGACGATCCGGTTCTCCCAGGATTAGCAAATTATCGCCTCGCTCTATGTACTTATCGAGGTTCTCCATCTCCAACGGGCTAAACGCTTTACGCGGTTCGGCAATGACCAACATTTTTATCGAGGCGGGGACCCCCTCTTCCAGAGGGATATTCCTGAAGTCGAAACCTTGATTAATTAACGAGTAGCGAAAGGTTATCTCCTGTGCGAAAAACTGGTACCCTCTATCCGATGCATCGTAACAACCGCGCTCCCCGTGACCCGTTACGAACCCCACGATGGGCAAGTCATCCATTACCAGCCGCTTCATTGCCGCTGTAATTTCCGTTTCGAAAGGGAATTTATATATGTCGTTAAATATCCGCAAAAACGTTCTTTCGCCGGTTTCCTTTTCCAGTAGGCGTACGAAACGGAATTTTTCGGGCTCTAAGTTCACCGTCTGGGCAACCTCCTCCGGTGTGGTGATTTTGAACTTCCAGTTGTTCAGCTTACGCAGTGTATCTACCCGTTGTTCATCGCTGAGGTCGGGATACCGCTTATCCAGATGGGGGTTATCCGCCCGGTGATAATAATTCACGTATTTCAGCTTTATATCAGGCTTAAATCGGGTATATTGTTTAAACCTATCTATATCACCTTTTACGCTTCTGGGTAACCCATACCAGTAATTCTCTTCCAGCAGGTTGTTATACGTGGTAATGGTAAGCCCTCCTTCCAACTTGGCAATCACGTTTTGACTGTTTTGCGTGAGGGTGTTTTGCTTGGTTCTCGTGGAGTCGTGATAGAACATGTATTGTGGACGAGCACTAAAGTAGCCAACGAATGCGACTATCAGAAACACCCCTATAAACTTGCCCGCGGTCATGTACCATTTCCCCTTTTCGCGTCTCCCTTTCAAGCGGAGTACGGCAAAACTTAAGAAGAGGCAAATAATAGCGAGGAAGTAGATGACATCTTCGCTACAAATCAAGCCGGAAATAAAGTTATTGCTCCTCCCGGGCAAAGCCAGCCAATAGGTAATGTCACGAACAAACTCGAGTTCCTGCCCAACTTGCCTCATGTAGTTCATCACGGCCAGGATAGCGATGGTGCCTATGGCGGCCACGATTTGATAGGAGGTGAGGCTCGACATAAACAACCCGATGGCCGAATAGGTACAAATAAGCAGGAAGATGCCCAGGAGGCCCGTCAAAATTAACGGGATATCCGCATTTTGAATGGTCGCAACAGAGAAAATGCCATATACGCTCAAAACCCCTATGATGGAGAAACAAAACACCACCAAAGCCAAGTACTTGCCCAGGATTATCTGCGAATTTTTAATGGGCGACGAGTAAAGTAGATTAATGGAACCACTGTTCAGTTCACGGCTCATTACCCCCATGGTCAATAGCGGTATATAGAGGTACAGGTAGTTTTGAACAACCACGAACATCCCTCGCCAATTACTAGAGAAGTTACTATAGGTTAAGTTACCAAGGGCATATCCCAACAACTTGTTTCTCACAAACCCGTCAAACACGTTGGTATAAGCCAATCCCGCCTGAACGGCAAATATCACGAGAATCAGCCATGCCACGGGTGAATAAAACAGGTATTTAAGTTCCGCCTTCGCTATTTTCCAAATTGCTTTCATATAAATGTTTGAATTAAAGAGTTACCCTTTATTTTTACCGTTTCTCGAGAGCTCGGCAAAGACGGAATCCATAGATATTTTCTCTACCCGTATTTCCCGCAAACGCCACCCATTTTCCACGCTTCTCGTCACAATCTCTTGTATTGCTTCTTCCTCATCACTGTAACGAACCCTAAACGTTTTAACACCAAGCTCCTCAACGTCCTCCACGCCGTGAATCGTTTTCAACTTATCCGGGGCTGGGGGAGTCACGAAGGAGACTATCAGGCTATTGGGTGTGATGTAGCTGTCGAACTCTTCAACGGTGCCGGCAAAAACCTGTTGCCCCTCATTAATCATCCAAATATAATCGCACATGGCCTGTACTTCCTGCAAGATATGGGTAGATAGCAATACCGTGTGTTCTTGAGCGATGCCCTTGATCAAATTCCGTACTTCCAGTATTTGATTGGGGTCTAACCCATTGGTAGGCTCGTCTAACACGATGAACTCCGGGCTGTGGACAATCGCCTGAGCAATGCCCACCCGCTGTTTATACCCGCCAGAGAGGTTGCGTATCAACCGTTTCCTAAAATGAGATACCCCGCACCTTTCCATGGTATCGTCCACTGCACCTGAGATACTTTTGCCATCCATCAAACGCATACTGGCCGCATGCGTCAAGTACTCTTCAACGGTTAAGTCCGGGTGCAGGGGAGCCTGTTGAGGTAGAAAGCCAATATGTTTTTTAGCCGCGATGGGGTTTTCGCTCACGCTAATCCCCTTGATAAACACATCCCCTCGGCTCTGTTTTAAAATACCGCACATGATGTTCATGATCGTGGACTTCCCGGAGCCATTGGCCCCGAGGAGTCCATAAACACCTTTGCGGTTAATTTCAAAATCGATATCACGTATAGCCCACTGAATGGCATAACGGTGTGATAGATTACTCACCTTAACGATTGATTCATCCATATATTTATTTCAATTATCTATATTAGTACCTTGCGAATGGAATAAATACCCACACTATCTATATTTATCTTCTGCTGATGAATAATTGGAAAAGCGCCCATACTTGAATATCGAGTGAACGATGTTGCCTAGTCCTGTAAAATGGGCTATTTCTATTTCATCATTCGTTCCTTTATCTTGAGGATTGATGTCTCCTCGTACAATTGCCTCTATTACTTGCGATCCGGAACGGCAGATATAAAAATGTCCATCACTAAATGCGATCCCAAACTCATTGGTTTTTGGGTTGGTATGCATAGATACAATTTTACCAGAAGGGGGATTCTCACTCAGTGAACAATCTTTAAACAGGTAGACTTGTTGCGTTTGATACCGGTAAAAATAGACTTTACTTCCTATGTTGAAAAAAACATGCGGACTAGCTTGATAATAGGTGTTTTGACCCCTTAACATCCAAAAAACAGTCTCTTCGTTAATGGGATAGCCACTCGCGAACTCGACTTGATCTGGCTCGGATACCTGCACGACACTGCGCCCACTATTGTAACTGAGCATCGATTTCTGAAAGTAATACTTTCCATTGTTTTTGTCTTTCAAAATATTTACAAGCATTGACGTACTCCATTCGTCACAGGTTTGAGCATACACCAGTTCAATATTAGAAGGCATACCTTCACAAAAATCAAAGAATCCTGGGAATGCTTCCTTATCGTATTTTTTTTCTAAAGGAGGCAACATTTTGTCATTCGTGGATGATTTGTATATAGCCAACCATCGATTATTTAATTCATCGAACATTAATTGAAAATAGGTTATTTTGGGAAAAGTAAAATGTGATATGCGCATGCCCCTGCCATCTGTATATTCAACCGGGTTTGGAGGATACATGGCTGTTTGAAAACGACTTGCCACTGACTTGTTCAGCCGGACATATATTTCCCCTTTGGCGCTCAACAAAATTTCAACTCCACTTATAGTTCCGTTGGAATAACATATTTGCGCGGTTTCAAATCCCTCGTAAGGATATTTTTCCCCTATAAACTCATCTTTATTAAGCATCACTTTTTTGAAGTTTCTCCCATCCAAAAGAAGGGATCCGGGTGCCCCCCTTTGCAATACCATTACTTGATCGTAAGCGCTTGTAAAATGCTCTTCCAAACGATAAGGCTTCGAGCCTAAATTGTCTTCCGGATATAAATCTTTATAGACATCCGGATAAAGTTCATAGGTATCAATATGAATAAAATCGAGGGAAGTACGATTCTCTTTCTCAGAAAGAATTAACCATCCTAAAAGGAATTTTGAACTCACGTTTACTTTCATCACCATTCCTTTACTTAGTCCTGTTTCATTTTCCATTACATTGAAGAGAACATAGCTTGTCCCCATTTCAGTAAAGGTGTAACGTAAACTCCGGTCAGTTGAAATAACCTTTTCATTAAGGGTCCAAGAGAAACTAAATTTAGTAGAATCTGTATCTCCCCAATCAATAGGACAATAGATGTTGCACTCTTCGTTTAAATAAGCATTGAATTCTGCTTGCAGACCACTTGACCAAGTATCACCACCTTTCAAGATAATATTAGGCATCGAAATCGTGGCGATTGTGGAATGATCCTCATAACATCCAGTATGAGTGAAGATGATGAAGATTAAACCAATGATAAAAACTATTTTTTTCATACGATTAATTTAATATTTGCATTTTGGTGTATGGAACTATTCCGTTAAGCCAAATGGGCATTGGTCAAGTTTACTTGGACAAGGCCATTGCGAGGAATAGTTTAACTTTAGTGAACCTTGGATATTTAAAATAAATTGCCAAGGACGGCAACGACCATTTCTGTACCATCTTCCTCTAACACGGGGGTTCCTTTAGCTTTTTGATCACTAAGGTATTTTTTGAACAGAAGGGAGTAATAACGCAATAAGTTGTCGTCTGCTCCTGTTAAATCCACGCCTACAACTTCTAAGAATAAAGTATACTTTTTATCTGAGTAGGCTCCCAGGTAATAAGAAGTCACATTACTTGTCCACCAAGGTGGTTTACTAAGAATGTTATGAAACCAAATAATGATAGTCCTGTAATCTGTTCTGCCCGCTAAAAAATCTTCCGCGTCTCTGATTTGAACCACAAGCCTTACTTTTTTAGTATCTAATAATTTATCATACTTAAGCTTGACATAGCAAGTGTCTCTTCGCGTTCCTTTACGCATGGTATAGGTGTCTTGAATTTCATATGTTGTTTTGGGGGCAGTAGTCAAATCCTCTACAACGAACAGTTTGAACTTCTCATCAACGTAACCCACGCCAGTGGCATTTACAGGCAAGGGCAAATCTATTACTTTCTGCCCCGGGTAGAACATAAATGACACCTCTAACGAGTCTTTTTCACTTCTCCCAAAGTATATGTACCTATCTGATGTGAGGTCTTCATACGTGGGAATCGGCTGTTCTTTACAACCAAAAATGGCAACCAAAAAGAACAACACGAAAAACGGTAATATTCTCTTTATCATATCCATTGAAGTTTAATAAAAATTGGTTTCACTTTCAGGGATGGGAAATACGTAGTAGCCTTCCGGAACTTCCATTAGTACCGGTTTACCATCATATATAACCGGCCAGTTCAATTTCTTTAAATAATGCCAGGTTTGACCTCGAGTCAAGAAATCACGCGTGGCATCGTTAATTAATATCTCCATAAAAGAGTTATAATCATCCGCCACGATAGGAGAAACAATCCCCCTACTGTCTTTGACCATCTTTAAAGTTTCCGCCGCTTGATTTAACAACCCCTGTTCAGCCAAATACTCGCATTTGATGTAGTATAACTCAGGTAACTCGATCACTGGCAATAACCCTGAAAAATGAGTCATAAAAGTTCTTGTTTGATAACTGGTTATATCATAAGCGGGGTCGTTCGGCTCTTTCCACACCCTGTAATCTCTATTTTTTTGATCATAAAGCGCGATATAACGGTAGTCTGTATTAATATCTGCCCCAAAAAGTGAATTAAGCGTGTTCATCTTCATGTAATTTGTACCCGCGACCGTTTTGTAGTTATCCATATTGTTTTTGTTCCAAAAACACAACAATGGTTCCGGGCATCTTTTCCCGTCAATTTTGTTGGGATTGCTATCGTATTGATACCAACCAAATTCGAAATTACCTTCACCTTCTACCGCCCATTCATCCAAAAGTTCATCGATGTATTCTACTGCTTTCGCATTATCTCTTTTATAAGAATATACACGGGCTAATAGCGCTGTCGCACCCCAGTAATTCATTCGGGTAACCCGCTTGGAGAAAAAGCCGAATCCATTCCCGTAGTTCCCATCTTCGAGTAAATTTTGTATCCCCTGGAAAAGGTAGGTGCTTATATAACTCATGATATTGGGCTCAAAAAGACAATCAACATCGACATACCTCAATTTTTCACGAGCGAACTCCAAGTCCTCTATGATAAATTCTAACACTTCATCTAACGTGTTGTACAGAGGAGACAGTTCCGGATAATCGCGAACGTAGGGTATAGCCACACCTTTATATCCAGTAATAGGAGCCGCCACAAAGTAGCGCAGCAATTCAAAATGTACCAAAGCCCTAATACCTCGCGCTTCAGCAATAATCATATCGCGTTCCCAAGGAAACACGAATATTGAATTGTCGGTTGTTTCAATATTTTTCAATAAATTATTGCAATTGGCAATCGCATTATAGCCTGTTTCCCATATACCCGCAAGAACTGCATCGATATACCTTTCATAGGTACTGCCTTTTCCCTCCATTACAGCTCGATACGCGGCTGAATTGCCAAGGCTTGATACGCTGTAATTTCTTCCGGCAGCACTAGCAAACCCCCAGGTCAACTCCTTTCCCCACAATTTCTGGTCGGCTAATAACCTGTATATGCCCACCAACGCGGAACGGTAACCTCCACCCTGTTTAAATGCATCTTCTTGCAGTATTTCCTCTTTGGAACGAACATCTAACCACTCGTTACAGGAGGTATGAATGAAGAAAACAAACGACACAAGAAAGAGTATTGATAATTTTTTCATAATCATAATCATAATTATAAACTTAAATTCACATTGAAATTAAATGAACGAGCATAAGGGTAAGAGGTTCCCCTCTCCCGTCTGATGGTTGAAAAGTACCCCAAATCTTCCAATGTTAATTGAAGGCGTAGAGCGTTTAATCCGATTTTCTTGGCAACGCCAGGGTTGAAATCGTAACCAACCGACATCGAATTAAATGTCAAAACGTTGTCATCTTGAACGAACCTATCTGTAGGACGCGTTATGGTGCTACCGGATGATAACGCCAATAAGGGAACCACGTCACCATATTGCTTCCACCGGTTCGTGAAAATTCTACGATCGCCACTGTAATACCTGATATTCACGTTCTCAATCTCTTGCATGGTTTGGTTGTAAGCTTGCCCACCCCACCTGTATAAGAATGAAGTGTATAAAAAGAAATTTTTATAAGAAGCATTTACACCAAAGGAGCCTCTGATTTTCGGTTCTGTATCGCCTAAATATTGCTGATCCGCGGCAGACCAGTTATGGTTTACGGTTCCATCGCGCCTTACAAATAGTTCGTAACCATATCCCGGATCAATCCCTAATGACTTATTGCCATAAATAGCCGTAAGGGAGTTCCCCTCTTCATACTTTGTCATAGGCTTTTCTCTCCCGGCAGAACTTTGAGAAAAATACGCGTCAACACGATCATTGTACTCCTTTAGGGCAGTACCTATCTTTTGTATTATATTTCTGTTTTTATTTGCGTTAACGAAAGCATAAACAGAGCCTTCTTTATTTTGAAAAACCCTAACATTCAACAACACATCAATGCCTTCATTCAAAATCTCTCCCATATTCCCTCTATATTTTTTAAATCCGGAGGAAGATGGAATCGCTAAATCGGCCACCTGATCAAGGGTTTCGGCATGATAGTAATCGGCTTTTAATGTTATGCCATTATTTAGAAATGATATATCTGTACCTATGTTGAACGTTTGTACTTTCTCCCATTTCAAATTCTCATTCCCTAAACTATGCAGTACCATACCAAAATTTTGGCTGTAATCTTCATCGGTAAGCAACTGATAAGTTGTCCTGGCTTGCTGAGAGGTGAAATTCGCCTTTCCTGTATGGCCATATGTTAACCTTACCCTAAAACGATTCAGAGGCTTAAATTGCTTTAAAAAGGCGTAATTATGAAAGTTCACTCCAGTTCCAAGCGACCAGAAATTAGCGATTTTCTTTTTGCTACCGAAAGCCGAAGAGCCGTCAAGGCGTCCAGATATATCAAAGAGATAGATATCATTTAAGCTATAGTTGAATTGAAGATAGCTGCCAAAACGTCTTGTATGATTATCCTTATAAGTGGGTTTGTTTTTCACATCGATCGCGTAAGCCATAGATGTGAAATTCCCTACTGGAAAACCCCGGAAATAAGAATAAATACCTGTTAATTTGCTTTCTGCGGCCTCCACGCCCAAGGAGAAGTTCAGGTTATGATTTTTTATCTGCTGATTATACGATAATAATGCATTGGTATTCCAGTTAAAATCTCTCAATTCGTGTTTGGCCAATTCTCCCCTCATGGTGGGATCAGATAAATCTATGTAAGAACCGGACAATGGGTCTTTAAAAGTATCTTTATCTTCCAACTGAAATGAAATACTATAAGTGCCGCGCAAAAGCCAGTATGGATTTATATACCACAAAAGGCTCAAGTTATCAGACACTGTTTTATATTTGTCCGTATCATAACTATTCAAAGAGGCTTCATAAAGTGGATTCTTAATTTTCACGTAACCATTAGGTGGTACGTTGTTGTAAAATACCTTGAAAATCATCTCGTACGTTTCTCCATCTTCTTTGAAGGGTGTTAGATAGGGCTTCATCCGAACATATTCGCTAAAGGTCCCGTATGGGGAGTTCTCGGATTTCATTAAGTTAAATATAACCCTATTCCTCACTTGAAATCTATTTACGCGGTAATCTATGCTCATTGTCGCTCCGGTTACATTCCTATACGACCCTTTCATCACCCCTCCATTATTCTGCATATTTAGTTCCGCACCCCATCTTACATTTTTACTGCCTCCCTCTAATCTAAAAAAGTGTTTGTGATTGAGTTCAGACCTAAGTGGCTTAGATATCCAATCGGTATTTATGCCCCTAATAATATCATTCTTGCGAAGATTGTAGTTTAACATTCCAGCTGTTTGATTTAGAGGAGAAGTGCCTCCATACAAGCCAGCATAATATTCTGACTCAAGCATCTCATGCGCATTTAGCAAATCGTAACTTCGTAAATCGGGTACATTCACGAAGAGGTTTCCAGAATAGTTTATCCTAATATCTCCTGGCTCTAAACTCTTGGTTTCGATCACGATTACCCCATTTGCAGCACGAGAGCCATATACCGCGGTGGCTGCCGCATCCTTGAGAATGTTAACGCTCTCCACCCTATTCATATCTAAATCGTAAATCGTAGATTGACTTACTTCAAAACCATCTAGTATGAAGATAGGCGCACTTGGATTATTTGTTAAAGCGAATTTAGAGATGTCATCCGTGGTCATCATGTCCAACTCCTTGATTTCCGGGGTTCCAGAACGCCCTCTGATATAAAAATCGGGCAAGGTATTTGGGTCAGATCCCATATAGTTATTCATCACCATCTTGATAGATGGATCAAATACCTCTAGCGTTCGAATCAAATCTGTTTGGGAGACCTTCAGCATCTCTTCTTGTGTAATCTGGGTAACTGAACCAGTAAAACTCTCCTTTCTAATATTGGCGTACCCCGTTATCACCACCTCATCGATGTGAGCCACATCCTCGATCAACTGGATACTCAAGGTAGTTTGATCGGTGATTTTAATATCCTGCGTTACGTACCCTATAAACGAAACACGTATCGTCGCCCCTGGGGGTACCGATAAACTAAATTGTCCATTGTTATTGGTAATTGTCCCCGTTTTCTCTTTCAGTACAACCACGTTAGCCCCTATCACGGGAAGCCCATCCTTTTTATCGGTTACCAAGCCGCTAATCATACGCATCGCGGGTTGTTGGTCGGGTTCAACCTCCACTTCCTCAACACCACTTGAACGGTTTTCCTGTACGGCCTGCTTATCATAGATAACAACCTGCTTGTCCACCACCTCGAACTGCAAGTTGGCGTGAGAAACAATCAACTCCAATACCTCCTCTAAAGAGTCCGAGTCGATGGTGATATCAATTTTCTTGTTCAGCTTATTTTCAATGTTTTCCGACAATAAAAACAGGTAACTGCTTTGCTCCTCTATTTTGGTGAACACATCCTTAACGCGCATGTTTTTCACGTTAAGCTGAATGCCCGCACCTTGAGAGTAAGTATTGGCTGTCATACTGCACATACCTACAAACAAAAAGACAACCAACGCTTTCATAATTCTTGACACATGTTGATAATTATTGAGGCGCACTCCTCTTTGAATTGGTTTTTTTTCCATATACTTGTGCTGTTAAATTTGATCATTACATCGTTACAACGCTACATTGATGATTTAAATTTGACCCTAAGCGAACAATACTTGCCCTATTGTTCGCTTTTCTGTATGCATATACTGCACACGCTAAACGTAATTCTTTACAATAAGCTCGCGGATTGCTATACGCGATACCCCGCGATTAACCATCGTTTATTTTTCCATAGGCTTCACCTTTTTATTTGTTATAAATGTATATCGAATTGTTCTCCTTACTGTATTCCGTATCGGTCAGTATCCCTATTGCCCTCATCACGTTATCGAAGCTTTCAGACAGGTAAAGCTTGCCATCACAGGTCATACTTTGTATTCTTGGTGTCTCGATGTACTCGAAATCCACGTTGTAATATCGCTCCAAGTAGTTCATCACGTTAATCAACGGTGTTTTATGAAGCACAATATAGCCTTTTACCCAGCTAATATACTCAAGCGCATCTGTTTTTTCTTTCCTGAAAGAAGCGCTGACGGTGTCTAACAGTGCGATTTCGTTGGGAGAAAGCATGCAAGTTTCTTCAACGTGATCCGACCTTACCCCTACGCTTCCCTCTACCAAAACAACAGACTGCTGCTGTTTTTCATAAGCCGAAACGTTAAATTTAGTGCCCAATACCTTCACGCTGAAATCAGTGGTTTTAACCACAAACGGCACCTCCTGCTTTTTGACCTCAATATACATCTCCCCGCTCAGCATAACTTCGCGTTTATCACCACTAAACGTTGAAGGGAACTGCAAAATGGAGCCCGAGTTCAACCACGCTTTCGTGCCATCTGGGAGTTCAATTTTGGAGCGACGGCCATAGGGTACAACCAGGGTATTTAACGTATTATCCGCTATCTCGATCTCCTCGATCTTATCCGGGTTATTGTCACTCTGTATTGTAGCCTTTCCCTTGTTGTCAATCTGTATATCGATATTATCCTCGTACAATACCGTTTTTTCCGAGTAGATAAGGCGTATCTCTTTTGCCTCCAATTGATTGATAACAATCTGCTCGTCAGGCTCTACCGGTGCCAAAACCCTATACAAAAAAAGCCCCGTCAACACGAATACGCACGCCACGGCACCATAAATCTTGCAGCGCAGTAAAACAGCCTTTTTCTTACGGTTTCGTTGAGGTTCCCCCTGTTCAATGGCTCGCACGATTTCTTGAAGTATCTGCTCCTTATTCTCCTGCTTTATATACCGTTTGGTAAATAAAATATCTTTCAGGTATGCATCCGCGAGATTCATTTCATGGCACAGGTCAGGGTATTGGAACAATTTCTCTTCCCAATACTGATCAAGATGCTCCTCAGGAACTAAGCGCCACAACAAATACCTTTCGTCCCTTAACAGCTCTGAATGTGTTTTATAACAAGAATTGTCGACCATACGAACCTAAACAATTTTTGCACATTATATAGAAGAGACACCAAAACATGTAAATTGTCGCCTTTTTTAACAATTTATTTACGTAAACCTTTTGTAAGGTATCATCTCCTATTACCAGCAAAATGTCATTTTCAAGGCAGGATGGGTGAAAATATGAGAAGCAACATGAAGTGTTTGCCGTATTTAGCGCGAAGCAGTTTAAATGACTTGTAGACCATTTTACGCACATTGCCGTATGGCATGTCCATCAGTTCAGCTACTTGCTTGTAGTTGTAACCCTTGATAAAATGGAGGTAGATAATCTCTTGTTGCCTAGGCGAGAGGGAGGCAAGCATGGTTTGAATTTTCCTCTTTATTTCATTTTCCTCCTCTAGTTGAATCAACTGCTTTTCCGTGTGATCGTACGTCTCCGCAATGGTGAGTTCTACTTCGATTATGGGACTAAACGACACATGCTTGCCCTCTTGTTTGGCAATATCGACCAGCCGGTTCCTTAGCGATTTAAGGAGGTAAAACTTGATGTTAGATATGTTGGTTAAATCTTTTTGCTTTTCGCAAAGGCTGATAAACACGTCTTGAATGGCATCTACGATGTTATGTTCTTGGAATCCAAGGTAGAGGGCGTACGTGTACATATCATCTACACAATCGGTATAAATGGATGCTATATCATTGCTCTCTGCCATAGATATATTGTGTTAATGTGCGGGCCTGTGACCTATAAATTTACTGCATGTAAAAATAGAAAAAATGCTTTATATTACAAAAATAGATGAAAAAAAGGCTTTTCCCAAACAAGTAAAGTGAAAACAGTAGACTTGAAAAATGTTTGAAAATCATTTTTTTTGTGTAAGTTTGTACAAAGATTAGGCAAATATGGACAGAACAGATATCATCAACAAGTTGCTGGATTGAACCCATTACCTTACCTTTGCCTCATGGTTTGCATGTCGTCTTTCCAAACAGGCAAACCACCTTTATTAGAAACTAACCACACTTCCACATGTTGAGCAAACAACCCACTTTACTCGCCAAGGCCCGCCCTGTGAGGTTTTTGAGCCTCATCGTGTTATCGCTTGGCTTTACCGCCCTGACTAACGGACAAGCAATAGCCGGGGAGCTTTTCGCAAACGATTCAACGGTCACCACATCATCAAACCGGAGCGAACCCGCGGCCAACAGGTTTTTTTTAGTGAGTGATTCAACAATCGGCAGATACTACACGACCGGGGGCCCCGTGGTGGCAAGACGCCACGTTTTCAGCGGGAAGCTTTTCAAATGGCATTGGGACGGCTATTCGAACAACCTGCTGCTCGAGTTGAAGGAGCCTGGCCATAGAGAGGGTCCCTTCAGGAATAGGGGCACCCTAAACATGGTTGACCTCGAGACGAAAAGCGTGAAATGGTCAAGGCCCACGAACTTCAACTCCTCAGAAGCAAAGCTGATGGGTGAATACTGCTTCCATGCAGAAAAGAAGAGGAATCACCGCCTCCACCCCGAAACCGGGGAGGTGATGTGGAGTAACCGGAACGAGTTTTACTTTATCGACCCGATGTTACAGATTGGGGTTGGCTACCCGCTCCAGTCGCTCTCCAACAAACTAACGGCAGTCGACCTTTCAACCGGAAAAGAATTATGGAATAAAAAGATCAACCGACAGTCCGGATGGGACGACGCGTACATGCTGAACAACAACACCTTGTTGATATCGGTCGACGGCATCCACGCCATCAACCTGACCAACGGCCATGGATGGAGGTACAAGGCCAGCACCTTCCACAAGGAGATTGGAAAAATGATTGGCTTTAACGCCATCAATATCGTTTTTGCGTTGCTATTCGACATCTACTTCTGGCAAAACGAACCCAACACCTATTCCGATATGGTGTCGAACATGCTTATCGATCCGCATGAAAATATCGTCCTCGCCTCTAAAGACCGAATAGCCAAGGTGGACGGGTCGGGGGAGATACAGTGGTCGACCCCTTTACCGGAAAAGAAAACTTCGAAATCATCCATCTTCTTGGTCGGCTCTCGAATTTTCATGATCAACCGCGGACATGCGCTCTACAACCGCGGCTTCGTCACTAAGGGAACCCCCTACTTCGCATCGTTCGATCTGCAAAGCGGGAAGCAGCTGTTCCTAGAGACCATCACCCAAAATAACGAGTTCGTCCACACCTTCCAGGCGGTAAACGATTGGCTATTCGTGGCTTTTGAAGATAGAATCGCCGCCTTCTCGCTTAGCGATGGCTCCAAGATAACCGAAAAAACGATGCTGTTGCACGACAGGGAGTTCCTGGATCAATTCGTCCAAGCCAGGATCTACCGGAAAAGTACGGATAATAAAATTGGGGACAGTAGCGAAAGCGAAAACATCAAAAGGAGCAAAATCAACAATGGGAAAGAAAAAGAAAGCGGGAAAGGTAACAGGATAGGAAATAGCAATGCGAGCGGGAGCGAGAAAGAGATCTTTTTCAAGGAACTCTCGTCTGATTATCCAAACCACAACTTCCTGATGACCTCAAAAGGAAGGGTTTTCGTCTTGACCGATGAGCTTGATATAGTATGGGTGTACGACAAAACCGATTTGTATCACGAGGTAGCGGGTAACGGTCGTTTCACACTGGTATCAAACAATGGAGTCGATTTCACCTTGCTTGACAACTCAAGCGCACCAGTAGCAGCTATCAAAGCATCGGATGAGTTGTTTATCAACGGGGATATGCTTTACTTCTTCGACAAGGACTCCTTTTGGGAGGTGTACCTCGCTCAATTCGACCGGCCACTGCCCCTTTGGGACTCCATTTTCAGGAACCTGTCCCGCTTTTTGCCGGCGAACTAATCGAAAAGAGCTGTCAATGTACCATGAGACAGTGGAGGTGCAAAACAAGGAAATGAGTAAAACTTTTGTCATAAAAAGAAAATCGTTTATCTTTACATCAGCTAAACACAAAACACAGAATATAAATGAAATACAAATCTTTATTACTTCTTTTGTTGATTACCGTTTCTTTACACGCTCAGGAAACAGTACGTATATCGCACTATCTTTTTCCCGATTTTCAACCAGGGGTTGTATTAATGAAGAACGGTACCAGAAACAATGCTAAACTTAATTACAACACGGCATCGGAAGAGATGGTTTTCGATAAAAATGGTGAATTATTAGCTATAAGCGATGTCCTTTTGCCTCAGATAGATACTGTTTTTATTTTGAATGAAAAATTTATTCGAGTAAACAACAAATTCATGAAAATTATCATCGATGAGCCGGAATTTTCTCTGTTTGTTGAACATAAATGCCGGTTGATTCCTCCTGGAAAACCGGCTGCTTATGGTGGTACATCGCAAACATCATCAACTACATCGTATTCTTCCATTATGGCTGATGGTAAGATATATCACCTAAAACTACCCGATGATTTTAAGGTTAGACCGTATAACATTTTCTGGATAAGCCGAAATGGAAAGTTGCAAAGTTTTTCAAACATCGGACAATTAAAAAAAATTTATCGCGATAAAAAGAAGGTTATTGGCGATTATCTCAAAGAAAACGACGTGGAAATGACCAACGAAAAAAGTGTAGAAGACACCATTGTTTTTATGGAAAACAATGGATGATGTCATGAATTATATAGAATGAATTAGCCTATCTAATCTTCCTCTTCGCCTCGCCTGGCACGCTGGGAACGGCGATACCCCTCCCGGCTATTGCGCTTGTATTGGTCGTTCTCGCGAACCCGCTTCTCACGTGGGGCGCTTCTTTTGGGTCGCTCTTCCCGTTTACCGGCAAAAATCTCATACTCTCGCATCTCACACTCCAACGCCCCGTTATACAGGAAAAAGCGCTTGGAGTGACGGAGGCCAATCGCGTCAAACGACTCTTTCCGGTAACTTAGCACGTAAGCGCGGTATCCCACGAAAACATGCTTTAACCGCTCACCAATCATGTCGTAGAGGCTGTCCAGCTCCTCCACCTTCATCCGTTCACCGTAGGGGGGATTGGTGATAATCACGCCCGTGGGGGCTGGTGCTTTATCGTACCGCTGCATAGGCTTCACGGCAAGCTCGATGTACTTTTTCAGTCCCGCGTTCTTGATGTTTTTTTCAGCTATAGCTATCGCTCGGTGTGAAATATCAGACCCGATAATTGGGTACTTGAGCTCGCGTGCTCCCGAATCGTCGTTGTAAATGGTGCTGAAAAGCTCCTGGTCGAAGTCGGCCCACTTCTCGAACGCGAAATGCTGCCGGTGAATACCGGGAGGTATGCCCAGGCCAATCATGGCTGCCTCGATTAGCAATGTGCCCGATCCACACATCGGGTCAATGAAAGGGGTGTCGCCCTTCCAACCCGACTTCAAGATCATCCCCGCCGCCAGCACCTCATTGAGCGGGGCCTCGGTTTGGCCAACCCGGTAGCCCCGTTTGTGAAGCGATTCTCCCGAGCTGTCCAAGGAGAGCGAGCAGCGGTTATGCGCGATGTGCACGTGCAACGCGATATCGGGGTTGGTAATGCTCACCGACGGGCGCTTCCCGTACCGCTCGAAGAACCAGTCGGCAATGGCATCCTTCACCCGGTAGGTGACGAATTTCGAGTGGGTGAAGATGCGCGAAAAGACCACCGAGTCGATCGAAAACGTGGTGTCGAGGGAGAGCCACTCCTCCCAGTTCAACCCCTTAATCGCTTCGTAAACCTCATCGGCACCATTGGCCTTGAAGTTGTAAATCGGTTTGAGGATACGCAGCGCCGTGCGGCAGTGTAAGTTGGCCTTATACATCAGCGCCTTATCGCCGGTGAACGACACCATGCGCGTCCCGATCTCCACGTCCTCCGCCCCAAGGGCTACCAGCTCCTCGGCCAACACGTCCTCCAGTTCCGCCAAGGTTTTGGCGATCATCGGGAAACGCTCCCCGTCGCCCGCCCGTTGACCCAGTGGCTCATCCGGCTTATTTAAACGTTCGCTTTCCATTACTATCTTTTCTTTAATCACTTTCTCTTGACTATTACAACCTCTATTTCCACATGTTATTTACTGTATGAGCTTTCAGAGCGAAGACCTCGAAAATTTCGTGGGGACACATCCTGCGAAGATTGGGTTAAAAAAGAAAAGCTGTTTGAGTGATAACGAGTTCTTTTCTTTTAGCAATCAAGCAGTTGATGGGTCACGAAATTTACGCAAGTCGAGCCTGAAAGCGATAAAACAGTTACATGCGAAAGTTAAGTAAATTACAACGTTACCTTTACTTTCTGGGCTTTCGACTCGTTCCAGAAAGCATCCAACGCGGTGACCACGTAGGTGTAGCGGTTCGCACCCCCCTCGAACGGCAACGTGAAGAAGTTATCCGAGGTGATACCCACGATATGCTCCGCCCGGTTGATGTTTACCTTCTCCCCCTTCCGGAAACGGTAGACCACGAACCGCTGCGCTGCCTCAGGGTTGGAGGGTTTCCTCTCGTGATCCCACGCAAGAAAGTGCATGTCTTCGGTAAACACCTCGTTTAGGTTCTGTACCTTGTCGGGGCGATCATCGTGCATATGGGTATACGCGGGGATCAAGGCTGGTGCTTTATGGAGATCGCCCTTCATCACGTCAGCCACCCCCTCGAAGTTGTCCAGCACCTGATAGCCGTACCAATAACAGTTCCCGTGTACAAACGACATCTCGCGTGTCTGCCGGATCTTCACCTCCAACTCGTTTTTGTCGATACTTCGCTGTAGGTTCTGCCCGATATACAAGGGTTGCTTGAAGTTGTGCTCGTTCCACCAGTGCAGCAGGGTGGTATAATCGGCCGTGGCATGTCCTCTCTCCCAATAGAGTTGCGGCAAGTTATAATCGATCCACCCCTTCTCCACCCAAAGCTTGATGTCGGCATAGAGGTCGTCGTAGTTCTGCAACCCGTTGGTATCACTCCCGTCAGGGTCGCTACGCTTGTTCCGGTAAATACCGAAGGGGCTTATTCCGAAGCGCACCCACGGCTTGGTGGAGGTGATGGTCAGCTTCAGCTCCTTTATCAAGCGGTTCACGTTGTCGCGCCGCCAATCGCCCCGTTGGGAAGGGGAGAACCCCTGGGAGGCAGCGTACCGTTCAAAACTCTCATCGTCAGGGAAAGATTGCCCCGCGATGGGGTAAGGGTAGAAGTAGTCGTCCATGTGGATCGCATCCACGTCGTAGCGGGTTACAATATCACGAACCACCTCGCAGATAAACGCCCGGTTCTCCGGTAAGCCGGGGTCAAAGAAGAGCTGGGTCCCGTACTGCACGAACCGCTCCGGGTGTTCCCAGTAAATATGCTCGGGCGCCAACTCGTTGTCCACGTGGGTTTTGACCCGGTAGGGATTCAGCCAGGCATGGAGCTCCATGCCCCGCTTGTGGCACTCCCCGATGATGAAGGCAAGGGGGTCGAAGTCGGGGTCATCCGGAGCCACCCCTTGCGTCCCGGTGAGAAACCGGCTCCAAGGCTCCAACTCGGAGCGATAAAAGGCATCGGCCTCGGGGCGAACCTGGAAAATCACGGCATTAATACCCGCCTCGTCGAATTTCCGGACCATTTCGGTCAGGTAATGCCTCATCGCGGCACTGTTCATCTGACGGTAGCGGGACTGGCCGACCGTCTGTACCCAGGCACCCCGGAACTCCCGCTTGGGGGTAGGGTTGGCCACGCGGGTCAAAGAGCGCTTAGAGGCACCACAGGCAGTTACCAAGATGATAAAAGCCACGAAAAAGAGCACCCCTAACGAACGATGCATGGAACGAATGGTCATGATACAAAGTTGTTATGTTTTGAACGACAAAGATACGCATAAAATCCTTACCTTCGCGGGTTAGAGCAAATGTAAACATGAGCAATCCCAAGCAAATCGAGATAAAGGGAGCCCGCGTCAATAACCTCAAGGGTATCGACGTGATCATCCCACGCAACACGTTCACGGTTATCACCGGCCTCTCTGGCTCCGGGAAATCGTCCCTAGCCTTCGATACCCTGTACGCCGAGGGACAGCGGCGCTACGTGGAGAGCCTCTCTGCCTACGCCCGCCAGTTCTTAGGGCGGATGAACAAGCCGGAGTGCGACTCCATCAAGGGAATCCCTCCCGCCATCGCCATCGAACAACGGGTGAACACCCGTAATCCCCGCTCCACGGTAGGCACCTCCACCGAGATTTACGAGTACATGCGGCTCCTGTACGCCCGCGTGGGGAAGACCATCTCTCCTATATCGGGTGAAGAGGTAAAGCGGCACTACGTGCATGACGTGGTGAAGAAGATGCAGGAATACCGCGAAGGCACCCGCATGGCCGTGATGGCCCGTGTTCAGCTTCGAAACGGACGAACTGCCCGCGAGCAGCTCGAGATACTGATGAAGGAGGGGTTCACGAGGGTGGACGTGGGTGAACGGTTCTACCGGATCGAGGAGTTGCTGGAACAGAAATCGTTGCCCCCCGCCAACGAGATGCTGCTGGTAATCGACCGCCTCTCCTGTTCGTCGGACAAGGCGACCGTCAACCAGCTGTCGGACTCGGTGGAAACCGCCTTCCTAGAAGGAAACGGCGAGTGCATCACCCGCTTTTGGGGGAGCGAGGGAATCGAAACATTCTCCTTCTCCAACCGATTCGAAGCAGACGGGATGACCTTCGAAGAACCGACCGAGCTGATGTTCAACTTCAACAGTCCAGCCGGTGCGTGCCCCAAGTGCGAAGGATTCGGCAAGATCGTGGGAATCGATGAGAACTTGGTTATCCCAGATAAAAGCCTCTCCGTGCAAGAGGAGTGCGTACAGTGCTGGAAAGGGGAGAAGATGAGCGAATGGCGGCGCGAGTTCGTAAGGAACGCGTACAAGGTGGACTTCCCGGTGCACCGCGCGTACCACGACCTGACGGAGGAGGAACGGGAACTCTTGTGGAATGGCCGCCGCGACTTGGGAATCTACGGCATCAATGACTTCTTTGAAATGCTGGAGCGCAACCTGTACAAGATCCAGTACCGGGTGATGCTGGCCCGCTTTCGGGGGAAGACAGAGTGCACGCTCTGCAAAGGGACACGGCTCAAGCGAGAGGCACAGTACGTGAAGGTGGGTGGAAAATCGATTACCGAGCTGGTGACGATGCCCGTCAGCGAGCTGGCACCCCTCTTCGATCGGCTTCAACTAAACGAGACAGACGCGACCGTGGCGGAGCGAATTCTTACCGAGATACGCAACCGACTCGCTTTTCTGATGGAAGTGGGGTTGGGGTACCTCACCCTCAACCGCCTATCTAACACCCTGTCGGGTGGAGAGAGCCAACGCATTAACCTCGTCTCTTCTCTTGGAAGCAGCCTGGTCGGCTCGCTCTACATTCTTGATGAACCCAGTATAGGCCTTCACTCGCGAGACACGCAACGGCTAATCAGCGTGTTGAAAGAGTTACAGCGACTTGGCAACACGGTGGTGGTGGTGGAGCATGACGAGGAGATCATCCGCTCGGCCGACTACATCATCGACATGGGGCCCCTAGCCGGGCGACTGGGTGGCGAGGTGGTCTACCAAGGCAAGGTGGCAGAACTGGAGAAGAAGAGCGATAGCTTCACGGTGAAGTACCTTACCGGTGAAGAGCAAATCGAGGTGCCCGCCACCCGACGCAAATGGAACAACTACATCGAGGTGAAAGGGGCACGGCAAAACAACCTGAAGAATATTAACGTCGCCTTCCCGCTGCACGTGATGACGGTGGTGACTGGCGTGAGCGGGTCGGGGAAGTCATCGCTCGTGAACGACGTGCTGTTCAACGCACTGCAGCACAAGTACAAGGAGAAACCACTGGAACGAGCGGAGTTCAACGGTATCGCGGGGGATATCAAACTGATAAGCGACGTGGAGTACGTGGACCAGAACCCGATCGGGAAATCATCGCGCTCCAACCCGGTTACCTACCTGAAGGCGTTCGACGAGATACGCAAACTCTTCGCAACCCAGCCGCTGGCCAAGCAGATGGGCTTCACCCCGGCTTACTTCTCGTTTAACGTGGAGGGGGGCCGTTGCGACGAGTGCAAGGGGGAGGGTACCATCACCGTGGAGATGCAGTTCATGGCCGACATCCGGCTGGAGTGCGAATCGTGCCACGGGAAACGTTTCTCGTCCGAAGTGCTGGAGGTGGAGTACGACGGGATATCCATCTACGATGTGCTGGAGATGACCGTGGATCAGGCGATCGAGTTCTTCGAGCGTAAAAAGGGGGCGACAGAGAAAAAGATCGTGAAAAAGATTCAACCGCTGCAGGACGTAGGGTTAGGCTACCTGAAACTGGGGCAATCCTCCTCCACCCTCTCGGGTGGGGAGAACCAGCGAGTGAAGCTGGCCTTTTACCTGGGTGAGGAGAAGACGAAACCCACGCTATTTATTTTTGACGAACCGACTACCGGCCTGCACTTCCACGATATAAAGACGCTGCTTAAAGCCTTTAACGACCTTATCAAGCGGGGACACACCGTGATTATCATCGAGCACAACATGGAGGTGATCAAGTGCGCCGACCATATCATCGATTTAGGTCCCGAAGGCGGGAAAGAGGGGGGCTATATCGTATGCAAGGGCACGCCGGAGGAGGTCGCCCAATGCGATGCTTCCTTCACCGGACGTTTCTTAAAAAAGAAATTGCAGTAATAGCCGAAACTTCAAACTCCTATACGCCCCTTTTCCCTTTTGATTAAAAGAGACATAGGGTGCTTCCAGAACACAACATGACGTATGAAGTAGCCTACCTGGTGGAGTAGTAAAAAAAGAAACGGGATACTGCTGAAATCGCCTCTCCCTTCCTTTCAAAACAGGTTCCGCCCAATCCAAAAGGCGAGCACCAGTACCAGAACCGTGAGGGCCGACCAGCGCCCGAAGAGGAGCTTCTCGACCTTGGGATGCCGTCGGCTACCGCCAAAGTACTGCAAGTAGATACCTACAAGTATGTAGGGTATTGCCAACACCATCAGCGCGTTATAACGGAAGGCGGCCTTGAAGTCGAAATGCAATAGGCTGTGGATGGCCCGCTGGGAACCGCAACCGGGACACTCGTAACTGGTGAGCAATAAAAAAGGACACCGAGGGAAAAACGGCTGCTCGCCGGGATCCAGCGTGTAAAAAACAAAAAGCAGTATCACCGCCACTAAGGCGATGGCAATCCCCAAGCCAATTTTAGCCCCTCTGCCCACGCTAATTTTCACGACTTCAGGTAGTCCCCAACTTGCGGGGTCTCGTCATCTTACAAGCCCCAACACGCTAACCATCACAACTAAAGGCTGCACGCGTTCACACGACAGCTGATTCATTTTTTTAGAACCTCACTTGGGTGGCCAAAGGGTTAGAAGTTGTAGCCGCTGGCACTATTCTCGATGATTTCCTGCAGTTGTTCCGGAAAGTTGCCCGTGAGGTACCACGACACGGTAACAGCAATGTACACCAAGCCTACCACGACCGCGATCAACGTCCACATCTTGGCCTTCTTGGCGGCACGTTCTGCCTCATAGTATTGACCCTTGTAATAGAGCGAATCCACTTTCGCCGCGTAAACGATTCCCACGATCCCAAAAACGATACAGCATAAGATCGTTGCCACGATCGATTGCCAAAGCCAGTTGTTCGGTTTCATGGGAGGGATATCGTTCGACGAGTCCCTAACGGGAGAAGCCTGCCACCCGCCCCGTCCATCTACCGGGGGTACCGGGGGAGGAGTAAAGTTATTATCTTCCATATCGTTTAAATGTTAATATTAAATATCTATTAGGTCGTTCACCTTAGAGAGGCTAAAGCCAAACAAGGCGAAGAGGGCGACAAAGACAATGATTATCAGCACTACCCATGCGATGGCAATCCATAGGGCAATACGGGTCCACCTTCCGGCTGATCGAGATGACTCTGCCGATGCCTGGTAGTCACCCCGGTTGTAGTACGACTCCACCTGCGCCGCGTAGACAATACCAATGATACCGAGAAGACTCAGAAAGCTACCGCATAACATAAAAGGCAAAAGCGTAACCAATATTGATTCCACCAGCCATGTTCTGGGTTTGGTGGGTTGAACACGCGGCTCGTTGGCTGAGGCATAACCCGGTTGATCTGCTTCGTGCCAAGCGGGACGTGGCGGTTCGGGTTGGGGCGGATTATAGGTTCCGGAAAAAAGGAAGTCCAATTCGTCGACCTCCTCAGCCCTTTGCCACTATTCCATTCCTTGCGCCCAAACCAGCGTGTCACGCCTCACACCCTCTTCCCTTAACTCCATAGGCGTATAGGTTCCTTTCTGTTTTCCTTCCGCGTCAATATAAAAATAGCGACTCATACTGTTAGGGATTTTAGTTGTACTCTTTTTAATGAATTATTCGGTTCCGATAAGAATTCCCATTTTCAATCAGTCCCCCTGTTTCGGTTAGTCCTCCCGTTTCGGTTACTTGTATTCTTCCGGATTCATGCGCAACGAGTGAATGACTCGGTTCTCTTCGCTCATGAACATGTATTCGACTACCACGTTATTCTCCTTGAAAACCCTCAACTGCGGCTTGGACTTATACTCGTTTCGAATGGTTTCCCGAAGCAATGGCAGTCCACTTTGTACCATTGAATCGGGGTTATCGGTATTCAGCACTGTGTAGCGGTATTGAAAAACATTGTCCGACGAAACCGAAGCACCCTCTAAACGAATGAAGGAATTCAACATCACGGGGGCCGACTCGTTGACCTCCAATGCCATTCTATTTAGCTGCTTGTTTAAAGCCTTTCCTTTAGGTTTGCACTGTAAAAGCGATAGCAAGGAGAGGATAATCAAAAGTATATGTGCCGTTTTTCGCATCTCTTCTCGTTAATTGGAAACAAAAGTAAGAAAGTTTAGCCATGCAGGGAAATAAAACAGGTAAAATAAGGAGTGAAACAAGAAAAATTTGGCAGCATGTCATCACGACATACTGCCAAACATGTTAACCTTAAATCTAATACTATTATGAAAAAACCACGTCGCAAATATATAAAAGAAATAAATATTCACCAAATTTTTTCCATAAAAAATCAAAAAAAATTACAGGACCGCATGAACTAACACTTTCCTATCACATTTTTTCAACATTATATCGAAAGAAACCGACATGTTTAAAATAATCGTATAAAAATGGGGGGATTGTTACCGATTAAGGCTAAATTTGCAGTGTGAAAGCCATTGCTCCCTAAGCAGGCTCACCTCAAAGAACGACGATAAAGACAATGACAGACATTATCAATCACGAATGTGGCATCGCAGTCATCCGCCTCCTGAAGCCACTCGAATATTATCACCACAAGTACGGAACTTGGCAATACGGACTGGAAAAACTCTACCTGCTTATGGAGAAGCAACATAACCGGGGACAAGAGGGTGCAGGCCTGGGGGCCGTGAAGCTAGAGGCTGCCCCCGGCAACGAGTTTATCTTTCGGGAGAGGGCGGTTGGGTCGGATGCCATCACCCGTATATTTTCCAACGTCCACACCACGTTCCAACGCTTCACCCCGGAACAGTTGAACAACACCCGGTTCGTGAAATCGTCCGTTCCCTATGCTGCAGAGCTCTTCATGGGACACCTCCGCTACAGCACCACGGGTAAAACCGGACTGACCTACGTGCATCCACTGTTGAGACGCAACAACTGGGCGTCCAGAAGCTTGGCACTAGCGGGTAACTTCAACATGACCAACGTCGACGAATTGTTCCGGCAACTCCTGGAAGAGGGGCAACATCCCCGCGATTTCGCTGACACGTTCGTCATGTTGGAGTCATTGGGCCATTATCTTGATCGGGAAGTGCAGTACCAGTACGATAACCTGGAAAAAGAGGGCCTTTGCGGGCAAGAAATTAGCCACAAGATCGAGGAGAGACTGGATATACCTTTCCTCTTGAGGCGGGCTTCCAAGAACTGGGACGGTGGGTACGCGCTCTGCGGATTGATTGGCAGTGGTGATGCATTCGCCTTCCGCGACCCATGGGGTATTCGTACTGCTTTCTACTACCACGATGATGAGGTAGCGGTAGTAGCATCGGAACGCCCAGTGATTCAAACTGCCTTCAACTTGAAGAAAGACGATATTCACGAGTTGCAACCGGGCGAAGCGCTGGTGGTGAAAAGGAGCGGGAAGATCAGCTTGCACCAAATCCTGGAGAAGAAGGAGAAGATAACCCCATGCTCATTCGAGCGGATCTACTTTTCAAGGGGATCGGACTATGACATTTACCGGGAACGCAAAAAGTTAGGCGAGCTGCTCGTCCCGAAAATCATTGAAGCAATCGACGACGATTTCGAGAACACCGTTTTCTCGTTTATCCCCAACACGGCCGAGGTGGCCTACTTTGGGATGCTGCAGGGACTGGAGGATTACTTCAACCATAAAAAAGCGGTAACCATCCTGGAGAAAGGGGCTTCGCTGACCCGCAAGGAGGTCGACGAGATCCTCTCCAAGCGGGTACGCTCCGAGAAGGTGGCCATCAAAGATATCAAGTTGCGCACCTTTATCGAGCAGGGAAAGACTCGGAACGACCTGGCCGCTCACGTGTACGATGTAACCTACGGCTCGTTAAGGAGAGGGAAAGACAACCTGGTGATTATCGATGATAGCGTAGTGCGGGGAACAACCCTTCGGCAGAGCATCCTCAAGATACTAGACCGGCTCGACCCGAAACAGATCGTCATCGTATCCTCCTCACCACAAATTCGCTACCCGGACTGCTACGGGACCGATATGTCGCGTATGGGCGAATTTATCGCCTTTAGGGCAGCCATCGAACTGCTGAAAGAGCAAGGGATGAAGCAGGTAATCGACGAGACCTACAAGAAATCGGTCGCGCAACGCCACAAAAGGAAGGAGGAGATCGTGAACTACGTGAAAAATATCTACGCCCCTTTCTCGGAAGAGGAGATATCGAACAAGATCGCGCGCATGCTCACCTCCAACTCCATCAACGCCAAGGTCACCATGGTATTCCAGAGCATCGAAGACCTGCATAAGGCATGCCCTAATCACCCTGGGGACTGGTATTTTTCAGGTAACTACCCCACGCCGGGAGGCAACCGAATAGTGAATAACGCCTTCATCAACTGGATGGAGGGAATGGAAAACAAGCCCTACCAATTTTCGCTCGATTTTTCAAACAACGAATGATTGAACGACTAATCATATTAGAAAACGTGGATCCCGTGGTCTTTTTCGGGATCAACAACAGCAATATACAGCTGCTTAAAACCCTGTACCCCAAACTCCGAATAGTGGCCCGGGGCAACGTGATCAAGGTGATTGGGGAGGAGGAAGAACTGGCTGCGTTCGAAGAGGCAATCCATGAACTGGAAAAATTCAGCATCGAGATGAACATCCTGAAAGAGGAGGATATCATCGATATAGTTAAAGGAAAAGCACCCGCCGTGGTGAAGGTGGATAACCTCATCATTCACGGAATAAGCGGCAAGCCCATACTGGCGCGTACCCCCAACCAACAAAGGCTAGTGGAGGAGTTCGATAAGAACGATATGGTATTTGCCATAGGCCCGGCGGGTTCGGGCAAGACCTACACCGCCATCGCGCTGGCCGTAAGGGCACTAAAGCGTAAGAACATCCGCAAGATTATCCTGAGCCGCCCTGCCGTGGAGGCGGGCGAAAAGCTGGGGTTCCTGCCCGGGGATATGAGAGAGAAAATCGACCCCTACCTGCAGCCGCTCTACGACGCGCTGGAGGATATGATTCCCCCGATGAAGCTCAAGGAGTACTTAGAGAACAACGTGATCCAGATCGCACCTCTCGCGTTTATGCGAGGACGCACCTTGAATGACGCGGTCATCATCCTGGACGAGGCGCAGAACACCACCAAACCACAAATTAAAATGTTCCTGACACGACTGGGACTGAACGGGAAGATGATTATCACGGGCGACATCACGCAGATCGACCTGCCCCCCTCCCAACAGTCGGGACTCATCCACGCGATGCGGGTATTGCAGGGCATCAAAGGCATCAGCACGGTCGAGTTTAACAAAAAAGATATCGTCCGACACCAGCTGGTCCAACGCATCGTGGAAGCGTACGAGAGAAGTGAACAAATTAGCAATTAGCAATTTCCTTAGGAGCGAGGCCAGAGCTGAACTTGCTTAAGCTTTACCGAGCGACAACAGAAAAGGCGCTTCAGCAAATGAGCAATGAACAATGAGCAATGAGCAATGAACAATGAAAGCAATCATCTCCAAAGACCTATATACTGAAACAAAAAAATAAAATAAACGTATGAAGACATTATTAAAAACCGATTATAATTTCCCCGGGCAAACCGGTGTATACCACGGGAAGGTACGCGATGTCTACAGCATTGGCGATGACACGCTGGTGATGATTGCGACCGACCGTATCTCGGCATTCGATGTGGTACTACCGAAAGGGATTCCCTACAAGGGACAGGTATTAAACCAGATCGCCTCGAAGTTCCTGGACGCTACCGCCGATATCGTTCCCAACTGGAAACAAGCATCGCCCGACCCGATGGTTACCGTGGGTACCCGCTGTGAACCGTTTAAAGTGGAGATGGTGATTCGCGGGTATATTACCGGAAGCGCATGGCGCGCATACAAAAGCGGTGCTCGTGTTCTTTGCGGGCTGCCCTTGCCCGAAGGAATGCGGGAAAACCAAAAGTTCGACACACCACTCATCACACCCACCACCAAAGCCGATGAAGGACACGACGAAAACATTTCGCGCGAAGAGATCATCGCGCAAGGGTTGGTGTCGGAAGAGGATTACAAACAGCTGGAAAAGTACACGTACGCCCTTTTCCAGCGCGGAACCGAGATGGCTGCCGAGAAAGGGCTGATATTGGTAGATACCAAATACGAGTTCGGTAAAAAAGAGGGGAGAATCTACCTGATTGACGAAATCCATACCCCCGACTCCTCCCGCTATTTCTACAGCGAAGGCTACCAGGAGCGTTTTGAAAAAGGCGAGGAGCAAAAGCAGCTCTCAAAAGAGTTCGTTCGCAAATGGTTGATGGAGAACGGATTTCAAGGCAAGGAGGGGCAACAAGTTCCCGAAATGACGGAGGTGTACTGCAACAGCGTATCGGAGCGCTACATCGAATTGTACGAAAAGATCGTGGGCGAACCGTTCGTGAAAGCCGAAGCGAAAGATTTGGAAGCGCGAATTGAGCGAAACGTGAAGGAGTATTTGCAAACCAGCTGTTAGCTTTTAACTATTGCTATCAGCCGTTGCACTTAACCCCTTAACTTTTGTGGAAAAACACCACGTGATTTTAGGTAACAATGTGTGCTCTTGTATTGAAAAAGTAAAACAAATTTGAATTAATATAGGTCATTATGGAATATTCGGTAGATCTGTTATCATTTAGGACAAAGTCAAAATTTGTTTTGATTTTGGGGATATTGTTATTGTTGTTCGCGATTGGCTGGTTTATTGCCATATGGATACGTAAAGGTTCAGCATCCCTTTTCGACTGGATTTTCTTTATACTCTTGATATTGAACGGAGTAGTGCAAACAAGTTATGGATTAGGCAACCCCATCGAGAGGCTGTTTGGAAAGGCATTTGTCAGGATAAACAGTCAGGCAATAAGCATCAAGACCGGGATATTTGATAAAAAGCAAACGGTTAAGTGGTCGGATATTCGTTCCATTAGCTATAAACCGGCTAACTTTGTCATTACAAAAAAAAACAAGTCAACCTGTAAGTTGTCCATGTCAAAGCTCGACTATTCGGTCATTCAAGACATTAAAAGAGTAATGAATAACATTGCCAACGACAAGAATATTCCAACCAATCTAGACAGCTAATCCCCTGAATAATTTAACTGCAGGCAATGCACTGCAATGACAACCAAAAAGTTGCAACACAATTACACGGGCTTAGGAAAACCCTCCCAAGAGAATAATTACAATAGAGGATTAAACAATGACCTATAAGGTAGAGAAGGTCAACCCGTACGACCCGGAACGACCCAAGCAGGAGCAGGTAACCGAGCTGTTCAACGAGATCGCCCCGGTGTACGACAGCATGAACGGGGTTCTCTCGCTGGGCATCGACGCTTACTGGCGGCGGGAAGCGTTGCGCTCGTTGAGGAAATACCGACCGGAGAAAATATTGGACCTTGCCACCGGCACGGGCGATTTGGCTATTGAGGCGTACCGGATTCTACGACCCAGGCAGATCATCGCCACCGATATCGCCGAGGGGATGATGGAGGTAGGGAGAGAGAAGGTACGTGACAAGGGACTGGAGCATATAATCTCTTTCGAGCGCCAGGCGAGCGAGTCGATGACCTTCCCCGATAACACGTTCCACGCGGTAATCTCGTCGTTCGGGGTGCGCAACTTCCAATCTATCGACCAGAGCTTCCAAGAGGTGCTACGGGTATTGAAACCGGGCGGGACGTTCCTTTTCCTGGAGCTCTCCACACCGGAACAGTCCCCCGTGAAGGAGCTTTACACGTTTTATAGCAAGCATGTTATGCCCGTCATGGCTCGCCTCTTCACCAACAACGAGAAGGAGTACGCCTACCTGCCCAACTCCGTGGCCCTGTTCCCGCAAGGCAGGGAGATGATGGCTATCCTGAGCAAAAACGGGTTCCGCGCAATCCGACTAAGGCGCTTCACCCTCGGGATCGCCACCATGTACCTGACAGAAAAGTAGAGATTAAAAACGGTGAAGATGAAGCGAATGCTCTACTACATGTACCTGACAGAAAAATAGTGATTGAAATCAACGACATGGAGATTTACGGACTTATCGGCTACCCCCTCGCACACTCCTTCTCGTCGGAGTTCTTCAACCGGAAGTTCCAACGGGAAGGGATTCACGCGAAGTACCTCAACTTCGAAACAGAAGAGGTAGCGGAGGTGCACCAGATAGTGCTCTCCAACCCACGCCTTAGGGGACTCAACGTAACGATCCCGCACAAAGAGTCTATTCTCCTCCTTCTTGACGAAGTTACACCCGAGGCAAAAGCAATCGGCGCCGTGAACGCGGTACGGGTGGAACGGTCGCCTGACAATATGCACGGGTACAGGCTCGTGGGGCATAACACCGACCACGTGGGTTTCAAGGAATCAATAGCCCCGCTACTCAACCCTACAAAACACCGCAACGCCTTGGTATTGGGTACCGGCGGGGTCTCCAAGGCGGTGACATGCGCCTTGACCGATATGGGCATCGGGTGGAAACTGGTCTCGCGTACCCCGGCGGAAGAGCAATTGGGCTACGACGAGCTATCACCAGAAATGCTCAAGAGTTACACTGTGATTATCAACGCGACCCCCGTGGGTACATTCCCGAACGTGAACCAATGCCCGCCCATCCTGTACGACTACCTCACGCCCAACCACTTACTATACGACCTGGTATACAACCCCGAGAATACACTGTTTCTCAAAAAGGGGAAAAAGCGAGGGGCCTCCGTCAAAAATGGAAGGGAGATGCTGGAGCGACAAGCACTCGCGGCATGGGAGTTTTGGAACGAGTAGGAAAGTAATTTAATAACGAACTCTATGAACGAATTCCCCTGGCACGAAACTGCTTCCCGACTACAAAAAGTTCAGCAAACCCTGGCGAAGAGGCAAGCAGATACCTGCATCATCACCTCGGCGGTTAACCAGTATTACCTCACCGGCGTTATCTTCGATGGCTACCTGTACATTCTCCCGAAGGGGGATCCCCTCATTTTCTTCATAAGACCCGTGAATCTTTTGGACGAACGGGACAACGGGGGAAAACCAAGCAAGTGGGCCGAGCAGACAAAACTGGATCGGCAAGGGAAACAGGGCAAGCCAGCAAAACCGAGTAGACAAGGGTGGACGGTCAACGAAGAAAGACGACCCAAGCGGGGTAAGCCAATCCGCAAGCCGGAACAAATCCCCGCTCTGCTGCACGAGTTGGGCTTACCGCAACCCAAGCGGGTACTCATCGAGGCCGACCAAATGAGCTTTAGCGCGGCCACCCGCCTGCAAGCAGCACTGGGCATGCCGGAGATAGGGAATATCTCGGGAGAGATGCGGCGGATACGCATGATTAAATCGGAGTACGAACTGGAGCAGATGCGGACAAGCGCACACGTGCACACGAAGGTGTACGAGACCATCCCCTCGCTGTACAGAAAGGGGATGACCGACCTGGAACTGCAGGTGGAGATAGAGCGGCAAATGCGCCTCCATGGGTCAGTAGGCATCTTCCGCTCGTTTGGTGAGAACATGGATATATTCATGGGGAGCATGCTCACGGGTGATAACGCCCAAGCGCCCTCCCCCTACGATTACGCGCTCGGTGGAACCGGCATATCGCCCCTGCTACCGATTGGCGCTAACGGCACGGTGCTGGAACCCGGCACCACGTTAATGGTGGATATGGCGGGCAACTACGGTCCCTACATGGACGATATGTCTCGTACCTTTGTTATCGAACAGGCTCCTGATCTGGCCTACCGGGCACACCAAGTCTCCATGGAGATACACCGGGCGATCGTCGAAAACGGCCAGGTCGGCACCCCATGTTCCGACCTCTACCACTTGGCCGAAGAGATGGTAAAGGAGAACGGGCTATCCCCCTACTTCATGGGGACCATCCAGCAGGCCAAGTTTATCGGCCATGGCGTGGGATTGGAGATCAACGAGCCGCCCGTGCTCTCCCCCCGTTCCAGGGATCTGCTCGAAGCCGGGATGGCCATCGCGCTGGAGCCCAAGTTTGTCCTCCCTGGCATCGGCGCCGTGGGTATCGAAAACACCTATATCGTGCGGGAGGGCAAACGGGAAAATGGATGGGATAGTGAACAAAAAGGTGAACGGGAAAACGATCGAAAAGGGGAACAGGTAAACAGATGGGAAAGTGAACGGGAAAACGATCGGGAAGAGGGACAAACAAGCTGGCTTGAAAACATCACCCTCTTCCCTGAAGAGATGGTGTTATTATCGTGAGGTTCACGGGGGAATCGAGGTTGCCCCTCTGGAAATCACCCGGGTATTGCAAAGCACGCTACGAGAAAAAGGGGATGCGAATGTAACATGTATCGCCTTGGAATAGCTTTTTAAAGCGCGAGTGCGCAAAATGTTAAGCAATACTTACACTTTAAACGCTTTTCTTTGTATCTTTGGAGGTATCGATCAACATTATAGTGACATTATGCCTTACACACCTAACATCTATTTTAACGTGAAATGGCATCGAGAAGAGAATTCATAAGAACCGGTATTGGGGCGTTGGGTGGCATTTCATTCCTGCATGGAGGGTGCGTACGGACGGGAAATAAACCCAACGAATCGGCTTCCCCTGCCTCTCCCCTTAGCGCGATCAAGGGAGATATTACAGTCACCAACGTGGGGCTTCAATTTGAACGTGAACCCCTTTTAAGTCCCTTCGGCTTCAAGGGGGGCTACCTTAGCGAGTTATGGCAGGTTATAAGCTTCCTCGAAAGCGATAGCGGGCAGCACGCCATAGGCTTAGGAACACAAAGCGTACTATGGTCTGATGGCACCGTATTCTCCAACAGCTCAGAAGCCGGGGGAAATGCCTATATGCTCGCGTTAACCGAACACGCGCTCAAGTTGCTTAAAAACTGCTCCTTTAGCTCTCCCATGGATTTGATCGAGCCGTTGTATGAAGAGGTATTCGAGTACGGGAAAACGATTACATCCAACCCCACACTGCGTAAAACGTTCGCGCTAAACGCGCTGGTGTCCGTTGATAATGCCCTTTGGCTGCTCTACGCGAAAGAGAGAGGGATTACTGACTTCGATGACTTGATTCCACCTGAATACCAATCCACTTTCTCGACAAAACATGAGAAGCTCGCGGCAATGCCCTTGATTTCGTACAACGTGACCCCGGAAGAGCTGAGAAGAGAGGTGGAAATGGGCTATTTCTTTATGAAAGTGAAAATCGGGCAGTCAGGGACTCAAGAAGAGATGCTTGAGAAAGATAAAAGGCGCCTTACCGAAATTCACGACGTCCTAAAGGAGATTCCTACTCCCTACACGAAAAACGGGAAGTTACCTTACTACTTTGATGCCAATGGCAGGTACGAGACGAAAGATCTATTCTACCGCTTTTTAGAGCATGCCGACAAGATTGGCGCGTTGGAACAGATCGTTATGATCGAAGAACCCTTCTCCGAAGATTTGGAAATAGACGTCTCTGAGATCCCGATTCGCTTGGCAGTCGACGAGAGTGCACATACAGATAAGGATACTATTGAACGCGCGAGCATGGGGTACAAGGCCGTGGCTCTCAAGCCCATAGCTAAAACATTAAGCATGAGCATGAAAATAGCGAAAGCGGCCACTGAGAGAGATATCCCCTGTTTCTGTGCCGATTTAACGGTCAACCCCGTGCTGGTGGAATGGAATAAAAACGTTGCCGCACGGCTTCCAGCCTTTCCGGGTTTAGAAAACCTAGGGTTGATAGAGAGCAACGGGCATCAAAACTACATGAATTGGAAGCAGATGCAGCAACGTTTCCCTCAACATAAAGCACCCTGGGTAGAGGTAAAGGGCGGGTTTTACCATACTGACGAGAACTATTTCAAAACCGGGGGTGGGATTTTTGACCCTATCCCCTATTACGAGGCGATGTTTATCAAGTAAAAGCACGACAAAACATAAAAACAGAATAAACCTATGCAAACAAAAACAACACGAAGGGATTTCTTGAAGAAATCAACCGCGGCAGTCGCCGGGTTATCGGTATCTGGACTAGGGAATAGATCAGTAGCCGCACCGATTGTAGATATAAATAAGAGGGTCATCGGGGCAAACGACAAAATACGTGTCGGTTTTATTGGCGTCGGTAACCGCGGAACCCAACTATTGCATCTATTCATGGAACAACCCGATTGTGAAGTAGCAGCCCTCTGCGATGTATATGAACCCTACGTAACACGCGATTTCTCCGCGGTACACGAGCGCTACGTGAGAGATATGAAAGAAAAGATTCCCAGAATGGGCGAAAAGTTTCCCAATAAGGTGAAGACTTTCAAAGATTATCGACTGCTGTTGGAAGATAATGAGATTGACGCGGTTTGTATCGGGACACCTGACCACTGGCACGCTTTACAAACCATTGACGCTATCGACGCGGGGAAAGATGTCTTCGTGGAAAAACCGCTGTCGAAAACGATAGCGGAAGGCAGAAAGATGGTGGAGGCGGGAAATAGCAGCCGACAGGTAGTAACCGTGGGATTGAATAGGCGCGGAGCAACAATTTTTCAAAAACTGGCAAAAGAGGTACCGGCGGGTAAAATCGGAAAGGTAACCTTTGCAACCGCGTGCCATGTAGGCAACATGGCACCAAATGGTATCGGGAAGCTACAACCCGAGGCACCCCCCACCAACTTCGACTGGGACATGTGGCTCGGTCCAAGGCCATATCGACCCTATCAATACAACATTGCACCCTACAAGTTCCGCTGGTGGGAAGATTACGCCAACCAAATTACAAACAACGGGGTACACTACCTCGACCTGCTGCGTTGGCTATTAAACGAAGAGGCCCCGACGGCAATAAGCGCTCACGGGGGAAAATACGTGGTAGACGACGACCGCACCATTCCCGACACGATGCATGTCACCTATGAATTCAGATCGGGCGTGTTGGTCACGATGTCCATTTTGGAAGGTAGTAGCGGTAGTTTCATCCCCCACGGTTTCCTTGAGTTAAGGGGTACGAAGGGGACCCTGCATACCGGTGAGAACGATTACAAGATCACTCCCGCTATCGCTGGTCAGTTTCAAACGTGGAAACCGATGATAGAGGCTGAGAACTACTCACTTACGACGAATGACACGCTCCTGATCGATGGAAGCTACAAGGATAGCGCGTTCAATTTGATCCGGAACTTCTTGGACTGCGTGAAATCGCGTGAGCAGCCGTGGGCTACGCTTGAGATCGGCCATCGATCCACCACCATGGCGCATTTGGGCACAATTGCCCTGTTGACAGGCGAGAGGTTAGAGTGGGACGCGGTAAACGAAAGGTTTAAGAATTCGGAGACGGCGAACAAATACCTCTCTTATGAATACAGAAAACCGTGGACGTTGTAACCGGCAAATCTGTTAATTTTTGTTGTTTTTTCAGCGATACCTCCCAATATTTTCCACAAGATTTGTTCATTAAGCTTAATTCTATTAAATTTGTAGGCTGGTTAACTGTAAAAAACATAACATAAGAATACCTGAAGTAGTGGCTGATAACCTAAAGTATCATTTAAAACAACCAAAGAATATGACAACCTATTCACGAAGAAGCTTTTTAAAAACAGCGGCCGCCGGTGCCGTGGGATTGACCATCGTTCCCAACAACATCTTGGGCAAGTCATTTGGCCACATGGCTCCCAGCGATAAGTTGAACATCGCCGGGATTGGCGTGGGTGGCGTGGGACGCCGTAACCTGGCCAACATGAAGACGGAAAACATCATCGCGCTGTGCGACGTGGACTGGAACTACGCGGCGAAAACGTTTCAGGATTACCCTAACGCAGAGCGGTTTAAAGACTGGAGGGAGATGTTCGACAAGATGGCCAAGAGCATCGACGCTATCATGGTGGCCACACCCGACCACACCCACGCCGGTGTGACAGCGCACGCCATCACCTTGGGCAAACACGCCTACGTACAAAAGCCGCTCACCCATAGCGTGTACGAGTCCCGCCTGCTGACCAAGCTGGCCAAGAAATACCGGGTGGCCACCCAGATGGGAAACCAGGGGAACTCCTTCGACTGGTGCCGAGAACTAACCGAATGGGTGCATTCGGGCGTGATCGGTGATGTTTACGAGGCGCACTGCTGGACAGACCGGCCCATCTGGCCACAAGGGTTGGCCGAACCCAAGGGGGGCGTACCCGTTCCGGACACACTCGATTGGGACCTGTTCATCGGGCCCGCCGAAAAGCGACCCTACGACCCCGCCTACACACCTTGGAACTGGAGGGGGTTCTGGGACTTTGGAACCGGTGCACTGGGCGACATGGCCTGCCATATCATGGACCCGCTCTACTGGGCACTAGACCTCAAGTACCCGGTTAGCGTAGAGGGTAGCTCAACGCTCTCGAACCTCTACTCGCCACCACAAGCCCAGAAGGTCACCTATAAGTTCCCGGCACGACCGTCCAAGGGGAAGGTGAACATGCCCGAGCTGACCGTCCACTGGTACGACGGAGGGCTGGTGCCGAATCGCCCCGAGGAGTTGAAAGACGGGGAGATGATGGGGGACGAAAACGGGGGAATCATCCTCATCGGGACTAAAGGGAAGATCATGACCGGCTGCTACGGAATGAACCCAACGCTCCTGCCGACCTCCCTGATGAACGACTTCACCCGACCAGAACCGACACTCCCCCGCGTGAAAGGGGGTAACGGGAACATCTGGAGCACCGACGCCCACGAGCAGGACTGGATACGAGCATGCAAGGAGTCGCCAGAGAGCAGAACGGAAGCCTCCTCCAACTTCCAGTTCTCGGGACCCTTCAACGAGATGGTGGTGATGGGCGTTTTGGCCACCCGCCTCTCGGGACTGCATGGACTGCACCGCGAACTAAAGTGGGACGGTGAAAACATGCAGTTCACCAACATTTCACCGAACGATACCATCAAGATCGTGACGGTCGACGAGTACGCGGTAATTGATGGCGACCCCAAGTTCGACCGCCGGTTCGCCGAATTCAACGCGCTCGAGATGGCCAACGAATGGATAAAACATACCTACCGGAACGGGTTCACACTGCCACCGATGCCCGAAACCGAGTAAGGTAACCTGAATAACAAACCAAGCGACGCGTGCCCGAATTAATTGGGCACGCGTTGCATAAAAAAATTAATTAATCGTATGAGCATGAAAATCAACAAATGGTTACTTATCGCCCTTGTAGGCTCCCTGCTTGCCTGCACCGGCTCGAAGACGAAAACGGAAACAACAACGGAAACGAAAGCTGAACAACAGGGATGGAAACTGTCGATGCAGTCCTACACCTTCCACCTGTTTAGCGTGGTGGAATCGCTGGATAAAACCAAGGAACTGGGACTGCAATATATCGAGATCTACCCAGGGCAAAAAATGGGAGAGGGCTTTGGGGATGCTGTCTTTGGCTACAACCTCACCGGTGAACAACGGCAACAACTCAAAGAGCTGGCCAAGTCGAAGGAGGTGACCATCATCTCTTCCGGCGTCTGGACCCCTGCCCGCGACGAGTGGGAACAGGTGTTCGCCTTCGCCAAGGAGATGGAGATGGAGTTCATCAGTGCCGAACCTGCTCGCGAAGATTGGGACCTGGTGGAAGAGCTCGCGAAGAGAGAGGGGATAAAGGTGGCTTGCCATAACCACCCCAACGAAGCCTCCTACTGGAAGCCGGAGATCCTGCTGGAGTGCATTGGGGAAAGAGACCCACTGTTAGGGTCGAGCGCCGACGTGGGCCACTTCATGCGGATGGGCATTGAGCCGATACCAGCCTTACAGGAGTTGGAAGGAAGGCTGATTGCCCTGCACTTCAAGGACATCGCACCTAAGGGCGAAGAGGAGACACTGGAAGACGTGGTGTGGGGCACAGGCGTGCTCAACGTGAAGGGGATGTTGGAAGAGCTCAAGCGACAAGATTTCAAGGGCTACTTCACGATCGAGTACGAAGCCGACTGGGACAATAACCTCCCACACATCAAGCAATCCGTGGAGTACTTCAACCAGGTCGCGGAGGAGTTATTGTAAATCTCATGACAATTACATGAAGTACATATCATTTTTTACATTTTAACCGTATGAAGCAGACATGCTTCAAAGAACCATCAAAGGTTCTATACCCATTAATTAATTAATCGCATGAATAGTTACAAGAAAAATCAACCATGGAACAGAGGGGTTCTGCGACTCCTGTTGTTATCATTGTTCCTTTTCTCAAGCATTCTTTCATACGCTCAAGTGAATGTAAGAGGAAAGGTAGTGGATACGGCCGGAGAAGCCCTTATTGGAGTCAACGTGATCGTAAAAGGAACCAATCAGGGCACCGTGACCGATATAAACGGACTTTTCACCCTTCGGGCGCCGTCATCAAATAGCACGCTACTCTTCTCGTACGTCGGGTTCAGAGAGCAAGAGGTGGCGCTTAACGGAAGAACGGAACTGCAGGTGACCATGGAACAAGACACCGAGTTCCTCGACGAGGTAATCGTCGTTGGCTACGGGACCCAAAAGAGGACCAGCATCACGGGCGCCGTATCCACCCTATCTGATACCGAACTGATAAAAGCACCGGTGGTAGGTGTTACCAACGTGTTAGGCGCCAGGGTGGCAGGCGTCACCATGTTACAGCAATCTGGGCAACCCGGTAACGATGCTGCCTCCTTGTTGGTTAGAGGTGAGGGGGCTACCTATATCGTGGATGGCGTAATCCGAAGTATCAATGAAATTGACCCGAATGAAATCGAGTCGATCTCCATTTTGAAAGATGCCACCTCGGCGTCCGTCTACGGGTTAAACGCGACCTCGGTAGTCATAGTAACCACCAAGAGGGGGAAAGAGGGGAAGTTGGGCATATCCTACAACGGCACCTACGGGATAAGCAAAAACGCCAACCAACTGGAGTGGCTTGATGGCCCCAGCTACGCTTACTGGTACAATAAAGCGCGTGAGATGGATGGCGATGAAGCGGTATTCACCTCGGAGCAGGTGGAAAAAATGAAGAGCGGTATCGATGGGTGGGGCAACACCAATTGGTACAAAGAGGTGTTCGGCACCGGTACCACCATGAACCACAACGTGAGCGCAACAGGAGGAACGAATAAAGTGCAGTTCTTCTCATCCATTAGCGCCTTTCAACAAAAAGGAAACGTGGATAACTTCAACTACACCCGATATAATTTAAGGGCAAACATTGACGCTAAGCTCACTGACCATATTACAATGGTGATGAATGTGGCGGGACGTCTCGACGAACATGACCGTCCCAGCTATTCGGCAAATCCGAACGACTGGCACAATATTCCGCAACAGACTGTCAGAGCATTGCCCTATATACCCAAAATGATTACAGCCGATGATGGAAGAGAGTACTACACCTCCACCCGCACCGCATCCTCCCCCGTGAGTCCGTTAGCGGCAATCTATGAATCGGGCTATAATCGACCGAAGAACACTACTATACAGACAAACTTTTCACTCAATTATGATGCGCCCTGGCTGAAAGGTTTAAGCTTGAAATTCATGGGAGCATATGACAAGTTCTTCCAGTTTAACAAGACATTAATCGTACCCTTTAAAACCATGATGGGCAACTTGCCAACAAGCTCTACTGAGTCAATCAGTTACGTCCCATTCCTGAACAACTCCGGTAACACATCTCTTTCGGAAAGCGCGTACAGCTCCACCAGTGTGGTTACACAGTCGAGCCTCACCTTTGATCGTCAATTCAACAAACACAAGATCAACATCTTCGGACTTGCTGAAACCCGTAACAATTTTTCAAACAGTTTAGGAGCAACAGGCTACGGACTCGATTTTTTGACCCTGGATGAACTGAGCATGATCACCAATACAACCGGTATCGGCGAAGAAAAGGTACCTATCATCTCCGGAGGTAGTGGTCAGTCCCGTCTGATTGGTTTCGTGGGACGAATTAACTACGATTTTGATAACCGTTACCTGCTGGAAGCATCGTTTCGCCGTGATGGCAGCTATCTTTTTAGCGGAATGGCGGGATCACAATGGGTCAACCTGCCGGCAGTATCCGCCGGTTGGAGGATAAACAATGAAGAGTGGTTCCAGGCCAATTGGATAGATAACCTCAAATTAAGGGGAGGAATTGGCAAAACAGCCACCTCCGCGGTTAGTGCTTTTCAGTATCTCAACCTGATGAATATCACATCCAACGCTGTAATATTTGGTAACCAAAGTCAGAGCATCATCTATTCCGGTACGCTCGGCAACCCATATTTGTCCTGGGCCAAAGCGATAACTTACAACGCGGGAGTTGAATTCATGGCGTGGAAGGGGCTGTTAGGGGTGGAAATTGATCTCTTCTACAAATATCAGTATGACCTGCTGGGAGGTGTAGGCGGTTCCTACCCGCCATCGATGGGAGGTTATTATTTTAGCACCGATAATGTCAATAAGATTGACTACAGGGGCTTCGATTTCACTATCACCCACAACAATAAAATTGGAGACTTCAAATATGGTATTAAATGGGTTGGCACATTAGCCTATAGAAGATGGCTCTATTACGCGGGAGATTCAGAAAACACTCCGGACTACCTTAAATTAACGGGTAAAGAGGTGGGAGCACAACTCGGATTCATTGCAGAGGGTCTGTTCCAGTCACAGGATGAAATCGACAATTCTCCAACTGTAGATGGTTACAAGGTGGTACCGGGATTTATCAAATACAAGGATCGAAATGGTGATGGCAGAATCACATATGCTCAAGATATGGGATATGTGGGCAAGAGTCCCTATTCCAAATTTCAAACCTCACTCAATTTAAACGGGGAATGGAAAGGATTTGACTTCGATATACTGTTACAGTCAGGTTTAGGACGGACTGTCGCTTTGACGGGAGTATATACTAGTACCGGTAGTGTGGGAATAATGGACAATACCGCCTTTACCAGGCTTTTCTATCACGGCGGAAACTCACCAACATTCCTGCCTGAAAACTCATGGAGACCAGACAATCCAAACGCGGAATTTCCCCGTCTCTCGCTTGTAACTGTCAGTAACAATAACGGTTTCTCCTCCACTTTCTGGTACAGAAATGGAAATTATCTCCGCTTGAAATCGTTCCAACTGGGATACACCATTCCCGTAGCCTTTACGCGCAATGTTGGCATCGATAGAATCAGGCTGTTCGTAGAGGGCTCCAATATACTCACATTCAGCGAATTGACGAAATACAATATCGATCCTGAGCAGCCAGGTGTAAATAATGGATACTATCCGCAACAAAAGACGCTCTCTTTTGGGATTAACTTCTCATTATAATAACTTTAAATTAACAGAAAATGAAAAAGATATTTTATATATTACTTTATATAGCTTTCCCAGTGCTGCTATTTAATAGTTGCTCGGATTGGTTAGACCTGACTCCTACTGATAAATTGACCGATAAAGTGATTTGGGAAGATGAATCGAGCGTGGATCTCTATGTAAATGGATTTTACACCTATCTTAACCAGTATGGTCAGTTTGGATCGGCACAAGCTAGCGGCAACCTGACAGAAAGCTTTACCAGCACTTTAAAATATGGTTCCTACGCGCTGGGGCATAGAGCAGGTCACCCTAACAACTACGTTTTTGATCCCACGTTGATCACTACAGCTACCGGCGGATTTTACAGCGTATGGGATGACGCGTATAACAAAATTCGCAGAATGAATGAGTTTCTTTACTCTATGGAGCAATATGGAGAGTTTCCGGAAGAGGTGAATAAAAGATGGGAAGCACAGGTGCTCTTTTTCCGCGCATTTATTTACTTTCAGCTGGCAAGAAGGCATGACGGTGTTATTCTCTACACCTCAATTGAAGAGATGGAAAAGGATAAAGCCCGCAGTTCAAACGAAGCTACCTGGGACCTGATTGAAAGTGATCTTGATTTTGCCATCGCTAATCTTCCGGAATCATGGAGCACACAAGACAAGGGAAGATTAACCAAGTACGCGGCCCTGGCATTCAAATCGAGAGCCATGCTTTTTGCAGAGCGCTGGCAATCAGCTTATGATGCAGCTGACGCTGTGGTGAAATCAGGAAAATTTGATCTTGTGGATGACTACGCTGAATCATGGAAAGGAAGTAATGAAGAAGCGATTCTTGAATTCAAATATGATGAGCTGGGTCCGTATCATGATTTTGATAAGAACTACGTCCCATTATGTGATGGATATGCATTTGGAGGTTTGGGAACACCAACACAGGAGATGGTAGAAAGCTATGAAAAGGCTGACGGCACCACAATGGATTGGACTCCGTATCATATTGCCACTGCCACACGCCCTCCATATGAAGATTTGGAACCTCGGTTTAAAGCTACTGTTATCTACCCGGGTTGTGTATGGAAAGGCAATGTGATGCAAAACTCATTGAATGGAACATATGGCTCTTTCATGGCTTATAGGGAACAGCCTTACAGCTATGGTCAAACTACAACCGGATACTTCTTAAGGAAGTTGATGGATGAATCGCTTATCGATGTTAAAGGTAAACCAAGCACCCAGACCTGGGTCGAGATCAGATACGCAGAAGTGCTGCTCAATAAGGCAGAAGCGGCATACAGACTTAACAAAATGAGCGAAGCTAGAGATGCGATGAACGAAGTGCGTGCCAGAGTTGATCTTCCTCCAAAAAACTCGTCCGGCAATGAATGGTTCAACGACTACAGGAATGAGAGAAAAGTAGAATTGGCTTATGAAGGTCATCTTTTCTGGGACATGAGAAGATGGAAGCTGGCACACATTGAATACAACAATTACCGCTGCCACGGATTTAAAATCATAGGCGCAAACTACGAATATATTGATGTGGATTATCAGGACAGGAAATTCTCAGCAAAGAATTATATTCTGCCTATCCCTGATGCCGAGTTGGCAAACAACTCACTTATTGAACAGTATGATAGTTGGAAATAATAAAATAATCGTATGAAAAACATTTATTCAATCCTGGCGACACTGACCGCATTCATCATCATTCTGAGCGGATGTCAACAAGTTGAGGACTTAACTCCCTCAGTGTCGCGTCATGGGATTAATAGCCTGAATGCATTCTTTTACGGGGATGAGAGCACAGACAATCTTTTTACTAGCGAAATAGATTATGATAACAGAATCATTACAATCGTTTTCCCATATAACTACCCCAGAACATCCGACAAGGTGCTAACCATGAATGATCTGAAAAAAGTTCGGGTAGTAGCAAATCTTGATGATAACGTAACAATCTCACCTTCTTTACTATATCTGGACTTGACTAAGGAAAATATCATCACCGTTACCGATCAGTCCAAAACAAAAAAGGATTATAAGGTTGTCGCGGAGATTCGTAAAAGCGCGGAAGCGATGATTACCAGTTTCAGTCTAAACACTCTTGGCATCTCCGGCATCATTGACGAGAAGAACAAAACAATCTCTCTTATCTCAATCGAATCAATTGGAGAGGTAATGGCTGAATTGAGTATTTCTCATGGTGCTACTATTACTCCTGATCCGAGAACAACCGCGCTGAATTATGACCAACCAATCACTTTAACCGTAACCGCTCAGAACGGAGTGGACAAGACCGTCTATACCGTTCGCAAGGATGTACCCAAAAAGGTAGATCGAGGTATACGTAATGGAAGTGCCAAGGTGCTCTGGTCGAAAAAATTGCAGAGCGAACTAGGCATCACAGCACTACACCTGACCACCAGCTTAGCGGTTATCAACGATTATGTTGTCCTTAACACCCGTAATGAAGCCAGTATCTATCTGGATAGAAAAACCGGCGAGAAAGTCGGGACAATGCCCAATATGGGATCAATCATCGGCGGTCTGACCAATTTCTTCGCGACGGCAGATGATGGTGATAACATCCTGGTGTGTAATTTGGCTCCCAATGCCGGCACCTACAAAGTATGGAGGATTAACGGCGTGAATGGGACACCTGAACTATATATTGATTGGACATCCAGTCCTGCTGTAGGTCGCAAACTTTCTATCAAGGGTAGTCTCGACGGTGATGCTATCATTACCGCGACATTGATGGGTGCTGACAAAAGCTTTGCACGGTGGCAGGTGAAAAACGGCACACTACTCTCACAGGATCCGGAAATCGTGGCCATTAGCGGTATTGACGGTCCTTGGAATAACAATGCCGATGTAGTTGGAACTGACCCTTCGAATCCAAAAGCCGACTATTTCGTCTCCTACTACGCGCCACCCAGGCGATTTGCATGGGTTGACGGACAGACCAATACCGTTAAGGCGAGAGGTCCGGAGCTTAGCTCTAACTGGATTCAGAATGCAGTCGACTACACCATCTTTAACAACAATCCCTACGCGGTAAACATCTCTATTAACTCGTTCAGCTGGGGTAGTGACGATAAAATATACCTGTACGATGCAAGCGCAGTCTCCACCTTCACCGAGCCGATATGGACAACACCCATCGGCACATATGGTGGAAAGGATAATGGCGGAGTTAATACCAATGGTACGGGCGATGCGATTCTGAAGGTGTCGGATGATGGATACTACATGTATATCTATTTCATGTACACCAACGGATGTGTGGTTTGTGTACAGTTCGACTGTATTGATATGTAATCTTTCTCAATGATAATTAAGACAACCAACAAGCAACTTCTTCCGGTACTTTTCCGGGTGTTATTTCCGACTCTCCTCCTGGTGGTATCTTTGCCGCTTTGGCTCGCATGCGGCGAGGACCACCAGGAGCCCGAGTATGAATTTCCAGATCCCCCTAAAGAGAACAAAGAGAAACCCCGATACATCTGGATCGATGCGGCGGCTAATTTTCAGGATTTTGCCAATAGCCGGGAAAATATTGCCCGAGACCTCTCGTTGGCCAAGGATGTCGGCTTCACCGATATCGTGGTGGATGTACGCCCGACATCGGGCGACATCTTGTTCTCCTCATCAGTCTCGGGTGCCGAACAGGTTAAGTGGCTGGGAGCTTGGGTAGACGGCGTCTACTCGAAGGTGGAACGCACCGCCACGTGGGATTATCTCCAAGCCTTTATCGACGAGGGGCATAGGCTCGGGTTAAAGGTTCATGCCGGTTTTAACACCATGGTGGGCGGGCATAGCAGCGGGTTAGGCAGCTCGGGAATCCTATACAGAGACCCCTCGAAAAAAGAGTGGGCTACCTACGAAAATCTATCGACCGGTATCGTGAATACCATGGATAGAGGGGGAGGAACCAAGTTTTTCAATCCGGCAAACGATAAAGTACAAGCCTACCTGTGTGGCCTACTCAAAGACCTTGCCAGGTATAACCTGGATGGCATCGTACTTGACCGGGGGCGATTTGACGGCATCCAGTCCGATTTCTCCAACCTAACCAGGGAAAAATTCGAAGCCTACCTCGGGAATATAAAGCTGGCAAACTTCCCGGAAGAGGTGCTCCCCCCCGGTGCTACCATGCAACAGGTGATGAACATGAGCGCCTATCCCACGCACTTCACGAAATGGCTGGAATTTAGGGCGAAAACGATGTATGACTTTATGAGCAAGGCCCGTGACGCCGTGAAATCCGTGAACGCGGATATCAAGTTTGGTGTCTACGTCGGGGGGTGGTACTCCACCTATTATGAAGTAGGCGTAAACTGGGCCAGTCCGAAGTACAACACAAGCCATTCCTACAGGTGGGCCACCCCGAAATATATGGAGTACGGGTACGCGGAGTTGATGGATCAGATCCTTATTGGTGCCTATGCCTCTCCTCTAAAGGTGTATGGCTCTACCGAATGGACCATGCAAGGTTTCTGCAAACTGGCGAAAGAGAAGATAAGGAACAGCTGCCCCTTGGTGGTTGGCGGCCCTGATGTAGGCAACTGGGACCCTGACAACAAGGCAACACAACAACAGGAAAACCAGGCAATCGTTAACTCGGTTAAAGCGTGTATGGACGAGTGCGACGGTTACTTCCTGTTTGACATGATCCACCTGAAGTTGGCTAACCAGTGGCAATACGTTAAGGAAGGAATAAATTTAGCGATCGGTGGCAACGACGAGTAGTAACATGTAAGCAATAACTTCATAGGTATTGAAAAGATGAACAGACGACGTTTTTTCTCCTGTGTCGCTCTGATGGGTGGCACCGCGGTTGCATGTGGACACATTAAGCAACCCCTGTTTAACGGGCACCCTCTCCCCAACGGGCACCCCGAGAAGAGGGGTAGCTCCAAGGCGCATGAATTAAAAGCTGATGTGGTTATCATCGGTGGTGGCATGGGAGGCTGTGCCGCCGCGCTCGCTTGTTGCCGCAATGGCCTAAGTGTACTCATGACCGAGGAGACCGACTGGATCGGGGGACAACTCTCCCAACAGGGGGTGCCGCCCGATGAGCACCGGTGGATCGAGACGCACGGTGCTCCACAATCGTATCACGACTACCGAAATAGGGTGCGCGATTACTACCGCCGCAATTACCCGATGACCGCTGATGCCCGTGCCCGGGTAAACCTCAACCCGGGTAACGGTACCGTCTCCCGGCTATGCCACGAGCCTAGGGTAGCGGTAGCCGTTTTGTACGATATGCTCTCACCCTACCTGAGCACCGGGAAGTTACAGATCCTAACCGACTACAAGGCGAAAAGTGCCTACGTGGATGGCGATCGGGTGTTGGGTGTGCAGGTGCAACACCGCTACACGGGTAACTTCATGGTGCTGACGGGTGACTCCTTCGTGGATGCCACGGAGTGTGGCGACCTGTTGCCGCTAACCGGCACGGAGTATATCACCGGCACCGAATCGAAGCACGATACCGGAGAGCTCCATGCCCCGGAAGAGGCAAACCCCAAAAACAACCAAGCATTCACCGTCTGCTTCGCCATGGACTACCAGCCAGGGAGGAACAACGTGAAAGAACCCCCTGAAGGGTACAACTTTTGGATCAATTACGTTCCTGACCTCACTCCACCTTGGTCGGGAAAATTGCTGGATCTATCCTACTCCGATCCCCGTACGCTTGCTCCCAAACGACTGGGATTCGATCCTAGCGGAAAGAACCTGGATGGGGTATTGAACCTCTGGAATTACCGGCGGATCATCCACCAGAACAACTTCATGGGAGCCACTTACGAGGGGGACATCACCATTGTGAACTGGCCACAGAATGACTATTTCTTGGGGAACTTGATCGATGTGTCGGAAGATGAGTTTCAACAAACGGTGGAACGTGGGAAACAGCTCAGTCACTCCCTCTTCTACTGGCTGCAGACCGAAGCGCCCCGTCCTGATGGGGGAACTGGGTGGCCAGGCTTAAGGCTGCGCGGAGATATCATGGGCACGGAAGACGGGATGGCCAAATACCCCTATGTCCGGGAATCAAGAAGAATAAAGGCAGAATTCACCGTGCTGGAAGAGCACGTGGGTGCGGAAAACCGAAAGATGGTAGCCGGTGAAAAAGAGGGTGCCAAAGCAGCCGACTTTTACGATAGCGTAGGTATCGGCTATTACCACATCGACCTCCATCCCAGCACGGGGGGAAACAACTACGTCGACTTTCCATCCCTCCCCTTTCAAATCCCGCTGGGTGCGCTGCTTCCTGTACGGGTAAACAACCTACTCCCCGCGAATAAGAACATCGGCACCACCCATATCACCAACGGGTGCTACCGACTGCACCCGGTGGAGTGGAGCATTGGCGAAGCCGTGGGGCAACTGATCGCCTTTTCACGCTCATCCAACGTTCCCTTTAAGGCGGTGAGGGCTAAAAGCGAACTGCTGCGTGATTTTCAAAGGATGCTGCATGAGCAGGGCGTAGAGACGGTATGGCCTGCTGAATGAATCAACACCTAGCGATGCTTCTGAAGTCTCTAACTCAAATCAATAGGATTTGGGGCGATATTTCCGTTATTTTTTTTATGTTTGTGGCGGTATAATGGAAATGTATAAATCGCGAAAAAATAATAAATGATATGAGGAGAAAAATAGCCCTTTGCTTTATCGGCATTACTTGCCTGTTTTCAAGTGCGATAGCGCAATCCGAACAGGCCGTACTGGAAATACCGGATATACCAGAAGTGTATCGCCCCACCAGTCCTATCTACAAGGAGGGATGGATCGATTTCAACAAAAACGGAAAGATGGATCTCTACGAGAACCCGGAAGCGGATATCGAGGATCGCATCAACGACCTGTTAAGCCAAATGACCTTGGAGGAAAAAACCAACCAGATGGTTACCCTATACGGGTATGGTCGGGTGCTGGAAGATGCGCTCCCTACCCCCGAGTGGAAAAACAGGCTATGGAAAGATGGGATTGGCGCGATCGACGAACACCTTAACGGGTTCCGCCAGTGGGGTCTACCCCCGTCAGACAACCCGTACGTCTGGCCCGCCTCACGTCATGCATGGGCACTGAACGAGGTGCAACGCTTCTTCGTGGAAGAGACCCGACTGGGTATCCCCACCGACTTCACCAACGAGGGGATCCGGGGAGTAGAGAGCTACAAGGCCACCAACTTCCCCACCCAACTGGGGCTCGGCCACACCTGGAACAGGGATTTGGTCAGAAAGGTTGGCTACATCACTGGCCACGAGGGGAGGCTGTTAGGGTACACCAATATCTACGCCCCTATCCTCGACGTGGGCCGCGATCAACGCTGGGGCAGGTACGAGGAGGTCTACGGGGAGTGTCCCTACCTGGTGGCCGAACTGGGAATTGCCATGGTACAGGGGATGCAAGAAGATTACCAGGTAGCCTCCACGGGGAAACATTACGCGGCTTACAGCAACAATAAGGGGGGACGCGAAGGGATGTCAAGGGTAGACCCGCAGATGTCCCCCCGTGAAGTGGAAAACGTACACATGTACCCGTGGGAGCGGGTAATCTGGGAGGCAGATATGTTGGGGGTGATGAGCTCCTACAATGACTACGATGGGTTCCCCATCCAGAGCAGCTACTACTGGCTTACCACGCGGCTGCGCAACCAAATGGGATTCAGGGGCTACGTGGTATCCGACAGCGACGCGGTGGAGTACCTCTATTCGAAACACGGCACGGCTGCCGATATGAAAGAGTCGGTGTATCAATCGGTAATGGCGGGCTTGAACGTCCGCTGCACCTTCCGCTCACCCGACTCATACGTACTGCCGTTGCGAGACCTGGTCAATGAGGGTGCCATCGATATGGAGATAATAGACGAAAGGGTAAGGGATGTCTTGCGGGTGAAGTTCCTGGTGGGCCTCTTCGACAACCCGTATCAAATAGATCTCAAAGAGGCTGATAGGGTGGTCAATTCACCCGAAAACCAAGAGGTCGCGTTACAAGCATCCCGTGAAAGCATCGTCCTTTTAAAGAACGAAGGCAAAACTTTACCATTGGATATTAGCCAGATACAAACCATTGCCGTCAGCGGTCCCAATGCCAATGACGCCTCGTACGCCCTTACCCACTACGGCCCGCTCGCCGTGGAAGTCGTCACGGTGTTAGAAGGAATACAAAGCAAAGTAGGAGAAGGGGTGGAAGTCCTCTACTCGAAAGGGTGCGACATCGTGGATGCCAACTGGCCAGACTCTGAGATCATCGACTACCCGCTTACAGAGCAAGAGCAGGCAGAAATCGACAAGGCAGTGGCCGACGCGATGAGGAGCGACCTGGCCGTGGTGGTGCTAGGTGGGAATTCGCGTACCGCGGGTGAAAACAAGTCCCGCTCTTCCATCGATTTGCCAGGTCGCCAACTGGACCTGCTGAAAGCGGTACAAGCAACCGGTAAGCCAGTAGTACTGATCCTGATAAACGGTAGACCGCTCGCCGTCAACTGGGCGGATAGGAACGTGCCGGCAATCGTCGAAGCCTGGTACCCGGGTTCGCAAGGGGGAACGGCCGTGGCCGACGTGCTATTCGGCGATTACAACCCCGGTGGGAAACTCACGGTAACCTTCCCGAAGACCGTGGGACAGATACCCTTTAACTTCCCCGCGAAGCCAGCCTCGCAAGTAGATGGCGCACGTGGCATCGGACCGGATGGGAGGCAGAGCCGGGTAAACGGCCCACTCTACTCGTTCGGCCACGGGTTAAGCTACACCACGTTCGAATATTCAAACCTAGAGGTCTTCCCGGAGGATATTAATGAAGGTGAAAGCGTGACCGTCCGTTTCAAGGTAAAAAACAGTGGTGAACGAGAAGGCGACGAGGTAGTACAGCTCTACATGCGCGATGTGTTAAGCTCTGTAACTACTTACGAGAAGAACCTAAGGGGGTTCGAGCGGGTAAACCTGAAAGCGGGAGAAGAGAAAGAGTTGGAATTCACGATCCTGCCGCGCGACCTGATGCTGTTGAACGAAAACAACGAGTGGGTGGTTGAGCCTGGTGAATTCCGGGTAATGGTAGGGGCCTCCTCCGTGGATATTCGACTGACCGATTCATTCTTCGTGTTGGGGGAGGGCTTTGATAAAAGCCAGGTCGTGGATATCCCACCGGTGATCTCCAACCCTCAAACATCAACGGCACTCCACGTGCTTAACGACGACCCTCAAACTTATTGGGAGGGACACCCAGGCTACCATATAACCTTCCCGCTGGATGAGACCAAGCCGCTGGAAAACATCTTCATCCGTTGGCACGAAGAGACCGATATGGCATCACTTTTCGAGATTCAAGTCTCCAGCGGGGGCGGGCAATTCATCACTGTCTTCAAAGGTTCTCCCAAAGAGGCAAGTACAAAGAACCAGTACCGCTTCAATGAAACGGCCGGTACCGACTTGAGGATTAGGGTCATCTCGGGGAACGTGAAGATATCTCTACTGGAAATCCCGCAATAGCAGCATAGGGATAATTCAAGGCAACAAGGTAAACGAAAGAACTAGAATAGAACCACAAAAAGCAGGAATAATGAAAAAAAGGAACAGACCACGGCAGTTTGTTCCTTTTTTTTAATCTTTTGCGCTTTGCCCTTATAGGTTAGACAAGTCTGAACCTGGTTTGAACTTAGCGGTCTTCTTGGCAGGAATCTTAATGGGCTCTTTCGTGCGGGGGTTGATCCCTTTCCTTGCACTTCTTTCGGATACAGAGAATGTTCCAAAGCCAACCAGTACAACTTTACCACCGCTTTTCACCTCTTCAGAAATCGTCTGCAGGGTGGCATCTAACGCTTTTTTGGCATCCACTTTGCTAAGGCCTGATTTTTCAGCAATAGCACTTATCAGTTCCGATTTGTTCATAAAAAAATGTAAATAAAAAAATTAAACATCCATTGGGTTAAGGCTCAGCCTTATTTTGGCCTCAAATATAAGCGATAAATCGAAAACAATCAAGAAAAAAGGTAAAAACAATTTGATTTTCTTAAAAAACACCTATTTACGGGGCTAAAAACCCCATTACCTAGGAAATAATACGTAATTTTGCGACTTACCCGTAGTTTACACTGTATGCAAAATTCCAAGAACAGTTTCGCCGGGGCGTTGCCCGTGGTGACGAAGAATATCATCATCATTAACGCGATTATTTGGCTAGCCCAATTCGTCTTGCTACGACGAGGGGGACTGGACCTGACGCAACTATTCGGACTTCACTTTCCCGCTTCAGATAATTTCCGATTGTATCAACTGGTCACCTACATGTTCCTCCACGACCCCTACTCGTTGGCACACGTGTTTTTCAACATGTTCGCGGTATTCATGTTCGGTCGCACGTTAGAGCATGTATGGGGTCCCAAGCGCTTTATCACTTACTACCTGGTGACGGGGGTAGGTGCGGGACTCATTCAGATCCTGGTTATCTATTTGCGTGCGAGTGCGGTACTTCCACCCGAGATGTTCTCGATGATTAACAGTGTTACGGTCGGTGCTTCCGGGGCTGTTTTCGGCATCCTGCTTGCTTTCGGGATGCTCTTCCCCAATGCACAGCTCTTTATCATCCCGTTCCCCTTCCCAATTAAAGCGAAATGGTTCGTCATCGGTTACGGGGTTTTAGAGTTGATCTTCGGGGTAGCGAACCGCACGGGTGACAACGTGGCTCACTTCGCTCACCTGGGCGGTATGCTTTTCGGGGTGTTCATGATTATATACTGGAGAAGGAAGGATAAGCAGTATGGGAGGTATTATTGAGCGATTAAAACAGGCCTACCGGAGGGGTAACGTGGTAACCCGGCTCATCTTCATCAACGTTTCCGTATTCGTGATCCTGAAGGTGATTGATGTGATCTTCACGTTGTTCAACGTGTACGCTTTTGACTTGATCACCTACTTGGGTATTCCCTCACACATTCCCTTACTGATACATAGGTTGTGGACACCCATTAGCTACATGTTCGTGCATGAGGGGTTCATCCACTTGCTGTTCAACATGCTCTGGCTCTACTGGTTCGGGAAGATCTTCCTGCAACAGTTCTCCGGGAGGTCGCTAGGGAGCCTCTACGTGCTGGGGGGCTTAGCTGGAGCTTTGCTCTACGTGATCGCGTTCAATACCATCCCTTACTACCGGGATATGGGAAGGGGCTGGATGATCGGGGCATCGGCCTCGGTGATGGCTATCGTGATGGGGGCCGCGTTTTATCAACCAGAAACGAGGGTCAACCTCCTATTCCTGGGACAAATCAAGATCATCTACATCGCGATCTTCGCGTTCGTGCTCGACTTCCTCTCGCTGAGTAGCCCAACCAATCCAGGTGGTCACGTGGCGCATATCGGGGGGGCGCTGCTGGGCTACTTCTACGCCTCCCGCTACCTGAAAGGGCGAGATATCACGCGATGGATGAGCCGTGCCATCGATGGGGTCGTCGGTCTTTTCAAGCCACGTGCGAAAACCCCGAAACGCGCGAGGATGAAAGTGAAGTACAAGGCAGACGTTCGCCACGAGACCGATTGGGAATACAACCAACGGAAGCGAACCGAGCAAGAAGAGATTGATGCCATACTGGATAAGTTAAAACAGTCTGGATACAGTGGTTTATCATCGGAAGAGAAAAAGAAGTTATTCGATGCCAGCAGGAAATAAGAAAACCAAGTTTAGGAAACTGCTCATCGGGCTCATCTTCGCGACCAACCTGATCGCGATCGTCCTGCTTTTCTGCTCGTTCCTATCGTGGAGCGTCTCCCCGCTCAAGACCAACCTCTTCTCTTACATCGGGTTGGGGTTTGGCATTATCTTGCTGGTCAACGTACTCTACCTGGTTCTCTGGGTCACTTTTTCAAAGTGGGGTTTAGCACTCATCTCCCTGTTAGCCATCGTCCTATGTTACAAATCGGTAACCACCTATTTCCCGCTGCACCTCCACTCCCCAAAGCCCCCAGCCAATTCCATCAAGGTGCTGACATATAACGTTCAAGGATTCCCACAAGAGAGCAATATCCACGCGAAGGAGCAACCCATCCTTGATTACATCGCTACCACCAATGCCGATATCGTCTGCTTGCAAGAGTACCTGGTGAGCAAAACGGGGCACTCCCTGATCTCGCAACGGGACGTGAACCGAGTCTTAAACAAGTACCCCTATCGTTCCATCACCGGTTTGGAGTCTTCGGGAAAATATCATACCTTCGGCTTGGCATGTTTCTCGAAATACCCCATCGAGCGAACCCACGAGATAGTTTTCGAGTCGTCGTACAACGGCGCCGCCGTCTACACGATTAACATCAACGGGGAGAGGTACAGCGTTGCGAACGTGCACCTGGAGTCCAACAGGATCAAGCCGGAAGATAAGAAACTGTACAGTGATTTCCTTCAGAATACCGACACAGTGCGCCTTGAACAGGTTACCAGCAATATTCGCAACCGGTTGGGAGGTGCCTACAGGGCCCGGGCAAGGCAGGTGGAGATGGTGAGACAGCACCTCGATACGCGCGATACGTATGGAACGATCATCTGTGGTGATTTCAACGACACACCCATCTCCTACACGTATCACCAAATGCGGAAAGGGATGAAGGACGCGTTCGTGACCACCTCGTTCGGTCCGGGAATTACCTACCACGAGGAGTTGTTCCTTTTTCGAATCGACTACATCTTACATAGCGAGAACATGCGGGCCTATCGAACCAAGGTGGACAAGGTAAAGCACTCCGACCATTACCCGCTCAGGACGTGGATCGAGCTAAAGCCGAGGCAGGAATAGCGGGTACAGCTAAACAAACTATTTGGAGTTCGTTGATATGAGTCAGTTTCAAGTAACCATACTCGGGTGCGGGTCGGCAATGCCCACCACGCTTCACAATCCCCCTTCGCAGCTGGTAAACATGAATGGCAAGTTGTTCATGATCGACTGTGGGGAGGGGACGCAACTCCAAATGCGCAAATTCAAGGCACGGATGAGCAAGCTACAAGGGTTGTTCATCTCGCACCTTCACGGCGACCATTTCTTCGGGTTACCGGGGTTGATCACCACGCTCAGCATGTTAGGGCGGACGAGCGACCTGAATATCTACGCTCACGAGGAGATTAGGCTGATGCTAAACCCTTTGCTTTTGTACATTGGGCACCATATGCAGTTCAAGATCAACCTAATCCCGTTAAACCCCGAGAGACACGAACTGTTGCTTGAGGATGAGTCCATCCAGATTAACAGCTTCCCGCTGAAACACCGTATTGCCGCCAATGGCTTTCGGTTCGAAATGAAAAAATCGTCCCGCGCGTACGCTTACTGCTCAGACACGGCTTATCATCCGGAGATCGTTCCACTCATCCAAGGGGTAGACCTGCTTTATCATGAGGCCACTTTCGCGGAGAGCGAGCGAGAGAGGGCCGCGGAAACGTACCATTCTACCGCACGTGAAGCCGCGGAAATAGCGAAAATGGCAGGAGCCAAAAAGTTGGTGATCGGTCACTACTCCTCCCGCTACAACGAACTGGGGATTTTGCTGAAAGAGGCGGTGGAGGTTTTTCCAAACAGCGAGTTGGCAGTCGAAGGGAAAATATTCGAGGTGTAAGTGTCTCAATTTTTTTATATCTTCGCACTTTATTTTATATTCAACAAATGAAAATAGCTATCGTAGGCACGAGCGGGGCCGTTGGCCAAGAGCTGCTCCGCGTGTTAGAGGAGAGACATTTCCCCGTGGATGAATTGGTGTTGTTCGGCTCTTCACGAAGTGCCGGAACCTCTTATGTTTTTAGGGGTAAATCGATCACGGTTAAAGAATTGCGGCACAATGACGATTTCAAGGATATCACCATCGCGTTCGTCTCCGCGGGAGGTGGCACCTCGCTGGAGTACGCCGAAACCATCACGAAGCATGGCACCATCATGATCGATAACTCCAGCGCGTTTCGCATGGATGACGATGTACCCTTGGTGGTTCCGGAGGTAAACGCGAAGGATGCCCTAAATCGCCCCCGCGGCATCATCGCCAACCCCAACTGCACCACCACCCAAATGGTGGTTGCCTTGCAGGCGATAGCGAATATCACTCCTATTAAAAGGGTGCACGTGGCCACCTACCAAGCTGCTTCAGGAGCGGGAGCCGCCGCCATGCAGGAGCTGGAGAATCAGTACAAGCAGTTGATCAACGGGGAGGAGCCCACCGTCTCCAAATTCGCGTATCAACTCGCGTACAACCTGATTCCCCAAGTGGACATTTTCACCGAGAACGGGTACACCAAGGAGGAGATGAAGATGTACAACGAAACCCGCAAGATCATGCACTCCGACATACAAGTCAGCGCCACCTGCGTGCGCGTACCGGTGATGCGCGCTCATTCAGAGGCCATTTGGGTAGAGACTGAGCGTCCCCTCTCGGTGGAAGAGGCACGGGAAGCTTTCCGGAATGCCGAAGGAGTCGAGCTGATCGATAACCCCGCGGAGAAAGCGTACCCCATGCCGCTCAATCTTGCCGGAACAGACCCCGTTTACGTGGGGCGCATCCGGAAAGACCTCACCAATGAAAACGGGCTATCGTTCTGGACGGTATCGGACCAAATTCGGAAGGGAGCCGCGCTCAACGCGATACAGATCGCGGAGTACTTGATTAAAAACACCCCCGCTAAACAATAACGGTACGGACGAAAAAGAAAGCAATCACCCCCACGGCAATCAGCTTAATAACGAGCCCGAAGAGAAAACCGACGAAAGCTCCCGCAGCCTGTTTCGTGGCGGGCATCACGGGGGTGCCTGATAACAGTCCACCCGCCAAAGCGCCTACAAACGGCCCCAAGATAATTCCCCACGGGCCGAAAAAGAAACCGATTAACAACCCGATGGTAGCACCCCAAATGACCTGCTTGTTGCCACCCGATTTTTTTGTACCCCATACCGGGAGCACATTGTCTAAAATCGTGATGACCGCGGTCAACACGCCCAACCACACGATGGCCTTCCACGAGATATCGTCACGGGTAGTGGGGATGAATTTAAGCAGCAGTAAGCCGACCCAGCAGAGTGGCACCCCCGGGAGTACGGGTGCCACGGAGCCGATGGCACCGACCAAAAACAATAAAGCAGCCAATACAATCCAAAGCGTATCCATTGTTAGCTTATTTATGATTATCACCTTCCACCTGATATAGGTGTGAATGCTACGTTTCCGGGTAAACGGGGAGGTTACCCTCATCCACTTGATGTATGTGTACATGGTGCTCATGCTCCAACAGCACCCTGTGAGGCAACGCGCCATGACCCAGTATCTCGATGGGACAAGAGTCGTAGGCCCCTAATAGCCATTCCTGCGAGATAGCAGTGCCAGCATGGTAGTGCAACCCCTTGTTCACGCACGCGATGTTCTTCACCATAGACAGGATGGTACCCACATCGTGAGAGACCAGCACGATCGCGATCTCGTTATTGATCTCGCCCAGCAACTTGTAAAAATTGGTTTCAAAAAGTTTGTCCACGTAGGTACTCGGCTCATCCAGGACGATGAGCTTGGGGGCGTCCACGATTGCCCTACCCAACAACACGCGCTGTAATTGGCCACCGGACAGTTCACCGATTGCTCTCGATAACAGCGCTTCAATACCAAGGCGCTCTGCAACTTTTTTCACCTTTTCACGCTCTCTCTTGCCGTAGCGATTAATAAGGGAGTGGCGGGGTGTTAAGCCCGACAAGATAACCTGCCCCACGGAGATAGGGAATTTCTTGTCCACCTGGCTTATCTGTGGCAAGTAGCCAATATTTAGCGACTCAACCTTTTTGCCTTCATCGTAGTAGGTGATCGTTCCCGAACGCGGTTTCAGCAAACCCAGGATCGCTTTCAAGAGGGTGGTCTTTCCCCCGCCGTTCGGCCCGATGATGCCCAGGAAGTCATCGTCGTAAATGGTCAACGAGACACCGCTCAGCACGTCGGGGTTTCCCTCGTACCCCAACGTCACCCCCTCAATATGGATCAATCTATTCATCTGTTTCACGGGCTAAAATCGTGGCAATACGTATCATCTCCTCATCCCACCGGTAGGCCAGCGGATCAATGACGAACAGCTCCGCTCCTATTTCGGAAGCGATCACTTCTGCGTTCTTCCTGTCGAATCCTTTCTGTATAAAGACGGTGTTGATCTTCTCCCGCCGGGCAATATCCACCAACTCTTTGAGCTGTGAAGGGGACGGGGACTTCCCCTCGAACTCAATGCTAAACTGATGAAGGCCGTAATCCCGGGCGAAGTAGCCCAACGCGGGGTGGTAGATGATGAAAGAACGACTCGGCAGATCCTCCTTCAAAAGCAATTGCACCGTGCTGTCGACCCGCCCAATGAGTTGCATGAGCTGCTCGTAGTTGGCGCGATACAGCGCATCATTCCCTGGGTCGATAGCAACTACCTCCTCCAACATGCGGCGTGTAAAGGGCTTCATAGCTCGTGGTGACGTCCAAACGTGGGGATCCAACCCCTCGTGTAGATCAGCATGTCCCTCCTTATCACCATGATTATGATTATGCCCATGCCCTTCCATTTCATCGTGGTGATGCCCATGCCCTTCCATTAGGTCGATTCCTCGGGAGCAGTTCACCACGGTAACATCAGGGTTTATCTCCTCCAGCCGCCGGCTCCATGCGTCTTCAAAGCCGAGGCCTCCCACTTGAAAGTAACGTTCACTCTTACCCAGGTCCATCATGACCGAGGGGGGTGGTGCATACGTTTCGGGGCTTCCACCCGGGGGTACCAGCGTGTTCACCGTGAATCGATCGCCCACGATTTGCTCCAAGAAGAAACGCTGGGGCTCGATGGTTACCGTCAACACCCTCTCGCCTGTCCCAGCCCCCTTTTTGGAACCGTTCCCGCAAGCCAAGAGCAGTAAAGCCAAAAAAACAGGTAGATATTTTTGCATCCGTCGGGTTTATTACGCGAACTTAGCCAAAAAGGATGAAATTTGGTGCTGGGGAGCGCTACTTTTACTACTTTTGTTCTGCCTGCTTTACGTGAACTACTGTTCACCTTGTAGTTGTAAGTATACGAGTATCACTTTTATTGTGCGTGACATTTTGTATGTCGTTGTGTATTGTTGAATACCGCCCCCTGTACGCCCGGCAACGACCTTAGCGCAAGTTAAGCCAATGAGATGGAAACTATTTTGACACTATCGGAAGACGAGTCTCATACCCTGTTCGTCCCCTCGCTCGATGAACATTACCATTCTACGCACGGAGCCATCCAAGAATCGCTTCACGTGTATATCCGTGCCGGTTTCGACCAGTGTGCGGAGCGGGAGGTGAACCTTCTGGAAATCGGGTTCGGAACGGGACTCAACGCGTTCCTCACCCTACTCCACGCGGAAGAGACGGGGAAAACCGTGCATTACACCACCCTCGAAAAGTACCCGCTCGATATAGAGCAAGTGCGGGAACTGAACTATGGTGACCTTATCGCCCCCACCCGAAAAGAGCTGTTCATGGAGCTACACGAGACCCCGTGGGGCGAGTGGATGGAGGTGACACCCCAATTTCGGTTAAAGAAAGTTCGTCAAGATGTGACTCGACTAGAGGAATTTCAACCCGATACGCGTTTCGATGTAGTCTACTTCGACGCGTTTGCCCCCGAGAAGCAGCCGGAGATGTGGACAAGCAAACTGTTCGAGCGAATACACGCGTTGAGCAACCCAGGGGCGGTACTCACCACCTACTGCGCAAAGGGTGCAGTTCGCAGAACGCTTCAAGATATCGGATACCACGTGGAGAGGCTCCCCGGTCCCCTAGGGAAACGGGAGATATTACGCGCCACACGGTAATGGTATATACGGGCTCCAACACCAATAAAAGGGTGATAATGTTCCGAAAATAACTTCCCCATCACTTTTTTATCTCTGTGAATTTCTTCCGGTACTCCATGGGTGTGTATCCGGTTTTCTTCTTGAAGATCCGGTATACGTTCCTCACATCGTCAAACCCCACCTCTATGGCTATGTCAAGCAGATCCTTGTCCGTCGTCAACAACTCGTTAGTGATATAGTCTACTTTCTTGTCCAGTATGAACTGGTATATTGGGAAGCCGGTTGCTTCCTTGAATTTCACTTCCAGATTTCTCCTTGACAGTGGCACTATCCCCGCCAGCTCGTTGATGGATAGTCCCGAAGTGATGTTTTCCTTGATATAATCGATTACTTGCGCGACGTACTTGTTTGAAATGTTGTATTTTTCTGTGGATTGGCGCAACTCAATTCTGATTGGT